>NZ_JOCB01000001.1 GCF_000718775.1 Streptomyces sp. NRRL S-31
GGGCGGGGCGGGGCGGACAGGGCCGCGGCGGTGGCGGGACGGCGGCGGTGGCGGTGGCGGTGGCGGTGGCCGGCTCGTGGTGGGGCCGGTGCGGGCTCAGCCCGCGGCCAGCCTGCGGGACTCGGCCGGCGGTTCCGGCTTGCGGCGCGGAAAGACCTCCCCCGGCGTGGGGATGGGCCGCTTCGGCGCCTCCGGCTCCGGAGCGGGCTGGTCCGCCGGTGCGGGCGAGGGCTTCGGCGCGGGCTCGCGCGGGGTCTTCGACGGCTCTCCGGCCCGCCCGGCGTCCCGCCGGCCACCGGACTCCCCGGCGCCGCCCGCGAGGGCCAGCAGGCGCGTGCGCGCGGCGGGCACGGCGGGCGCCGGCACCTTCCGCGACCCCTGCGCGAACCGCGCCCGCACGTCCTGCTCGGCCAGCGCCCGGCAGCGGTCCAGCAGCGCCGCCGCCGTGGGGTTGCCGCGCAGCGCCCGGAGCGCGGCGAGGTCGTCCGCCGTCGGCCGGTGCCCGGCCCCGAGCGCCTCCTCCAGGAGGGCGAGGTAACCCGTGACGGTGCCCGGCAGCGCGGCCCGGTATCGGCCCAGATCGGCCACCAGGAAGGCGCGCAGTCTGGCCCCCTCGCGCACCGCCTCGTCGAGCGACTCGGCGAGCCGGAGGCACTCCTGCACGTCCTCGGCGGTGGCATGGCCGGGATGGAGGGCGAGGGCGAGGGCGAGGCGGAGCACACGCAGCTCCTCCGCGCCGAACGCCATGCCGCCGCGGGATCCGTATGGCGTGGGCATGCGGCGACGCTATCGCTAATCGGACAAAAGCGACCAAACAGGATGTTCTTTTGTCGCGTGTCGCTCCCGGGTTCCCCCGTCCGGGGTCACCGGCGCGGCCGGAACCCCTGCGGGCACCGGCCGCCGCTCACAGCCGCGACACGTTCCGCTCGTACACCAGCCGCAGCCCGATCAGCGTCAGCCACGGCTGGTGCTCGTCGATCACCGAGGACTCCCCCAGCACCATCGGCGCGAGCCCGCCGGTGGCGATCACCGTCACGTCGTCCGGGTCGTCCGCCAGCTCCCGGGCCATCCGCTCGACCACCCCGTCGACCTGGCCGGCGAACCCGAACACGATCCCGGCCTGCATGGCCTCGACCGTGTTCTTGCCGATCACGCTGCGCGGCCGGGCCACCTCGATCTTGCGCAGCTGCGCGCCCTTGACGCCGAGCGCCTCCACGGAGATCTCGATGCCGGGCGCGATCACCCCGCCGACGTACTCCCCGCGCGCGGAGACCGCGTCGAACGTGGTCGCCGTGCCGAAGTCGACGACGATCGCCGGGCCGCCGTACAGCTCGACGGCCGCGACCGCGTTGATGATCCGGTCGGCGCCGACCTCCTTGGGGTTGTCGGTGAGGATCGGCACGCCCGTCTTCACGCCCGGCTCCACGAGGACGGCCGGGACGTCGCCGTAGTAGCGCCGGGTGACCTCGCGCAGCTCGTGCAGGACCGACGGGACGGTCGCGCAGATCGCGATGCCGTCGATGCCGTCGCCCAGCTCCTCGCCGAGCAGCGGGTGCATGCCCATCAGGCCCTGGAGCAGCACCGCCAGCTCGTCCGCCGTGCGGCGCGCGTCCGTGGAGATGCGCCAGTGCTCGACGATGTCCTCGCCGTCGAACAGGCCGAGGACGGTGTGCGTGTTGCCGACGTCGATCGTGAGCAGCATGGCCGTTACTCCGCTTCGCGCAGATCCAGGCCGATGTCCAGGATCGGCGAGGAGTGGGTGAGCGCGCCGACGGCCAGGAAGTCCACGCCCGTGTCGGCGTACGCGCGCGCGGTCGCGAGCGTCAGCCGCCCGGATGCCTCCAGCAGTGCCCGGCCGGCGACGATGCCGACGGCCTCCTCGCACTCGCCCGGCGTGAAGTTGTCCAGCAGGATCAGGTCGGCGCCCGCGTCCACGACCTCGCGCAGCTGGTGCAGGGTGTCGACCTCGACCTCGATCGGCACCTCCGGGAAGGTCTCCCGTACCGCCTTGAACGCCTGCGTGACACCGCCGGCGGCGACCACGTGGTTGTCCTTCACCAGGGCCGCGTCGGACAGCGACATGCGGTGGTTGACGCCGCCGCCGCAGCGCACGGCGAACTTCTCCAGCGAGCGCAGGCCCGGCGTCGTCTTCCGGGTGTCGCGGACCTTCGTCCCGGTGCCCTCCAGCGCGTCCGCCCACGCGCGCGTGGCGGTGGCGATGCCGGACAGCCGGCACAGGATGTTCAGCGCGCTGCGCTCGGCGGTGAGCAGGTCACGCGTGCGCGTGGTGACCGACAGCAGCTTCTGCCCGGCCTCGATCCGGTCGCCGTCCTCGACGTGCCGCTCGACCTCGAACTCGTCCGTGCAGACCACGGAGAGCACGGCCTCGGCGACCCGCAGGCCGGCCACGACGCCCGCCTCGCGCGCGGTGAAGTCGCCGGTGGCCACCGCGTCCTCGGGGATGGTCGAGACCGTCGTCACGTCCACACCGCCGTCCAGGTCCTCCTGGATGGCGACGTTGGCGATGTCCTCGACCTCGACGGGGTCGAGTCCGGCGGCGGCCAGCAGCTCGGCGAGCGCGGGATCGAGCCCGCACTCCAGGTACTCCTCGTCGCCCTCGGCGCCGCAGGCGCAGCCGTCGCCGCAGCCGCCGGTCGGGGCGAGGGGAAGGTCGTCGGTGCTCACGTCTGTCACTGCTCCTGGGGGCGCTGGGATTGCCGGGTAGGGGGGAAGTCTGCGGTGTCCGTGGTGCGTACGGCCAGCGACCGGTCCGGATTGAGCCGTACGACGATGTGCCGCCGCCAGTCGGTGTCGTCGCGCTCGGCGTGGTCCTCGCGCCAGTGGCAGCCGCGGGTCTCCTCGCGCAGTCGCGCGGCGGCGACCAGGACGCGGGCCACGCACAGCAGGTTCGTCGCCTCCCAGGTGTCCACGCCGGGCTCGGCGGTCTTGCCGTTCTCCTCCAGCGCGTCCCGGGCGTCGGCGTGCAGCCGCTGGAGCCGGTCGGCGGCCCGGGCGAGGGACTCCGCGGAGCGCAGCACGCCCGCGCCCTCGGTCATGGTCCGCTGGACGGCGAACCGGGTCTCGGGGGCGAGCAGGGGGTGCGCGGGCCGCTCGGGCACCGGCACGGGCGCGGGCACGCGCGCGCCGAGGCCGCCGTCCGCGCGTTCGGCCGCGATGTCGGCGGCGATCCGCTCGGCGTAGACGAGCCCTTCGAGGAGGGAGTTGGAGGCGAGCCGGTTGGCGCCGTGCACGCCCGTGCAGGCGACCTCGCCGCACGCGTACAGGCCGGGCACGGTGGTCCGGCCGCGGGCGTCGGTACGGACGCCGCCGGAGGCGTAGTGGGCCGCCGGGGCGACCGGGACGGGCTCGGTGACCGGGTCGATGCCGTGGGCGCGGCAGGCGGCCAGGATGGTCGGGAAGCGGTGCTCCCACATCTCGGCGCCGAAGTGCCGGGCGTCCAGGTACATGTGCTCGGCGCCCTGTTCCAGCATCCGCCGCGTGATGCCCTTGGCGACGATGTCCCGGGGCGCCAGCTCGGCCAGTTCGTGCCGGCCCGCCATGAAGCGCACGCCGTCGCCGTCGACCAGGTGGGCGCCCTCGCCGCGCACCGCCTCGGAGACCAGCGGCTGCTGGCCCTCGGCGTCCGCGCCGAGGAACAGCACGGTCGGGTGGAACTGCACGAACTCCAGGTCGGAGACCTCGGCACCGGCGCGCAGCGCCAGCGCCACGCCGTCGCCGGTCGACACCGACGGGTTGGTGGTCGCCGAGAACACCTGGCCCATGCCGCCGGTGGCGAGCACCACCGCGGGCGCGTGCACGGCGCCCACGCCGTCGTGCTGGCCCTCGCCCATCACGTGCAGGGTGACACCGGCCGTACGGCCGGCGGCGTCCGTGAGCAGGTCCAGCACCAGCGCGTTCTCGATGGTGCGCAGCCCGCGCGCGCGAACGGCCTCGACCAGGGCCCGGGAGATCTCCGCGCCGGTCGCGTCCCCGCCGGCGTGCGCGATCCGGCGCCGGTGGTGACCGCCCTCGCGGGTGAGTTCCAGCTCGCCCGCGTCGGACTCGTCGAAGTGCGCGCCGGTGTCGATGAGCCGCCGCACCGCGTCGGGGCCCTCGGTGACGAGGATGCGCACCGCCTCCTCGTCGCACAGGCCGGCGCCGGCCACCAGGGTGTCCTCGAGGTGCTGCTCGGGTGTGTCGCCCTCGCCGAGGGCGGCGGCGATGCCGCCCTGCGCCCAGCGCGTGGAGCCGTCGTCGAGCCGGGCCTTGGTGACGACGACGGTGCTGAGGCCGGCGGCCTCGCAGCGCAGGGCCGCGGTCAGACCGGCCACGCCGGAGCCGACGACGACCACGTCCGCGGAGATGGCCCAGCCGGGGGCGGGCGCGTGCAGTCGTATGCCTGTGCTGGTCACGAGGCGGCTCCGAAGGTCCCGAAGGTGAGGGGGAGGTTGTCGATCAGCCGGGTCGCGCCGACCCGGGCGGCGACGGCCAGCACGGCCTCGCCGGTGAAGCCGTCGCCGATCTCGGTGAAGTCGGCGGGGTCGACCAGCGCGAGGTAGTCCAGCCGCAGCGGCGGGTCGAAGCGGGCGGCCTCGTCCAGCACCTGGCGGGCGGCGGCGCGGACGGCCGCCGGGCCGCCGGGCGCGGCGGTGGCCACCGCGTGCGCGTCGGCCGCCGCGCGGGACTCCCCTATGGCGCTCAGCGCCTCGGCGCGCGCGTGCGTGGAGGGCACTTCCCGGGCCCGCGCGCGCAGCGCCTCCTGGGCCGCGTGCCGGTCCCGGCCGGCGAACAGCGCGCGGGACAGCGCGAGCGCCGTGCGGCGCTCGTCCGCCGAGAGGTAGCGGTTGCGGCTGGACAGGGCGAGCCCGTCCTCCTCGCGCACGGTCGGCACGGCGACGATGTCCACGCCGAAGTTCAGGTCCCGCACCATGCGGCGGATCAGGGCCAGCTGCTGGGCGTCCTTCTGCCCGAACAGGGCCACGTCGGGGCGAGTGAGGTGCAGCAGCTTGCCGACGACCGTGAGCATGCCGTCGAAGTGGCCGGGCCGCGAGGCGCCCTCCAGGCGTTCGCCCATGGGCCCGGCGGTGATCCGCACCTGGGGTTCGCCGCCCGGGTACACCTCGTCCACGGCGGGCGCGAACACGGCGTCCGCGCCCGCCCGCCCGGCCAGCTCCAGGTCGGCGTCCAGGGTGCGCGGATAGCGGTCCAGGTCCTCCCCCGCGCCGAACTGGAGCGGATTGACGAAGACGGTGACGACGACCTCGCCGTCGGGGCCCGCGATGCCGCGCGCGGAGCGGATGAGCGTCGCGTGGCCCTCGTGCAGGGCGCCCATGGTCATCACGACGGCGCGGCGGCCGTGGCGCACGCGCGCGTGCAGTTCGCCGGCGGTGCTCAGCAGGGCGGTGGTCATCGGTCGTTCCCCTCGGTGCCGTTCGTGCCGTCGGTGCCGTCGGTGTCGTTCCCGCCGTCGGTGCCGTTCGCGCCGCCGGCCGCGTCACCCGCGCGGCCCGTGTCGGCGAGTACCCCGAGCAGGTCCTCGGCGAGTTCCGGCTTCAGCAGGCCGTGGGCGAGCGCGCGGTCGGCGGTCGCGCGGGCCATCGCCAGATAGCCCGCCACGGTCTGCGGGGCGTGCTCGCGCAGCTCGGAGATGTGCGCGGCGACCGTGCCGGCGTCCCCGCGCGCGACCGGACCGGTCAGGGCGGCGTCGCCGGAGCGCAGCGCGTTGTCCAGGGCGGCGCCGAGCAGCGGGCCGAGCATCCGGTCGGGTGCCGTCACGCCGGCCGTGCGCAGCAGCTCCATGGACTGGGCGACCAGGGTCACCAGGTGGTTCGCGCCGAGGGCGAGGGCCGCGTGGTACAGCGGGCGGTTCCGCTCGCTGATCCACTCCGGCTCGCCGCCCATCTCGATCACCAGGGCCTCGGCGGCCAGCCGCAGCTCCTCGGGCGCCGTGACGCCGAAGGAGCAGCCCGCCAGGCGCTGGACGTCCACGGGCGTGCCGGTGAAGGTCATCGCCGGGTGCAGGGCGAGCGGCAGCGCGCCCGCGCGCAGGGCCGGGTCGAGGACCTTCGCGCCGTACCGGCCGGAGGTGTGCACGAGCAGCTGGCCCGGCCGGACCGCGCCGGTCCCGGCGAGCCCCGCGACCAGGCCGGGCAGCGCGTCGTCGGGGACGGTGAGCAGCACCAGGTCGGCGCGCTGGAGCACCTCCGCGGGCGGCACCAGCGGGACGTCCGGGAGCATCGTCTCGGCACGCCTGCGGGAGGTTTCGGAGACTCCGGAGACGGCCACCGGACGGTGCCCGGCGAGCTGGAGGGACGCGGCGAGCGCGGGGCCCACGCGGCCGGCGCCGACGACACCGACGGTGAGCCGCGCGGGGCGGTCCTTGAGGTCTGGCTGGTGGACTGTACTCACGCGACGGAGGCCTTCCCGTTCCAGTCCGCTCTGGGTACCGGACGATTTCTCGTCATGTTAACGCTATCTCGGTCCGGTGCCGACCGGTTGTCCACAGGCTGTGGGTTTCCCCACGCCACCGCCGACGGCAGCGGGCGTCCCACCCGTAATCCCGGTGCCGCCCGCCGGCCCGGCACGGCATGATCCACGGCATGACGGAGACAGCCGGACAGGGCACCGGACAAGGCACCACGCAGGACGCCGGGCAGGGCATCGCCCAGAACGCCGCACCGGGCACCGGGCAGGACGCGCGGAAGTCGACGGGGGAACGCTTGCGGGAGCGGCGCACCGCCGCACGGCGGCAGGCGCGGCGCGCACTCTCCCGCGCGGGCTGGGGCGGCACACTCCGCGACCGCCTCACCCACCTGATGGACGCCGCGCCCGACGCCTACGACCTGGACGAACCGGCCGACGTCTACGGCGACGGGGTCGTGGCCGCCCTGGAGGAGCGGGTCGCCACCCTGCTCGGCACGGAGGCCGCCGCCTTCTTCCCGACCGGCACCATGGCGCAGCAGGTGGCGCTGCGCTGCTGGGCCGGCCGCACCGGGAACCCGGCGGTGGCCCTGCACCCGCTGGCCCACCCGGAGGTGCACGAGCGGCACGCCTTCAGCCAGGTCAGCGGTCTGCGTCCGGTCAGGGTGGGCGGCGGCCACCGGCTGCCCACGGCGGCGGAGATACGCGACCTCGAGGAGCCCTTCGGGGCGCTGATGCTGGAATTGCCGCTCAGGGACGCCGGTTTCGTGCTGCCCACCTGGGAGGAGCTGACCGAGGTGGTCGAGGCGGCGCGGGAGCGGGACGCGGTGGTGCACTTCGACGGCGCGCGCCTGTGGGAGTGCACCGAGCACTTCGGGCGCCCGCTGGAGGAGATCGCGGCCCTGGCCGACAGCGTCTACGTGTCGTTCTACAAGTCCGTCGGTGGTTTCGGCGGCGCCGCGCTCGCCGGCCCGCGCACGCTGGTGGAGGAGGCGAGGACCTGGCGGCACCGGTACGGCGGCACCGTCTTCCAGCAGTTCCCGACCGCGCTGTCCGCGCTCGTCGGGCTGGACCGCGAACTGCCCCGGCTGCCGGAGTACGTGCGGCACGCGCGCGTGGTAGCCGAGGCGCTGCGCGAGGGCTTCGCGGCGGCCGGAGCGGCCTGGGCCCGCGTCCACCCGGAGGTCCCGCACACCCACGAGTTCCAGGTCTGGCTGCCGTACGCGCCCGAGGTGGCGGCGGAGGCCGCCGTGCGCCAGGCCGAGGAGACCTCGGTGCTGCTCTTCGCCAACGCCTGGGACGCCACGGGGCCCGGCCTGGCGTGCACGGAGGTCACCGTCCGCGCCGAGGGCCTGGAGTGGACGGCGGCGGACGTCCACGCGGCCGTACGGGACTTCGTGGACCGTCTGCCCCGCACGGTCTAGCCGGGCTCGCCGGGAGGGCGGGACCCGGCGGGCGCGCGGCTGAGCCGCGGACGCGGGGGCGGCCAGGGGGCTCAGCCGAGGAGGCGGGGGCGGCCAGGGGGCTCAGCCGAGGGTGCGGGGGCGCAGTCGGCGCGCGAGGGTGCGGAGGCGCCCGCGCGCCGGGCGGCCGGCGACGACCGCGCTGAAGCGCCGGTACTCGCGCAGCCCGCGCACCGCGTCCAGGTCGTGCCGGCCCGGCGCGGGCGGTCCGGGCTCGCCGTGCAGACGGGCGCGGTAGCTGTCGAAGAGGTGCTGCTGGGCGAGGCTCATGGCGGACCGCCTTCCGGGAGGTCTCGGGAGGTTGTGCGGGAGGTACCCGGGGGCCCGGGACGTGGGCCGGCCACCGGCCGCGCGGTGACCGCTCGGGCCGCCCGGCCGCCCCGGTGGTCACAGACTGCGCGGCCCGCCGGGAGAAGTCGCGCCGATTGACGTGCCCCGTCAATCGAGGGCCCGGTTGTCGGTGGCCGCGGGCACCATGGGGGCATGAGCGTGCGTATCGACATCTCGGGGCTGCGGGCGGAGCGGGTCGCCGTCGTGCCCTCGCCCCTGGCCGAGCTGGGCATGGCGCTGCACGCGCTGTCCGAGCCGGGGCACCACCCGGGCCTCCAAGGCTGGGCGACCGGGGTGACGGCCCGGCTGGACTCCCATCTGGCCGACCGGATGTGCGAGGCGGACTTCCTCTGGCGCTCGACCTTCTCCGACCTCTTCCTGCCGTTCGCCGGCGCCGGCCGGAACACACTGCCCGGCGCCACCCTCGCCGAGGACCTGGACCTGCTGGACAAGCTGACGGACGAGCAGTTCGTGGACGCTGCGATGGAGTTCACCTGCGCGCTGCCGTACGACTCGCGGGGCCCCTCCGCGCTCTCCGACGCCGGCGTGCGCCGCCGGGCGCTGGAACTGGCCGCCTCGCGCGGGCCCCGGCAGGTGCGGTTCACCGAGCGGCTGCTGGCCGATCCGCCGCGCATCCGGGCGTGGCTGCGGCAGTTCGTACGGGACTGCGACGAGGCGTTCTTCGCGGAGACCTGGTCCAGGCTGCGGCACCAGCTCGCGGCGGACGCCCGGCACAAGACGGATCTGCTGCTGCGCCGGGGGCTGGCCGAGGCGGTGACGGCGGTGTCGCCCACGGTGGCGTTCGACCCGGACGCCGCGACCATCACGGTCGACAAGCTGGGCATCGGCCATTCGGCCACGGCGGACGGCGGCCTCCTGCTCGTTCCGACGAGCCTGGGCTGGCCGCACCTGAGCGTCCTGCACCGGCACGGCTGGCAGCCGGTGCTGCACTACCCGGTCGGCTCGCCCGAGCTGGCCGCCCCGCCCTCGGTGGAACAGCTCGCGCTGCGCATGACGGCCCTGTCCCACCCCGTGCGGATGCGGCTCTGCCGCCACCTCGCGCGCAGCGCCTACACCACCAGCGAGCTGGCCCAGGTGCACGGGATGACGGCACCCGAGATATCGCGGCACCTGAGCGTCCTGAAGAAGGCGGGTCTGGTGACCACCCGCCGCCGCGGCCGGTACGCGCTGCACCAGCTGGACGTCACCGTCGTCGCCCGGCTGGGCAGCGACTTCCTGGAGGGCATCCTCCGGTAGCGGACCGCGGCCGTCGCGCCCGGCGCCGCCCCGGACCCACCCGTACGGAGTCGGCCGGTGCCGTCCGGGACGGGGTCAGCCGTGGCCGCCCGCCCGTACCAGTCCCGTCTCGTACGCCAGCACGACCACCTGCACGCGGTCGCGCAGGCCGAGCTTGGTCAGGATGCGGCCCACGTGGGTCTTGACCGTCGCCTCGCTCAGCACCAGCCGGGCCGCGATCTCCCCGTTGGACAGCCCGTGCGCGACCAGGACCATCACCTCGCGCTCACGGTCGGTGAGCCGCTCCAGCTCCTTGTGCCGTGGCTCCTTCCCGGCGGAGGGCAGCATCGGCGCGAAGCGGTCCAGCAGCCGCCGGGTGGTGGACGGCGCGACGACCGCGTCCCCGCTGTGCACGGCGCGGATCGCGGCCAGCAGATCGCCGGGCGGCACGTCCTTGAGCATGAAGCCGGAGGCGCCCGCCTTCAGCCCGGAGAAGGCGTACTCGTCCAGGTCGAACGTGGTCAGGATCAGCACCTTCGGCGGGTTGGGCCCGGCGCAGATCCGCCGCGTGGTCTCCACACCGTCCAGCTTCGGCATGCGGACGTCCATCAAGATGACGTCGACGGCGGCGGACTCCAGCACCTGGAGGGCCTCCACGCCGTCGCCCGCCTCCGCGACGACGTCCATGTCCGGCTGGGCGGCGAGCACCATCCGGAACCCGGTGCGCAGCAGCACCTGGTCGTCGACGAGCATCACGCGGATCGTCATCGGGTCCTCTTCCGTGTCTTCGGCCGCCGTCTTCGGCTGCCGTCTTCGGTTGCCGTGGGGGCGTACGCGGGCTCGCGGCCGGGTCGGCGCGCGGGAGCCGGTGCGCGGGTGTCGGGGCGCCGCTGTCGAGGCGCCGGTGTCAGTGCGCCGGTTTGAGCGGCAGCAGGGCGCTGATGCGGAATCCTCCGCCCGGGCGCGGACCCGCGTCCAGGGTGCCGCCGACCATGCCGACGCGCTCGCGCATGCCGATCAGACCGTGCCCCCGCCCGTCGGCACCGCCCTCCTCGTACAGCTCGTGCGGGGCGCCCTTGCCGTCGTCCTCCACCAGCAGGCCGAGGCCGTCGTCGAAGTAGACCAGCCGCACGCTGGCGCCCGTGTTCGGACCGCCGTGCTTGCGCGTGTTGGTCAGCGCCTCCTGCACGATCCGGTAGGCGGTCAGTTCGACCCCGCTGGGCAGCGGACGCGGGGTGCCCTCCACCTTGAAGTCGACCGGCAGCCCGGAGCTGCGGCACTGCTCGACGAGGTCGTCGATCTGGTCGACGTCGGGCTGCGGCACGTACTCGCCGCTCTCCTGGTGCTCCCCGGTGCGCAGCACGCCCAGCAGGCGGCGCATCTCGGCGAGGGCCTGGCGGCCGGTGGAGGAGATCGTCTCCAGCGCCTTCCTCGCCTGGTCCGGCGCGGCGTCCATGACGTAGGCGGCGCCGTCGGCCTGCACCACCATCACCGACACGTTGTGCGCGACCACGTCGTGCAGCTCGCGCGCGATGCGGGCGCGCTCGGCGGCGACCGCCACCTTCGCCTGCGCCTCGCGCTCCCTCTCCAGACGGGCCGCGCGCTCCTCCAGCTGCGCGAAGTAGGCGCGCCGGGTGCGCACGGAGTCGCCCAGCACCCAGGCGAGGGCGAAGGGCACCGTCTGGAAGACGGCTATCGCGACCTGCCCGGCGAAGCCGGTCCGCTCGTCCGGCCAGCGGATCTGGGCCACGGTCGCCGCGCAGAGGCTGACGGCGAGGGCGAGCCGGGAGGACCAGCGCGCGCCGACCGCCGCGACCGTGTAGGTGATCACCAGCATGGCGAAGTCGGCGACGGTCGTCTGCACGTCCAGGACCAGCTGGACCAGTCCGGTGACGAGCGCGACCAGCAGCATCGGCTCCGGGAGACGCCGGCGCAGCGCCACGACCCCGCACAGGACGGCGGACACGGCCAGTCCGCCGGGGACCGTGCCGTGCTGTCCGGGGTCCCCGGCGAGGCTGACCACACTCGCCCCGGACACCCCGAGCAGGACGACGGCCCAGAAGGCGTCGACCCACATCGGGTGACGGCGGAGGAAGTCATAAAGGCGCTGCACGTAACCCAGCGTAGGGAAGCCCGATGCGTGCGGGGGTCAGCCGAGGGGCCGATCCGTGCCCGGCGCGCGTACTCCGCAAGGTGGATGCCGTGATCATCTGTGCGCCTAACCTGGCCCGGTGACGGATGAGACGACGGCGGAGGGACACCTCGGCGGTGAAGGCCCGCGCGGCTGGCGCGCGGCGGCCACGGCGGCACTGTACGGACCGGACGGCTTCTACCGGCGCCCGGAGGGCCCGGCCGGTCACTTCCGTACGTCCGTGCACGCCTCCCCGCTGTTCGCGCGGGCGGTGGCCCGGCTGCTGTGCCGGGTCGACACGGCGCTCGGGCGGCCCGCGGTGCTGGACTTCGTCGACATGGGCGCCGGCCGGGGCGAACTGGCCACCGGGGTGCTGGCCGCCCTGCCCGCCGACGTGGCCCGGCGCACGCGCGTGCACGCCGTCGAGATCGCCGGCCGTCCGGCCGGCCTGGACGAACGGATCGTCTGGCGGAGCGGACTCCCGGAGCGGGTCACCGGGCTGCTGTTCGCCAACGAGTGGCTGGACAACGTCCCCGTGGACGTCGTGGAGGTGGACCCCGCGGGCGTGCCCCGGCTGGTGCTGGTCGGGCCGGACGGCGCCGAGCGGCTCGGGGAGCCGGTGACGGGAGCGCCGGCCGACTGGCTCGCGCGCTGGTGGCCGCTGCCGGCCGAGGAGGGGCTGCGGGCGGAGGTCGGGCTGCCCCGGGACCGGGCCTGGGCGTCGGCCGTGGGCCGGGTGACGCGGGGGCTCGCGGTGGCCGTGGACTACGCGCACACCGTGGACACACGCCCGCCCTTCGGCACCCTCACCGGCTTCCGGGAGGGACGCGAGACGGCGCCCGTGCCGGACGGCTCGTGCGACATCACGGCGCACGTCGCGCTGGACGCGTGCGCGGCGGCGCCGACCGCGGGGCGCGCGTCCTCAGGCCCGCCGGGTACGGAACCCGGTGCGCCCCCTCGCACGGCGCGCACGCCGCTGCGCGCGCCGTCCGACACCGCGCACGCTCTGCCCCGCGAGTCGCACACGCCCTACGAGCCGCACGCGCCCTACGAACCGGCGCGCGAGCTTTCCGGCGCGCGCATCCTCACCCAACGCGCCGCCCTGCACGCCCTGGACATCACCGGCGCGCGCCCTCCGCTCGCGCTGGCCTCCACCGACCCGGCCGCCTATGTGCGCGCCCTCGCGAGCGCCGGCGAGGCCGCCGAACTCACGGCGCCGGGCGGCCTCGGCGACTTCGGCTGGCTGCTCCAGCCGGTCGGCGTCCCCGACCCGCTCGCCTGAGGAACCGGCACGGCACAAGCACCGGCACCGGCCCCCTGCCCGTCGACTACTTGTCGATGTCGCCCACCACGAAGAACATCGACCCCAGGATCGCCACCATGTCCGCCACCAGCGTCCCCGGCAGCAGTTCGGTCAGCGCCTGGATGTTGTTGTACGAGGCCGAGCGGAGCTTCAGCCGGTACGGCGTCTTCTCCCCCTTGCTGACCAGGTAGTAGCCGTTGATGCCCAGCGGGTTCTCGGTCCACGCGTAGGTGTGCCCCTCGGGGGCCTTCAGCACCTTGGGCAGCCGCTGGTTGATCGGGCCCGGCGGCAGCCCGGCGAGCCGGTCCAGGCAGGCGTCGGCCAGGTCCAGCGCGTTGTGGGTCTGCTCCAGCAGGATCTCGAAGCGGGCGAGGCAGTCGCCCTCGTCGCGGGTCACGACCTTCAGCACGTCCTGGAGGTCGCCGTAGGCCAGATAGGGCTCGTCGCGGCGCAGGTCGAAGTCGACACCGGAGGCGCGCGCGATGGGGCCGCTCACCCCGTAGGCGTGCACGGCCTCGGCGGAGAGCGTCCCGACCCCGCGCGTGCGCCCCCGGAAGATCTCGTTGCCGAGCACCAGGTCGTCGAAGACGTCCAGGCGCGAGCGCACGGCGGCGACGGCCTCGCGCACGCGTGCCGTCCAGCCCGCCGGCACGTCCTCCTTGAGGCCGCCGACGCGGTTGAACATGTAGTGCATGCGCCCGCCGGAGACCTCCTCCATGACGTTCTGGAGCACCTCGCGCTCCCGGAACGCGTAGAACACCGGCGTGATCCCGCCCAGCTCCAGCGGGTAGGAGCCGAGGAACATCAGGTGGTTCAGCACCCGGTTCAACTCGGCGAGCAGGGTGCGCGTCCACACGGCCCGCTCGGGCACCTCCATGCCGAGCATCCGCTCCACGGCGAGTACCACGCCCAGCTCGTTCGAGAACGCCGACAGCCAGTCGTGGCGGTTGGCGAGCACGATGATCTGCCGGTAGTCGCGCGCCTCGAAGAGCTTCTCGGCACCCCGGTGCATATAGCCGATCACCGGCTCCGCGCGCACGATGCGCTCCCCGTCCAGCACGAGCTTGAGCCGCAGCACACCGTGCGTGGACGGGTGCTGAGGGCCGATGTTGAGCACCATGTCGGTGCTCTCCGCCGCGCCGCCGATGCCGACCGTGGTCTCCGTCGTGGGAGTCATGGCCCCAGTTTCCCTTACGTACGCTGGCCCCATGGATACGGGGAGCCTCGAAGGGACCGGAGCGCCGGCGGACCAGCCGGTGTGGCGCAGACCTCGGCCCGGCCTGCTGCGGATGCGCCGGCTGCTGCTGATGGTGTGGACGGGGGTGCTCACGGTGGCCGCGGGGCTGCTGCTCGGGCTCCTCGCCGGACCGGCGTGGACACTCTGCGCGCTGCTGCCGCCGGTGTGCGCCGTGTGGGGCCGGCGGCTGCTGGAGCGCAACTGGCGGTCCTGGCGGTACGCCGAGCGCGCCGACGACCTGCTGATCAGCCGCGGCGTCCTGTGGCGCGAGGAGACGGTGGTGCCGTACGGGCGGATGCAGCTGGTGGAGGTGACGTCCGGGCCCGTGGAACGGCGCTTCGGGCTGGCCACCGTACAGCTCCACACGGCCGCCGCCGCGACCGACGCGACCCTCCCCGGCCTGGACCCGGCCGAGGCGGAACGGCTGCGCGACCGGCTCACCGAGCTGGGCGAGGCACGATCGGCGGGCCTGTGACACCCCCGCCCGCGCGGGGCGCGCACGACGGCGGAGACGGCACGGACGGCGGGAACGGCGGGAGCGGTGGGAGCGGTGGAAGCGGCGCGGACGGTGGCATACCGGGGCGCCCGCCCGTCGCCGAGCGCCGGCTGCACCCGGTCACGCCGTTCCGCCGGGCGTGGGCGCCGCTCGCCGTGCTGGCCGGCTGGGCGGTGCACGATCCGAACGGCGCCCAGGAGCAGCTGACCCGGCTGACCGGCACCATGCTGCTGATCGGGGTGGCGGTGCTGGTGCCGGCGGCCGGTCTGTACGGCTTCCTGTCCTGGTGGTTCACGCACTACGCGGTCACCGACACCGAACTGCGGATACGCACCGGGCTGCTGTTCCGGCGCACCGCGCACATCCGGCTGGAGCGCGTCCAGGCCGTGGACCTCTCCCGTCCGCTCCTCGCGCGCGTGGCGGGCGTCGCCAAGCTCCGCATCGACGTCGTCGGCGCGGACGACAAGGACGAGCTGGCGTTCCTGGGCGAACGGGAGGCGCGCGCCCTGCGCGCGGAGCTGTTGGCGCGCGCGGCGGGTTTCACGCCCGAGACGGCGCGCGAGGTCGGGGAGGCCCCGGCGCGCACGCTGCTGAGCGTGCCCCCGCGCGAGCTGGCGCGCTCCCTGGTGCTGACCGGCGCCACCTGGGGCTCGCTGTGCGCCGCGCTGATCCTGCCCACCGTGCTGTGGTTCGTCACCGGGAGCGCGTGGACGGTCCTCGCCGCCGCCGTGCCTCTGCTGGGCGCGGCCGGCGCGAGCAGCGTGGGCCGGTTCGTCACCGAGTTCGACTGGACCGTGAGCGAGTCCCCGGACGGACTGCGCATCGACCACGGGCTGCTCGACCGGGCGCACGAGACGGTGCCGCCGGGCCGGGTGCAGACCGTACGGATCGTGGAACCGCTGCTGTGGCGGTGGCCCGGCTGGGTGCGGGTGGAACTGGACGTGGCGGGCTCCGACAACTCCGTGCTGATACCCGTCGCCCCGCGCGCGGTCGCCGAGTCGGTCATCGCGCGCGTGCTGCCCGGCGTCACGGTGCCGCACGAGACGTCCCCGGCGCCGCGCCGGGCCCGGTGGTGCCTTCCGGTGTGGTGGCGCGGTCACCGGCTCGCGGTCACCGGCACGGTGCTCGCCGCGCGGAGCGGCCTGCTGCGCCGTCGGCTCTCGCTGGTCCCGCACGCCAAGGTGCAGAGCGTCCGGCTGACCCAGGGTCCGTGGAGACGCCTGTGGCGGCTCGCCGACGTACACGTGGACACCGGGGCGGACAAGACCGTGACGGCCCGCCTGCGGGACGCCGGGGAGGCGGCGCGCTTCCTGGGCGAGCAGGCGGAGAGGTCCCGTACCGGACGCGGGGACGCCCTCCCGGACCGGTGGATGACCGCCGGCCGGGGCTGACCGGCCGGCGGTCGCGCGCCGACAACGTCGGGCCCGGCTCCCCCACGGGGAGGCCGGGCCCGGGTGCGTACGGGCGAGGCGGCTCAGGAAGCCGCGCCGCGCAGCGTCTGGACGTCGATCTGCTCGGTCTCGTCGTGCGCCGTCAGGTCGATGACCCGGCCGGCCTCGGGGGACCCCTCGCCGACGGGCTCGGACCCGGCCCCGGACTCAGCCTCGGGCTCGGACCCGGTCTGGGACCCGGACTCGGACTCGGCCTTGTGCACGGCGATCGCCTCGGAGCCGACGACGTCGGCGAGGTCCTCGCTCTGCACGGAGTCCGCCGGGGGCTTCGGCTCGTCCTTCTGGTTCCCGAAGAAGTCGAAGCCGCCCTTGACCACCGGGCGCCGCGCGGGCACGGGCGGTACGACGGCCACCGCGGCCGGCACCGTGTAGTGCCCGGCGGGCGGCTGCCCCCCGGGCCGGGCGGGCTCGGCGGCCGGTCCGGCGCCGGTGCCCCGCGTCACGCCGTCCGCGGCGCCCTCTCCTTTGGCGGCGGACCCGTCCGGGACCACCCCGCGCGCGGGAGCCTCCGCTTCGGCGCCGCCCGCACCGGGGGCACCCGTGCCGGCGGCATCCGCGTCGAGGGCATCCGCGCCGGGGGCGCTCACCTCAGGGGCGCTCACCTCCGGGGCAGCCGTCTTGTCCGCCTCCGGCTCGGGGGCCTGCGTCGTACGGGCCTCGGAAAGGCCGGCGGCGGTGTCCCGGTCGAACCGGGCCAGGGCCAGCAGGGCGTTCCGGTACAGCCGGGCGCCGTCCGGCGAGAACACGGCGCGGGCCGCCGGCTCCTCCCCGGGAACCTCCCCGGCGGCCTCCGGGGAGGCGGCCGGCTCGGCACCGCGCGCGGGCGGCAGGGCGAGCGGCGACGAGGCCCCGGGCCGCGACTCGGGCTCCGCCGCGCCCAGTTCCAGCAGCCGCCGCCCCTCCAGGGCGCTGGCGCGCTCGGTCTCGGCGGTGGCGTACCGGCGCAGCAGGGCCGCGTGCTCGTTGCGCAGCCGGGCCAGTTCGGCGCGCTTGGCACGCAGCCGCTCCTCCAGCTTCGCGCGCAGCGCGCGGGACTCCTCCAGGTCGGTCTCCAGTTCGGCGACCCGCTCCTCGTGCCGCCATTCGTCACCGGCACGCGCGCGCGTGAGTTCGGCGACCCGCCTGCCCGCCTGGGTGTCCCAACGGCGCATCACGACGGCGCCCACGACCGCCGTCGCCGCCGCGGCGGCGGCCAGCGCACGCAACACCGTGGCTTCGGAGAACGCCCAGGGACCCAGCGCGCAGGCGACGGAGACGCCGGCGATCGCCGAGGGAGGCAACAGCCGGTGCAGGGGAGGGGAATGGCGGTGGCGTCCACGTGGCATGGCCAGAAACTTACCGCGCGTAGGCGATCCATGCGCGCACGCCCCGTAAAAACACAGCCACACCACGTGCTTTACGGGGCGTCAGGGAACACTCCGGCTCAGCGGTCGGTGAGCCGTCCGCTGAGCCACTGGAGCGCCGGCGGGATCTCACGGCGCCAGGTGTTGAAGTTGTGGCCGCCGCTGTCGAGGATGATCGACGAGACCCGGGTGACGTTCGTGGCCTGCGCACGCTCGATGAACCTCATCGTGGACGTGTAGTTGTGCTCGCCGACCCGGCTGCTGGTGACGAGGAGCGAGGTGTCCGGCGCGGTCTCGTGGCGGAGCAGCCAGAACAGGTCGGAACGGTTGCGCAGCATCCGGTCGCCGTGGAAGAGGTCACCGGTCGTGGGATCGATCGGCGCCTTGTAGTACGGCGAGAGGCCCGCGCCGGCCGCGTACACCTTCGGGTGGCGCATGGCCAGCTTGAGCGCGCAGTAGCCGCCCGTGGAGTCGCCGATGACGCCCCAGCTGCCCGGCCGCTTGCCGACCCGGTAGTGCGAGAGGACGGCGTCCGGCAGATCTTTGGCGAAAAACGTCTCCGCCTGCGGCCCGCCCGGCACGTCCACGCACTCGGTGTCCCGCGGCGGCGCCACGGTCGGCCGCAGCATCACCAGGATCATCGGCTGCACGCGCCCGTCCTTGGCCAGCCCCTGCGCCGTGCTCGGGTAGTCCAGCTTGTCCACCAGCGACCGCGCCGTACCCGGGTAGCCGGTGAGCACCACCGCCACCGGGAAGGTGCGCGTGCGGTACTGGGGCTGGAAGTACTCCGGCGGCAGGTACACGTACGCCGGCGTCGCGATGTGGGTCGTCCGGCCGACGACGTCCACCTTCTGGACCTGCCCGCCCGTCTCCGGCCGCTTGGCGCGCACGCCCGGCACCTCGGCGGTGGACACCACCTGGAGCGGGCCGCCGCCGCTGCCGTTGACCGAGTGGTCGACGACGATCCCCTGGCCGGTCTCCGTGCCGAACAGGTCGGCCCAGCTGGCGTAGAAACCGAAGGACTGGTTGGCGGCGAGTCCCACGGAGGCGAAGAGCGCCACCTGGGTGGAGAGCAGCAGCGCGACCCGTCCGCTGACGGACCGCCAGCTCCGCCGGGCCAGGCGCGGCCACAGCCACACCGTGCCGATGAACAGCACGGCGGCGATCACTATCGCCAGCACCAGCACTTTGTCGCTCGTGAGACCCATGGGCTGTTCCCTGCCTGCGCTTTCCGCCCGTGTCCGTCCCACACATCGTCGCGAGGGCTTGCCCGGGGCTTTCCTTGACCTTTGACCCGACTTTCCGATGGGGAGTGAACCTCTCTCCCCGAGACATCGTCCTAGAGGGCGCAATGTCGCCGGGTGCCCGATCGGCACCGGATTCAAGGTCTCTCGCAGAACTACGGGATGCGATGTCTGTCAGGATAGATGGGGAAATGTCGGACGGGGTTCCGGGCCGATCAAGCCGGACGCGGCGCATATTGCGCGGTCCGCGCCCCGAGGCCGTCCCCGCGGTGATCGGCCGGGCCGCCGCGCTCGTCGGTCTCCTGGACATCGCCGCGGGTGTGTTCCCGCGCTTCCGGCACAGCCGCATGCACACCCTGGCCGAGGTGCTGCCGGGCTCGTTCGGGCCGTTCGCGGCGGCGCTCTCGCTCAGCACGGGCGTCCTGCTGCTGCTCCTCGCGCACGGCCTCAAACGGCGCAAGCGCCGGGCCTGGCGGGCCGCCGTGGCACTGCTCCCGGCGGGCGCGATGGCCCAGTTCGCCTACCGGCACTCCGTCGCCGGCGTGCTCATCGCGATCGCCCTGCTCGTGCCCCTGCTGCGCCACCGCGACCAGTTCGCGGCCCTGCCCGACCCGCGCAGCAGGTGGCGGGCGCTCACCAACTTCGTCCTCATGAGCGCCGGCTCCCTGGCGCTCGGCCTGGTCATCGTCAGCGTCCACCCGCACCGCATGGTCGGCGACCCCAGCCTCGCCGACCGGCTGACCCACGTCGTCTACGGCCTGTTCGGCTTCGAGGGCCCCCTCGACTACGACGGCACCACCTCCTGGACGGTCGCCTTCTCGCTCGGCGCCCTCGGCTGGCTGACCGCCGCCACCACCGCCTACCTCGCCTTCCGCCCCGAGCACCCGGCCGCCCGCCTCACCGAGGACGACGAGAGCCGGCTGCGCGCCCTGCTGGACAAGCACGGCAAGCGCGACTCCCTCGGGTACTTCGCGCTCCGCCGTGACAAGGCCGTCGTCTTCTCGCCGAGCGGCAAGGCCGCGGTCACCTACCGCGTCGTCTCCGGCGTCATGCTCGCCAGCGGCGACCCCATCGGGGACGTCGAAGCCTGGCCGGGCGCCATCGAACGCTTCATGGACGAGGCCAAGGCGCACTCCTGGACCCCCGCCGTCATGGGCTGCTCCGAGACGGGCGGCGAGGTGTGGACCCGCGAGACCGGCCTGGACGCCCTGGAACTGGGCGACGAGGCGGTGGTCGACGTGGCGGATTTCTCGCTCGCCGGTCGCGCGATGCGCAACGTGCGCCAGATGGTCAAGCGCATCGAGCGGGCCGGCTACGAAACCCGGGTACGGCGCATCCGTGACCTCGGCGACGCCGAACTGGCACGCATCCGCCGGGCGGCGGAGGACTGGCGCGGCACCGACACCGAGCGCGGCTTCTCCATGGCCCTCGGCCGCATCGGCGACCCCGCCGACGGCGACTGCCTCATCGCCACCGCCCACAAGGCCGACGACGAACCCGGCGAGTACGGCGACCTCAAGGCGATCCTCCACTTCGTGCCCTGGGGCCCGGACGGCGTCTCGCTGGACCTGATGCGCCGGGACCGCAGCGCCGACCCGGGCATGAACGAACTGCTGATCGTCGCCTCCCTCCAGGCCGCCCCCAAGTTCGGCGTCAGCCGCGTCTCGCTGAACTTCGCGATGTTCCGCTCCGCCCTCGCACGCGGCGAGAAGATCGGCGCCGGCCCGGTGCTGCGCGCCTGGCGCGGCCTGCTGGTGTTCCTCTCGCGCTGGTTCCAGATCGAGTCGCTGTACAAGTTCAACGCCAAGTTCCAGCCCCGCTGGGAGCCCCGCTTCGTCGTCTACCGCGCCTCCGGCGACCTGCCCCGCATCGGCTTCGCCGCCATGCAGGCCGAAGGCTTCGTCAACCTCGCCCTCCCGCTGCCGCGCTTCCTGCGCCGGCGCCGGACCGACGCCGCGCGCGCCTGCGCGCACACGGTGACCGAACAGGACGTCCGGGCGGCATGAGCCCCGCCCGCCGCCGGCACGGCACGGGGGCCGGCCCGGACGGCGGCCGCCGCGCCCCCTCGGCGCGGCGGGCCGCCACCCGGGCCGCCGCGCGTTCCCGCCACCGCCCTGGGCCTACGCTGAACGTATGAACAGCATCAGCGGGCGCGGCCGAGTGGCCGGCCTTCCGGCATGGGACCGGTGCGCGGTCATGGGGGTCGTCAACGTGACCCCCGACTCCTTCTCCGACGGCGGCCGCTGGTTCGACACGACCGCCGCCGTCAAGCACGGCCTGGACCTGGTCGCCGAAGGCGCGGACCTGGTCGACGTGGGCGGCGAGTCCACCCGGCCCGGCGCCACCCGCGTGGACGAGGCGGAGGAGCTGCGCCGGGTCGTCCCCGTGGTGCGCGGCCTCGCCTCCGAGGGCGTCGTCGTCTCCGTGGACACCATGCGCGCCCGTGTCGCCGAACAGTCCCTCGCCGTCGGCGCCGCCCTCGTCAACGACGTCAGCGGCGGCCTCGCCGACCCCGCCATGATCCCCGTGGTCGCCGCCGCCGGCGCCCCCTTCGTGGTGATGCACTGGCGCGGCTTCCTCCAGGGCGGCAGCGTCAAGGGCGTCTACGACGACGTCGTCACCGAGGTCGTCGACGAACTGCGCGCGCGGGTGGAGGCCGTCCTCGCCGGCGGCATCGCCCCCGAGCGCGTCGTCCTCGACCCCGGCCTCGGCTTCTCCAAGGAGGCCGAGCACGACCTCGCCCTCCTCGCCCACCTCGACCGGCTGCGCGCCCTCGGCCACCCCCTGCTGGTCGCCGCCTCCCGCAAACGCTTCCTCGGCCGCGTCCTCGCCGGACCCGAGGGGGCGCCCCCGCCGGCCCGGGAACGCGACGCGGCCACCGCCGCCGTCTCCGCGCTCGCCGCGCAGGCCGGCGCCTGGGCCGTGCGCGTGCACGAGGTACGCGCCACCGCGGACGCCGTACGCGTGGCACGCGCCGTCGAGCACGCGCGCGCGGCACAGCCGGCCTCGGACGCGGAAGGAGACCGGTGAGCGCCCCCCACACCGACGTGGAGCAGGTGGAGGCCGCCAACACCGCCTTCTACGAGGCACTCGAACGCGGCGACTTCGACGAGGTCTCCGCGCTCTGGCTGACCCCTGCCGAGTTGGGCGTGGACGAGGAGTACCACGACCCCGCGGACAGCGGCGTGATCTCCTGCGTGCACCCCGGCTGGCCGGTGCTCACCGGCCGCGGCGAGGTCCTCAGGTCGTACGCCCTGATCATGGCCAACACCGACTACATCCAGTTCTTCCTCACCGACGTGCACGTCTCCGTCACCGGTGACACCGCCCTGGTGACCTGCACGGAGAACATCCTCAGCGGCGGCCCCGCCCCCGAGGAGGGCGCGGAACTGGGACCCCTCGTCGGCCAGCTCGTCGTCGCCACCAACGTGTTCCGGCGCACCCCCTCCGGCTGGAAGCTCTGGTCCCACCACGCCTCCCCCGTGCTCGCCGAGAGCGGCGACGAGGACGCGGACACCGACGGGAATGGCGTGAATCCGGACGACGACCCCCTCGCCTGAGCGGGTACACGCACCCCGGACACCGCCCGGCAGACGACCAGCGGCCCGCCCCCCGGGCGCGGCCCCGCCCGAGAGACCGAGAAGTGGTTGGAATCACCTACCCCCGGGTAGAAGCGGCTACCAGCCCATGACACCGCCGGGTTCCCCGGGGAGAACACCCGGTGAACCCCGCGGACACCGGTCCGGACCCGCGCCCCCGCGGCCGGGCCCCGCCGGTGCCCGCAGGTAGATTCGTCTGAGGCCGGTGTGCCGCCCGCACACGGCACGGGCCGGTCGTTCCCGACGATTGCAGGAGTGATTCGCGTGGATCGTGTCGCGCTGCGCGGCCTGAAGGCCCGCGGGCACCACGGGGTGTTCCCCAAGGAACGCGAGGAGGGCCAGACCTTCATCGTGGACGTCGTCCTCGGCCTGGACACCCGGCCGGCCGCGGCCGACGACGACCTGACGAAGACCGTGCACTACGGCATCGTCGCCGAGGAGGTCGTCGCCGTGGTCGAGGGCGACCCGGTCGATCTCATCGAGACCCTCGCCGCGCGGATCGCCGAGACCTGCCTGAAGCACGAAGGGGTTCAGCAGGTCGAGGTCTGCGTCCACAAACCGGACGCGCCGATCACCGTCCCCTTCGACGACGTGACCGTCACCATCACCCGGAGCCGAGTATGACCCGACCTTTCCGCCAGGGTCACAGCGACCCGACCGTCCAGCCGGTGCCCGCCTCGGTCCTGGAGCAGGTGGACGCCGCCGACACGACCCTGAGCAACCCCCAGTGGGCCGTGATCTCCATCGGCTCCAACCTCGGCAACCGCCTGGAGACCCTCCAGGGTGCCGTCGACGCCCTGGAGGACACCCCGGGCGTCCGCGTGAAAGCCGTCTCACCGGTCTACGAGACCGACCCCTGGGGCGTGGCGCCGGGCACCCAGCCCTCCTACTTCAACGCGGTCGTGGTCCTCAAGACCACCCTGCCCCCGGCCTCCCTGCTGGAGCGCGCCCACGCCGTCGAGGAGGCGTTCCACCGCGTCCGCGACGAACGCTGGGCGCCGCGCACCCTGGACGTCGACATCGTCGCCTACGCCGGCGTCACCTCCGACGACCCGCACCTCACCCTCCCCCACCCGCGCGCCCACGAACGCGCCTTCGTCCTCGCGCCCTGGCACGACGTGGACCCGGAGGCCCAGCTCCCCGGCCGGGGCACGGTGGCGGACCTGCTGTCGGCCGTCACCCGCGACGGCGTGGCACACCGCGAGGACCTGGAACTCCGGCTGCCCGAGTAGTCGTTAAGGTCGAGACGGGTCAAGACCGACGACCACCGTCCGGGATGGTCCGGGGGAACTGAAGGGACACCGTGAGAGAGCTGCGCATCAGGGTGCTGGCCGGCGTGTTCGTCGTGGCCGGCGTCCTGTCCTGGGCGGGCGCCCGCCTCTGGAACTCCACCGGGACCCTGCCGAGCGTCCCCCTGGCCGCCCCCGTCGTCCTCGCCCTGATCGCGGTGGTGCTGCTCTCCACGGCGCTCTCGCTGCGCGCCCGCCTCAAGGCCCAGCGCGAGCGCCGGCCCGGCGCCAAGGGCGTCGACCCGCTGATGGCCGCCCGCGCGGTCGTCTTCGGCCAGGCCAGCGCCCTGGTCGCGGCCCTCGTCTCCGGCATGTACGGCGGCACGGGCGTCTTCCTGCTGGAGCTGCTGGACATCCCGGCCCGCCGCGACCAGGCGATCTACGCCGGATTCTCGCTCCTGGCGGGCATCGGCGTGATAGCGGCGGCCCTCTTCCTGGAGCGCGTCTGCAAGCTCCCCGAGGACGACGACCAGAACCGCACGGGAGCGGAGCCGGTGGCCTGACCACCCGCTCCGCTCACCGGCGCGGTCAGTGCGCCATGATGAGGCTCATCGCCTCGTTCCGCGTGGCCGCGTCCCGCAGCTGGCCCCGTACGGCGGACGTGATGGTCTTCGCGCCCGGCTTGCGGATGCCGCGCATGGACATGCACATGTGCTCGCACTCGACGACCACGATGACGCCCCGCGGCTCCAGTATCTTCATCAGGGAGTCCGCGATCTGCGTGGTGAGGCGCTCCTGCACCTGCGGCCGGCGGGCGTAGACGTCGACCAGGCGGGCCAGCTTGGACAGGCCGGTGATCTTGCCGGACACGGACGGGATGTAGCCGACGTGGGCGACTCCCCGGAACGGCACCAGGTGGTGCTCACAGGTCGAGTACACCTCGATGTCCTTCACCAGGACCATCTCGTCGTGCCCCAGGTCGAACGTCGTCGTCAGGACGTCCTCGGGCTTCTGCCACAGCCCCGCGAAGATCTCCTGGTAGGCCCGCGCCACCCGGCCCGGCGTCTCGCGCAGACCTTCGCGGTCCGGGTTCTCACCGATCGCGAGCAGCAGTTCCCGTACGGCGTTCTCGGCCCGCTTCTCGTCGAACTCGCCGACGGGGCCCTCGCCGTCCAGCGTCACCGGGTCGGTCATCTGATGCCTCGTTCCTCTACGTCCTGCTCGCGGGCGCACGAACGCGCCGCGCCCCCCAGGCTAGAACCTGGGGGGCGCGGCGTTCATTCCGGGCCGGTGGGCGGGCCGGATCAGCTCTCGGGGCGGTCCTCCGGGGTCTGCTCCGTGACCGGGGCGGACTCCGCGGCGGTGGACTTCACCGTGCTGATGGCCGCCGTCGAGCCGTTCGCGCCGTTGGTCAGTGCCAGCTCCTTCGGGGAGAGCACCGGCGGGCGGGTGGACGGCGTACGGCGGGAGGAGCCGGTCCAGGCGGGACGCGGCGGGCGCTTGACGATGGGGGCGAAGATCTCGGCGATCTCCTCCTTGCCCAGGGTCTCCCGCTCCAGCAGCTGGAGGACGAGGTTGTCGAGCACGTCGCGGTTCTCGACCAGGATCTCCCAGGCCTCGTTGTGCGCGGTCTCGATGAGCTTCTTGACCTCCTCGTCGACCAGCGCGGCGACCTCTTCGGAGTAGTCGCGCTGGTGAGCCATCTCACGGCCGAGGAAGGGCTCGCTGTTGTCGCCGCCGAACTTGATCGCGCCGAGGCGTTCGGTCATGCCGTACTGGGTGACCATCGCGCGGGCCAGGTTGGTGGCCTTCTCGATGTCGTTGGCGGCGCCGGTGGTCGGGTCGTGGAAGACCAGTTCCTCCGCCGCCCGGCCGCCCAGCATGTAGGCGAGCTGGTCGAGCATCTCGTTGCGGGTGGTCGAGTACTTGTCCTCGTCGGGCAGCACCATCGTGTAGCCGAGGGCGCGGCCGCGGGAGAGGATCGTGATCTTGTGGACCGGGTCGGCGTTCGGTGAGGCCGCCGCGACCAGGGCGTGACCGCCCTCGTGGTACGCGGTGATCTTCTTCTCCTTGTCCGACATGATCCGGGTCCGCTTCTGCGGACCTGCGACCACGCGGTCGATCGCCTCGTCCAGGGCCTTGTTGTCGATCAGCTTCTGGTCACCGCGGGCGGTGAGCAGCGCGGCCTCGTTGAGCACGTTGGCCAGGTCGGCGCCGGTCATGCCGGGGGTACGGCGGGCGACGGCGGACAGGTCGACGTCGGGCGCGACCGGCTTGCCCTTCTGGTGGACCTTGAGGATCTCCATACGGCCCTGGAGGTCCGGCGGGTCGACGGCGATCTGCCGGTCGAAGCGGCCGGGGCGCAGCAGGGCCGGGTCGAGGATGTCGGGGCGGTTGGTGGCGGCGATCAGGATGACGCCGCCCTTGACGTCGAAGCCGTCCATCTCGACCAGCAACTGGTTGAGGGTCTGCTCGCGCTCGTCGTGACCGCCGCCGAGGCCGGCGCCGCGGTGGCGGCCGACCGCGTCGATCTCGTCCACGAAGACGATCGCCGGGGCGTTCGCCTTGGCCTGTTCGAACAGGTCACGGACGCGGGAGGCGCCGACGCCGACGAACATCTCGACGAAGTCGGAACCGGAGATCGAGTAGAACGGGACGCCCGCCTCGCCGGCGACGGCTCGGGCGAGCAGGGTCTTGCCGGTGCCGGGACGGCCGTAGAGCAGGACGCCCTTGGGGATCTTGGCGCCGACGGCCTGGAACTTGGCCGGCTCCTGGAGGAACTCCTTGATCTCCTGGAGTTCCTCGACGGCCTCGTCACAGCCGGCGACGTCGGAGAACGTCGTCTTGGGGGTGTCCTTGGTGATGAGCTTGGCCTTGGACTTCCCGAAGTTCATGACCCGGGAGCCGCCGCCCTGCATCTGGTTCATCAGGAACAGGAAGACGACCACGATCAGGACGAAGGGAAGCAGCGAGAGCAGGACCCCGACGAAGGGGTTCTGCTTGGACGGCGAGACCGTGTAGCCGTCCGTGATCTGCTTTTCCTGGAATTTGGTCTGGAGCGTGCCGGCGAGCTGCACGCCCTGGTCGCCGATGTAGCTCGCCTGGATCTTGGAGCTGCCCTCGACCTTGTAGCCGTCCTTGAGCGTGACCTTGATGCTCTGTTCGTCACCGGTGGTGAGCTTGGCCGACTCGACCTTGTTGTCGTTGATCGCCGCCACGACCTGGCCGGTGTCCACCGTCTTGTAGCCGCCGGACGAGCCGACGACCTGCATCAACACGACCACGGCAAGGACGGCCAGCACGATCCACATGACCGGCCCACGGAAGTATCGCTTCACGTCCATCCATACGGAGCGGTGTCGCCCCGTCCCTCCTGCCATAGTGAGTTTGATAAGACAGTTCTTCTGACGGTACCCCAGCATTGTTGTCCGAAGCCGCACGGAGCTGTTTCGGCGGCTGGGAAACCCGTCTCCGCATGCTTCAACGGAACGGAACCCGCTGGGGTTCCCGATCGTCCTACCGGGCTTGGGCCGACTGGCTCAGCCGCCGTAGACGTGAGGGGCGAGCGTACCGACGAACGGCAGGTTGCGGTACTTCTCGGCGTAGTCGAGACCGTAGCCGACCACGAACTCGTTCGGGATGTCGAAGCCGACCCACTCCACGTCGATGGCGACCTTGGCGGCGTCGGGCTTGCGCAGCAGCGTGCACACCTTCAGGGAGGCGGGCTCGCGGGAACCGAGGTTGTTGATCAGCCAGGACAGGGTCAGACCGGAGTCGATGATGTCCTCGACGATCAGGACGTGCCTGCCCTTGATGTCGGTGTCGAGGTCCTTGAGGATGCGCACGACACCGGAGGACTGGGTGCCCGCGCCGTAGGAGGACACGGCCATCCAGTCCATGGTGACGGGGGTGGACAGCGACCGGGCGAGGTCCGCCATGACCATCACGGCGCCCTTGAGGACACCGACGATCAGCAGGTCCTTGCCCGTGTACTCCGCGTCGATCTTCGCGGCCAGCTCGGCCAGCTTCGCGTCGATCTCTTCCTTGGTGATGAGCACCTGCTGGAGGTCGGCACCCATGTCTTTCGCGTCCACCCGCATCACTTTCGGTCGTCCCGCACTTATGGCCGCGTGCGCGGCCACCGGCTGGGGCCGCGCTTGCGGCCTCCGGCTGTCCGGCCCGGCGGAGCGCGCTCCGCCGGGGTCGGTGGTCAGCCTTGCCGAATCACCAGTCTGCCACCCTGCCGCCGGGCGACGACCCGGCCCGGGAGATTGATGGCCCCCTGGCCGCGCCAGCCGGTGATCAGGCGGTCGACTTCCTCGATGTGGCGGGCGAAGAGCGCTCCGGCCGGGGCGCCCGCCTCGATGGCCGCGCGGCGCAGGATGCGGCGGCGCACGGCGGGCGGGAGGGCGTAGAGCTTGGCGCACTCCAGCAGGCCGGTGGCGTCGCGTACGGAGGTCTCGGCCTGGCTGGCCCAGGTGTCGAGGGCGTCGGCGTCGTCGCGGGAGAGCTGGGCGGTGCGGGCGAGCGCCTCCACGACGCCCTTGCCGAGGGCCTTCTCCAGCGCGGGCAGGCCCTCGTGGCGGAGCCGGGAGCGGGTGTAGGCGGGGTCGGTGTTGTGCGGGTCGTCCCACACCGGCAGGGACTGGACCAGACAGGCCTTGCGGGCGGTCTGGCGGTCCAGGTGCAGGAAGGGGCGCCGGTAACGGCCGTCGGCCCCCGAGACCGCGGCCATGCCGGACAGGGAGCGGATGCCGGAGCCGCGGGCGAGACCGAGCAGGACGGTCTCGGCCTGGTCGTCGCGGGTGTGGCCGAGGAGGACGGCGGTCGCGCCGTGCCGCGCGGCGGTGGCGTCCAGGGCGGCGTACCGGGCGTCGCGGGCGGCGGCTTCGGGCCCGCCCTCGCGGCCGACGGTGACGGCGACGGACTCGACCGGGTCGAGGCCGAGTTCGCGCAGCCGCAGGACGACCTCGTCGGCCCGGAGGTCGGAGCCGGGCTGGAGGCCGTGGTCGATGGTGACGCCGCCGGCGCGGATGCCGAGTTTGGGGGCCTCGAACGCGAGGGCGGAGGCGAGGGCCATGGAGTCGGCGCCGCCGGAGCAGGCGACGAGCACGAGCGGGGAGGGGGGCCGCTCGGCCGTCCGGCCCGGGTGTCGTCCCGCGGGGGCGCGGGAGGTGTGGTCGTTCAGGATGTCGTGGAGGACGCGGCGAACCGCCAGGCGTATCGCCGCGACCGCAGGATGGGGACCCATGTCCGGTTCCCTTCATGAAGTTTTCGGGGGGTAAGCCCGAGCCGGTCACTCAGAGTGTGTAGATGGTGACAGAAGCGGGCCGTTCCCCGAGCATCGCACGCCTACGCATGGCTTACGGTCCCTCGGACGGGTGATTGGAGGGGCGTTCGCCTGCCGTCGGCCGGATTCGCTTCACGACGTCCGTGCGCCGTTCACGACTCGGACCTGCGGTGCACCCGTGCGACCCAGTCCGCCGGTTTGGCGATCTCCGCCTTGGTGGGCAGGGTGTTGGGCGAGGTCCAGACGCGGTTGAACCCGTCGACGCCGACCTCGTCGACGACGGCCCGTACGAAGCGTTCGCCGTCGCGGTACTGCCGGAGCTTGGCGTCCAGGCCGAGCAGCTTGCGCAGCGCGCTGTCCAGGCGGGAGGCGCCCTTGGCGCGGCGCTGCTGGAACTTCTCGCGGATCTCGGCGACGGTCGGCACGACGCCGGGGCCGACGCCGTCCATGACGTAGTCGGCGTGGCCTTCGAGCAGGGACATCACGGCGGTGAGACGGCCGAGGATCTCCCGCTGGGCGGGGGTCTGCACGAGTTCCACGAAGGAGCGGCCGCCGTCCTCCTCCTCGCCCTCGGGCCGGCCGCCGACGAGGGACTGGGCGGCGTCGCGGACGCGTTCGAGGAAGGTCATCGGGTCGACGTCGGTCTCCGCGAGGAACGACTGGATCTCGCCCTCGAGGTGGTCGCGCAGCCAGGGCACGCCGGTGAACTGCGTGCGGTGGGTCTCCTCGTGCAGGCACACCCACAGCCGGAAGTCGTGGGGTTCGACGTCGAGTTCGCGTTCGACGTGGACGATGTTGGGCGCGACGAGCAGGAGCCGGCCGCCGCCGTGTTCGCCGGCCGGGAGGTCGCGGCTCGCGGGGGCGAAGGTCTCGTACTGGCCGAGGACGCGGGAGGAGAGGAACGACAGCAGCATGCCGAGTTCCACTCCGGTGACCTTGCCGCCGACGGCGCCGAGGACCGCGCTGCCCGGGCTGCCGGCGCGGCGCTCCTGCATCTTCTCCAGCAGCGGCCGGAGGATCTCCCGGAAACCGGCGACGTTGGCGCGCACCCAGCCGGGGCGGTCGACGACGAGGACGGGGGTGTCACGCGTCTGCTCGGTGCCCATCCGGGTGAAGCCCCGGACGTGCTCCTCCGATGCCTTCGCGTGCCGGCGCAGTTCCGCGACGACCGCCCTGGCCTCGTCACGGCTGACCTCGGGGCCGGGCCGTACGAGGCGTGTCGCCGTCGCGACCGCGAGGTTCCAGTCGACCATCCCGGGAGATGCGGTGCCACCGAAGCCAGTCATGGTGTCAACCGTACGTGAGCGTGCCCGCTCGGGGCAGGCCGTGGGGGCCGGGCGGGGTGCCGTCCGGCGCCTCCCGGGGACCGCGCGGCGCCTATGAGCGGCAGCCGCAGGCCGCCAGCGCCGTCGCCGTCGCGTCCAGGGCCGCCTGGGCCTGGAGCGGGTCCTTGGTGCCCGAGGCGAGGAAGGCGAAGGCCAGAAGGTGGCCGTCGGTGTCCACGACGGTGCCGGCCAGGGTGTTGACGCCGGTGAGGGTGCCGGTCTTGGCCCGCACCACGCCGGCCGCGCCGTCGGTGTAGCGGTCGCTGAGGGTGCCGGTGAAGCCGGCCACGGGGAGGCCGGTGAGGACGGGCCGCAGGCCGGGGTGGCGGGGGTCGGCCGCCTTGCCGAGCAGGCCGGTGAGGAGGTCGGCCGTCAGCCGGTCCGCGCGGTCGAGGCCGCTGCCGTCGTGGAAGGCGGTGCCGGACAGCGGCAGGCCGAGCGCGCGCAGTTGGGTGGCGATCGCCTTGGCGCCGCCGCCGAAGCCGGCGGCTTCGCCGCTCGCGAGGGCGGTGTGCCGGGCCAGGGCCTCCGCGATGTCGTTGTCGCTGTTGGTCAGCATGCGCTCGACCAGCGAGGACAGCGGGGGCGAGGTGACGGTGGCGAGGGTCTGCGCGCGTGTGCTGGCCTTGGAGGGGCCGGGGTGCGTGGTCGTGATGCCGTCCTCCTTGAGGAAGGCGGCGAACTTGGCGGCCGTGTCCGCGGCCGGGTCGTCGACGCGGGCCGCCGGTCCGCCGGCGGAGTCGTCGGTGCGGCCCTCGTCGGCGGCCAGGGCGCTGACCGGGGCGAGGTTGTCGTTGACGCCGATGGGGTGCAGGGCCGGCCCGGTGAAGAGGGTGGTGTCGTAGGAGAGGGTGATCTCGCGGACGCCGCGTTCGCCGAGGGCTTCGGCGGTGTGCGCCGCCAGGGTCCGCAGGCTGGCCCAGCCTCCGCTGTCGGCGTGCGCGGTGAGGGTGGGGTCGCCGCCGCCGACCAGGACGAGTTCCCGGGTGTCGGGTTCCAGGGCGGCGCGGGTGGTGAGCCGGTGGTCGGGGCCGAGGGCGGACAGGGCGGCGACGGCGGTGGCGATCTTGGTGGTGGAGGCGGGGGTGAGGGGCTTGCGGCCGTCTGCGTCGTAGAGGCGCGCACCGGTCGTGACGTCGACGACGACGGCCGTGTGCGTGCCACCGAGCGCGGAGGTGTCCAGGAGAGGCCCGAGCACGTCGGAGACGGCCCGCGCGCCGGGCGCCGCCTTCCCCGTGTCCACCGCTCCCCCGGCGCCGCCCAGGGCCGCCAGGACGGGTTCGGCGCTCGGGGCGGGGCGGAGGGCGCCGGCGACCGTGCCCGTGCCCGTGCCGCCGTGATCTGCGCCACCTGACCGCTCCGGGGCGGCGGCCAGGTCCCGCTCGGCCGTACGCTGACCGTTGGCGTCCCACGGGCCGGCCGCGGTCACCACACCGGCGGCCAGCACGAGGCCGGCGGTGGCGGCGCCCGCGGTGTACCGCCAGGTGCCGGCGGTCCGCGGACGGGGGAGACGGGGGAGGTGCGCAGGGCCGGTCCGTACGGCCCGGGTCAACCGTGTGACGTGCGGTTTCACGGTCGCCACGGCGCTCGCGAGACGCGGTCGTACGGCTTCGGCGATCCGCACCACCCGCGGTCCCGCGGCTCGCCAAGGCCCCAGCTCAGGCACGACCACCAGCCCCTTTCGCGATCACACACCTGCGTGAGGGACACTTAACCACCAGAACTATGTGCTGATCATGGAGGAGCCACCGGTGGAGTTCGACGTCACGATCGAGATCCCGAAGGGTTCGCGGAACAAGTACGAGGTGGACCACGAGACCGGCCGGATCCGCCTGGACCGTCGTCTCTTCACCTCGACCGCCTACCCGACCGACTACGGCTTCGTCGAGAACACCCTCGGCGAGGACGGCGACCCGCTGGACGCGCTGGTCATCCTGGACGAGCCGACCTTCCCGGGCTGCCTCATCCGCTGCCGCGCGATCGGCATGTTCCGTATGACGGACGAGGCCGGCGGCGACGACAAGCTGCTGTGCGTCCCGGCCACCGACCCGCGGGTGGAGCACCTGCGCGACATCCACCACGTGTCGGAGTTCGACCGCCTGGAGATCCAGCACTTCTTCGAGGTGTACAAGGACCTGGAGCCCGGCAAGTCGGTCGAGGGCGCCAACTGGGTGGGCCGCACGGACGCCGAGACGGAGATCGAGCGGTCGTACAAGCGCTTCAAGGAGCAGGGCGGTCACTGACCCCCGCCCCGCCGGCGAACGGGCCGCACGCGTCCGCGTGCGGCCCGTTCGCGTACGCGCGTCCGCCGGCAGGCACGGGTGCCGCCGGTGTGGGTACGTGTGCGCATACTGAGGCTTACGGAAGGTGTCGTTCAGGGAGCGGTGCGAGGTGACGGAGGCGGAGGAGCGCAAGCCCCGGTCGGACGAGGCGCGGTACGACCCGGAGATCACGTCCGAGTTCGCCATTCCGCGGGGTCTGGACGTCCCCAGGGGCGGTGGTGAGTCGGAGACGACCTCCGAGTTCGCGGTGCCGCGGGGACTCCAGTCGCCGCAGCCGCCGGACGCGGAGCCGGAGGGCTCGGCGTTCAGCGTTCCGAGCACCTACAGCGCGGACACCGCGCCGGCCGCGTTCACGCCGGCCGCCGGGGTGCCGCTGGTCAGCCTGGTCAAGGACGCGCCCTGGCAGGACCGGATGCGCACCATGCTGCGGATGCCGGTGACCGAGCGGCCGGCGCCGGAGCCGGTGCAGCGCGAGGAGGAGGGCGGCCCGGCCGTCCCGCGCGTGCTGGACCTGACCCTGCGTATCGGTGAGCTGCTGCTGGCGGGCGGCGAGGGCGCGGAGGACGTGGAGGCCGCGATGTTCGCGGTGTGCCGGGCCTACGGCCTCGACCGGTGCGAGCCGACCGTCACCTTCACGCTGCTGTCGATCTCGCACCAGCCGTCCCTGGTGGAGGACCCGGTCACGGCGTCCCGGACGGTGCGGCGGCGGGGCACGGACTACACGCGGCTCTCGGCCGTGTTCCGGCTCGTGGACGATCTGACCGACCCGGAGACCCACGTCTCCCTGGAGGAGGCGTACCGGCGCCTGGCGGAGATCCGCCGCAACCGGCACCCGTACCCCGGCTGGGCGCTGACCCTGGCGAACGGACTGCTGGCCGGTGCGGCCTCGGTGCTGGTCGGCGGTGATCTGATCGTGTTCCTCGCGGCGGCCGCGGGCTCCATGCTCGGCGACCGGCTGGCGTGGCTCTGCGCGGGGCGCGGGCTGCCGGAGTTCTACCAGTTCACGGTGGCCGCGATGCCGCCCGCGGCGATCGGGGTCGCGCTGAACCTGGCGCACGTGGACGTGAAGGGGTCCGCGGTGATCACCGGTGGGCTGTTCGCGCTGCTGCCCGGGCGGGCGCTGGTCGCGGGGGTGCAGGACGGGCTGACGGGCTTCTACATCACCGCCTCGGCGCGGCTGCTGGAGGTCATGTACCTCTTCGTCGGCATCGTCATCGGGGTGCTGACCGTCCTCTACTTCGGCGTGAAGGTCGGCGGCCAGCTCAACCCGGACGCGACCCTGGGCATCTCCCAGCGGCCGCTGGTGCAGATCGTGGCCTCGATGCTGCTGTCGCTGACCTTCGCGGTGCTGCTCCAGCAGGAACGGTCCACCGTGCTCTGGGTGACCCTGAACGGGGGCGTGGCCTGGTCGGTATACGGCGCGATGCGCTACGCGGGCGACATCTCGCCGGTGGCCTCCACGGCGGTGGCGGCGGGCCTCGTGGGGCTGTTCGGGCAGTTGCTGTCCCGGTACCGGTTCGCCTCCGCGCTGCCGTACACGACGGCGGCCCTCGGGCCGCTGCTGCCCGGTTCGGCGACCTACTTCGGGCTGCTGTCCATGGCGCAGAACGACGTGGACAAGGGGCTGGTGTCGCTGGCCAAGGCCGCGTCACTGGCCATGGCCATCGCCATCGGGGTCAACCTGGGATCGGAGATCTCGCGGCTGTTCCTGCGGGTCGGCTCCGCCGGGAAGCGCCGGGCCGCGAAGCGGACGCGCGGTTTCTGACGGCGCCTACTGCCCGTGGTGGCCGTACGGGTAGCCGTCCTGGTCGTACCGCTGCCGGTCCCCGTACGGCTGCTGCTCCGGGTCGTACGGCTGCCGGTTCGGGTCGTACGGCTGCTGCTGGTGCTGCTGGTGCTGGCCGTACTGCTGCTGCGGGTGCTGCGGGTGCTGCGGGTGCTGCTGCTGGTCGTAGTACTGCTGGTTCCAGTCCTGCTGCTGGGGCTGCTGGGGCTGGTGCGGCTGCTGATACGGCTGCTGCCCGTACTGGTCGCCGTACGGCTGCTCGTACCGCTGCTCGTAAGGCTGGTCCGGCTCGATGCGGCGCAGCTGGGTCGTCGCGGAGTCCATGACGGGCGGCTGCTGGTACCGGGCGGCCGGGGGCTGGGGGGCCTGCGACTGAGGCGCCCGGGGAGCGGCCTGGGCGGTGCGGGCGGCCTTCTTCTCCTTGCCGCGGGCGCGCAGGAACTCGATTGCGATCGGGATCACCGAGACGAGGACGATCAGGATGAGGATCGCCTCGATGTTCTTCGTGACGAACTCGATGTTGCCGAGCCAGGAGCCGAGCAGGGTGACGCCCGCGCCCCACAGGACGCCGCCGATGACGTTGAAGACCAGGAACGAGCGGTACTTCATGCCGCTGACGCCCGCGATGATCGGCGTGAAGGTGCGCACGACGGGCACGAAGCGGGCCAGGACCAGGGACTTCGGGCCGTACTTCTCGAAGAACTCGTGTGCCTTGGTCACGTTCTCCTGCTTGAACAGGCGGGAGTCCGGACGGTTGAACAGGGACGGTCCGACCTTCTTGCCGAACATGTAGCCCGCCTGGTCACCGAGGACCGCGGCGAGGCAGATCAGCCCGACCGCGCCCCACAGCGGGAAGTCCAGCTGGTGCGAGGTGATCAGCAGGCCGCAGGTGAACAGCAGGGAGTCACCCGGCAGGAAGAAGCCGATGAGCAGGCCGGACTCGGCGAAGACGACGAGCAGCAGGCCCCAGATGCCGTACGTGTCGAGCAGATAGTTGGGATCCAGCCAGCTCGGGCCGAGGGCGAGTGTCATCACGGATCCGGGCTCCTGAGGGGTGAAGGCGGCTGAACGTCGACAGGCTGCCGCACAAAGCTATCAACGCGAGGTGACCGCCCCGGGTTCCACCGGTGGCGCTCCGGGCCCGGGAGCGGGCGGCGCGCGCTCCCGGGCGGGGCCCTCAGGCCGTGGCGTGCCGGTCGGCGTTGGCGAGGATCGCGTCGTGCAGGTGCTCGGCGAAGCCGGGGCGCAGGGAGTCGTAGAACGCCTTGAAGCGCTCGTCGCGGACGTACATCTCCGCGAAGCACCGGTGCATCTCGTACGGGACCTCGAAGTAGTGCCGGCCGATGTGCCGCCGGTGTTCCTCGGCCAGGTCCATGGCCGCCTCGCCGGCCGGCCGCTCGCCGGCGGCGACCAGGGCGGCGTACCGCTCGCCCCAGGCGTCGGCCTCGGCCTTGATGCGCTTCCAGTCCTCCTTGGTGTAGGCGGCGGCGCGGCGCTGCGACTCGGCGTACGCCTCGGTGCCGCCCCAGCGCCGCTCGGTCTCCTCGGCGTACTGCTCGGGGTCCTGGTCCCCGAACACCTCGAACCGCTCCCGCGGTGTCAGGTCGATGCCCATCGTGCGTGCCTCCATGGCGTGCTCCACGGCCGCGGCCATCCTGCGGAGCTTCTCGATCCGGGCGGTCAGCACGGCGTGCCGGCGGCGCAGGTGCGCGCGCGGGTCCGCGTCCGGGTCGTCGAGCAGGACCGCGACCTCGTCGAGCGGGAAGCCGAGCTCCCGGTAGAACAGGATCTGCTGGAGCCGGTCGAGGTCGGCGTCGGTGTAGCGCCGGTGGCCGGCGTGGGTGCGCCCGCCGGGCGCGAGCAGCCCGATCTCGTCGTAGTGGTGCAGGGTGCGCACCGTGATCCCGGCGAACCCCGCGACCTGTCCCACGGAGTAGCTCACTTTTCCGCTCCTTCGGTCGGTACGCCGTCCACGCTGAGGCCTCACGCCACGTGAGGTGCAAGCCGGTTCCGCTCGGGATGTTGTGCGCGTTTCGCCCGCTTATGGTGAGCGCGTGGCCCAGGAGACGACGCAGCAGGTGCCCCCGAGCGCCCCGACGGCCCCGCCCCGGGCGCTGCTGCCGTTCATCCTGCCCGCCGTCGTCGTGGGCGTGGCCGCGAGCCTGGTCTTCGTCGGGACGAGCGCGGCGGCGGAGCGGCTCCAGCGCGTGCTGTGGGGCCCTCTGCCGGACGCGCTCGGGGTGGGCCGCCACTCGGTGCTGTGGATGTCCGCCGTGCTCGTGGCGACCGGGATCGCCGTCGGGCTGGTGGTCTGGAAGGTGCCCGGCCATCCCGGGCCCGATCCGGCCACCGTCGGTCTGAGCGCCCACCCCTCCTTCGACCTGGGGCTGCCGCCCATGGGGCGGCCGCGAGGCGCCGACGTCCTGGCGGCCCTCGTGGTCGCCCCGGCAACCGCGCTGCTCGGCATGTGCGCGGTCCACGCCTCCCCGTACGTCCACGCGGCCTTCGCACGGCTGCGGCACCCGATGCTGATGCTCCCGGCCGGCGGGGCCGTGCTGGGCGCGCCGGCGGCCCTGGGCGGACCGCTGACGCTGTTCAAGGGGCTGTCGGAGGTCGGCGTGCCGGCCCGTGACCCGGAGGGCTGGTCGGCGGGGCGGTTCGCCGTCATGGCGGTGGTGAAGCCGGCCGCGCTGCTGGTCGCCGCGGCCTGCGGCTTCCGGGGCGGGCGGATCTTCCCGGCCGTCTTCGTCGGCACCGCCCTGGGCCTGGCCGCCCACGCGCTGGTCCCGGCCGTGCACCCGTCGCTGGGCGTGGCCACGGGGGTGCTGGGCATGCTCCTGGCGATCACCCGGCAGGCCTGGGTGAGCCTGTTCACCGCCGCCGTCCTCGTCGCCTCGCCCGCCGTCGTCGCCCTGCTGTGCGTCGCCTCGCTGCCGGCCTGGCTGCTGGTGACGGGCCGCCCGCAGATGCAGTTGCGGGCCGACGGCGGCCCGGTCCGCTGACACACTCCCTGGAGGAACGCCCATGGCGCTGCACAAAGGTTCCCAAAAGCACGAGGCGCGGACGGTGTCGGTCAACCCGTTCTTCGGGGAGGCCAACCCGGTCGGCGGCATGACCGAGGCCCCGCCCACGCACCGGCTCCCCGACGCACCGCTCCCCCCGTCCACGGCGTACCAGCTGGTCCACGACGAGCTGATGCTGGACGGTAACTCCCGGCTGAACCTGGCCACCTTCGTCACCACCTGGATGGAGCCGCAGGCCGGGGTGCTGATGGGGGAGTGCCGGGACAAGAACATGATCGACAAGGACGAGTACCCGCGCACCGCCGAGCTGGAGCGGCGCTGCGTGGCGATGCTCGCCGACCTGTGGAACGCGCCGGACCCGGCGGCCGCGGTGGGCTGTTCGACGACCGGGTCGAGCGAGGCGTGCATGCTCGCCGGGATGGCGCTGAAGCGGCGGTGGGCGCGGCGCAACGCCGACCGCTATCCGGGCGGGGCCCGGCCCAATCTGGTCATGGGGATCAACGTCCAGGTCTGCTGGGACAAGTTCTGCAACTTCTGGGAGGTGGAGGCCCGGCAGGTGCCCATGGAGGGCGACCGGTTCCACCTCGACCCGCAGGCCGCCGCCGAACTGTGCGACGAGAACACCATCGGGGTGGTCGCCGTCCTCGGCTCCACCTTCGACGGCTCCTACGAGCCGGTCGCCGATCTGTGCGCGGCCCTGGACGACCTCCAGGAGCGCACCGGGCTCGACATCCCGGTGCATGTGGACGGTGCGTCCGGCGCGATGGTGGCGCCCTTCCTCGACGAGGACCTGATGTGGGACTTCCGCCTGCCGCGGGTGGCGTCGATCAACACGTCGGGGCACAAGTACGGACTGGTCTACCCGGGCGTCGGCTGGGCCCTGTGGCGGGACGCCGAGGCCCTGCCCGAGGAGCTGGTCTTCCGGGTCAACTACCTGGGCGGGGACATGCCGACCTTCGCCCTCAACTTCTCCCGGCCCGGCGCCCAGGTGGTGGCGCAGTACTACACGTTCCTGCGGCTCGGCCGGGAGGGCTACCGGGCGGTCCAGCAGTCGACCCGGGACGTGGCGACCTCGCTCGCCGACCGGATCGCGGGGCTCGGCGACTTCCGGCTGCTCACGCGCGGGGACGAACTGCCCGTCTTCGCGCTGACCACGACCGACGACGTCACGGCGTACGACGTCTTCGACGTCTCCCGGCGGCTGCGCGAGAGCGGCTGGCTGGTGCCCGCCTACACCTTCCCCGCCCACCGCGAGGACCTGTCCGTGCTGCGCGTCGTGTGCCGCAACGGCTTCTCGCACGATCTGGCCGACCTGTTCATGGCCGACCTGACCCGGCTGCTGCCGGAGCTGCGCCGGCAGCCGCACCCGCTGACCCGGGACAAGCAGGCGGCCACCGGCTTCCACCACTGAGGAACCGCGCGAGGCGCGCACGGGGTCAGCGGTCGTCCTCCGGGTGCCGCTCCCCCGTCGCGTACGGGTTCTCCTGGCCCTCGGCGAGGACGCCGACGAACGGCTCGCCCTCGCCGGCGAAGGTGTACGCGCCCGCCTCCAGCCGGTCGACCAGTCCCTGGGTCCAGGCCGCGTCGGAGTCGGCCGTGTGCAGCCACATGCCCATGATCTCGCCGATGTGGCCGAGCCGGCCGGGTCCGTCCTCGGGGAGGTACTCCCCGAGGACGGCGTCCCGCCACCGGGCGATCCGGCGGATCCGCTCCCGCAGCAGCTCCAGGGCCTCGGCGCGGGGCAGCTCGACCAGGAAGCCGATGGCCGCCGACCGGACGTCCGTCTTCTGGTCGTAGGAGACCAGCGCCTCGCGCAGCAGCCGGAAGAACTCCTCCTCGCCCCGGCCGGTGATCTCGTACTCGGTGCGCGGCGGCCCGCCGGCCGTGGACGGCGCGGTCTCGTGCGCGTGCAGCAGTCCCTGCCGGGCCATCTGCTTCAGCGCGTGGTAGACGGAGCCCGGTTTGGCGTTGGACCACTCGTGCGCGCCCCAGTACTCCAGGTCGTTGCGCACCTGGTAGCCGTGGGCCCGCCCGTGCTGGCGGACGGCGCCCAGCACGAGGAGGCGGATCGCTGACATGCGGTCCAGATTAGGGGGTCGCGATCAGGGGGTCGTGTCCGCGTGGGAGGCGGCCCGCTCCAGCGCCACCAGCTCGTACGCGGTCTTCCCGTCCAGCGACTCGCGGATGATGTCGGCGTGGCCGGCGTGCCGGGCCGTCTCGCGGATCAGGTGCAGGCACAGCCAGCGCAGCGAGACCCGGCCCTCCGGCGGGAACCAGGGGTCGGGCGGCAGCGGGAAGGTGTCGTCCAGGCTGGGCGCGCTGCGGATGAACCGCTCCGTCCCGGCGGCCACCCGCTCCCAGTACGCCAGCCGGGAGGCGACCGTCTCGTCCCCGACCAGCAGGAAGGTCTCGTGCCAGTTCGACTCGTCCCGCTCCACCGCGGGCGGCTCCTGCCGGGCCCGGGCGATCCAGCTCTCCTCCACCTCGCCGACGTGCTTGAGCAGGCCGCCCAGGGACAGCTCACTGGCGCTGGGGCGGGTACGGGCCTGCTCCTCGGTCAGTCCGAGCAGCGCCCGGCGGATGCCGCCGCGCTGCTCCTCGAGGAACGCGAGCAGCGCTCCCCGCTCGTCGCCCTGCTCCTCCGCCGGAACGTGCGTGACCATGGTCCGCCGCCTCTCGTCTGGCCGTCGCCGGGGCGGTCTGCCCCGGCACGGACGACGCTACGGACCATCGAGGTCAGGAACTGTCCGCTAGGGGGGGTGCGTTTGGATCAGGTCGGATCAGGCCGCGGCGGCCGGTGCGGTGCATCGCAAGGCGGAGGATCACCCGCGTACTGGGCGTACTCGGGTGGTCCGACAACGCGGCGTGGGGGTCCCCCCGGCCGGAGGCTGGGCCTCCAGCGTCGTCTCGCCGTTGAGGCGGCCGAGGCCGGAGTCCTTCTCCCCGCCGAAGGGCACGATCGGCTCGTCGTGGACGGTGCCGTCGTTCACGTGGAACATGCCGGTGTCGATCCGCTTGGCGAAGGCCACGCCCCGCTCGATGTCCCCGGTGTGGACGGAGCCGCTGAGGCCGTACGGGGTGTCGTTGACGAGGCGCACCGCCTCCTCCTCGCCGTCGAACGGGATGAGGAAGACGACCGGGCCGAACACCTCCTGCCGGAGCAGCGGGGAGCCGGCCGGGATGCCGGTCAGGACGCTGGGCTCGACCAGGTTGTTGGTCGTGGTGCCGTGCACCAGGGCGGTGGCACCCTCCGCGAGCGCCTGCTCGACGGTGCCGGAGACCGCGGCGGCCTGCGCCGAGTTGATCACCGGGCCGATCACGGTCTGCGGGTCGCGCGGGTCGCCGGCCTTGAGGGACCTGACCTTGGCGACGAACTTCTCGGTGAACTCGTCGGCGACGGAGCGGTCCACCAGGACCCGGTTGGCTGCCATGCAGACCTGGCCCTGGTGCACGAACCGGCTGAAGACGGCCGCGTCCACCGCGTAGTCGACGTCGGCGTCGTCCAGCACCACCAGCGCGGCGTTGCCGCCGAGTTCGAGCACCGCGCGCTTGAAGTGCCGGGCGCACACGGTGGCGACGTGCCGGCCGACCTTGTCGGAACCGGTGAAGGAGATCACCTTCGGGACGGGGTGCTCGATGAACGCGTCACCGATCTCGGCGATGTCGGTGACGAGGACGTTCAGCAGGCCGCCGGGCAGCCCGGCGTCCTCGAAGATCTTCGCGATCAGGGTGCCGCCGGCGATCGGGGTGTTCTGGTGCGGCTTGAGCACCACGCCGTTGCCGAGCGCGAGGGCCGGGGCGACCGACTTCAGCGACAGCAGGAAGGGGAAGTTGAAGGGGCTGATCACGCCCACGACGCCGACCGGCACCCGGTAGACGCGGTTCTCCTTGCCGTCGGTCGGGGAGGGCAGGATCCTGCCCTCGGGGCGCAGCGCGATGTGGATCGACTCGCGCAGGAACTCCTTGGCCAGGTGCAGCTCGAAGGCGGCCTTACCGTGCGTGCCGCCGAGTTCCGCCGTGATCAGGTCGGCTATCTCCCGCTCGCGGTCCTCGATCAGCCGCAGCGCGCGCTCGAAGACCGCGCGCCGGGCGTAGGGGTTGGTCCGGGCCCACTCCTTCTGGACGCGGGCGGCGGCCCGGTAGGCCAGGTCCACCTCTTCCACGGTGGCCACCGTGATCGCGGCCAGCTTCTCGTCGTCGTAGGGATTGAAGTCGATGACGTCCCAGGAGCCCGTGCCCGGGCGCCACTCGCCGTCGATGTACTGCTGGGCCAGGTCGGTGAAGTAGGACGACATGTGATCCCTCAATCGCTAGCGGACGCCAGAGCTACGCCGTATCTGATAGCTCGTCATCGTAACTGCGGGCGCGGCGAGTTGAGCGGGATCGCGGGGGATCAGGAGAGTTGCAGCAGACCGCGGAGCAGGTCCCGGCTCTCGTCCGGACCGGGGCTGTCCTGCTGGAGCTCCTTCAGGGCGTGTTCGTACTGGGCGACGTCCTCCCGCTTGTCCAGGTAGAGGGCGCTGGTCAGCTGCTCCAGGTAGACCACGTCGGACAGGTCGGACTCGGGGAAGCTGAGGATGGTGAAGGCGCCGCTCTCGCCGGAGTGCCCGCCGAGGCCGAACGGCATGACCTGGAGCCGTACGTTGGGCCGCTCGGAGACGTCGATCAGGTGCTGGAGCTGGCCGCGCATCACCTCGCGGTCTCCGTAGGGGCGGCGCAGGGCGGCCTCGTCCAGCACGATGTGGAACTCGGGGGCGTTCTCCGCCAGCAGGTGCTTCTGCCGCTCCAGGCGCAGGGCGACCCGCCGCTCGACGTCGGCGGTGCTCGCGCCCTTCATGCCGCGCCGGACCACCGCGCGGGCGTAGTCCCCGGTCTGGAGCAGGCCGTGCACGAACTGCACCTCGTAGACGCGGATCAGCGAGGCGGCGCCCTCCAGGCCCACATAGGTGGGGAACCAGCTGGGCAGCACGTCCGTGTAGCTGTGCCACCAGCCCGCCACATTGGCCTCCCGGGCGAGGGAGAGCAGCGACTCGCGCTCCGCCTCGTCGGTGATGCCGTAGAGCGTCAGCAGGTCTTCCACGTCCCTCGTCTTGAAGCTCACCCGGCCCAGCTCCATCCGGCTGATCTTCGACTCGGAGGCGCGGATCGAGTAACCCGCAGCTTCGCGCGTGATGCCCCGCGCCTCCCGCAGTCGCCTGAGTTGCGAGCCGAGCAGCATCCGCCGCACCACCGATCCGGGCTCTCCCGCGCTCACGTTCGCCAGCCTCCCCAACCGTCTTCAGGGCCCGAAGTCTGCCACTAAAACACTCCGAGCAGTACTCGCCCGGTTACGGAAACGGAAAGACCTCGGCCGTTTCCGAGGGGCCCGGAAGGGGAAGAGGTCGGGACCTCTGACGGCCGATCGCGGCGAAGATGGCAGAAAAAATGGCCAAGAAGCGGTACGGGCAGTGCCATTTCGGTCGCGTGCACGTGCATCTGCCCTTGCATCTGCTGTGCGCATCCGAAACCATGGGTGCCGCGCCACCGCTGCATCGCAACGACCGCGAATTCCCGGGAGTGCCTCGCATGGGGACGAATGGATCGACCATGCTCAAGCCGTTACGGCAGGGCCTTCCGCCGCTGGATCCCGCGGCCGTGTCCGATGCCGTCTCCTGCGCTCTCCCCGCCCGTCACGAAGCGGTGCGCGAGGCCCGGCGCTTCACCCGCGACACGCTGGAGAAATGGGGCGTCGAAGAGCGCTCCGACGATGTGTGTCTGGTCGTCTCGGAACTCGTCACCAACGCCCTGCGCCACGCGGTGCCGGTGAACCCGTGCCGCACCGACGAGCACCACCCGACCGTGCGGCTGCACCTGATGCGGTGGACCGAGCGGCTGGTGTGCGCGGTGCGCGATCCGAGCCACGAGTCACCGGTGCCACGGGAGACGGACGACTTCTCCGCCGAGTCCGGCCGCGGGCTGTTCCTGGTCGAATCCTTCGCCGACAGCTGGGGCTGGCACCCGCTCGCGGGCACGCTGGAGGGCAAGGTCGTCTGGGCGCTGTTCCGGCTGCGCCCGGCCGGCTGATCCGGTGCGGCGCCTGCGGACGCCCCGGTTCTACGCGCGTCACACGAGGGACGTCACCGGGCGCCCGCCCGACATCGTTGCCACCGCCCGGGACGGCCTCCGGCCGGGCGGTCAGCTCGCGATCAGATGGTCGAACTCGCCGTCCTTGACGCCGAGCAGCATCGCCTCGATCTCCGCGCGCGTATAGACGAGGGCCGGGCCGTCCGGGAAACGCGAATTGCGCACGGCCACCTCACCGCCCGGCAAACGAGCGAACTCCACGCAGGAGCCCTGCGAATTGCTGTGCCGGCTCTTCTGCCAGGCCACTCCGTCCAGCTGCGTGGCAGCCATGCCGTTGTACACGTCGTACCCCCCGAACACGCCGTCAGCGTCGCGGTCCACAGGTCGCTCCCCGGTGGTGCACTGGCTGGTGTGGCCATAGATGCATTGGTCAACTGACCCGGATCATAACTCTGTTCACTTGCGGATGCATGAGCAAATGCACGTGCACGAGGTGTGGTCCCTCGATTACAGCTTTGACGCCTGCTTTACCCGAGCCGCTCCAGCACCTGCCCCGGAGCAGGCAGGACATGTCCTCACCGGTCACCGTCCATGATCATGCAGTCATGAACGGAGCCGGATCGTCCGGATCGCATTCCTCGTGCACTAGGAAGAGACGTTTAGCGGGCCCTTCGTGTTCCACGGTCCGGATGACGGTCCGGTTCGCCGGATTGGCCGGATCGCCGTCCGTCCTGCGGAGGGATGGCGTCCGCTCCGTGTCGTCCCCGTGGGTGCGCGCCCGGGGCCGGGCACCTCGGCGTCCGAGGCGGGATACGACGCCTCGGACACCGCGGTCGCCGACGCGAGCGTACGGCGCGCCCCGACTCGCTCGGATTCCCGCCGGTCTCCGGAAGTCCCCCCGAGGACAACGCTGGTAGCTTCGCTGCGGGCCGCCCGGTGAGGGCGGCCGGCCGCTACCGCCTGAGGAGCTTCCCGGTGACTTGTGCGATTGCGAAAGCGCGGAGCGCGGCGCTGGCCGCGTCAGTGGTGGGCGGACTGGCACTGACGGCGTGCGGTGGCGGGGGCTCCACGGGCGGGGACGGCGCTTCCTCGGCGCCGAGCACGTCCGCGGCCCCGCCGACGGCCATGTCCTCCCCCGCTCTGACCGGCGCCGCCGCCAAGCTCCAGGGCAGCTGGGTCACCACGGCCGACGGCACGATCGTGGCCCTGGTGATCACCGGTGACCAGGCCGGGATCTTCACGACCGGCCGCACCGTGTGCAACGGCACCCCGGACGCCGTCGACGGCGTGCAGACGATCCACCTGACCTGTGAGGACGGCAGCAAGGACCGCACCACCGGCAGGGTCGACTCGGTGACCGGCACGACGCTGAAGGTGACCTGGTCGGGCAAGGCCGGTCAGGAGACGTACACCAAGGCGGAGGGCGGGAAGCTGCCGTCGGGGTTCCCCGCGCGACCGGAGCGGTGACCCTTCTCGCTTGTGTGCTCTCGCTCGTGTGCGCAAGGGTGCCGGGCCGTCGCCAGGTGCCGCTCCGGTGTTCCGCGGCGGTTTCGGAGGGGCGCGCGTACGGGGCGCGAGCGCAGGCGCCATGATGCAGGGGCACCATCGTCACCAGGACAGGGACCCGTTCATGCGCGCCATTCCGCTCACCGTCACCGCCCTCGCCGCCGCACTGCTGCTGACCGCCTGCGACGACGGCGGCGGCAAGAAGGGGGACGGCGCCGGCTCGGCCTGCGAGATCGGCGGGGTCTCCGTCGAGATCGGGTCGGCGAGCGTGGCCCCGGCCGCCGGGGACACCGGCGAGATCCCGGTCAGCCTCACCAACCAGAGCGCCTCCTGCACCCTGGACCACTTCCCGGTGGTGTCGCTGGGCACCGGCGAGACCACCGCGACCGTGCCCGCGCTCAAGGGTGCGAAGGCGCAGCAGCTGAAGCTCGCCAAGGGCGACTCCGCGTCCTTCTCCATCAGCTACGTGCGCGGCAAGGACGGCGACAAGACCGCCGTGGCTGCGAAGACCGTGAAGATCACTCTGCCCGGTTCGGACACCAGCCGGAGCTTCTCCTGGAAGTACGGTCCGGTCGCCGGCAAGGCCGACGGCAGCGGTCCGGACGCCACCGTGAGCGCCTTCCAGCAGGTCGGCGACTGAGCTGAGGTCAGTCCAGCCGCGGGCGGGCCCTGACCTCGGCCCGGTCCGCCGCGCGTGCGCCCTCGGTCCAGCCCTCGGCGTCGCTGACACCGCGCAGCCGGGTCGTGGTGGTCTCCGGGAACATCCGCTCCAGCCGGCCGGTGACGGCCGTCTCGCGGGTGGCCAGCACCGGCAGCAGGTCCTGGGTCACCTGGGTCTCGGCGGCGGCCGCGAGCCGGTCGCCAACGCGGTGCGCGTAGGCCGCGAGGAACGACTGCCGGAAGGTCTTGGTCCGCTTGCGTCCGCCGGCCCGCTGCGCCGCCTCCGCCCTGGTCATCGCGTGCGTGGCCTGCACCAGCAGCGAGGTGTGGAGCAGCTCGACGGCCTCCAGGTCCGCCTCGAAGCCGACGACCGTGGAGAAGCCCAGCGGTTCGTTCCACACCGCGCGGCAGTGATTGGCCGTGGCCACCGCGTCCAGCAGGACCGCCTTGGCCTGTTCGTACGGCGGCTCGACGCCTATGCGGCAGGCGCCGGGCACGTCCGGCGCGGGCGCCCCGGCGGCGAGCAGCGCCTCGTCGACGCTGTGCCGGGCCATCAGCTCCTGCGCCTTGGCGGTGAGCGCCTCCGCCTCCTCCGGGTAGCCGGTCGCCTCGGCCTTGGCGAGCAGCGCGCGGATACGGGTGAGCGTGCGGGAGGCGGCCGGACCGGGAGCGCGGCGGGACTCGTCCTCCAGCGGCTCCAGGGCGGGCAGGCGCAGCAGCAGGCGGTACAGCTCCAGGGCCGCCGTGGCGTACGAGAAGCGGTCGGCGGTGCGCTCGGGGGCGGCGGGCAACGCCGCCAGTTGGTCGGCCCAGCGGCGCCCGCGCGGGCGGTCCCGCCCGGCCTGCGCCCGGATCAGCGCGGCGGCCAGGCGGACGTGGGCGTCCTCCAGCTCGCGCCGCACCAGCCGTACGACGTCGGCGGGCTGCCAGCCGCGCCGCCAGGCCGCCGCCACGAAGTCCTCGCCGCGCCGGGCGAGTTCGGCGTCGGCGGCGGGATCGGCGGCGAGCAGGGAGGCGCCGGTGTCGAGGCCGGTGTCGGTGTCGTCGTAGAGGGCGGCGCGGAAGGCCCGCTCGACGGTGCTGGCGGTACTGGTCACATCGTCGATCGTGCCACGCCGCTCCGACAGTCGGCGGCGGTCGTCCACAACCTGTGGACAACAGCGGGCGTCAGCACGCCGCGGCGCACGTCGGCGTCCCATGCGATGCCGTAGTGACAACCTTGGGTTGACGCCCCCTGAGTGACAACCTAGGGTTGACAGCATGGCGAGCAACCCGAACACCTCGGTATCCGTGCGCCTCGACGACCTCATCGAGGCCATCAAGAAGGTCCATCCCGAGCCTCTCGACCAGCTCCAGGACGCGGTGATCGCCGCGGACCACCTCGGCGACGTGGCCGACCACCTGATCGGGCACTTCGTCGACCAGGCCCGCCGCTCCGGCGCGTCCTGGACCGACATCGGCCGGAGCATGGGCGTGACCCGGCAGGCGGCGCAGAAGCGGTTCGTGCCCAAGGAGTCCGCCGACCTCGACCCCAGTCAGGGCTTCAGCCGCTACACCCCCCGCGCGCGCAAGGTGGTGGAGGCCGCGCACCGGGAGGCGCAGGCCGCCCGCAACACCGAGGGCCGCCCCGAGCACCTGGTCCTCGGCCTGCTGGCCGAGCCCGAGGGGCTGGGCGCGCAGGCGATCACCGCACAGGGCGTCCGGCCGGACGCCGTACGCCGGGCGGCGACCGCCACGCTGCCGCCCGCGGCGGAGGACGCCCCGTCCCTCGTCCCCTACGGCCCCGAGGCCAAGAAGGTCCTGGAACTCACCTTCCGCGAGGCCCTCCGGCTCGGTCACAACCACATCGGCACCGAGCACATCCTGCTGGCCCTGCTGGAGCACGAGAACGGCGAAGGCGTCCTGCACGGCCTCGGCGTCACCAAGCCGGGCTCCGAGGAACGGATCGGCGCGATGCTGGCGCTGCTCCAGGACTCCGGAGCAGACGCCCCGCAGGACTGAACGGCAGCGGCGCGACCCCGGCGCGGGCCGGATGTCAGACCCCCCTGCCACACTCGCAGTCATGACCGACCGGTGGGCGCTCGCACCGGCCGAGGACGGTGGCGTGGACGTCGCCCCCCTCGGCCCGGACGGGCTGCCCGCCGGTCCGGTGCGGCGGGAGAGCGATCTCGCCGGGGCGGTGCGGAGCCGCCCGGAGGTGACGCGCTGGGTGTGGCGGTCGACCGCCGAGGTCTACCCGCGTCTGCTCGCCACGGGGGTGCGAGTGGAACGGTGCTACGACATCGAGGACGCCGAGACCCTGCTGCTGGGCCACGAGGGCCGGTACGGCGAGCCACGCTCGGCCGCCGCCGCCCTGGCCCGCCTCCGCGGCGGCCCCGTCCCGCCCGACCCGCCGCAGCGGGCGGCCGAACCGGGCGCCCAGTCCCCGCTGTTCGAGCCCACCGGCATCCGCCTGCCCCTGCCCGACCTGCTCGCGGTCCACGCCGACCAGCTGCGCCGGCACCAGCGCACCGCCCACCCCGACCGGATGCGGCTGCTGACCGCCGCCGAGTCCGCCGGGATGCTGGTGGCCGCCGAGATGAACCACGCGGGCCTGCCCTGGAGCGCCGAGGTCCACCGCGAGCTGCTGCGCACCCTGCTCGGCGAGCGGTACGCGGGCGGTGGCGAGCCGCGCCGCCTCGCCGAGCTGGCCGACGCGGTGTCCGCCGCCTTCGGCCGCCGGGTGCGGCCCGACCTGCCCGCCGACGTGATCAAAGCCTTCGCGCAGGCCGGCATCAAGGTGAAGTCCACCCGCCGCTGGGAGCTCCGGTCCCTGGACCACCCGGCCGTCGAGCCCCTGCTGGAGTACAAGAGGCTGTACCGCATCTGGGTGGCGCACGGCTGGTCCTGGCTCCAGGACTGGGTGCGCGACGGCCGCTTCCGTCCCGAGTTCCTCGCCGGCGGCACGGTCACCGGACGCTGGGTGACGAACGGCGGGGGCGGGCTCCAGATACCCAAGGTGATCCGCCGGGCCGTGGTCGCCGACCCGGGCTGGCGGCTGGTGGTGGCCGACGCCGACCAGATGGAGCCGCGCGTGCTGGCCGCCATATCCCGCGACCCCGGCCTGATGGACGTGGCCGGCCGCGCGAGCGACCTCTACCAGTCCGTCTCCGACCGCGCCTTCTCCGGCGACCGCGACCAGGCGAAACTCGCCGTGCTCGGCGCGATCTACGGCCAGACCTCCGGCGACGGCCTGAAGAACCTCGCCGCGCTCCGCCGCCGCTTCCCGCGAGCCGTCGCCTACGTCGACGAGGCGGCCCGCGCGGGCGAGGAGGGCCGGCTGGTGCGCACCTGGCTCGGCCGCACCTGCCCTCCGGCCGCCACGGCGGGCGAGGACACGGCGGAGGAGGCGGGCATACCGGTCGGCGCGATCGGCGAGGAGGAGCAGGACGGCCAGGCCGGCTGGGTCCCCGGGTACGCCTCGACGAACTCCCGCGCGCGGGGCCGCTTCGCACGGAACTTCGTCGTCCAGGGCAGCGCCGCCGACTGGGCCCTGCTGCTGCTCGCCGCGCTGCGCCAGGCCTGTGCCGGCCTGCGGGCCGAGCTGGTCTTCTTCCAGCACGACGAGGTGATCGTGCACTGCCCCGCCGAGGAGGCCGAGGCCGTCGCCCGGGCCATCCGCGAGTCCGCCGCCCTCGCCGGCCGGCTGACCTTCGGCGACACACCGGTGCGCTTCCCGTTCACGACGGCGGTCGTGGAGTGCTACGCCGACGCCAAGTGAGCCGCCGCGCGGGGCCCGGTCAGCCCTCGAGAAGCTCCCGCAGCTCCGCCAGGACCGCCGGCTCGTCCGTGCCGTCCAGCGCCGCGTGCGCCGCGCGCCAGGCGTCGTACGCCTCCGCCCGCCGCCCCTGCTCGCGCAGCAGCAGCCCGTGCTGGTGCAGGGCCAGCCCGCCCATGTAACGGTCGGTGCGGGCGTCGGCCCGGCGCAGCAGTTCGGCGCACTCACCGGCCGCCCGCTCGGTCTCCCCCAGCTGCCGCAGCGCGCGGACCAGGCCGAGCCGGGTCTGGGACTCGCCGTGCCAGTCGCCGTGACCGCCGAGGATGCGCAGGCTCTCCTCGAAGTGCCGGGCGGCGGCCTCCGGTTCGCCGAGGGTGAGGTGGGCGTAGCCGATGTTGCAGTGCGCCGAGTGCCGCACGATGACCGCGCCGATCCTGTCGCCGATCGCCAGCGAGCGCCGGTGCTGCTCGATCGCGGCGCGCGGGTCGGTGTGCTCGTAGAGGTTGCCGAGGTGGCTGTGGGTGACGGCCTCGCCGTAGGGGTCGTTCAGCAGCCGCGAGTAGGAGAGGCTCTGCCGCAGCGCCTCCTCCGACTCCTCGAACCGCCCGAGCCCCTCCAGCAGCAGCCCCCGGTTGTTCAGGCAGCGCCGGATGCGGGACGCCGTGCCCAGCCGCTCCCAGATCTCCAGGGCCCGGTCGGTCAGGGTGAGGGCCTCGTTGTGCCGGCCCGTCAGGAAGTGCAGACCGGCGAGGTCGCCCAGCGCGTACGCCTCCGCCGCCGGGTCCCCGAGCCGCCGCGCCACCTCGAGCGCGGCCCGCCCCAGCACCTCCATCTCGGCGACCCGGCCGCTGCGCTGCACATAGGGGAAGAGCAGCCGGGCGAGCGCCGAGAGGTGGGCGGCCGTGCGCGCGTCCCCGCTGTCCGCGTTCCGCGCCACCAGGGCGACCACGTTGTCCAGCTCCGACTCGCCCCAGGCGAACGCCTCCTCGGCCGACGCGAACGGCGCCAGGGCGGCCACGTCCGCCGCGTGCCCGGCCGGCTGTGCGGCGGTCGGCCGCCGCCGGTCCTCCTGGTCGAGCCCGGGTCCGACGACCGCCGTCAGCACCCGCTCCGCCACGGCGGCGTACCAGCGCAGGGCGACGAGATCGGCTGCATCCCCGGTGCCCACGCGCGCGGCAGCACCGCGGACGCCTCCGATGCCGTCCCCGGTGCCGGCGGCGGGTGCGTCGGTCCGTGGCCCCGTCCCGGTGCCGGCGTTCCGGGGGTGCGCCTCCGCGAGTTCGCGGGCGAAGTCGCGGACCAGGTCGTGCGGTGCGTAACGGCCGTACGCCGTCTCCTCCAGGAGGGCGACGTCGACCAGACGGTCCAGGGCGGCCTCCGCCCGCCGCTCGTCGGTGCCGGTGAGGCGGGCGATCAGCGGGGCACCGTACGTCGGCAGGTCGAGCGCGCCGATCCGGCACAGGGCGAGGGCCGCGTCCCGGTCGGCCTCGCGCCCGGCGGCGGCGAGCGCGTCATGGGCGACGGCCAGGGAGCGCCGGACGCTCAGGTCGTCGTACTCCAGGTGGTGCAGCCGGCCGCCGGTGGCGGCCAGCTGACCGGCCAGCACGTCCGGGGTGAGGGCCCGGCGGGCGGCGAGCCGGGCGGCGACCACCCGCAGCGCCAGCGGGAGCCGGCCGGTCAGCTCGACCAGCGGATGCCCGGCGTCCAGCCCCGCTCGCCCGCTCACCGCGCGCAGCAGGGCCGCGCTGTCCTCGCCGGTCAGCGGGGTGAGCGGGAAGCGCCGGGCGCCGTCGAGCGCGGTGAGCGGCGAACGGCTGGTGACGATCACCGCACAGCCGGGTCCGGCCGGGAGCAGCAGCCGTACCTGGGCCGCGTTCGCCGCGTCGTCCAGCACCAGCAGGACGTGGGCGGGCGCGAGCAGCGAGCGGAGCAACGCGGCCGCCGCGTCCGGATGTTCGGGGATGTTCCGGGGGTCGGCTCCGAGGTCGCGCAGCAGCGCGGTGAGCGCCTGCGCGGCGGTGAGCGGGGTCATGCCGGGGGTGGCGCCGTGCAGGTTGACGTAGAGCTGGCCGTCGGTGAAACGTTCCCTCAGCTCATGGGCCACGTGCAGGGCCAGGGCGCTCTTGCCCACCCCGGCCATCCCGCTGATCACCGCGACGGCGGGGGCCGGGGCGTGCGGCCCGGTCAGCGCGTCGCGCAGGTCGCGGCGGACGTCCGTCCGGCCGGTGAAGTGGGCCGGCGGCGGCGGCAGCTGCGCCGGACGCGGAGTCGGCCGCGCGGCCGGGGCGGCGGCGTCCGGCGTGTCCCGCGGGGACACGGGGCCCGGCGCCGGATGCCCGGTGGACACGGTGGGCACGGCGCCGGGCAGGGGAGCCTCGGCGGAGACCCCGGGGGCGGCGGGGGACGCGGAGGGCACGGACGCCGTGGACACCGTGGACGCCGTGGGGAAGATCCACGGGGTCGCGGGGGAGGCGTGGCTGCTCGCGGGGGAGGCAACGGAAGTACCGGTCGGCGCCGAGGGCGCGTCGGGCGCGGCGTCCCCGTCTCCCCCTGCGGCCTCCTCCCCCGCCCACCAGGGCCGTCCATCGCCGTCGGCGGGCTGCGCAGCGCCGGGTGCCCCGGTCCGGGGCCGCCCGTCGCCGCTGCCGCGCAACACCTCGACGTGCGCCTCGCGGACCGCCGGCCCGGGTTCGATGCCGAGCTCCTCCACCAGACGGGCCCGCAGATCCCGGTGGACGGCGAGGGCCTCGGCCTGGCGGCCGGTGCGGTGCAGGGCGAGCATCAGCTGACGGTGGTACGCCTCCCGCAGCGGATACTCGGCGATCAGCGCCGCCAGCTCGGGGACGAGAGCGGCCAGGCGGACACCGCCGAGAGCGAGTTCGGCGTCGTAACGCCACTCCAGCAGGAGCAGCCGGGCCTGTTCCAGGCGCTGGACGAGGGCGTATCCGCCGATGTCGGTGGGCAGCCCGCTGAGCGGCGTACCACGCCACAGCGCGAGCGCGGCGGCGCAGGCGTGCACGACGCCGAACCAGTCGCGCCGGGCATGCGCGCCCCGCGCCTCGGCGACCCGGGTGTCGAAGACGTGTACGTCCAGCTCGCCGTGGTCGACGCGCAGTACGTAGCCCGGGGGTACGGCCCGCAGCCGCTCGGGGTCGTCCAGGAGCCGGCGCAGCCGGGTGACGTGGTTGTGCAGGGAGGCCCGCGCGGAGACGGGGGGCGCGCCGCCCCACAGCGCGTCCTTCAGCGACTCGACCGACACCACCCGGCCGGGCTCCAGCAGCAGCGCGGCGAGCAGGACACGCACCTTGGGACTGCCGATGGTCCGAACGGGGCTGTCCGGGACGTCGTCGGCGCCGGAACCGGGGGCGCCGGTCTTCCCGGCCGTACGCCCGGGAGCGTGTGCGCCGGGGGTTCCCGGGGCGAGAGGGGCGGAGTCCCCTGGGAAGACGGCGTCGGGCGCACCGGGCGGGGAGGTGCCGGAGCCGTCGGAGGTCCCGGAAGGGGCGCCGTCGGAGGTCCCGCGCGGCGGCCGGTCGTAGAGGACCGGCGGTCCCAGCAGTCCGAAGCGCAGCTCGCACCGCCGCATCACGCCGTTCCACAGCCTTTCCGCGCGGTCGGGTCCGACCGTGCTCCGCGGCGGGGTGTACCCGCCGTCGTCTGGCGGAATCCCGCCCTGTCCGCAGCGGTTTCCCGCCACCTCCCGCTCGTCGGCCGGGCACCGGGACGCGCGCCCGCCCGAGGGACCGTTCCCGCTCCCGGGGGTCGACTTCCGGCCAGCCGACCGGCGGTCCGCCGAAGGACCGTTGGCCACATGTTAGCGATCCGTTGGCGAATCCTGATGTGATCAATGCATCGGATCCGGTTCGACGGCGCGCGCGTATGTCGCGTAACTCGGGGGAGTGTCGCCGCAGGCTGGATCCGGGGACGACAAGGGCCCCGGCCGGCGGAGGTGAACGACCGGGGCCCCGTCCCGTTCCCTCGCACGGCCGCGCGCCCCTCCCCCGCCCCCGGAACCCGCGACCGCGACCAGAACCGAGACCGCCGCCACCCGCGCGGCCCGCGCACGGTGTCGCCGTCGGGTGCGCTGAACGACGAAAGACCAGCCAGGAGCGTTCCTGGCTGGTCTTCGCAGTGGAGCCGCTTTCGGGATTCGAACCCGAGACCTACGCATTACGAGTGCGTTGCTCTGGCCATCTGAGCTAAAGCGGCGCGCTGCCCGCACCATGGTGCGATCGGCAACGTCGGTAAGTCTACACAGTTTCCGGGGGTGCTTCGTACCCGCCCCGGGGCGGGTGGCTCCGGGGCGGGTGGCAGGGGTTATGAGCAGCGCTCTCCCGTGGTCGGCGGGGTGCCCCGGAGGAGGTAGGTGTCGATCGCCGTGTCGATGCAGGAGCTGCCCCGGCCGTACGCCGTATGGCCGTCGCCGTCGTACGTCAGCAGGTGGGCCGAGCCGAGCTGGCCGGCCAGGGACTTCGCCCAGCGGTACGGCGTCGCCGGGTCGCGGACCGTGCCGACCACCACGATCGGCGCCGCCCCCTCGGCCTTGACGCGGTGCGGCTCACCCGTGGCCCGCACCGGCCAGTACGCGCAGTTCAGCGAGGTCCAGGCCATGCCCGCCCCGAAGACCGGGGACGCCTTCTCGAACGCGGGCAGTGCCTTCCGCACCTGGTCGGGGCCGGTGAAGGCGGGCGGCAGGTCCAGACAGTTCACGGCGGCGTTGGCCATCATCAGATTGCTGTAGCGGCCGTTCGGGTCGCGCTCGTAGTAGCTGTCGGAGAGGGCCAGCAGACCGGTGCCGTCGTGCTCCTTCATCGCCGAGGTCAGCGCCGCGCGCAGCTGTCCCCAGGACGCCTCGTCGTACATCGCCGCGATCACCCCGGTGGTGGCCGGCGCCTCCCCGAGCTTGCGGCTGCCCGCGCCGCCCGCCGGGATGGGGTGGGCGTCCAGCGCTCGGAAGAACGCCTTCAGGTGGTCGCCGACCCGCGCCGGTGTCGTGCCCTTCGTGCCGAGCGGGCAGTCGTCGTGCCGTACGCAGTCCTTCGCGAACGCCTGGAACGCCGTCTCGAAGCCCGCCGTCTGGTCCAGGTTGAGCCTGCGGGCGTCCAGGGACGGGTCCATCGCGCCGTCCAGCACCATCCGGCCGACCCGCCCGGGGTACAGACCGGCGTACGTCGCCCCGAGGAGCGTGCCGTACGACGCCCCGACGTAGTTCAGTCTCCGGTCCCCGAGCACCGCCCGGAGGATGTCCATGTCCCGGGCCGCCTCCAGGGTGGAGACGTGCCGCAGCAGCCGCGCCGAATGGGCCCCGCAGCTCTCCGCGAACTTCCGGTCCGCCGCCACGAGGGCGTCCTGTTCCCGCTGGTCGTCGGGTGTCTGGTCGGTCTGCGTGTACGCGTCCATCTGGCGCCCGTCGAGGCACTGGACGGGCTCGCTGCGGGCGACGCCCCGCGGGTCCATCGCCACCATGTCGTAGCGGGCGCGGACCGCCGCGGGGTAGCCGATGCCGGCGTACCGCTGGAGGTAGTCGACCGCCGAACCGCCCGGGCCGCCCGGATTGACCAGCAGCGAGCCGATCGGCCTGGCCGTGCCGGTGGCCTTCTTGCGGGCCACCGCGAGCCGGACGGAGCCCGCGCCGGGGTCGGCGTAGTCCAGCGGGGCCTTCATGGTCGCGCACTCGAATCCGGGGACACCGCAGTCGCGCCAGCGCAGCCGTTGGCCGTAGTACGGCGTGAGCGTCGACGGTGTCGAGCGCGGCAGCGCGGCGAGCGCCGCCTCCACCGTCCCGCCGGCCGACGTGGTCGGGTTCCCGGCGGAGCAGGCGGACACGAGCAGGGCCGCGGTGGTGAGGAGGGTGGCCGTGAGGCGGGCCGTCGTCCGGGTACGGCTGCCCGGGGTCCGGCGGGAGCGGGGAGCTGGCCTGGTGCACATCGCACGAGCGTAACGCTGTGCCACGGATCGGGTGCGGTCTGTGGACATCGTGCCTCCTACGGGGGACACGGCGGGTTCCGGCCCCCTGGGCTCGGTGGCTCCGCCACCCGCACCGTCTCACCCCGGGGCCCCGCGGGCCCCGGCCGCCGTCCCCCGGGCTCGCGGCGCCCGGGGTCTATCCCGCCCGCAGTGCCATCGTCATCGCCTCCACCGCCAGCAGCGGCGCCACGTTGCGGTCCAGGGCCTCGCGGCACGCGGAGACCGCCTCGATGCGGCGGAGTGTGGACTCGGGCGTGCTGCCCCGGGCCAGCCGCTCCAAGGCGTCCTCGGCGTCGGCGTTGGCGAGCGCCACGCGGGTGCCGAGCTGGAGGGCGAGGACATCGCGGTAGAAGGCGGTGAGGTCGCCGAGGGCGACGTCCAGGCTGTCGCGCTGCGTACGGGTCCTGCGGCGCTTCTGCATGTCCTCCAGGTCCTTCATCACCCCCGCCGTGCCGCGCGGCATCCGGCCGCCCTGGGCCGCGCCGAGTGCCGCCTTCAGCTCCTCGGTCTCCTTGCCGTCCATCTCCTCGGCGAGCTGTTTGGCGTCCTCGGCGGCGGCGTCGACCAGTTCCTGGGCGGCCTTCAGGCAGGCACCGACCTCGTCCAGCCGCAGCGGCAGCTTCAGCACGGAGGCACGGCGCTCGCGGGCCGCCGGGTCGGTGGCCAGCCTGCGGGCCCGGTCGACATGGCCCTGGGTGGCGCGGGCGACGGACGCGGCGACCGCCGGCTCGATGCCGTCGCGCCGTACGAGCATGTCGGCGACCGCGTCCACGGACGGCGTGCGCAGGTTCAGGTGGCGGCAGCGGGAGCGGATGGTGGGCAGGACGTCCTCGATGGAGGGGGCGCACAGCAGCCAGACCGTGCGGGGGGCGGGCTCCTCGACGGCCTTGAGGACGGCGTTGGCCGACTTCTCGTTCAGCCGCTCGGCGTCCTCGACCAGGATGATCTGCCAGCGGCCGTTGGCCGGTGACGTGAACGACTTGCGGACCGTGTCCCGCATGTCCCTGACCAGGATCTCGGAGCCGACGGCGGCGACCGTCGTGACGTCCGCGTGGGTGCCGAGCAGCGCGGTGTGGCAGGCGTCGCAGAAGCCGCAGCCGGGGGCGCCGCCGAGCGCGCGGTCCGGGCTGACGCACTGGAGGGCCGCCGCGAAGGCCCGCGCCGCCTGGTTCCGGCCCGCGCCGGGCGGGCCCGTGAACAGCCAGGCGTGGGTCATCTTGGACGCCTCGGGCGGCGGCTGGTCCGTCGCGGCGGCCGTGACGAGGGCGTCGGCGTCCCGCGCGGCGGCGTCGAGCACCGCGCTCACCTTCTCCTGCCCGACGAGGTCGTCCCACACGGTCATGGGCCAGGCCGTCCTTCCGTCACACTCCGCGTACGCCCTCCATTGTGCGGGCGGCGACCGACAACGGACCCCACCGGCGAGGAAGCCCCGCCGGTGACAAGGGCCCCGCCGGCGAGGAGCCCCCACCGGTACCGGGCCCGCACCGGCGACGGGGGCGCCCCCGGGCGACGGCGACGGCCGTGCCCGGAAACGCCCCCGTCGCCGAACGCCGTCCGCGACGGCGGGCGCCGGTCAGCCGCGCCGGCCCCGGCCGCGACCCGTGCGGCCCCGCTGCTCCTCGTCGTCACCCCGGTCGCCGTACTCCCGCTCGTCGTACGAGCCCAGCAGCTCGTCGGCGAGCGACGGCAGGTCGTCCAGCGGGGTCTCCTCGGCCCAGTCGGAGCGCGGGCGGCGGGGGGTGCCGTCCGCGTCGATCCGGGGCATCTCGCGCGTGCGGGCCTCGGAGCCGTCGGGGCCGGCGGCGGGCCGCTCGTCCCGGAAGAAGCCGGACGGCACCCGGTCCGCCGGATCGCCCCCGCGTACGGGCGGCAGCACCGCGGTCTCGTCGCCCGCGCCCGGGACGACCGGCGGGAGCACGGCCGTGTCGTCGGCCGCGCCCGGCACCGCCGGCAGCACGGCCGTGTCGTCCGCCGCTCCGGCGGGCATCGGCGGCTGCGGCAGTTCGGTGGTCGCCTCGGAGTCCTGGTAAGCGTCCCGGCGGTCCTCACGCACCGGCCGCAGCACCGCCGTGTCGTCCATGCCACGCGTGTCCGTGCCCCGCGCGTCCTCACCCGGTGCCGTTGCGTCCGGTTTCACCACGGGCGTGGCGACCGTGGCCGCATCCGGGGCGGTATCCGGTGCCGTCGGCAGGGACGGGACCGGCCCGCGGGCCGCCGCGTCGGCCGCCGCGGCGGCTGCGGCGGCCTGCCGGCGGGCCTCCTCGGCACGCAGCAGCGCCTCCTCGGCCTTGCGCTGCGCCTCCAGGCGGCGGGCCTCCTCCTCGGCGCGCAGCCGGGCCTGCCGGGCCTCCTCCTCCGCGCGTTGCCGGGCCTCCTCCTCGGCCTCCCGGCGGCGCCGCTCCTCCTCGGCCTTGCGGCGGGCCTCCTCCTCGGCGCGGGCCTTCTCCTCGGCGAGCAGCCGCAGCCGCTCCTCCTCCGCACGGCGGGCGGCCTCCTCGGCACGCCGCCGGGCCTCCTCCGCCTGCCGTTCGGCCTCGCGCCGCTGCGCCTCCTCCAGCTCGCGCCGCTTGCGCTCCTCCTCCTCGGCGCGCAGCTTGGCGAGCTGCTCCTCGCGCTCGCGCGCCAGGCGCTCCTCCTCGGCCTTGCGGGCGGCCTCTTCCTCGGCCCTGCGGCGGGCCTCCTCCTCGGCCTTCCTGCGCGCCTCCTCCTGGGCCTTCACCTCGGCCTCGGACAGCGGCAGCACGGTGTCCAGCCGGTGGCGGATCACGGTGGTGACGGCCTCGGGTTCCTGCCCGGCGTCCACCACCAGGTAGCGGCCGGGGTCGGACGCGGCCAGCGTGAGGAAACCGGCCCGCACGCGCGCGTGGAACTCCGCCGGCTCCGACTCCAGCCGGTCCGGCGCCTCGGTGAACCGCTCGCGGGCGGTCTCCGGGGAGACGTCCAGCAGGACGGTGAGGTGCGGGACCAGCCCGTTGGTGGCCCAGCGGTTGATGCGGGCGATCTCGGTCGGCGACAGGTCGCGGCCTGCGCCCTGGTAGGCGACCGAGGAGTCGATGTAGCGATCGGAGATGACCACCGCGCCGCGCTCCAGGGCGGGCCGTACGACCGTGTCGACGTGCTCGGCGCGGTCGGCGGCGTACAGCAGCGCCTCGGCGCGGTGCGACAGGCCGGCCGAGGACACGTCCAGCAGGATGGAGCGCAGCCGCTTGCCCACCGGCGTGGCGCCGGGCTCGCGGGTGAGCACGACCTCGTGGCCCTTGGCGCGGATCCACTCCGCGAGGGACTCGGCCTGGGTGGACTTGCCGGCGCCGTCGCCGCCCTCCAGGGCGATGAAGAAGCCGTTGGCCGCCGGAACCGTGACCGGGTCGTCGCCGCCGAGCAGCGCGTCCCTGATGTCCTGACGCAGCGGCACCCCGGACCGGTCGTCGACCTTGGCGAGCACCAGCGCGGCCACCGGCAGCAGCAGCGCGCCGACCAGCATCAGCGTGAACGCCGCGCCGCCGTGCGCGAAGACGAACTTGCCGTTCTCCAGCCGGTGCGGGCCGATCAGCGCCGCGACCAGGGGCGCGATCAGGACGCCGAGCGCTGTGAAGACGCGGACCACGGCGTGCAGGTGCTCGGTGGTGCGCGCCCGGCGGTAGTCCTCGGTCTCCTGGTCGAGCAGGGTGTGCCCGGTGTTCGCGGCCACGCCCGCGGCGGCGCCGGCCAGCGTGACGATCAGCAGGACCGTGGTGACGTCCGGGACCAGTCCGGCGGCCAGCAGCGCGATGCCGGTGACGGCGATGGCCAGGGCCAGCAGGCGGCGGCGGGAGAGCGAGGGCAGCAGCGCGGGGGCGGTGCGGATGCCGAGGGCGACACCGCCGGTCAGGCCCAGCACCAGCAGGCCGTACAGCACCGGGCCGCCGCCGAGGTCCTTGGCGTGCAGCACGCACACCGAGACGGCCGCGGCGATGGCCCCGGCGACCGCGGCGCAGGCCGGGACCAGCAGCGGGACGGCGCCCGTGCGGCCCTTGTCGACGCCGGTGCCGGTGCGCGGGCGGCGCAGGCCCTCCAGCGGGGACCGCGGGCGCGGGGTGCGGGTGCCGGGCAGCTCCAGGTACGTCAGCACGGACAGGGAGGCGGCGAACAGGCCCGCCGCCACGTACGACCCGAGGGCCGCCTGGTGCTGGTCGAACCAGGCCACTCCGGTGCCCAGCAGGTTGTTCAGCAGCGCGGCGAGGACCAGGACGGCGGCGGCCAGCGGCACCGCGAGGAAGCCGGTGCGCAGCGCGAGCCGGCGCAGGGCGTCCAGGTGGTCCGGCAGCGGCCGTACGGTCGCGCCCTCCGGGGGCGGGGCCGGCAGCAGGGCGGGCGCGGCGCCCTCCCGGCACACCGTCCACAGCCGCTCGGCGACGCCGGTGACGAAGGCAGTGACCAGCAGGACGGCGAGCGCGTTGTCCGGGATCCAGTCGATCCACAGGGGCGCGACGATCAGCAGCGCGGCGCGCACGCCGTCGGCGCCGACCATGGTCCAGCGGCGGTCGAGCGGGCCCTCCTGCGCGGTGAGCGAGGTGAGCGGGCCGAGGAGGACGGCACCGAAGAGCAGCGTGGCGAGGACGCGGGCGCCGAAGACCGTCGCCACTGCGAACGCCACGCCTCGGTAGCCGCCGCCGAAGGCTCCCTCGGCGATCGCCGCCTGGAGGACCAGGAGGACGAGGACGAGGAGGGACAGGGTGTCGCCGACACCGCTCACCAGCTGCGCGCTCCACAAGCGCCTCAACTGCGGTCGCCGCAGCAATGAACGGACGGCGCGCTCGCGGGAGTCCGCGACCAGGGCATCGTCCTCAGCGGTGGTGGGGGCCGGTGGCTGCTCGGCTCGCGTCATGCGTTCAGCCTATCCGTAGCGACTGACAGCACACCTCACGTGTCCGGACGTACGACCGCCCCGGCACCGGAAAAGGGTGCCGGGGCGTTCGTTGCGCGAACCGGTGGGGCGGTGCCCGCGCGGGGTCAGTCCTCCGTGCCGGAGGCCGCCGTCTTGGCCGCCGCCGCCTTCTTCGCGGTGGCCTTCTTCGCGGTCGTCGTCTTCTTCGCGGCGGTCGTCGTCTTCTTGGCGACCGTCTTCTTGGCGGCGGTCTTCTTCGCCGGGGCGGTCTTCTTGGCCACCGCCTTCTTCGCGGTCTTCTTCGCCGGACTCTTGGCGCGCTTCTCGGCGAGCAGCTCGAAACCACGCTCAGGGGTGATCGTCTCGACGCTGTCACCGGAGCGGAGGGTCGCGTTCGTCTCGCCGTCGGTGACGTACGGGCCGAAGCGGCCGTCCTTGACCACGACCGGCTTGCCGGAGACCGGGTCGTCGCCCAGCTCCTTCAGCGGCGGCTTGGCGGCGGCCCGGCCACGCTGCTTCGGCTGGGCGTAGATCGCGAGCGCCTCTTCGAGGGTGATCGTGAAGAGCTGTTCCTCGGACTGGAGCGAGCGCGAGTCCGTGCCCTTCTTCAGGTACGGGCCGTAACGGCCGTTCTGCGCGGTGATCTCCACGCCCTCGGCGTCGGTGCCGACGACACGCGGCAGCGACATCAGCTTCAGGGCGTCGTCGAGGGTCACCGTGTCGAGCGACATGGACTTGAAGAGCGAGGCCGTCCGCGGCTTGACCGCGTTCTTGCCGGTCTTCGGGGCGCCCTCGGGCAGGATCTCCGTGACGTACGGGCCGTAGCGGCCGGCCTTGGCGACGATCTGGTGACCCGTCTCCGGGTCGTCGCCCAGCTCGAAGTCCCCGCTGGGCTTGGCCAGCAGTTCCTCGGCCAGCTCGACGGTCAGCTCGTCCGGCGCCAGGTCGGTCGGGATGTCGGCGCGCTGGTGCTGCTCGGTGTCCTTCTCGCCGCGCTCGATGTACGGGCCGTAGCGGCCGACGCGGAGCACGATCTCGTTGCCCACCGGGAACGACGACACCTCGCGCGCGTCGATCGCGCCCAGGTCGGTCACCAGCTCCTTGAGGCCGCCGAGGTGGTCCCCGTCGCCGTTGCCGGCCTCCGCCGCGCTGCCGACGCCGTCCTGGCCCTCGCCGAAGTAGAACCGCTTCAGCCACGGCACGGCCTGCGCCTCACCGGCCGCGATGCGGTCGAGGTCGTCCTCCATCTTGGCGGTGAAGTCGTAGTCGACGAGCCGCCCGAAGTGCTTCTCCAGGAGGTTCACCACGGCGAAGGAGAGGAAGGACGGGACGAGTGCCGTGCCCTTCTTGAACACGTAGCCGCGGTCGAGGATCGTGCCGATGATCGACGCGTAGGTCGACGGGCGGCCGATCTCGCGCTCCTCCAGCTCCTTGACCAGCGAGGCCTCGGTGTAGCGGGCCGGGGCCTTGGTGGCGTGGCCGTCGACCGTGATCTCCTCGGCCGACAGCGCGTCGCCCTCGGCGACCTGCGGCAGCCGGCGCTCGCGGTCGTCCAGCTCGGCGTTCGGGTCGTCGGCACCCTCGACGTAGGCCTTCAGGAAGCCGTGGAAGGTGATCGTCTTGCCGGAGGCGCTGAACTCGACGTCGCGGCCGTCGGCGGCCGTACCGCCGATCCTCACCGTGACGCTGTTCCCGGTCGCGTCCTTCATCTGGGAGGCGACGGTCCGCTTCCAGATCAGCTCGTAGAGCTTGAACTGGTCACCGCTCAGGCCGGTCTCCGCCGGCGTGCGGAAACGATCACCCGAGGGACGGATCGCCTCGTGCGCCTCCTGCGCGTTCTTGACCTTGGCGGCGTAGGTACGCGGCTGCGGCGGCAGGTAGTCGGCGCCGTACAACTGCGTGACCTGGGCGCGGGCCGCGGTGATCGCGGTGTCGCTCAGCGTCGTGGAGTCCGTACGCATGTACGTGATGTAGCCGTTCTCGTACAGCTTCTGCGCGACCTGCATGGTCGCCTTCGCCCCGAAGCCCAGCTTGCGGCTGGCCTCCTGCTGGAGCGTCGTCGTACGGAACGGGGCGTACGGCGAGCGGCGGTACGGCTTGGACTCGACCGACCGCACGGAGAAGCGGGTGTTCTCCAGGGCGGCGGCGAGGGCGCGGGCGGTCGCCTCGTCGAGGTGGAGGGTGTTCTGGCTCTTGAGCCGTCCCAGGGAGTCGAAGTCGCGGCCCTGGGCGACCCGCCTGCCGTCGACGTTCTGGAGGCGGGCGACCAGCGCCGACGGGTCCGACGGGTCCCCGGCGTGGCCGGTCGCGAAGGTGCCCGTCAGGTCCCAGTACTCGGCGGAACGGAAGGCGATGCGCTCGCGTTCCCGCTCCACGACGAGCCGGGTGGCGACGGACTGCACACGGCCGGCCGACAGCCGGGGCATGACCTTCTTCCAGAGCACCGGGGAGACCTCGTAGCCGTAGAGGCGGTCGAGGATGCGGCGGGTCTCCTGGGCGTCGACCAGCTTCTGGTTGAGCTGGCGGGGGTTGGCGACGGCCTCGCGGATGGCGTCCTTGGTGATCTCGTGGAACACCATGCGCTTGACCGGGATCTTCGGCTTCAGGACCTCCTGGAGGTGCCAGGCGATCGCCTCGCCCTCCCGGTCCTCGTCAGTGGCGAGGAACAGCTCGTCGGAGTCCTTCAGCAGGTCCTTGAGCTTCTTGACCTGCGCCTTCTTGTCGGCGTTGACCACATAGATGGGCTGGAAGTCATGGTCGACATCCACACCGAGGCGGCGGACCTCGCCGGTGTACTTCTCCGGCACCTCTGCGGCGCCGTTGGGAAGGTCACGGATGTGCCCGACACTCGCCTCGACGGTGTAGCCGGGGCCGAGGTAGCCCTTGATCGTCTTCGCCTTGGCAGGCGACTCGACGATGACGAGTCGGCGACCGCCCTGTGCGGTCTCGCTGGTCGGGGACAACTTCGCTCTTCTCTCCGGTCGACGCTGGGGCCTCCCCAGGCCTTGGTCCCGGGGTCGCGGCGTACTGCTGGCTCGTGTGACGCTGCGGAGTGTGACGCTACATCCCGCCCCCGTGTCAAACGGGAAAAGCCCACAACGGCCACTCGAACGGTAACCCGACTACCGCCATTCCTGCCGCCCGGACCGCCCGGTCACCCCGGCATCCCTGTCCGGAGCGTGACGCTCCCCTTACCCACCGGACACGGCGTCCACCGGGCTCAGAGCCGGGTCAGGCAGTACCCGGCCAAGGCCAGCGCGACCGTCCCGGCCACCCCCGCGAAGGCGCTCGATGCGACCCGGCTCACACCGAGGGCCACCGGTTCCCGGCGCCTGAGGCGTGTCCCGGTCCACACCAGCAGACCGGCCCCGAACAGGGCGAACACCGCTCCCGCGAAGATCGCCGGTGCACTCTCCATCGTCCGCCCACCTCTTCCCCTGCGCCGGCACCGCCCGGCGCCGGGAGGGTGGCACGCGCGGGCGACGGACGGGCGACACCGGGGTGAACGGAGGACCGACACGAATTCGAACGTACATGCGATCAAACGGGTTCCGGTCGCGTCGGCCATATTTTTCCGGCCGTTTTCCGGAAACGTGTCACACCCGTCCCGGCGGCGGACGCTCCGGACCCGCACCCCCGGGGCACGACGGCGCTCACGGCCCGGTCGTCCGGCGTCCGGACCGTGTCCAGGGCGGGCGACCGTGACCAGGGCGCACAGGCCGTGACCAGGGCGGGCGGACCGTACGCCGTGGCGAGCGGCACGTACGCCACGGCGCGCGGGCGGTGTCCAAAGGTGCGCGGACCGTGTCCAAGGTGCGCGCGGACCGTGGCCAGGGCGCGCGGGCGCCCCGGCGTACGGCGTCCGCGCCGCAGCGCAACGCCCCCGGCCCCACGGTCACGTGGCCCCACGGCCCGGCACCGGAACCGGCACCCGCCGGGCCACCCCGCCGGGCCACTCCGCCGCCGCGGGATTCGCCGCGCCCGCTCAGCCCACCGGCTCCAGGAAGCCCTGCTCCACCAGGAGCCGGATCTGCGCCGGGGTGCGGTCGCGGAGCAGGACCGGGTCCTCGCCGACGAGCTGCGCGATGGCGTCCAGGATGCGGCCCGCGCTCAGCGTGCCGTCGCACACGCCCGCGAACCCGGCGCCCACCGTGTCCACCTTGGTCGCCCGGCGCATCCCGCGGTGCTGACGCAGCACCACGTGCTCCGGGTCCTCGGCACCGGGCAGCCCGACCTGCTCCTGGACCACCTCGGAGGTGAGCTTGAAGCGGCTGTCCAGCAGCGCCGCGTCGTCATGGTCCCGGAGATAGTCGAGCCGGTCGAAGTGCGCCCGGATCGTCTCGCCGAGCGGCTGCTCGACCGGGTGCGGCCACTCCTCCACGGTGACGACGGGTTCGGCGGATCCGGTCCTGCGCAGGGTGATCCAGCCGAAGCCGACCGCCTTCACCTTGCGCGCCTCGAACTCGTCGAGCCAGGCGTCGTACCGCGCCTGGTAATCCGCCGGGTCACCGCGGTGGTCGCCGGCGTCCCGCAGCCACAGCTCGGCGTACTGCGTGACGTCCTGCACCTCGCGCTGCACGATCCAGGCGTCGCACCCGCGCGGCACCCATGACCTGAGCCTGTCCTGCCAGTCCTCCCCCGCCACGTGCTGCCAGTTCGCGAGGAACTGCGCGAAGCCGCCCTCGGTCAGCCGTTCCCCCGCCTGCTGAACGAGCGAGCGGCACAGATCGTCCCCGCCCATGCCACCGTCCCGGTACGTCAGCCGGGCACCGGGGGAGATCACGAAGGGCGGGTTGGACACGATCAGGTCGAACGCCTCGTCGTCCCGGACCGGCTCGAACAGCGACCCCTCGCGCAGTTCCGCGGCCGGCGCGCCGGAGAGGGCGAGCGTGAGCGCCGTCGTGTGCAGCGCGCGCGGGTTGAGATCGGTCGCCGTCACGCGCGTGGCGTGCTGGGCGGCGTGCAGCGCCTGGATGCCGGAGCCGGTGCCGAGGTCGAGGGCGGCGGCGACGGGCGTGCGGACGGTGATGCCGGCCAGGGTCGTGGAGGCGCCGCCGACACCGAGGACGACGCCCTCGTCGCGCTGGCCGATGCCGCCGGCACCGCCGACCGCGCAGCCGAGGTCGGAGACGATGAACCAGTCCTCGCCGCCGGGGCCGCCGTACGGCCGCACGTCCACGGTCGCGGCCACCTCGTCGCCGCCCACCCGCGTGAGCCAGCCGGCCTCCAGCGCCTCCGCGGCCGGCAGGATCGCCGCCACGCGCGCGTGCGGCACCGGCTGCTGGAGCAGGAACAGCCGTACGAGCGTCTCCAGCGGGGTGTCGCCGCGGGTCGCCCGCAGTGCGGGCACCGTCTCGCTGCGGGCCAGCGCCGCGTAGGCGGGGGCGCCGAGCAGGTCGAGCAGCCCGTCGGCGGTGAAGGAGGCGGCCAGCAGCGCGTCCCTCAGGCGCGCGGCGATGTCGGGCCGGTCGGAAGCGGGCAGGGGGGCGAGTCCGGAGTCAGTCACGCCCCCATTGTGGCCCGGGGCGGCTGCCCGGGGCCGACTCCGCGCGGCCCGTCCGCCGACGTCAGCCCGCCGACGTCAGCCCGCCGTCGCCGACGCCGTCGGCTGTGCCGTGGCGGACGCGGCGACCTTGCAGCTGGGCTGCTTGGCCATCGCCTGCTTGACCTCGCCCTGCTCCAGCCGCTTCAGCGCCTGGGTGCCGTTGTCGCCCTGCTTGCCGACCTCCTTGGTCTGGAGGGCGACCTCCTTGAGGCCCTTGGCGAACTTGCCCTGGTTCTTGGTGTCGAGTCCGTCGACCTGCTTCTTCAGCTCGGCGTACGACGTGGAGAGGCCGGCGAGGTTCTTGGCGGCGTCCTGCTGGAGCTTGGCACCGCTCTCGACCCCGGGGGGCGCCCCGGCGGTGTCGAGCGCGTCCGCGAGCGCCTTGTAGCCGTCGGCCAGGTCCTGGAACGCCGACACGTACGTCTTCTGGGCGCTCTGGGGCGGAAGGTTGCTGTCCCGTGCGATGGCGGCGATCGACGCGTTGGCCGACTTGATCTTCGCGCTCTGCGCGGGCACGGCGTCGCACACCGTCTTGGCCCAGGACACCAGCTTGGGGTCGGGACCCTCGTCACCGCCGCCGCTGGTACACCCGGACACCGCCACCACCAGTACCGCACCGCCGGACAGTGCGGCCGCGAGCTTCTTGTTCACCGGATCGGTCCCTTCCATGGCTCTCGGCCCCCGGAATCTACACGGCGGACGGCCCCCCTCCCCGCGCCCGGCAAGCGATCAGTCAGCTTTTGTGACTTTTTGCACCAGGGGAGAGAAGGCTCACGACGTGGGCGACCGCACACACGCCGGGCGGGCGGGCGGCGCGTCGGCACGCGCCACCCGCCCGCCCGTTGACCAGGGCCGACCGGACCGGTCTAGGAGACGACGGCCGCGTCGGGTGACTTGGAGACCCGCTCGGCACTCTCCTCGTCGTCCCCGACGGCGATGCCGCGCCGCTTGGAGACGTACACGGCGACGACGATCACCAACAGCGCCAGGACCGCGACCCCGATCCGCACGCCGAGGTTCTTGTCGTCGCCGTAGGAGAACCTGATCACCGCGGGTGCGATCAGCAGCGAGACCAGGTTCATGACCTTCAGCAGCGGGTTGATCGCGGGTCCGGCGGTGTCCTTGAAGGGGTCGCCGACCGTGTCCCCGATGACCGTGGCCGCATGGGCCTCGCTGCCCTTGCCGCCGTGGTGGCCGTCCTCCACCAGCTTCTTGGCGTTGTCCCAGGCGCCGCCGGAGTTGGCCAGGAACACCGCCATCAGCGTGCCCGCCCCGATGGCACCGGCCAGGTAGGAGCCGAGCGCGCCGACGCCGAGCGTGAACCCGATGAAGATCGGCGCCATGACGGCGAGCAGACCGGGCGTGGCCAGCTCCCGCAGGGCGTCCTTGGTACAGATGTCGACGACCTTGCCGTACTCGGGCTTCTCGGTGAAGTCCATGATCCCCGGCTTCTCGCGGAACTGCCGCCGCACCTCGAAGACCACGGAGCCGGCCGAGCGCGACACGGCGTTGATGGCCAGTCCGGAGAAGAGGAAGACGACCGCGGCGCCCGCGACGAGGCCGACGAGGTTGTTCGGCTGCGAGATGTCCAGGGACAGGCTGAGCGGTGAGCCCGGCCCGGTCAGCTTCGTGCCGACGTCCTGCACGTTGGTGGTGATCGCGTCGCGGTACGACCCGAACAGCGCCGACGCGGCGAGGACGGCGGTGGCGATGGCGATGCCCTTGGTGATGGCCTTGGTCGTGTTGCCGACCGCGTCCAGGTTGGTGAGCACCTGCGCGCCCGCGCCTTCGACGTCGCCGGACATCTCGGCGATGCCCTGCGCGTTGTCCGAGACCGGCCCGAAGGTGTCCATGGCGACGATCACGCCGACCGTGGTGAGCAGGCCGGTGCCGGCCAGGGCGACCGCGAACAGCGCCAGCATGATCGACGTGCCGCCGAGCAGGAACGCGCCGTACACGCCGAGCCCGATGAGCAGGGCCGTGTACACGGCCGACTCCAGCCCGACCGAGATGCCGGACAGGACGACGGTGGCCGGACCGGTGAGGGAGGTCTTGCCGATGTCCCGCACCGGGCGCCGGTTGGTCTCGGTGAAGTAGCCGGTCAGTTGCTGGATGACGGCGGCGAGCAGGATGCCGATGGCCACCGCGACCAGCGCGAGGATGCGCGGGTCACCGTCCTTCCCCTTGATCGCCGCGTCGGTGACGCCGTCGAGGTCGGCGTACTTCGACGGCAGGTAGACGAAGACCGCGACCGCGACCAGCGCCAGCGAGATCACCGCGGAGATGAAGAAGCCGCGGTTGATCGCGGTCATGCCGCTGCGGTCGGCGCGGCGCGGGGCGACCGCGAAGATGCCGATCATCGCCGTGAGCACACCGATGGCCGGCACCAGCAGCGGGAAGGCCAGCCCGGAGTCGCCGAAGGCGGCCTTGCCGAGGATCAGCGCGGCCACCAGGGTCACGGCGTACGACTCGAAGAGGTCGGCCGCCATGCCGGCGCAGTCGCCGACGTTGTCGCCCACGTTGTCGGCGATGGTCGCGGCATTGCGCGGATCGTCCTCCGGAATGCCCTGCTCGACCTTGCCGACCAGGTCGGCGCCGACGTCGGCGGCCTTGGTGAAGATGCCGCCGCCCACCCGCATGAACATCGCGATCAGGGCGGCACCGAGGCCGAAGCCCTCCAGCACCTTCGGCGCGTCGGCCGCGTAGACCAGCACCACACAGGAGGCGCCCAGCAGGCCGAGCCCCACCGTGAACATGCCGACGACGCCGCCCGTGCGAAATGCGATCTTCATCGCGTTGTGCGAGACGGTGGTGAGATCTTTTTCGGGTTCGCCGTCCGCCGGAGTGGCCTCGCGGGCCGCCGCGGCGACCCGTACGTTGCTGCGCACGGCGAGCCACATACCGATATAGCCGGTGGTCGCCGAGAACACCGCTCCGATCAGGAAGAACACCGAGCGGCCGGCCCGCTGATTCCAGTCGTCGGCGGGCAGCAGCAGGAGCAGGAAGAAGACCACGACGGCGAATACGCCGAGCGTGCGGAGCTGCCGGGCGAGATACGCCTTGGCTCCTTCCTGGACCGCCTCGGCGATCCGTTTCATGCTGTCGGTGCCCTCACCTGCCGCGAGTACCTGCCGCACCAGGATCCCCGCGACCACCAGCGCGGCCAGGGCGACCGCCGCGATGACGGCCACGATGATCCGATTGTCGTCGGTCAGAACCGCGGCCGCGAGGGACGTGGGGTGGGCCGACTGATAGGGGGTAGAAAGCCCCGCCATTCGTCCTCCTTGACGCTTGGGCTGAGCTCAAGATGTGGACGGATTGTAGGTACCCATGAGTGATCTAAACAGGGGACGGTAAACGAAATCGGCCTGCCCGCGCGAACAGCGAACCCGAATGAGGTAACGCCTCAAAGGCATTGACGGGCGCATGAATGCTTGATCGAATTATCGGGGTATTTGATCGTGAATTCATTCACGAATTCGGAGAGGATCATAAAACACGACAGGGGCCCTGCTCAGGCAGGGCCCCTGTGCGGTGGTTCCGGGGTCAGGCGAGGGCGGCGGCCGGCGGCGCGGTCGGCCAGGTCATACGGATCAGTCCGCCGTTCTGCCCGGTGGTGACCTCCACGTCGTCGACGAGGCCGCTGATGACCGCGAGGCCCATCTCGTCCTCCTCGACCTCCGCCTCGCCGTCCTGCGCGCCGGGCGTGTCGCCGCCGGGCGTGGCGTGCGGCGCCTCGTCGCCGACCTCGATGGAGAACTGCTTCTCCTCTTCGATCAGCGCCACCTTCACCGGCGCCGTGACGCCGCTGTTCTGGTGCAGTCCGACAGCGCGGGAGCACGCCTCACCGACGGCGAGGCGCACCTCGTCGAGCACCGCCTCGTCCACTCCGGCCCTGCGCGCCACCGCTGCCGCCACCAACCGGGCGGTCCGGACGTGCTCGGGCAGCGCGCTGAAGCGGAGTTCGACGGTGGCCATGCATCCCCCTCGCGACTACGGGCGTGCGGTCGGGGGCTGGGCCGCCGAGCGCCCACACCCCCCTGGTGCAGTTCTGTGCCCCGGGCCGCCGCGTGCGCATGCCCAGGACGGGACCGGCCGACGCCCGGCCCCGACAGGGGCCCGGCGCCGGCGACCGGTCCGGAATCGGTCGGTGGTCGATCAGTCGGTCGCCGCCACCGCTTCCTCGACCGAGGTGTGAATCGGGAACACCTTGGTGAGGCCGGTGATGCGGAAGATCTTGAGAATGCGCTCCTGGTTGCAGACCAGGCGCAGCGAGCCCTCGTGGGCACGAACCCTCTTCAGGCCGCCGACCAGAACGCCGAGCCCGGTGGAGTCGAGGAAGTCCACGCCCTCCATGTCCACGACGAGGTGGAAATTCCCGTCGTTCACCAGCTCGACCAGCTGCTCGCGCAGCTTGGGCGCGGTATATACGTCGATTTCGCCACCGACCTCGACGACCGTACGATCGCCGACGGTACGGGTCGACAGGGACAGGTCCACGGATCCTCCAGCACCTTGCTATCGAGCGGTCGCCCTGGGGCACCTCGGCTTGGCCCCGAACGCTTCGCCAGCCGCGATGGCATTCAATCACTTACCGGCAGGCGTGCACGACGCCTTGACCCCATTGTCCGTCACGCCAGTGACACACTCGGTGCCGATGGCCAAGAATCACCGATCCGATCGAACCCCGGCGAACCCGGCGTCCCACCCGTCTCCGGGCGCGGTCCTGGACCGCCTCGCCTCCGGGCCGAGCCGGGCTGCGCGCATCACTCATACGGAGCACTTGCCCCCGCGCGAGGGCCGCCATGCCGTCTGGCCTGACCGTATTCGGCCCGAGGTGATCGCGGCCGTCCAGGCGTGCGGCATCGAGCACCCGTGGGCGCACCAGGCGCTGGCCGCCGAGCACGCCCTGGACGGCGACTCGGTGGTCGTCGCCACCGGCACCGCCTCCGGCAAGTCCCTGGCGTACCTCGTGCCCGTCCTCTCCGCCCTGCTGGACGGCGCGGCCGCCCCGAACGGCCGCGGCGCCACCGCCCTCTACCTGGCCCCCACCAAAGCGCTCGCGGCGGACCAGTGCCGATCGGTGAAGGAACTTTCACAACCCCTCGGCAACGCCGTGCGTCCGGCCGTGTACGACGGCGACACCCCGGTCGAGGAACGCGAGTGGATCCGCCAGTACGGCACCTACGTCCTCACCAACCCGGACATGCTGCACCGCGGGATACTCCCGTCCCACCCGCGCTGGTCCTCCTTCCTGAAGTCGCTCCGGTACGTCGTCATCGACGAGTGCCACACCTACCGGGGCGTCTTCGGCTCGCACGTCGCCCAGGTACTGCGCCGGCTGCGCCGCCTGTGCGCCCGCTACGGCTCCTCCCCCGTGTTCCTGCTGGCCTCGGCGACCGCCGCCGAGCCCGCGGTCGCCGCCCGGCGGCTGACCGGCCTGCCGGTCGTGGAGGTCGCCGACGACGCCTCCCCGCGCGGCGAGCTGGTCTTCGCCCTCTGGGAGCCCCCGCTCACCGAACTCCAGGGCGAGAGGGGCGCACCCGTACGGCGCACCGCCACCGCCGAGACCGCCGATCTGCTGACCGACCTCACCGTGCAGGGCGTGCGCTCGGTCGCCTTCGTCCGCTCCCGGCGCGGCGCCGAGCTGATCTCGGTCATCGCCCAGGAGCGGCTGGCCGAGGTCGACCGCTCCCTGGTCCGGCGGGTCGCCGCCTACCGGGGCGGCTACCTCCCCGAGGAGCGCCGCGCCCTGGAACGCGCCCTGCACTCCGGTGAACTCCTCGGGCTCGCCGCCACGACGGCCCTGGAGCTGGGCGTGGACGTCTCCGGCCTGGACGCGGTGGTGATCGCCGGCTACCCGGGCACGCGCGCCTCCCTGTGGCAGCAGGCGGGCCGCGCGGGCCGTTCCGGGCAGGGCGCCCTGGCCGTCCTCGTGGCCCGGGACGACCCGCTGGACACCTTCCTCGTCCACCACCCCGAGGCCCTGTTCGACCAGCCGGTGGAATCGACGGTCCTCGACCCCGACAACCCCTACGTCCTCGCCCCGCACCTGTGCGCCGCCGCCGCGGAGCTGCCGCTGACCGAGGAGGACCTGGACCTCTTCGGTCCCGCCTGCGCCGACGTGCTGCCGCAGCTGGAGGCCGCGAAACTGCTGCGCCGACGGACGAGGGCGTGGCACTGGACGCGCCGGGAGCGGGCCGCCGACCTGACCGACATCCGCGGCGCGGGCGGGCGACCGGTGCAGGTCGTCGAGGCCGGCACGGGCCGCCTGCTCGGCACGGTCGACGCGGGCGCCGCGCACTCCGCGGTCCACGAGGGAGCCGTCCACCTGCACCAGGGCCGCACCTACCTGGTCCGCGCCCTGGACCTGGAGGACTCGGTCGCCCTGGTGGAGCGGGCCGACCCGCCGTACTCGACGGTGGCCCGCGACACCACGTCGATCTCCGTCCTGGAGACGGACACCGAGATCCCGTGGGGCTCGGGCCGGCTCTGCTACGGCTCGGTGGAGGTCACCAACCAGGTGGTCTCCTACCTGCGCAGACGCCTGATCACGGGCGAAGTGCTGGGCGAGACGAAACTCGACCTCCCTCCTCGTACGCTGCGCACCCGCGCGGTGTGGTGGACGGTCACCGAGGACCAGCTGGACGAGGCCCGGATCAGCCCGGAGATCCTCGGCGGCTCCCTGCACGCCGCCGAGCACGCCTCCATCGGCATGCTGCCCCTCTTCGCGACCTGCGACCGCTGGGACATCGGCGGGGTGTCCGTCCCCCTGCACCCCGACACCCTGCTCCCCACGGTCTTCGTCTACGACGGCCACCCCGGTGGCGCGGGCTTCGCCGAGCGCGCCTTCCACACCGCCCGCGCCTGGCTCGCCGCCACCCGTGAGGCCATCGCCTCCTGCGAGTGCGAGGCCGGCTGCCCGTCCTGCATCCAGTCCCCCAAGTGCGGCAACGGCAACGACCCTCTCCACAAACGGGGGGCGGTACGGCTCCTCACGGTGCTGCTGCGGGGCGCACCGGAGGAGAAGCCGGCGGAGGAAGCTGATGCGGGGCCGCCGGACCCGCTCTCGCACCGACCTCCGCAGTGAACGGCCCCCTGCCCGCCGCCGCCGTCACCTCCGCGGTGTCGCCGACGATCGCGCACCGCACCAGCCGTACCCCCTGGACCGCGGCGAGCCGCTCGGCCCGGGCGCAGGCCGCGGTGCCGCCCTCGGCCCAGTGGTCCGCCGCCGCCAGCGCGGCCAGGTCGGCGCCGCCGGCCGCCCGGTGCCGTACGGCGACGGCCTGCCCGAGAACGAGCACGGCACCGAACACCGCGCACAGCAGGGCGATGGCCCCCAGGCTCCAGACGGTGGCTGACCCCCGGTCGGACTCCCGCCCAGGCCCCCGGCCGGACCCCCGGTCGGGCTCCTGCCCCCGGACCGTACGGCCACACGGGCCGCCCGGCGGCTCCACGCGGCCCCACAGGGCACGCACGCCGGCCGTTTCCCCCCTCATGGTCCCGCCTCCCCCGCCGCCCCCACGGTCTCCTCGGCGAGCGCCACCGCCTCCTCGCGGACCTCGAGCGGCAGTCCGCCCAGCATCGGCGGGCGGGCCACCACCGTCACCCGGACCCGGTCGCCCTCACGGGCGACGGTCACCCGTGCTCCCCGTGGCGCCGCTTCCCGGGCCACCGTGACCACCGCGGCGGGCGGGTCCTGACGGGCGGCGGCCCGGGCGCCCGCGCGGGCCGCGTCCACGCACTCGATCCGCGCCGCCACCGCGAGCAGCCCCCAGACCAACGCCATCGTGAACGCCACCAGCACGGACAGCACCACGGCCGCCTCCGCGGTCACGAACCCCCGGTCCCCGCCCCGCTCACATGCGCGCACTGAGAGCCTTCTTCACGATGTCCTGAAGCTCCGCCTGCACCTGCCCGCTGGTGACGACCTTGTAGAGCAGCACCGCGAACCCGACGGCCGCGATGATCCCCATGGCGTACTCGGACGTCACCATTCCGGCGTCCTGACGGCACGCTCCGCGCCACCGGACCACCGCTTCCCTGATCTTTCCGAACATCTCGAACCCCCGTAAGGTCTCGGTTTCCTCAAGCTCTCGGTCCTCGTAAGGACTTGGTCCCCGTAAGGACTGGTCTCCGTAGCCGTTCTCCGCGTCGATCCGATGCGCGTGCCCGGCGTCACCTCCCTCCCATCGCCCCGCCCGCCAGTCCGATCACCACGGGCAGCACCCCGATCGCGACGAACGCGGGCAGGAAGCAGAGGCCGACCGGTGCGGAGACCAGCACGGCCGCCCGGCGTGCCCGGGCCGTCGCCGCGCGGGCCCATTCCGCGCGCGCGTCCGACGCCAGCCGGGTGACCGGGCCGGCCGCGGGAAGCCCGGACTCGTCGGCCCGCTCCAGCAGCCGCGCCAGGGCGCCGGCGCCGGGCAGCAGAGCCAGGCTCCGCCAGGCGTCCGCCGGGGCGCCGCCGAGCCGGACCTCCGCCGCACCGCGTGCCAGGGCCTGCCCGACGGGTCCGCCGAGGGCCTCTCCCACCGCGTGGGCGGCGATCACCGGACCGGCACCGGCGGTGATGCAGGCGGCCAGCAGATCGGCCGCGAGCGGGAGCCGACGCGCGGCCTCGGCGGTGTCGCTCGTCTCCGGCCGGCCGGTTGCCGCCCGACGGTCCCGCCACCGCCAGAGCACGACCCCGACCCCCAGCCCGAGCACGGCCCCGGCGGCCCCGCCGACCAGCACCCACGCGCCACCCGCCGCACCCGCCGCACCCGCCGCCGGCAGCCACCGCCGCACCGCGCCCGGGATGACGAACGGCACCCTGCCGGAGCACACACCGAGCCCCAGCAGATCGGCCACCCGGCGCCGCGCCTGACGTCGTCGGCGCACCAGCTCCAGCCGTCGCACACCCCAGGCGAGGATCAGCACCGCGATTCCGGCCATCCCCAGCCTGTGGACAACTTCCCCGCTCACACCGCCTCCGCTCCCCGCACGATCCGCGTCGCCCACCACATCCCGGCCGCCTCGAAGACCGCCCCGGCCGTCAGACAGCCGAGACCGGCCCCGCTGTGCAGCAGCACCCGCAAGGGATCCGCGCCCATGGCCGCGCCGAGCAGCAGTCCGAGGGCGGGCAGCGCGGCGAGCAGCACGGCGGTGGCCCGGGCACCCGCCAACTGGGCCCGCAGGTCGGCCCGCTGGTCCCGCTCGGCGCGCAGGGCACCGTCCAGCCGGTCCAGGCCCGCGGCGAGTCCGGCACCCTGGTCCACCGCCACCCGCCAGCAGGCGGCGAGGCCGAGCAGTCCCTCGGCACCCGGCTGCCGCGCCGCCGTGGCGAGCGCGCCGGGCACGTCTCCGCCGAACCGCGCCGCCGCCACCACGGCGGCCTGTGCGTCGCCGAGCCCGTCGCAGTCCCGCGCGGCCCGCAGCAGGGCCGCCCCCGGCTGCCGCCCCGACCGCACCTCCCCGGCGAGCGCCCCGCACAGGACGATCACCGCGTCGGCCCGCCGCTCCGTGGCGCTCCGCTCCTGCCGGGCCAGTCGCACCCGGCGCAGCACCGGCACCCCGGCCGCCCCCGCGACGACCGGAATCACCGAGGCGCCCAAGAGGCCGATCAGCATCCCGGCGGCGAGCGCCGCCCACTCGGCGCCCCACCGGTCGCTCCGGCGCCGCAGCTCCGTGACGGCCTGCTCCCAGAGGGGCGGCCCGGTCGCGACCACCCCGCCACCGGCCGCCCCACCACCGGCCAACAGCAGCCGGGCCCGCCGCATCCCCTGGTGCCGGCCGCCCAGCAGCCGGACCAGCAGGGCGAGACAGAGCAGCGCGCCCGCCATGCACATCTCACCGATCACTTCCGTGCCCCTTCATCTCCGTCGTCTCCGCCGCCTCTCCCACCGCTCGGAACCCGCGGGGCTCCCTCACGGCTCGTCCCTCACGCACGCGTCGGCGAGTTCGCCCGAGGGCCCCAGCAGCCGCCGCAGCCGCTCCCACCCCCGCTCCCGCGCGAACGCCCGCTCGCCCCAGCGCAGCGCGGGTACCGTCCGCACCAGCCCGCCGGTGTCCCGCTCCAGGACGTGCACCTCGTCGATCCGGCGCCGCCCGGACCGGTCCCGCACGAGGTGCACCACCACCGACAGGGCAGCCGCCAGCTGGCTGTGCAGGGCCGCCCGGTCCAGTCCGGCGGCGGTGGCCAGCGCCTCGAGCCGGGCCGGTACGTCACCGGCGGCGTTGGCGTGGACCGTGCAGCACCCGCCCTCGTGGCCGGTGTTCAGGGCCGCGAGCAGATGGACGACCTCGGGTCCGCGCACCTCGCCGACGACCAGCCGGTCCGGGCGCATCCGCAGTGCCTGCCGCACCAGGTCCTCCAGGGTGACCAGGCCGGCGCCCTCCTGGTTGGCGGGCCGGGTCTCCAGCCGGACGACGTGCGGGTGGTCCGGCCTGAGTTCGGCCGAGTCCTCGGCGAGCACGATCCGCTGGCCCGGTCCGACGAGTCCGAGCAACGCGCTGAGCAAGGTCGTCTTGCCGCATCCGGTGCCGCCGCTGACGAGGAAGGACAGCCGGGCCGCGAGCAGCGCCCGCAGGACGCGGTCACCGCCGGGCGGCACCGTCCCGGCCGCGACGAGTTCCTCGACGGTGAACGCCCGGGGCCGGACCACCCGCAGGGCCAGGCAGGTGCAGCCGACGGCGACCGGAGGCAGTACCGCGTGCAGCCGGGTCCCGTCCGGGAGCCGGGCGTCCGCCCAGGGCCGGGCGTCGTCCAGCCGGCGTCCGGCCACGGCCGCCAGCCGCTGCGCGAGACGTCGTACGGCCGCCGCGTCCGGGAAGGTGACCGCGGTCAGCTCCAGGCCGCCGCCGCGGTCCACCCACACCCGGTCCGGGGCGGAGACCAGGACGTCGGTGACGTCCGGGTCGGCGAGCAGCGGTTCCAGGGGGCCGGTGCCGACGAGTTCGGACCGCAGGCGTTCGGCCGCGCCGAGGACCTCGGCGTCACCGAGGACCCGGCCCTGTTCGCGCAGGGCCTGGGCCACGCGCGCGGGAGTGGGTTCGGCGCCGCTCTCGGCGAGCCAGCGGCGGACGCCGTCGAGCAGGGCCCCGCCGTCGGCCCGGTCGAGTCCGGGAAGGGTCACCGGGTGCCCCCCGCCTCGACCAGCGCGCGCTCCAGGAAGTGCGCGCAGAAGCGGGCGAGCGGACCGCGGCCGGTCGCGCCCGGGGGTTTCGCGCCGCCCCGCGGCCGCAGCAGCGCCGGTTCGACGGGCACCTGGCCGGCCAGCGGCAGGCCGAGCAGCCGGGCCACCTCGTCGTCGTCCAGGCCCGGCGCGTACGGCCCGCGGACCGCCACCCTGAGATCGCGCACGACCATGCCGACCACGGAGGCGACGCGGCCGGCGGCGGCGACCGCCCGCAGTTCGGCCGGGACGACGAGCAGGGCCAGGTCGAGCTGGGCGAGAGCCTCGGCGACCCCGTCGTCGAGGCGGCGGGGCAGGTCGACCACGACCGTGCCGCCGCGCCGCCGGGCGGCGGCCAGTACCGCGCGCACCGCGGGCGGGGGAACGGCGACGCAGTCGCCGCGGTCCCAGCTCAGCACGCGCAGGGAGTGCAGTTCGGGCAGGGACTCCTCCAGGGCGCCGCCGCCGACCCGGCCGCGGGAGGCGGCGAAGGCGGGCCAGCGCAGCCCCTCGGCGCCCTCGCCGCCGAGGAGGACGTCGAGTCCGCCGCCGAGCGGATCGGCGTCCACCAGGAGGGTGCGCAGTCCCTCACGCGCGGAGGTGACGGCGAGCGCGCAGGCGAGCGTGGACGCCCCGGCCCCGCCCCGGCCGCCGATCACCCCGACGGTGAGGGCCGGGCGGCCTAGGCCCTCGGCGACGTCGGCGATGCGGTCGACCAGCCAGGGCTCGCCGTCGGGAAGCATCAGGACGTGGTCGGCGCCGATCTCGACGGCTCGTTTCCACACGCCCGGGTCGTCCTGGTCACGGCCGACCAGCACCACTCCGGTCCGGCGCGCGGCCCCGCCCATCCGGCGGGCGGCGTCGTCGCCGACGAGCACCAGCGGGGCCGCCGCCCAGCCGTCGCCGGTTTCCGGTACACCGGGACGGACCTCGGGTGTGGCGCCCGCCGCCGCGCACAGGCGCAGGAGATCGTCCAGGAGTACGGCGTCCTCGGTGACGATGAGCGGCCGTCCGGGCCGGTTCCCGGGGTCGGGTGGCGGGATGCGGGTGACGGTTCCGGTCACGGGTGTTCCCCCTTCGCTGGGCGGGCCGCGCGGCCCGGCGGGCACGCGATTCCCGGAAGATGTGGAGAACCGGCGCGCGGCCTCCATATGAACGGCCGACAGGAATCGGCCAAACACGCTCCGGCAATCGGAACCGGCCATGAACTCGCCGCGACAGGAGCGCACTGGAATCACGGTGCAGGGATCCGCGAAAAGATGTGGATCTTGGTCGAAAACTGTGGACACCGCCCACCCTGTGAATAACTTCGTCACTCATACCGGTGACCCAGCGCCGGTCCGTGCGCGACTTCCATGGAGCAGCCGCGCCGGTCCGTGCGCGACTTCCATAGAGCAGTCCTGTGATTACCGGGAGTAACCGATCGCGGGCATGCCGAAGGCGCGGTCACGGCGGCGCAACGCCGGCCGCGTGGCCGCGTAAAGGCGGGAGAGGCGGACGAAAACCCGTCCGGACATGCGACGACCCCCGCCGGGGGGGAGAGCGGGGGTCGTCCCCACGGCCGACTCGGGGGGGGGAGGAGTCGGACCGGGTTAGCACGGTCGCGAACGATCCGTGACTTCCATGGTGTACCCGAGAGCCCTCTCAGGCAAACCCACGCGCCCCACCTTACGCCGAATGGTGGGCGCCTATGCTCAGGGGCGTGGAAAACCACTCCTTGCCCCGCGCAGCGGCCTTCTTTGACCTGGACAAGACGGTCATTGCGAAGTCGAGCACGCTCACCTTCAGCAAGTCCTTCTACCAAGGCGGACTGATCAACCGCAGGGCCGCCCTGCGCACCGCGTACGCCCAGTTCGTGTTCCTGGCCGGCGGCCTGGACCACGATCAGATGGAGCGCATGCGCGAGTACCTCTCGGCACTGTGCCGCGGCTGGAACGTCCAGCAGGTGCGGGAGATCGTCGCCGAGACCCTGCACGACCTGATCGACCCGATCATCTACGACGAGGCCGCCTCCCTCATCGAGGAGCACCACACGGCCGGCCGGGACGTGGTGATCGTGTCCACCTCGGGCGCGGAGGTGGTCGAGCCGATCGGCGCATTGCTGGGCGCGGACCGGGTGGTCGCCACCCGCATGGTCGTGGGCGAGGACGGCTGCTTCACGGGGGAGGTGGAGTACTACGCCTACGGCCCGACCAAGGCCGAGGCCATCCGGGAACTGGCCGCGTCCGAGGGGTACGACCTCGACCGCTGCTACGCCTACAGCGACTCGGCGACCGACCTGCCGATGCTCCGGACGGTCGGGCACCCGCACGCCGTGAACCCCGATCGCGCACTGCGCCGCGAGGCGCTCTCACAGGGGTGGCCGGTCCTGGAGTTCCGCCGTCCGGTCCCGCTCAAGAAGCGGCTCCCGGCGTTCTCCGTGCCGCCCCGCCCGGCCCTGGTCGCGGCGGCTGCCATAGGCGCGGCGGCGGCGACCGCCGGACTCGTCTGGTACGCCAGCCGGCGCCGCGGCACGGTCTGACCGGCGCCCGTTTCATCCCGTTCGGGACTGAAAGTAAAGAAGTGCGGGCAAGGGTTCCGCTTCACCCCGGCCCGCGGTACAAAGAACGTAGGCCCGCGAGACCAAAGGACATCCGAGAGGATCCCCTACCACTACGCACTCGGCCCCACGGACCCAGCATGGACATCGGGCACCCACGCGACGTCGACCCGTCGATTACGGGCCAGCCGCACCAGGTGACGGGCAAAGCATCCCGACCTGATGGGCGACATATCGAGGACGCTTGGTAACCCGGTGAGCATGCCAGCGGCGGTACGAGCATTCGTACCGCCGCAACCCTTGAGCGGCCGGTACCCGGAGGCTCACCGGCAGACCCCTCGGGCGACGCCGCGCCGGAAACGCCGACGGGCTTCCGTAGCGGACGACACCGCCCCCGAAAACGCCATCAGGCCCGCTCAGGCGGCGCCGCGCTGGAGCGCCTCGCACACCGCCGTCGACTCCCGCACACCGAAGCCCACCGCCCGCCCGCAGTGGGCGATCCACGCGGCCATGCCCTCGGGCGTACCGGAGACGTACCCGTCCAGGGCGGCCAGGTAGGAGGCGCGGCCCAGCTCGGCGTAGCCGACCTCGGCCGGGCAGACCGCCTTCGGGTCCAGGCCGCTGCCGATCAGCACGATCCGCTCGGCCGTGCGCGCGACCAGGCCGTTGTACGAGACGAAGGGCCGCAGCGCGAGCAGCTCGCCGTGCACGACGGCCGCCGTCACCAGCGCGGGGGCCGAACTGCCGGCGATGAGCAGGTCGGCCAGCCCCTCCAGCCGGCCCGACACCTCCGCCGCGTCCGGCAGCGGCAGCTCGATCAACGGCTCGTCCACCGCCTCGCCGGCCTGGCGCGGCCTACCCACCCGGTCGTCACCGCTCGCCGCGGCCACCAGGTGCAGCCGCGCGAGCACCCGCAGGGGCGACTGGCGCCAGACGGACAGCAGCTGTCCCGCCTCGGCGGTGAGCCGCAGGGCCGCGCCCACCACCCGGGCCTCGGGGTCCGCACCGAAGTCGGTGCGCCGGCGCACCTCCTCCAGGGCCCAGTCCGCGCCGGACAGCGCCGCCGAGCCACGGGCGGCGCGCAGGGCCGCCTCGGAGGTGATCTCGTTGCTGCGGCGCCGCATGATCCGGTGCCCGTAGACCCGGTCCACGGCCTTGCGCACGGACTCCACGGAATCGGCCACTCCGGGCAGTGCGCCCAGGGCCGCGAGCGGATCGGCGGTCGCGCCTGTCGTACTCATGAGTACGACACTACGCACCTCCCCGGCCCGCCCCACGAAGGAGTGGTCTTCTTCACTTCCTCGTGACACGCAGAGCCATCGTCCGACTACCCTTGGTGAACATGAAAATTGCTTTCGTCGGGAAGGGCGGCAGCGGCAAGACCACGCTCTCCTCCCTTTTCATCCGCCATCTCGTGGCCGCCGGAGCCCCGGTGGTCGGCATCGACGCGGACATCAACCAGCACCTCGGCCCCGCACTCGGCCTCGGCGACGAGGAGGCGGCGGCGCTGCCCGCCATGGGCGAACAGCTGACGTCGATCAAGGACTACCTGCGCGGCAGCAACCCGCGCATCGCCTCCGCCGAGACGATGATCAAGACGACTCCGCCCGGGGAGGGTTCGCGACTGGTCCGGGTGCGGGAGCCGAACCGGATCTACGACGCGTGCGCCCGTCCGGTGGAACTCGACGGCGGCGCCGTCCGTTTGATGGTCACCGGCCCCTTCACGGACGCCGACCTGGGGGTCGCCTGCTACCACTCCAAGACGGGAGCGGTGGAGCTGTATCTGAACCACCTCGTCGACGGTCCCGACGAGTACGTCGTGGTCGACATGACGGCCGGTTCCGACTCCTTCGCCTCCGGCATGTTCACCCGCTTCGACATGACGTTCCTCGTCGCCGAGCCGACCCGGAAGGGGGTCTCCGTCTACCGCCAGTACAAGGACTACGCCCGGGACTTCGGCGTCGCCCTGAAGGTCGTCGGCAACAAGATCCAGGAGCCGGACGACATCGACTTCCTGCGCGAAGAGGTCGGGGACGACCTGCTCGTGACGGTCGGGCGCTCGGACTGGGTGCGCGCCATGGAGAAGGGCCGCCCGCCCCGGTTCGACGAACTGGAGGAGGCCAACGCCCGCGCCCTGGGCACTCTCCGGGCCACCGCCGACGCCACCTACGAGCAGCGCGACTGGGAGCGCTACACCCGCCAGATGGTGCACTTCCACCTGAAGAACGCCGAGTCCTGGGGGAACGAGCGCACCGGGGTCGACCTGGCGGCGCAGGTCGACCCCCACTTCGTGCTCGGCGAGAGCCTGGCAACGCCCGTCTGACGGCTACCGCTTGTCCGCCGGCGCCCCGGGCACGCCCTTGGGTGCCGGAGCGGGGCGGCCGGACAGGAAGGACGCCCAGCCCTGCCGGGGCGCCTCGCCGACCTCCAGGGTGCGCAGTCTCTCCAGGGTCTTGGGGTCCTGGGCGTCCAGCCAGTCGGCCAGCTGGTGGAAGGAGACGCAGCGCACCTCGGGCTTGCCGCACACCTGCTTCACCACGTCCTCGACGGCGCGCATATAGGTGCCGCCGTTCCAGGATTCGAAGTGGTTGCCGATGATCAACGGCGCGCGGTTGCCGTCGTAGGCCCGGTAGAAGCCCTGGAGGAGGCCGTCGCGCATCTGGTCGCCCCAGTAGTCGAACTTGTCGGGGTCGCCCTGGGTCTGGGTGCCGGACTGGTTGACCATGAAGTTGTAGTCCATGGTGAGCTGTTCGTAGGTGTGGCCCGGGAAGGGCACCAGCTGCATCGACAGGTCCCACAGGCCCTCCTTCTTCTTGGGCCAGACCTGATCGTTGACTCCGCTGGAGTCGTAGCGGAAGCCGAGTTCGCGGGCGGCCTTCGTGAAGTTCTTCCGCCCTTCCAGGCAGGGGGTGCGGGCGCCGATCAGCTCCTTGTCGTAGTCGAAGGGCAGCGACGCCTCCCGCTTCATGCCGGTGTTGCTCCGCCAGGACTTCACGAACGCCTTGGCCTGGGCGATCTCACTCTTCCACTCCTCCACCGACCAGGTGCCGACGCCGCCTTCGGGCCCGCAGAAATGGCCGTTGAAGTGGGTGCCGATCTCGTTGCCCTCCAGCCACGCCTGCCGGACCTGCTCGAGGGTGTCGGTGATGCCCTGCTCGTCGTTGAAACCGATGTCGGAGCTGCCGGGCGAGTGCTGCGGCGGCTTGTACAGGTCACGCTTCTCCTTCGGCAGCATGTAGACGCCGCTGAGGAAGTACGTCATGGTCGCGTTGTTCTCCTTGGCGACCTCGCGGAAGTGCGAGAACAGCTTCTGGCTGTCCTCGCCCGCGCCGTCCCAGGAGAACACGACGAACTGCGGCGGCTTCTGACCGGGGCTCAGCCGCTCGGGTGCGGGCAGGTGCGGCTGCGAACCGGTGTACGCGGTGGATCCGTCACCGATCAGCCGGAACACGCTGCCCGGTGCGGGCGCCCCCCGCTCCGGGCCGTGCGCCCCTTCCTTGGTGCTGGTGGAGTCGGTCGCGCAACCGGCGAGCGACGCCGCACAGGCCGCGGCGACCATGGCGCCGACGGTGATCCTCTGGGTGGCGGCCATCTTCCGCCCACCTTCTTCCTTCTCTCAGGCACACGCTGACAAGGGCCGTTTCTGGTGATGTGCCGGGCTTGTCCCGGCGGCGCCGCCAAGGTCGCATGAGAGCGAGAAGGAATTAGTACGACAAGCCGATCAAATGACTACTTCACCCCGACGCGCGATTGCCTGCTCTATTTGCCCCAGAAAACTAGACTTTACCTTTACGTGGCGTTACGACCCTTTTGCCAACGATTGCTCCGCCCCACGAAAAGGTCTAAACCAATTTTCCGGTCGACCCTTGTCATCGGACCCCCGGGTCTGATGAGCTGTGGCCTGGGACACAACGGACACCCTTGGAATGGGAGATGTCGTGAGCAACGAGAGCCTGGCCAACCTGCTCAAGGAAGAACGCAGGTTCGCGCCGCCCGCCGATTTGGCCGCGCACGCCAATGTCACCGCGGAGGCGTACGAACAGGCCAAGGCTGACAGACTCGGCTTCTGGGCCGAGCAGGCCCGTCGCCTGACCTGGGCCAAGGCACCCACCGAGACGCTGGACTGGTCCAACCCGCCGTTCGCGAAGTGGTTCCAGGACGGCGAGCTGAACGTCGCCTACAACTGCGTGGACCGGCACGTGGAGGCCGGCCACGGCGACCGCGTCGCCATCCACTTCGAGGGCGAGCCCGGCGACAGCCGCTCGATCACCTACGCGGAGCTGAAGGACGAGGTCTCCCGGGCCGCGAACGCCCTGCTGGAGCTGGGCGTTCGCAAGGGCGACCGGGTCGCCATCTACATGCCGATGATCCCGGAGACCGCGATCGCGATGCTGGCCTCGGCCCGGATCGGCGCGGCCCACTCGGTCGTCTTCGGCGGCTTCTCGGCGGACGCGCTCGCGACCCGGATCAAGGACGCGGACGCCAAGGTCGTCATCACCTCCGACGGCGGCTACCGGCGCGGCAAGCCGTCCGCGCTCAAGCCGGCCGTGGACGAGGCGATCGACAAGGTCGACAACGTCGAGCACGTGCTGGTGGTGCGCCGTACCGGCCAGGAGGTCGGCTGGGCCGAGGGCCGGGACGTGTGGTGGCACGACCTGGTGGGCCGGCAGTCCGCCGAGCACACCCCGGAGGCGTTCGAGGCGGAGAACCCGCTGTTCATCCTCTACACCTCCGGTACGACGGGGAAGCCGAAGGGCATCCTGCACACCTCCGGCGGATACCTCACCCAGGCGGCGTACACCCACTGGGCGGTCTTCGACCTCAAGCCGGAGACGGACGTGTACTGGTGCACGGCCGACGTCGGCTGGGTGACCGGGCACTCGTACATCGTCTACGGCCCGCTGGCCAACGGCGCGACGCAGGTGATGTACGAGGGCACGCCGGACACCCCGCACCAGGGCCGGTTCTGGGAGATCGTGCAGAAGTACAAGGTCACGATCCTCTACACGGCGCCGACCGCGATCCGGACGTTCATGAAGTGGGGCGACGACATCCCCGCCAAGTTCGACCTGAGCAGCCTGCGCGTCCTCGGCTCGGTCGGCGAGCCCATCAACCCCGAGGCATGGGTCTGGTACCGCAAGCACATCGGCGCCGACCGGACGCCCGTCGTGGACACCTGGTGGCAGACCGAGACCGGCGCCATGATGATCACGCCGCTGCCCGGCGTCACCGAGACCAAGCCCGGTTCGGCGCAGCGCGCGCTGCCCGGCATCAGCGCGACCGTCGTCGACGACGAGGCGAACGAGGTGCCCGACGGCGGTGGCGGCTACCTGGTGCTGACCGAGCCGTGGCCGTCCATGCTGCGCACCATCTGGGGCGACGACCAGCGGTTCATCGACACCTACTGGTCCCGCTTCGAGGGCAAGTACTTCGCCGGTGACGGAGCGAAGAAGGACGACGACGGGGACATCTGGCTGCTCGGCCGGGTGGACGACGTGATGCTCGTCTCCGGGCACAACATCTCCACCACCGAGGTGGAGTCGGCACTCGTCTCGCACCCGGCGGTCGCCGAGGCCGCCGTCGTGGGCGCCGCGGACGAGACCACCGGACAGGCCATCGTCGCGTTCGTCATCCTGCGCGGCTCGGCGTCGGAGGACGACGCGCTCGTCGGCGAGCTGCGCGACCACGTCGGCGCCACGCTCGGCCCGATCGCCAAGCCCAAGCGGATCCTGCCGGTGGCGGAGCTGCCGAAGACCCGCTCCGGCAAGATCATGCGCCGTCTGCTGCGCGATGTCGCCGAGAACCGCCAGCTGGGTGACGTGACCACCCTGACCGACAGCACGGTGATGACGCTCATCCAGTCCAAGCTGCCCGCCAGCTCCAGCGAGGACTGAGCGGGACGTTCGGCACCCCGAGGGGCACCCGGCCGGTGAACGTGCCGGGCACCCCTCGGGCGTCTACGGTGAGGAGCACGGACCCGGCGCACGCCGGCTCGGGTAAGCTCGCGCCAGCTTAGGTAAGCTAAAGAAAGTGTCGCCGCGCGCGACACGACGGGTGCGCCGGGAAGTCTGGTCGGCATGTGAGTTCCGCCTGCCCCGGAGGTCTCCCGTGACCGCGCCCCGCACCCGCACCCGCACCACCGCCCGCAAGGCCCTCGGCCGGCTGTCCCTGCCCGAGCGGACCTACGTCGCGGACGCCCTGCGCACCGAGACCGTCGGCGGCGTCCTGCTGCTCCTGGCCGCCGTGGCGGCGCTGGTGTGGGCGAACATCCCCGCCCTGCGCCACAGCTACGCGGCCGTCGCCCACTTCTCCCTCGGTCCCGAAGCCCTCGGCCTGCACCTGAGCGTCGCCCACTGGGCCGCCGACGGACTGCTCGCCGTGTTCTTCTTCGCCGCCGGCATCGAGCTGAAACGCGAGCTGGTCGCGGGTGATCTGCGCGACCCCAAGGCGGCCGTGCTACCCGTGGTGGCGGCGCTGTGCGGGATGGCCGCACCCGCGCTCGTCTACACGCTCACCAATCTCGCCGGGAACGGCTCCACGCAGGGCTGGGCGGTGCCCACCGCCACCGACATCGCCTTCGCGCTCGCCGTCCTCGCGGTCATCGGCACCTCCCTGCCCAGCGCCCTGCGCGCCTTCCTGCTCACCCTCGCGGTCGTGGACGACCTCTTCGCGATCCTGATCATCGCGGTCTTCTTCACCGACCGGCTGGACTTCGCCGCCCTCGGCGGGGCCGCCGCCGGCCTCGCCGTCTTCTGGCTGCTGCTGCGCAAGGGCGTCCGCGGCTGGTACGTGTACGTACCGCTCGCCGTCGTCGTCTGGGCGCTGATGTACAACAGCGGCGTGCACGCCACCATCGCCGGTGTGGCGATGGGCCTGATGCTGCGCTGCACCACCCGTCAGGGTGAGGAGCACTCGCCGGCCGAACGCGTCGAGCACCTGGTGCGACCCCTGTCGGCCGGGCTGGCCGTACCGCTGTTTGCGCTGTTCAGCGCTGGTGTGTCGATATCCGGCGGAGCGCTCGGGGACGTATTCACCCGGCCCGAGACGCTCGGTGTCGTGCTCGGTCTCGTCGTGGGCAAGACGGCCGGCATCTTCGGCGGCACCTGGCTGACCGTCCGCTTCACCCGCGCCCGGCTCAGCGAGGAGCTGGCGTGGGCCGACGTCTTCGCGGTGGCCGTGCTCGCCGGGATCGGCTTCACGGTCGCGCTGCTCATCGGCGAGCTGGCCTTCGAGGGCGACACCGTGCTCACCGACGAGGTGAAGGCCTCCGTCATCACCGGATCGCTGATCGCGACGGTGTGCGCGACCGTGCTGCTGAAGCTGCGCAACGCCCGGTACCGCAGGCTGTGCGAGGACGAGGACCGCGACGAGGACAGCGACGGCATCCCGGACGTCTACGAGCAGGACGACCCGGCGTACCACCTGCGCATGGCGGAGATCCACGAGCGCAAGGCCGCCGAACACCGGCGGCTGGCCGCCGAGCGGGCCGCCGGGGCACGCCACGGGCTTGCGGAAGTGCCGGGCGGGGCAGGCGAGGAGGGCGGCCGTCCGGCATGATCTGACGAGACGGTACAAAACAAGACGGCCGCACGCGCGACGGCACCCGGACGGCGTACGAGCACCACGGCCGTCCCGCGCGGCGCACGTGCGGCACAACAGACCTCTGAGGGAGAACGCGATGAGCGCACCCGACGGCAGCCCGGTCGGCGCCGAACGCAGCATCGGCCAGCTGTTCGCCTCGGCGACGACCGAGATGTCGGCGCTGGTGCACGACGAGATCGCACTGGCCAAGGCCCAGCTCAAGCAGGACGTGAAACGCGGCGCGATGAGCGGCGGCGCGTTCTCGGTCGCCGGCGCGGTGCTGGTGTTCTCCCTGCCGATGCTCAACTTCGCCCTGGCGTACGGCATCAGGACCTGGAGCGGCTGGAACCTGGCCGTCTGCTTCCTGCTGTCCTTCGCGGCCAACGTGCTCGTCGCCGGCTTCCTCGCGCTCATCGGCGTGGCGTTCGCCAAGAAGGCCAAGCGGGGCCAGGGCCCGCAGAAGGTGGCCGCCTCGATGAAGGAGACGGCAGGGGTGTTGCAGAACGCCAAGCCGCACCCGCGTCCGGAGCTGCCCGAGGACCGCGCTCCCGCCGCCCTCGAGGCTGTGGCACGCTCGTCGTCATGACGGACCCAGCCGCCTCCTCGCCCGTGCGGATCGACCTCCCGGACGGGAGGCAGGTCACGCACCGGGACGTCGCCGCCAACGGCGCCCGGTTCCACATCGCCGAGCTGGGCGACGGTCCCCTGGTGCTGCTCCTGCACGGTTTCCCCCAGTTCTGGTGGACGTGGCGGCACCAGCTGGCCGCGCTCGCGGACGCGGGCTACCGGGCGGTGGCGATGGACCTGCGGGGCGTCGGCGGCAGCGACCGCACGCCCCGCGGCTACGACCCCGCCAACCTGGCCCTGGACGTCACCGGGGTGATCCGCTCGCTCGGCGAGCCGGACGCCGCGCTGGTCGGTCACGACCTCGGCGGCTACCTGGCGTGGACGGCGGCGGCCATGCGGCCCAAGCTCGTCCGGCGCCTCGCCGTCGCCTCCATGCCCCACCCGCGGCGCTGGCGCGCGGCGATGCTCCGGGACGCCCGGCAGACGGCCGCCAGCTCCTACATCTGGGGGTTCCAGCGGCCGTGGCTGCCCGAGCGGCAACTGACCGCCGACGGCGGGGCGCTGGTGGGCCGGCTGATCCGGGACTGGTCCGGGCCGCGACCGCCGGAGGACGCGGCCGTGGAGACGTACCGGCGGGCCATGTGCATCCCCTCCACGGCGCACTGCTCGATCGAGCCGTACCGCTGGCTGGTGCGCTCGCTGGCCCGCCCGGACGGCGTGCAGTTCTACCGCCGGATGAAGCGGCCGGTACGGGTGCCGACCCTGCATCTGCACGGCTCGCTGGACCCGGTGACCCGCACGCGCAGCGCGGCCGGTTCGGGCGAGTTCGTCGAAGCGCCGTACCGCTGGCGGCTGTTCGACGGTCTCGGTCACTTCCCGCACGAGGAGGACCCGGCGGCGTTCTCCGCCGAACTCGTCAACTGGCTGAAGGATCCGGAACCCGATCGGTGACCGTTCTGTGAGCAATTGGCTGCACGGAGTATCCGAATCGTGAACAGTTGTCCGTCGAACGGCCACATGCCTGCCGCATAGGCCAATTGGGGGGCGCGGAGGCGGTTATGGACCTTCGGGCGAGGGCACACGTCGGGGTATGGGCTGGACGCACGACTACAGTGACGCACCCCGCAATCGCCGCTCGGCCACGGGCCTGAGCACGCCTCAGCGAGGCACCGCGCAACTCGCGGAAGGCGACCTGCGGGTGGGGATCCCGCACATCCTGCGCCGCCGGGCCCGCTGGGTCTCGGTGCGCCTGCGTCACCCGCGGAGCTGAACGCCGCCGAGCCGCCCTACAGGGCGCAGCTGTCCGTGCCCACCTGCTCGTTCGCCGTGCGCCCCCGCTCGATGTCGGCCCGGATCTCGTCCGCCGTCAGGGCGTAGCCGGTGTCCGCGTCGTCGAGGGACTTGGCGAACACCACGCCGTACACCTCGCCGGCCGGTGTGAGCAGCGGGCCGCCGGAGTTGCCCTGGCGGACGGTGGCGTACAGGGAGTAGACATCGCGGCGGACCGTGCCGCGATGGTAAATGTCCGGGCCGTTGGCCGTGATGCGCCCGCGCACGCGCGCGGCGCGCACGTCGTACGAGCCGTTCTCCGGGAAGCCCGCGACGATCGCGCCGTCCCCGCCGGCCGCGTCCTGGGCGGTGAACCGCAGCGCGGTCGCCTTCAGGTCCGGTACGTCGAGCACGGCGATGTCGCGCTTCCAGTCGTACAGCACCACCTTGGCGTCGTACCCGCGGCCCTGGCCGCCTATCTGCACCCGCGGCGCGTCGACCCCGCCGACCACGTGCGCGTTGGTCATCACGCGGCGGTCGGCGAAGACGAAGCCGGTGCCCTCCAGGACCTTGCCGCAGCTCGGCGCCGTGCCGGTGACCTTGACGATGGAGCGCTGGGCGCGCAGGGCCACCGGGCCGCCCGCGAGCGCCGGGTCGGGCGGCCGGACGTCCTGGATCGGCTCGTTGGAGAAGGGGCTGAAGACCTGCGGGAAGCCGTTCTGCGCGAGCACGGAGGAGAAGTCCGCGAACCAGGTGTCGGCCTGCGCGGGCAGCGCCCGGGAGACGCCGAGGAGCACCTTGGAGCCGCGCACCTCCTTGCCGAGCGTGGGCAGGGTCGTACCGGCCAGGGCGGAGCCGATCAGCCAGGCCACCAGGAGCATCGCGACGATGTTGACCAGCGCCCCGCCGGTGGCGTCCAGGGCGCGGGCGGGGGACCAGGTGATGTACCGGCGCAGCTTGTTGCCGAGATGGGTGGTCAGGACCTGGCCCACCGAGGCGCAGACGATGACGACGATCACGGCCACGACGGCCGCGGTGGCGCCGACCTCCGCCTTGTCGGTCATGGCGTCCCAGATGACGGGCAGCGTGTACACGGCGACGAGGCCACCGCCCAGGAAGCCGATCACCGACAGGATGCCGACGACGAAGCCCTGGCGGTAGCCCACCACCGCGAACCACACGGCCGCGACGAGCAACAGGATGTCCAGCGCGTTCACTGCTTCAGGCCTCGCCTACTCACTCCGCTCCCAGCAGCTCGGCCGGGGCCCGGGGATGCCCCCGGGGGGATACAGCACGGGGATCACCCTGTCATGCGTGCCAGTCGAGCGGGACCTGCTTTGCGTGGTCCCAGGGGCGCTCCCAGCCCGCGAAGTGCAGCAGACGGTCGATCACCCCGGCGGTGAAGCCCCACACCAAGGCCGATTCGACCAGGAATGCCGGGCCGCGGTGACCGCGGGGGTGGACGGCGGTGGCACGGTTGGCGGGGTCCGTGAGATCCGCCACGGGGACGGTGAAGACCCGGGCGGTCTCGTTCGGGTCGACCGCGCCGACCGGGCTGGGCTCGCGCCACCAGCCCAGCACGGGGCTGACGACGAAGCCGCTGACCGGGATGTACAGCCGGGGCAGCACACCGAAGAGCTGCACCCCGGACGGGTCGAGCCCGGTCTCCTCCTCGGCCTCGCGCAGCGCGGCCCGCAGCGGGCCGTCGCCCTGCGGATCGCCGTCCTGCGGGTCCAGCGCGCCGCCCGGGAAGGACGGCTGGCCGGCGTGCGAGCGGAGCGAGCCCGCGCGCTCCATGAGCAGCAGCTCGGGGCCGCGCTCCCCCTCGCCGAACAGGATCAGCACGGCCGACTGGCGCCCCGAGCCGTTCTCCGGCGGCAGGAAGCGGCTCAGCTGGAGCGGCTGGACCGTCTCGGCGGCGCGTACGACGGGTGCGAGCCAGTGGGGCAGCCCCTCCTTGCTGACCGTCACCGGACCGCCCTGTGTGTCACTCGTACTGGTCATCGCCACCCCCGTCGCTCTGCCCTCTGCAACGCCCGAGGACCCCGAGATCGTTCCGTCACGCGGCCCCCAGCGGCGGCGCCGGACGGCCGCCCGCGTCGAGGTAGGACTGCGGGGGCTTGAGCCGCTGGCCCGGGAAGCCGCCCTTCTCGTACTTCAGCAGCTTCTTCGCCTTCTCCGGGTCGGTCTCGCCCTCGCCGTACGCGGGGCAGAGCGGGGCGATGGGGCAGGCGCCGCAGGCGGGCTTGCGGGCGTGGCAGATCCGGCGGCCGTGCCAGATGACGTGGTGGGACAGGTCGGTCCAGTCGCTCTTCGGGAAGAGCGCGCCGACGGCGGCCTCGATCTTGTCCGGGTCGGTCTCGGCGGTCCACTGCCAGCGCCGGACCAGCCGCTGGAAGTGGGTGTCCACGGTGATGCCCGGCCGGCCGAAGGCGTTGCCGAGGACGACGAAGGCCGTCTTGCGGCCCACGCCGGGCAGGGTGACCAGATCCTCCAGCCTCCCGGGCACCTCGCCGCCGAAGTTCTCGACGAGCGCCTCGGAGAGCCCTATGACCGACCTGGTCTTGGCGCGGAAGAAGCCGCAGGGGCGCAGGATCTCCTCGATCACCTCCGGGTTGGCGGCGGCGAGGTCCTCGGGGGTGGGGTACCCGGCGAAGAGCGCCGGGGTGGTCTGGTTGACGCGCAGGTCGGTGGTCTGCGCCGACAGCACGGTGGCGACCAGCAGCTGGAAGGGGTTCTCGAAGTCCAGCTCGGGGTGGGCGTAGGGGTAGACCTCGGCCAGTTCGCGGTTGATGCGGCGGGCGCGGCGGACCAGGGCGGTGGGGGACTCGCCGCCCGGCGGCGTGACGGCGGTCTTCCTGACGGGCGAGGTCTTCGCGGGCGACACCTTCGCGGCGGCGGTCTTCACACCGGCGGTCTTCGCGGACGCCGCCTTCTTCACCGCCTTCTCGGCCGCCTTCGCCGTCGTCGCGTTCACCGGCTTCTTCGCCGTCGTCGACTTCGCCGGCCTCTTCGCCGCCGTCTTCACCGGCTTCTTCGCCGCCCCCTCCGCCCTCTGCTCGGCGGGTGCGGCGTTCTCGGGGACCTTCTCCACGTCGACGACACCCTTATTTGATGATTTGCCCGTTTTACTACTTCCTCCGCGAGCCTGTTCGCCCACAGCGGAATCGCGACGTACGACCACCCACCCAGCCCCCTTGGCCTGTGTTCTCACCGGCGATTTGGACACCCGGCCAGCCTAAAGCCCGGCACCGACATCCGCCCCGGACCTGTCCGACCGGACCCCGATTGGACCCCTGACGCTTACCCCGGGACACCTGTGCGGCATCCTTGTGACAGATCACACTGTTTGGACCGTCCGGCAAAATGGGGAACACGGTCCCCTGGTACATGGGGGAGAAAGATCCCCTGAGCAGGTCGACAAGGAGAGAACTCGTGGACGACGTTCTGCGGCGCAACCCGCTCTTCGCGGCTCTCGACGACGAGCAGGCCGCGGAGCTTCGCGCCTCCATGAGTGAGGTGACGCTCGCACGCGGCGACTCCCTGTTCCACGAGGGCGACCCCGGGGACCGGCTCTACGTCGTCACGGAGGGCAAGGTCAAGCTGCACCGCACCTCCCCCGACGGGCGGGAGAACATGCTCGCCGTCGTCGGCCCCGGCGAACTGATCGGCGAGCTGTCGCTGTTCGACCCGGGCCCCCGCACGGCCACCGCGACCGCGCTGACCGAGGTCAAGCTGCTCGGCCTCGGCCACGGCGACCTCCAGCCCTGGCTCAACGTCCGCCCCGAGGTGGCCGGCGCCCTGCTGCGCGCCGTCGCCCGCCGCCTGCGCAAGACCAACGACGCCATGTCGGACCTGGTCTTCTCGGACGTCCCCGGCCGGGTGGCGCGGGCCCTGCTGGACCTCTCCCGCCGCTTCGGCGTGCAGTCGGAGGAGGGCATCCACGTCGTCCACGACCTCACCCAGGAGGAGCTGGCCCAGCTGGTCGGCGCCTCCCGCGAGACGGTGAACAAGGCCCTCGCGGACTTCGCCCAGCGCGGATGGCTCCGCCTGGAGGCGCGGGCCGTGATCCTGCTCGACGTGGAGCGGCTGGCCAAGAGGTCGCGCTGACGCCCGCTACCCGGCCCTCCGGGGCCGCGCTTCCCCGCGGGCGGGCCCCGTTGTCCCGCGGCCCCCGGAAGCCGCTGTCGGGCGGGGAACGGTGAGGGCATGACCGGAACCCCTCACCGCCCCGGGCTCGACGCCCAGGGCTTCATCGTCCGCGAAGGCTCCCTCGCGCGCGTGCCGGACGCCTTCCGCCCGGTCGTGGCCGCCGCGCGTGACCGGCTCCCCGAGGTCTTCGGGACACGGCTGCACAGCGCCTACGTCTACGGGTCGATCCCGCGCGGCACCGCGCGCGTGGGCCGCAGCGACCTGGACCTCCTGGTCGCCCTGCGCAAGGAGCCGTCCGACGCCGACCGGGACGCCGTACGGGCCCTCGGGGAGGCGCTCGACGAGGAGTTCGGGCAGATCGACGGCGTCGGCACGCTGCTGCACGGCCGCGCACGGCTGCTGAGCGACCCGGAACGGTACGACCTGGGCTGGTTCCTCGCCTGTCTGTGCACCCCGCTGCTCGGCGCCGACCTCGCCGAACACCTGCCCCGCTACCGTCCCGACTCCCTGCTCGCCCGCGAGACCAACGGCGACCTCGCCCGGCGGCTGCCGCGCTGGCGGGAGCGGATCGAGGGGGCGGCGGACACCGAGGAGGCCCGCAGGCCGCTCGTGCGCTTCATGTCCCGGCACCTCGTCCGCACCGGCTTCACCCTGGTCATGCCCCGCTGGCAGGGCTGGACCAGCGACCTGCGCCGGATGGCCGGGGCGTTCTCCGAGTACTACCCGGAGCGGGCCGCACAGCTGCGCGCGGCGGCGGAGCACGGCACGCAGCCCGAAGGCGACCCGGTCGTCCTGCGGTCGTACGTGGACGACCTCGGGCCCTGGCTGGCCGCCGAGTACGCGCGCGTGCACGGCGTCAAGGCGCCCCGCCCGGACTGACCCGGTCAGATCAGCCCGTGCTCGCCGAGGTAGTCCAGCTGCGCCCGGACCGAGAGTTCCGCCGCCGGCCACAGCGAACGGTCCACGTCGGCGTAGACCCGGGCGACGACCTCGGCCGCGGAGCGGTGGCCGTTCTCGACCGCCGTCTCCACCTGGGCGAGCCGGTGGGCGCGGTGGGCGAGGTAGAACTCCACGGCGCCCTGGGCGTCCTCCAGGACCGGCCCATGGCCCGGCAGGACGGTGTGCACGCCGTCGTCCACCGTCAGGGACCGCAGCCGCCGCAGGGAGTCCAAATAGTCCCCGAGCCGGCCGTCGGGGTGCGCCACGACCGTCGTGCCGCGCCCGAGGATGGTGTCACCGGTCAGCACCGCCCGGTCGGCGGGGAGGTGGAAGGACAGCGAGTCCGCGGTGTGCCCGGGGGTCGGTACGACCCTCAGCTCCAGGCCGCCGACGGTGATCACGTCACCGGCGGCCAGGCCCTCGTCCCCCAGCCGCAGGGCCGGGTCGAGGGCACGCACGCGCGTGCCCGTCAGTTCGGCGAACCGGACGGCGCCCTCGGCGTGGTCGGGGTGACCGTGGGTCAGCAGGGTCAGGGCTATGCGCTTGCCGGCCTGCTCGGCGGTGCCCACGACGTTGCGCAGGTGGCCGTCGTCCAGCGGGCCCGGGTCGATCACCACGGCCAGGTCGGAGTCGGGCTCGGCGACGATCCAGGTGTTGGTGCCGTCCAGGGTCATCGCCGAGGCGTTGGGCGCGAGGACGTTGACCGCGCGTGCGGTGGCCCGGCCCGACAGGGCTCCGCCCCGGGGCTGGCCCGGCAGGGCGCTTGCGTCGGTCATGCGGGGCCTCCACCGGCGGTCGAGGGGGTGATCGTGGGGACGTCCGCGAACCCGGTCGCGGACGAGGTCGTAAACGCGGGGGCGGACGCGGGGGTGGCTGCGGTCGTGGACGCGGTGAGGGTCCCGTCGCCGCCCGTCGGGGTGTCCGCCGGAGCACCCGCCGGAGACCCGGACGCAGCGGGCCCGGCGGGCTCAGCGGGTGCCGGCGGCGCCCCCGGCACCGTCCGTGCCCCGCGCTCGGCGGCCGTCGGGACGTGCTTGGTGAACTCGTCGTGCCCGGGCCAGGACAGGACGATCTCGCCGTCCTGGACGCGGGCGCTCGCCAGCACCGGCGTCATGTCGCGCGCCGGCGCGGCGGCCAGCGTCTCGGCGGCGGTGCCGAACGGCAGCAGCTGGCGCAGGGTGGCGATGGTGGGCGGCATCATCAGCAGCTCGCCCGCGTCGTACCCGGCGGCGGCCTCCTCGGGGCGGATCCAGACCGCGCGGTCGGCCTCGGTCGAGGCGTTCCGGGTGCGCTGCCCGGCGGGGAGGGCGGCCACGAAGAACCAGGTGTCGTACCGGCGGGCCTCGAACTCCGGGGTGATCCAGCGGGTCCACGCGCCCAGCAGGTCCGAGCGCAGCACCAGGCCGCGCCGGTCGAGGAACTCGGCGAAGGACAGCTCGCGCGCGACCAGGGCGGCGCGGTCGGCCTCCCAGTCGTCCCCGGTGGTGTCGCCGACGACCGAGTCCGGGTCGGGCCCGGCGAGCAGCACCCCGGCCTCCTCGTACGTCTCCCGAACGGCCGCGCAGACGATCGCCTGGGCACCCGCGCCGTCGACGCCGAGCCGTTCGGCCCACCACGCGCGCGGGGGGCCAGCCCAGCGGATCTGACGGTCGTCGTCCCGCGGGTCGACCCCGCCCCCGGGATACGCGTACGCGCCTCCGGCGAAGGCCATGGAGGCGCGTCTGCGCAGCATGTGGACGACCGGGCCGTCCGGGGTGTCCTTCAGGAGCAGCACCGTGGCCGCGCGCCTGGGGGTCACCGGGGTGAGCGTGCCGTCCGCGAGCGCGCGGATGCGGTCCGGCCATTCCGGGGGATACCACTGACCGTTCGCCATGGGCGGAGGCTATCCCGTATAGGGCGATTGTTCGAGAGGTTCCCGAGGTCAGCGGGGCGGGCGGAGCGCTACTGGGCCAGCTCCACCTGGATCTCGACCTCGACCGGCGCGTCCAGCGGCAGGACCGCGACACCGACCGCGCTGCGGGCGTGCACGCCCTTGTCGCCGAGGACCTCACCGAGCAGTTCGCTGGCACCGTTGACGACACCGGGCTGACCGGTGAAGTCGGCCGCGGAGGCGACGAAGCCGACGACCTTCACCACGCGCGCGATGCGGTCCAGGTCACCGGCGACGGACTTCACGGCGGCGAGCGCGTTCAGTGCGCAGACGCGGGCCAGCTCCTTGGCCTCCTCCGCGGTGACCTCGGCACCCACCTTGCCGGTGACCGGCAGCTTTCCCTCCACCATCGGCAGCTGGCCGGCGGTGTAGACGTACACTCCGGACCGCACGGCCGGCTGGTAGGAGGCCAGCGGCGGTACGACGTCCGGCAGGGTCAGACCCAGTTCGGCCAGCTTGGCCTCGACCTCGCTCACGCGCCCTGCTCCTGCTTCTCGCGCTTCAGGTAGGCCACGAGCGACTCCGGGTTCGGCCCGGGCACGACCTGGACGAGCTCGTAGCCCTGGTCGCCCCAGGAGTCCAGGATCTGCTTCGTGGCATGGATGAGCAGCGGCACGGTCTGGTATTCCCACTTCTTGGTCATGGGCCGACTGTAGCCGCTGCGCGGGGAGGGTCCGGAGGCCCACCACGACCCCGTTGTCCACAGCCTCCCGCGTGAGTGTCGGCCGGACTGGTTAGTCTCGAATACGTGAGCAGGCTCCAGGTCGTCAGCGGCAAGGGCGGGACCGGAAAGACGACGGTCGCCGCCGCACTCGCGCTGGCCCTCGCGACCGAGGGGAAGCGGACGCTTCTCGTGGAGGTCGAGGGCCGGCAGGGCATCGCACAACTCTTCGAGACGGAGGCGCTGCCCTATGAAGAGCGGAAAATCGCGGTAGCTCCGGGCGGAGGGGAGGTGTACGCCCTCGCCATCGATCCGGAACTGGCCCTTCTGGACTATCTCCAGATGTTCTACAAGCTGGGCGGCGCGGGCCGGGCCCTGAAGAAGCTCGGCGCGATCGACTTCGCCACCACCGTCGCGCCCGGTCTCAGGGACGTCCTGCTGACCGGCAAGGCGTGCGAGGCCGTGCGCCGCAAGGACCGGTCCGGGAGGTTCATCTACGACTACGTCGTCATGGACGCCCCGCCGACCGGCCGCATCACCCGCTTCCTGAACGTCAACGACGAGGTCGCGGGCCTCGCGAAGATCGGCCCGATACACAATCAGGCACAGGCCGTGATGCGCGTCCTGAAGTCGCCGGAGACGGCGGTGCACCTGGTGACGCTGCTGGAGGAGATGCCGGTCCAGGAGACCGCCGACGGCATCGCCGAACTCCGCGCGGCGCGGTTGCCGGTGGGCCGGGTCATCGTGAACATGGTGCGGCCCGAGGTGTTGGACGCCGCGGACCTGGAACTCGTACGGACCGTGGAGCGTTCCTCCGTCGCACGGGCCTTCTCGACGGCCGGCCTGGGCGGGGCCAGGCGCGGCGGCAACGCCGAGAAGCTGGTGGACCCGCTGCTGGAGCAGGCCGCCGAGTACGCCGAGCGGTACGCACTGGAGCAGGAGCAGCGCGCGGTCCTCACCGAGCTGGACCTGCCGCTGCACGAACTGCCGCTGCTCGCGGAGGGCATGGACCTCGCGGGCCTGTACGAACTCGCCACCGAGCTGCGGAAGCAGGGGTTGTCATGAGTCCGGACCCGGCCGGGACACCCGAGGTACCCGAGGCGCTTGAGGTCACCGAGGGACCCAAGACGGCCGACGGGCCGGAGCAGGCCCGCCGGCTCTCCCCCGCGCGCGTGCTGGACGTGGATTCCCTGCTGGACGATCCGGACACCCGGATCGTGGTGTGCTGCGGCTCGGGCGGGGTCGGCAAGACGACGACCGCGGCGGCCCTCGGGCTGCGGGCCGCCGAGCGGGGCCGCAAGGTGGTCGTGCTGACCATCGACCCGGCCAGGCGGCTGGCCCAGTCGATGGGCATCGACTCCCTCGACAACGTGCCCCGCAGGGTGAAGGGCACCGACGGCGACGGCGAGCTGCACGCCATGATGCTCGACATGAAGCGCACCTTCGACGAGGTCGTGGAGGCGCACGCGGACCGGGAGCGGGCCGCCGCGATCCTGTCGAACCCCTTCTACCAGTCGCTCTCGGCGGGCTTCGCGGGCACGCAGGAGTACATGGCGATGGAGAAGCTGGGCCAGCTGCGGGCGAGGGACGAGTGGGACCTGATCGTGGTCGACACCCCGCCGTCCCGCTCGGCGCTGGACTTCCTGGACGCGCCCAAGCGGCTCGGCTCCTTCCTGGACGGCCGGCTCATCCGCCTGCTGACCGCTCCGGCCAAGCTCGGCGGTCGTGCGGGGATGGCCTTCCTCAACGTCGGCATGTCGATGATGACCGGCACGCTCGGCAAGCTGCTGGGCGGTCAGCTGCTGAAGGACGTGCAGACGTTCGTGGCCGCGATGGACACCACCTTCGGCGGCTTCCGCACGCGCGCGGACGCCACCTACAAACTGCTCCAGGCACCCGGCACGGCGTTCCTGGTGGTGGCGGCCCCGGAGCGGGACGCGCTGCGCGAGGCGGCGTACTTCGTGCAGCGGCTGGCCGCGGAGAACATGCCGCTGGTGGGGCTGGTGCTGAACCGGGTCCACGGCAGCGGGGCCTGCCGGCTGTCGGCCGAGCGGGCGCTCGCCGCCGCGGAAAATCTTGAGGACCCCCGCATTGTGGATCAGGAGGACGGGAAAGCTGGACTTCGTAACTCTCCCGACACGTACGGCAGTTCACCCTCTCTCGCATCCGAGAACGCCACCGCAGCTCCCGAGGAAGGCTCCCCCGCCGACATGGAGCGCTCGGTCGACCAACTCGCCGCGGGCCTGCTGAGACTGCACGCCGAGCGCATGCATCTGCTCTCGCGCGAGCAGCGCACGCGCGACCGTTTCACCGCCCGCCACCCCGAGGTCGCGGTGGTCGAGGTACCCGCGCTGCCCGGCGACGTCCACGACCTCACGGGCCTGCGCGACATCGGCGACCGCCTGGCGGGCGAAGGAGCCTGGCGGCCCGGACAGCCGGAGCACATATAGGCATACACGCAGCACGAATCGGCACCCGCCGACGACACGGACGGGAACACGAACGCGGACACGAGGACGCGAAGACCCCGAACAGGGACACGGGCGCCAGCACATGGACGGCGGCCTTCGCGGCGTACCAGGGCCGACGGCCGTCGACCCGTCGTACCGGCTCCCCCACGCCCCCACTGTGGCAGGCGTCGGCGCACACGACGGGCACACACACGGCAGGCGCGCACCAGTGGACGCGCGCACGGCTGGCACCGGCGTAGTGTGCACGGCCGTGACGGGCACGCCCAAGACGGCGCGCACAGGACAGCCGGCGCAGGGCGTCTCGCACACACGCACGGTGGCTGCTGCCAGGAGGGGAGGCCGGGCGGTCGACCCGCGACGAGGCGGCCGGGCCGAAGCGACGTACCCTCGTCTGCGCTCGCAGCGTGCCGGAGGGAACGCCCTCAGCTGACCGCCGCGTAGTTCTCGTACACCTCGTCGTTGTCGAGGGGAACGATCCCGAGTCCCCGCTCGTACTCCGAGCGGGCGGTTTCCAGCAGTCGGCGCCAAGAGGTCACGGTGGGCCGCCGGCGCAGCAGTGCGCGGCGCTCGCGCTCCGTCATGCCTCCCCACACGCCGAACTCCACGCGGTTGTCCAGCGCGTCGGCCAGGCACTCGGTGCGTACCGGGCACCCGGTGCACACCGCCTTGGCTCTGTTCTGCGCCGCTCCCTGAACGAACAGTTCATCCGGATCAGTAGTGCGGCAGGCAGCCTGCGCACTCCAGTCGGTTACCCAGCCCATACCGGTGCCGTCCTCTCCCGAATCGAGGCTCCCCCACGGCGGCAGCGGCATATTCACCGCCGCCAGTTGAGGACGTTACGGAAGGTGGGGGCACGGCAACACCCCCGTCGGGCCCAATCTTGAATGGCCCGAACGGACTATGGGTAAGCGGCAGATCACCCGCGGGAGTGACCTGACGACATGCGTGATCATCCCGGCAAACCGGGGCAGTCGTGGCACGTCACAGCGGTCGCCAGGCGGCGCACGCGGTGGTTCCGGGCTCGTCCCCCTCGGAAAAGGGCGCGCTCCCGAGGGATTTCGGGCTCTGTCCGGAACGATTCGGGGTCACCGGACGTATGGATACATGACCGCACGGCTGTGACAGTTGAGAGCAGCTTAGGCCAATGCCTGTGTGCGTGTCCGGCGAATGGGAACGTAGACGTTCTGCTTTGCCGTGCCGTGACGGAGACCGGCGCGCCCCGGCGCGTTCGCGGTCCCTTCGTCACGATCCGGCACCCGTAACATCCCGAGGAGCAGTCGCTCCCTCGGAACGCTCAACAGTACGGATTAGGCTGCCCCCATGCCAAAGAAGCGCTCGGGTGGTGGTCTGTCGCCCATGCAGCAGGCCGCCAAGTTCCTCGGTGTCAGTGTGCTCGCCGGAGCCGTCATGGCGGGCATCGCGCTGCCCGCGGCCGGCGCGCTGGGCCTCGCGGCCAAGGGCTCGGTCCAGGGTTTCGACGAGATTCCGGCCAACCTGAAGAGTCCTCAGCTGAGCCAGCGCACCACGATCCTGGACGCCCGGGGCGGACAGATCGCGACCGTCTACTCCCGCGACCGTACGGTGGTCGACCTCAAGGACATGTCGCCGTACGTGCAGAAGGCGATCGTCGCGATCGAGGACTCGCGCTTCTACAAGCACGGCGCCGTCGACCTCAAGGGCGTGCTGCGCGCCCTGAACAAGAACGCGCAGGAGGGCGGGGTCGCCCAGGGCGCCTCCACGCTCACCCAGCAGCTGGTGAAGAACTACTTCATCGAGGAGGCCGGCGACGACCCGACCAAGGTCGCCGAGGCCACCCAGCAGACCCTGGGCCGCAAGATCCGCGAGCTGAAGTACGCCATCCAGATCGAGGACAAGCTCGGCAAGAAGAAGATCCTCGAGAACTACCTGAACATCACCTTCTTCGGTGAGCAGGCCTACGGGGTCGAGGCCGCCTCCCAGCGCTACTTCTCCAAGCACGCCAAGGACCTGAACCTCCAGGAGTCGGCGCTGCTGGCCGGCATCGTGCAGTCGCCGAGCCGGTACGACCCGGTCAACGACGAGGCCGAGGCCACCAAGCGGCGCAACGTCGTGCTCCAGCGCATGGCCGAACTCGGCGACATCTCCCAGCAGGAGGCCGACCAGGCACAGCGGAAGCCGCTCGGCCTGCACACCAGCCGCCCCAAGAACGGCTGCATCACCGCGGTGAAGAGCGCCGGCTTCTTCTGTGACTACGTCCGCCAGGTCGTCCTCACCGACCCGGTCTTCGGCAAGAGCAAGGAGGCGCGGGCCAAGCTCTGGAACCGGGGCGGCCTGACCATCCGTACGACGCTCGACCCGCAGGCGCAGGAGTCCGCGCAGGAGTCCATCAAGGACCACGTCTACAAGAGCGACGCCGTGGCGACCGCCGCGACCATCGTGGAGCCCGGCACCGGCCGGATCCTCGCCATGGGCCAGTCCCGCCCGTACGGCGTCAACATCCGCAACGACGAGACGACGATCAACCTGTCCGTCAACCACGACATGGGCGGCGGCGTCGGCTACCAGCCCGGTTCCACGTTCAAGCCGATCGTCGCCGCGGCGGCCATCGAAGGCGGGAAGCAGCCGACGCAGGAGTACTCGTCGCCGTACGAGATGACGTACCCGAGCCCGGTGTCCGCGTGCGACGGCAAGGTGTGGCGCGACGACCCGCGCAAGCCCACCAAGCTGACCAACGAGAACGAGGAGGAGAGCGGCCCGTACGGCATGAAGGAGGCGACCGCCAAGTCGGTCAACACCTACTACGTGCAGCTCATCAGCGACATCGGCATCTGCCCGGTCGTCGACATGGCCAAGAAGATGGGCGTGCAGCGCGCGGACGGCCGCCAGATCCGCCAGGCGCCCTCCATCGCGCTCGGCACCCAGGAGATGTCCCCGCTGACGATGGCGAGCGCGTACGCCGCCTTCGCCTCGCGCGGCACGTACTGCACCCCGGTCGCCATCGAGTCGGTCACCAAGAAGATCGGCAGTGCGCAGAAGTCCCTGGCGGTGCCGAAGACGACCTGCTCACGGGCGATGTCGGAGAAGACCGCCGACACGGTCAGCACCCTCCTCAAGGGCGTGGTCGAGGACGGCACGGGCCAGGAGGCCGGCCTCGGCAGCCGCCCGAGCGCCGGAAAGACGGGTACGACGGACGAGCGCTACGCGGCTTGGTTCGTCGGCTACACCCCGAACATGGCGGGCGCGGTCTGGGTCGGCGACCCGCAGCACAAGCGCAAGATGACCGGCATCACCATCGGCGGCGTCCCGCACGACAAGGTCTACGGCGGTGAGGTCCCGGGTCCGATCTGGCGCGACATGATGAGCGGCGCGCTGGACGGCAAACCCGCCCCGGACTTCCACCTGGTCGACATCCCCGACGACTCCCACGAGGACGGTGATCAGGGAAAAGGCAACGGGGGGGCGACGGACGGCAACAACGGCGAACCGACGCCGCAGGTGATCGGGGGACTGCTCGGCGGTCTGACGAACGGGGGCGCCGCTGACGGAGCCACCACCGCCGGCAACGCGAACGCCGGCACCACCGGCGGCACGTTCCCGACGCCGACCTTCTCCCTCCCCGGCAACATCCTCCAGGGCCAGACGAACGGCGGGAACAACGGGAACGGGCATGGGGGCCGTCGGCATTAGCGGCCGGTGACATCAGCGCCGGTGGCGTTGGCGCGGGTGGCTGCGCAGGGCAGCGGGGCAGCGCTTGGCGCGCCTGGTGGACCCGGTGGACCCGGGCGTACGTACGACAGCGGGGCCGCACCTCGGAGGGGGTGCGGCCCCGCTGTCGTACCGGGAGAGGGGGGCGAGCGGCGACCGACGGCCGGCAGGCGGCAGGCGGCAGGCGGCAGGCGGCAGGCGGCAGGCGGCAGGCGGCAGGCGGCAGTAGACGGAACCGGCCGTTCGACGCTCGGCCCGCGTCGCTCGGCCTGCCTCGCTCGGCCTGCCTCGCTCAGCTGCGCCGCTCAGCCCTGGAGCAGCTTCTTCACCGCGGCGGCGACCCGGCCGCCCTCGGCCTGGCCGGCCACCTTGGGGTTCACGATCTTCATGACGGCACCCATGGCCCGCGGCCCCTCGGCACCGCCCGCCTTGGCCTCCTCCACGGCCTGGGCGACGATCGCGTCCAGCTCCTCGTCGGACAACTGCTTGGGCAGGTACTCGGCGAGCACCTCGCCCTCCGCCTTCTCCCGCTCGGCCTGCTCGGCACGACCGCCCTGCGCGAAGGCGTCGGCGGCCTCCCGGCGCTTCTTCGCCTCACGGGTGATCACCTTGAGGACCTCGTCGTCGGAGAGCTCCCGCTTCTCCTTGCCCGCGACCTCCTCCTTGGTGATCGCGGCGAGCGTCAGCCGGAGCGTCGAGGAGCGCAGCTCGTCGCGCTGCTTGATCGCGGCGTTGAGGTCGTCGTGGAGCTTCGACTTGAGCGTGGTGGTCATGGCCTGATTGTCGCAGGTGCACGGCCGCCCACGCCCGCGCATTAACCAGGCGGCCGTTCTCACCACGCCCAACAGGTCTGACACGATGGGAGTATGCGCGCGCGATACGGAATTCCCCTGGGGATCATGGCGGCAGGCGCCGCCGGGCTGGTGTACTCGGCGGGCTTCGAAGCCCGCTCCTTCCGTCTCCGGCGGGTGACCGTCCCCGTCCTCCCCCCGGGCATGCGTCCGCTGCGCGTGCTCCAGGTCTCCGACATCCACATGGTGAGCGGCCAGCGCAAGAAGCAGCGCTGGTTGCAGTCGCTGGCCGGGCTGCGCCCCGACTTCGTGATCAACACCGGTGACAACCTGTCGGACCCCGAGGGCGTCCCCGAGGTCCTCGACGCCCTGGGCCCGCTGATGGAGTTCCCGGGCGCGTACGTCTTCGGCTCCAACGACTACTACGGTCCCAAGCTCCGCAACCCGGCCCGCTACCTGCTGGAGAAGACGAGCGGACGCCACGGTCTGAACGGCAACGCACCGGCGGTGGGTGTGATCCACAACCCGTGGGAGGACCTGCGGGACGGCTTCGACGCGGCGGGCTGGCTGAACCTGACGAACACGCGCGGAGTGCTCAAGGTCGAGGGTGTCTCCGTCGAGCTGACCGGCCTGGACGACCCGCACATCAAGCGCGACCGCTACGCCGAGGTGGCCGGCGGTCCGTCGGGCACGCACGACCTCTCCCTGGGCGTGGTCCATGCCCCGTACCTGCGCACACTCGACGCGTTCACGGCGGACGCCTACCCCCTGATCCTGGCCGGCCACACCCACGGCGGCCAGCTGTGCATCCCTTTCTACGGCGCCCTGGTCACCAACTGCGACCTGGAAACGGACCGCGTGAAGGGCCTCTCCACGCACACGGCGGAGGGCCGTACGTCCTACCTCCACGTCTCGGCGGGCTGCGGCACCAACCGCTACACACCGGTCCGCTTCGCGTGCCCCCCGGAGTCGACGCTGCTGACGCTGGTCGAGCGGCGGTAGGAAAGACCAGGCGGGTCGGGCGGGACTCTTGATCCGCCCCACCGCCCCACCCGGCGGAGCCCGCGGAACCGAACCGCCGATCCACCCGGGCCACCGATCCACCGCCCGTCCCGGGCCGTACCCCACCCGGCCCAACCCACATGGCCGCGCCCCTCACCCGCTCCTAGCGTGAGGGGTATGACCGCCCCGATACCCAGGGACATCCCGGACCTGCCCGCGGTCCCGGGCCCGCCCGTACTGCTGCCCGCCCCGGTGCCGGCCACGGCGGTGGTGGCCCCGGTCCGCCGCCCGGCCGTAGCGGTATTCCGCCTGGCGACCGCGGTGGCGGCGGCCGGCGGAGTCGCACTGGAACTGCTCCTGGGCCCTCCGTCCCGCGTCCTCGGCTACTTCAGCGTCCAGAGCAGCATCCTGCTGGCCGTGGTCATGCTCCTGTCGGCGACGAGGTCCTGGCGGGCCCGCCGCGCGCTCCCGTCCGCGGTGACAGGCGCCACGCTCCTCTACGCAGTGATCGGCGCGCTGGTCTACCACCTGCTCCTGACCCACACCACGCCCCCGTTCTCCATGACCGGCGCGACCACGGCCCCGGAGCGCTGGCACGCCCAGTGGACGGCCCTCCAGATCCTCCACGTACTGGTTCCGGCGGCGGCGGTGCTGGACTGGCTCTTCCTCACCCCCGCGGCCCGCCTGCGCCTCCGCCAGGCCGCGGCGTGGCTGCTCTACCCCCTGGCCTACCTGGCCTTCACCCTCCTCATCCGGGCCGCGTTCATGCCACCGTCCGACCCGTCCCGCTACCTCTATCCCTTCCTCGACGTGACGGCCCACGGCTACCGCGGCACCCTGGCGAACGCCTTGCTCCTGGGCCTCGCGATCTACGCCCTGGCGGTCCTCCTGGTGGCCCTGGACCACGCCCGCCCGACCCCGACCCGCCACCCCGTCTGAATCGGATTTCGTCTACAGCCACCAGTGGGCTAAAGTAAACGACGTCGCCGCGGGAAGCAGCGACACCGGGGTGTAGCGCAGCTTGGCAGCGCGCTTCGTTCGGGACGAAGAGGTCGTGGGTTCAAATCCCGCCACCCCGACAGCCGCAACAGCAGGTAGACCACCTAGGAACGTTCCTAGGTGGTCTTCTTTTTTCTGCCTGCGTGTCTATCTGAGTGACTACCGCTTCCCGCGTGCCTACGGCAGCCGCTCCTGCGTGCCGAAGATGCCGTCCATGACCACGGCGCCGGTCTGGATCACGGGCCGGATCTGCTTTCGGTAGACCTCCTCGGTCACGGCGGTCCCCGAGTGGCCGACGAGCCGCGAGATCTCCTCCAGCGGGACACCCCGGTCGGAGAGCAGAGACACGAAGCTGTGCCGAAGCTCCCTCGGTGTCCACTCCTCTGGGCTGATCCCGTCGATGCCCTTGAGCGCCTGGCGGAAGGCACGGCGGACGTTGGCGGCATCGAGAGGCTTGCCCACGGCTAAGGAGAAAGACACCACCCACAGCCGCCCCCACGGAGAGGGCTGTCCCACGGCACGAGCGCCCTCCCGGGCCGTCCTAGGGCCTTGGAAGGGCGCTCAGCGTTGGCCAACGTCGACAGCTACCGACAGCTCAGTAGCAGGTCACGGCGTTGATCGATAAGGCGGCCGCAGGTCACGGCCTCCAGTGATCAGTTGTGGCCGTGCAGTGCCCATCGCCTCGCCACACCCCGGCAGCTCCACCCTGTGGCCTCATGCTCGCTCGGCCGTTGCGCCTCACCGACCCCGAGACCGCGCAAGCGGTACAGCCGCCGACGCGGCACCCACGGCGCCGGCGCACCCTTACAACGCGACAGGCGGTCTTGTGCCAGCCTGTCTTGGCATCTACGGTCGATCTGCTCAGCAGTGCGACGCATCTGGGGGAAGCGTGCATCTTGACTTCAGTGCCTTAGTGCGAGAGCTGGGAACCCCTTCTAAGCTCATTGTTAATTCAACGCCCGAACTGGCGGAAGAAGTCGAGAAAGAAGCTCGAGAGCGCGTCGGCCCTAAGCGCGGCGCTTCGAACCTTTACCGTAAACCCGTATACTCAATTCCGCCTGACTTATTCACCGGTATTGAATCCAGCCCGGCAGAGGTTTTGCGCGAGTTGGGATTGGCTACCACATTCATTACCGCTTCGCCCTTCGCCGACATAGCACGCCATTGGGCGCATGTACGCTACTGCGCCACCCTTAAAAGCAATCAAAAACAGGTACTGGCTCTAACTCCGGCGGGTTCCGATATAGTTCACCATCACAAGGTGGCGCAGTCAGAGCAGTTGGGTGTTGGTTTGGCCCTTGTAGTGGCCAAACGGATTCTTGAGCGACAATATCCCGGCTGGCTATTCTCCAGTGTTGACGTAGATGTTGCCCTCGCAGCTGGCTTCCTTGAAGGAGTCGGCCTAGTCCGGCAGAAGAATAAGGCAACGATGCGCCCTGACTATTTTTTGGTCGGCCGTCGTGTCGGATCGTCGCGTTCAGGGTGCAAGGTATACGTTTTGGAATGCAAGGGCACTCACGGTAATTCCTATCATTCGAGGAAACAGCTGGCCACAGCTTCTCTTCAAGTAGGTTCCATTGAGGTAGGGGCTAGAACTCTACCGAGCCTAATTGTTGCGTCTCGCCTGTCCACTGCAGGCATCGCTATCGATGTTCTCGATCCGCCTGGGAATGATGACCTATGGGCAGGAACTCCGGGAGAACTTGATTCACTACTGTCCGAGGATCCAGGTCCTCAGCGGTGGACGTCGGGCAAGCCTACTTTCGAGCAGTTCCGTGCACGACAGCGGGAGCTTCGAGGATCTCAAGCATTACAGGACAGCGATTCTGAATTGCGGTCCGCGCATGCTGCGTACGAGGCAAGTTTGGATGAACTTCCTGTCATCTTTCAAGTGCCCGAGGATGGGAAGAAGTGGCTGTTTCGGGTTCTGGCGAGAAACGCAGCGCACTCTATCCTACGGTTCGCAGGCGACAATACATCTGCATCGCAATTCACGTCCCCACGAGCCGCAGACCTTCAGCGTCTACCTATAGACGATCCAGCTCCGGACTGGCAAAGTTTCACCGTTAGCGCCGAGTCCAACATTGCTTCGCACCGGTTCGTCGGTGTCAATTACTCTATGCCACTCCCCGACGGGGCCTCACTCGAAATCTTCCGAGGAGTTGAGAAGGGGATGTATGAGAATCTCCATGAGGGAAGGATCAGCAGCTACCTTCGAAGAGCCCACCAACTTCGCGATGCCTGGGGTTCGGTCGCCAGAGGGGCGAGTGCGAGCAGCGGTCCGTACCAGGCCGTCTCGGTTGGAAATGACGGTACTGGGCTACGGATCCGCGTGGTCTAACGGGGGTTGGCGTTCGCGCGCAGGCGGACCACTGCTGACTTCTAAGAGGCCGGACACTAGTAACTCCGTGGTCAGGAGGCGCGGCCGTCGACGGAAGTAACGGCAACGCTGACGGCAACGGCACTCAACATTCCAGCGCAGCACTGGCAAGGTGCCGACAGCCCCTGCCACCCAGGTCCGCCCGCATCTTCTAAGCGCCTGGTTGGGTTGGCCGGCTGAGTGTCTAACTGCGTGACAACGCCGACGGACAGCGGCGAACAAGCACGGACGCTTGCGGACCACCGGAGCAGGTGAGAGACGCAGCGGCCCAAGGTCAAGGGGCGTCCAAGTTGCTTCGGGACGAAGAGGTCGTGGGTTCAAATCCCGCCACCCCGACGCCGTAGTACCAGGTCAGGGGCCTGATCCAGTTAGTGGATCAGGCCCCTGAGTGGTTTCCGGAAACCGTTTGGGAGAAATTAGGAGAAGATCCTGATCGGCCACTCGGGTGGTTGCAGCCGAGCCAACCTGACCGCTACGCCGCCGCATCCCGGCCACATGCACCTTCGCGAATTGCGGGCATCAGACGGCTCGAAGGGCTAACCGGCCGGCCGCAGACCGTCCCTCTGACTCCCCGGTAGCGGCCTGACGGGCAGCAGACGCCGGCCGATCGGCCAAGGCATCGAGGAGACACCAAGCACCGCGCAACCCGGTCAGTGGGCGGCCGTCTCCGCGGTGCTCCCGCTGTGTCAGCGGAGCGTCGTGAAGCTCACGACCGGGCCGTCCTCCGTCTCGGTGGCGGTGACGTGGAACGAGCGGTCCGGGAAGGCGTCGTGCAGGCAGCTGTGCCAGGAGCGGGCGATCTCCTCGGCCAGGGCATGGGCCGCGGCCTCGGAGTCGGGATCCTCCGGGATGTCGATGTAGAGCGCCAAGCGGAACCGGTTCAGCATGGCCTCGATCGAGGTGGCGTCCCCCCGTAGCCGCTCGTGCCAGGTACGGAAGTTGTCAGGCTCGTAGACGCGGTCCCACAGGACGCATCCTTCCACTTCCACGAAGCGAGGCATGAACGCGCGGGAGAACGCGGCCCACTCACCCAGTCCCGCCTGCTGCGACAGGTAGTCGAGGTAGTCGACGTCGTCGCCGACCGCCTGCGTCCACTCCCGCACATCCCTAACTTTCAGGGGGTCCATCATCCGTCCTTCGCACTCACTGGGGGAGCTCGTCGGGGCGAGCAGGCCTGGGCATCTTCTTCCACGTGAGGAACGTCTGGCCGGTCTTAGGGTTCACGTTCCTGGTGGTCTCCAGCACGTGGGGTGCCGGCACCCCGCCGTGCGGCTTGGAGTCCGGGTCGACGTCGACGCGCTTGATGGGCAGTCCCTGATCGTCGTACACAGCGTAGGCCGTCACGCTCCCGTCATGCTTCCGGCGCACCAGGACCTCGTCGGGCTTCGCGGAATTGGGGAACCGGCCGCTGTGCGGGGTGGCGCTGGACAGGTCGATTCCGCACTTGGGGGCCAGGCCCAGCGGGTCCGTCCAGCCGAGGGCGTTGACCACGTAGGCGTGGGGATTACTGGAGGGTGCCAGTCCCAGCGGGTCCGGGCTGATGTACCGGGCTGTCTCCGGGTCGTAGTAACGATGGAGGTTGTAGTGCAGCCCGGTCTCGTCGTCGGCGTACTGGCCCGGGAAGCGCAGCGGGCAGTCGACCGAGCCGGTGTCGGGCTCCGGGGGCGGGAAACCGGTGCCCCAGAGAGTGGTGCGACGCTGCCAGACGAGATCGCCCGCGCCGGAGACCAGTTCCATGGGGGTGCCGAGGAAGTCCGTCACCACGGCATACAACCGGGGCGCGGATCCGCGATCCGACTCCTCGGCCAGTCGGGTCAGGAACGAGGTGTTGCCCGATGTGTCGTGCGGCAAATGATCGGTTTGGGCCACCGGGCGATGGGTGCCCGGCGCGTAGTCCCAGGTGGTGACTCGTCCGTCCGGAACGGTCTGCTCGGCCAGGGCCGAGTCGTCCCAGGAGAATTCCGTGCGGTCGGATTCCGTGCCGTCCTTCGACATGCGCTGCTTGGAGACGCGGCGGCCGAGCGGGTCGTAGGCGTAGTGCCAGCAGTCACCGTCCGGTTCCACGACCCGCGTCAGCCGGTCCTCGGCGTTCCACACGTAGGTCCATGTGCGGCTTTGGCCGTTCAGCAGTCTGCGGGTCCTGCGGATCAAACGGCCGTGCCCGTCGTAGGCGTACGAGGTTCGGCCGGCCGAGCGGACCAGGGTGCCGTCGAACTCCCGGTCGCCCGAGGTGACGTGGCCGGGGGCGGTGGCGCGTATGACGTTTCCGGCCGCATCGTAGGCGTAGTCCTCGTTCCAGCCGTGCGCTCGGACGCCGGTGACCCGGCCGCTGGTGTCGAGGTCGAAGCGGCGCGTGCCCGAGGTCAGCTCGCGGATCTCGGTGATGTAACCGTCGGCTCGGTGGGCGTAGGTGCGGTGCTGCAGGAGGCGGTGGGCCGTGGCTTCCACTCCCGTTGACAGGGTCTGCGCGAGCAGTCTTCCCGTCCCACTCCAGGCCTGCGTCAGTGTGACCTCGGCACCGATGTGGCGCGCCGTCTCACGGCCCGCCGCGTCGTGGACGAAGTCCAGCGTGCCACTGGTTGAGCGCAGGGCGAGCGGACGCCCTGCCGCGTCGTACGTCCAGGCCGAGGTCAATCCCGAGGGGGTTGTCCGCCGGGTTCGGCGTCCCAGGGCGTCATAGCCGTGCGTGGTCGTACGCCCGTTCACCGTCTCGGACATCACGCGGCCGAGGGCGTCCCGTGCCAGGACGACCACAGCGTCGCCGTTGGCGGCTTGCGCCAAGCCGCCGTCGGGACCGTAGGAGAACGTCGTGACGTCCTCCTCGCCGGCCCGCTGCTCCACCGCCCGGCCCACCGCGTCCCGTGTGAAGCGCACTGTGTCCCCGGCGCCGTTGGTACGGGAGGCCAGCCGTCCAGCCGCGTCGTGCGTGTACGTCAGCGCATGGCCGTTGAAGTCCGTCTCGGCGACCAGACGTCCGGCCTCGTCGTAGGTGTACGTCCAGGTGCGGCCCTGGGGGTTGGTGACCGCGGTCAGCCGGAGTTCACTGTCGTAGGAGAACTCGTAGCGGCTGCCATCGGGTTCGGTCTGGGTGGCGGGTACGTCGAAGTGGGTTGCCGTGTGATGGGTCGTGTTGCCCGCCGCGTCGGTATGCGCGAGGGGGTTGCCCTCGGCGTCCCACGTCCACGACTCGCGGGCGCCGTCCGGCTGTTCGCGCCAGGACGGCTTGCCCTCGGTCGTCCAGCCCATACTGACACTGTTGCCGAGGGGGTCGGTCACCTTGGTGATGCGACCGAAGGTGTCACGGCGAACCGTCGTCGTGTGGCCGAGTGCGTCCGTGAGGGAGACGGGCAGGCCTGCCGCGTCGTAGGTCACCGTCCGGGTGTGGCCGAGGGCGTCGGTGATCGCCGTCGGCCGGCCGGCGTCGTCGTGCGTGTACCGGGTCTCGGCGCCGAGCGGGTCCACCGTGGTCAGCAGGTTGCCCCGCTCGTCGTAGCCGTGCCGCCAGACCGCGCCGCCCGGCTCGATCACCTCGGTCGGCAGTCCGATCGCGTTGTAGGTGGCCCGTGCCGAGGAACCGTCGGGCAGGGCGAGCTCGGTGATGTTGCCGACGTCGTCGTAGGTGTACCGGGTGGTGTGGCCCAGCGGGTCGGTCACCGACAGTGGCTGGGCTCCGTACTCGTCCCATTCCGTGCGGGTGACGTGCCCGAGCGGGTCCGTCTCCTCCACCACCTGGCCCTCGGCGTTGTACCGGTGGACCGAGGTGTGGCCCTGGGAGTCCGTGTACGTGGTCGTGCGGGCGGTGTCGTCGTACGTCAGGGTGCCGGAGAGGATACCGTCGACGCCCTCGGTGCTCAGCACCCGGCCGCGGTCGTCGTAGACGTAGGAGAACCAGGTGCCGTTGCGGTCGGTCCAGCGGGTGACGCGGCCGTCGGTGTCGTAGGTGAGGCGGAGGGGTTCGCCGCTGGAGTTGATGACCTCCGTGAGGTTGCCGGCGGTGTCGTAGGCATAGCGCATCACCACCGTGCCCTCGTCGGTCGCGGCGCTCGGGTGGTAGCGGGAGGGCGGCTCGTCCAGGAGGCGCAGGGCCGTGATGCGCGGGCCCTGGGTGTCGACGGCGACGTAGTAGCCGCCGGAGTGGTGGATGCCGAAGGGGATGCCGTCGTCGTCGCGTTCGATGTCGACGCGGTTGCCGTTGCGGTCGGACCAGGAGTCGAGGGCGAGGTGGAAGACGCCGAAGGTGGGTGAGGGGACAGGGGCGGCGAAGGTCCGGGTGACGCCGGTCGAGGGGTCGGTGACCGTCATCGCGCCGTCCGGTTTGCCGTCCCACTCCAGCGGCCAGCGGGCGCCCTTGGCCGGCATCGTGGGAACACCGGGTTCCGGTACCGGGTAGACCAGGCGCATGCCGTCGGCCGCCGCGAAGACGACGCCCTCGCCGTCGATCTGGAGGCACTCGTCCAGGGTGGAGGCCCAGGTCGGGCCGAAACAGACGCCGCCCCGGTAAGAGGAGAGGTGGGTCCGGGTGAACACGAAGGGCAGGGCGGCCGGCAGGGTCAGGTCCGTCTGCGTCATCAGCATGGCGCCGGTCGCCACGTCGATCGGCTCGCCCACACACGGGGTGCGCTCGGCGTTACGAGCCGCCGGACCCAGCTCGACCAGGTCGGGGCGGAGGGACGGCGGGCGCAGCAACAGGGGGGTGGTGTCGGCCAGCCCGCCTTCCATGCTCGCCTTCAGCAGGCCGCCGCCCGCTCCCAGCGCGCCGCCGAAGATCATGCCGTCCTTGGCGGCCTGGTTCACCTCGTCCAGGCTGAGGCCCTGCTGGAGGCCGGTCGCGATTTTCAGGGGCTGGGCCACGGCGAGGTCCACGGCGACCGATTCGACACCGCCGAACGCGGCGGCGACGAGGGTGCCCGCGGCGATCTCGGCCACCGTCGTGGTGACGGCGATGCCCATCGTCGCACCGAACTCGATGACCGCGTCCGCCGCCGCGACGGCCGCCCCGGAGGCGAGGCCCGCGGTGAAGAAGGCGAGCGTCACCCCGCCCGCGATCACGGCGGCGTCGATGCCGATCTGCGTCCACAGCTTGTTGATCGCGTCGTCGATGGCGTCGGCGAACTTGTCCAGCGCCTTGGCCATCTCCCGCGAGGACTTGGCGAGATCGCTCAGCCAGCCGCCGTCCTGCTCCTTCGCGTAGCGGCCCCAGAACTTGTCGAACGCCTCGATCGACTCGCCGGTGTTGTTGTGGATGATCGACGACGCGCTGCGGTGCACCGGAGCGCGGACGTCGTCCACCGCGTCGGCGAAGGCACGCCAGGCCTTCGCCGCCTCCCGCAGCTTGCCGGAGTCGGCTTCCGGCCACCACAGGCCCAGCTTGAGCAGGATGTGGCGGGCCTTGTCCTCAACGCTCACCGGCACCGTCGCTCTGCTCGCCGGTCTTCACCCGCGTGAACATGCCGGCGATGAGCTGGTCGTTGTCCACGTGCCCGTCGGCCATGTCCACCATCGCCTCGTGAATGCTCGTCAGACCGAGCACCAGGATGCCCGCCGCGCTCTCGATCTTCTTCTGCTGCGGCTTGTAGGCGTTGCCGAACTTGTCACCCTGCTCGTCGTGGCCCCAGGGTTCGCCCAGGCCGTCCAGCGTCTGGATCAGCGTGGTCAGCGCCTTGCCCAGATCGATGGCTCCCTGGTGGAAGGCCGGTGCCGCCGCCTTGATGTCGGCGGTCTTGATGTCCAGTACCTTGCCGGGCACCTTGCCCTCGCCCATCGCTGTCGTCTCCCCCGGTTCGCAGGTGCGGGTGCCGACCCTAGGGGAGGCAGGTCAAGAAAGGGTCATGCCGACGGCAGGCACGGGCAATGTGCCGGTGGTGGGAACACTCGCCCGGCGAATGCGGGCGAGGTGAGAGGTCCCGGAGGCGAAGACGAAGACGAAAGCGGCCTTCGGCCTGAGGGCCCGGCCCGTCCCCTGCCGCCGTACCGGTCGCCGGTCACAGGCCCACGTCCCGGCGTCGGATGTCCGCCAGGGACTCGCGGCGGACCAGGAGGCGGGCGGAGTCGTCGTGTACGGCGATGACGGGTGGGCGGCCGACCAGGTTGTAGCCGGATGCCATGGAGAGGTGGTAGGCGCCGGCGACGGGGACGGCGAGCAGGTCGCCGGGGCGTACGTCGGCCGGGAGGTCCACGTCGGCGGCGAGGATGTCGCCGGCCTCGCAGTGCCGGCCCACCACGGTCGTCCGGGCCGGGGCCGCGGTGCTGTGCCGGCCGGTCAGCCGGGGGGCGTACCGGACGCCGTACAGGGCCGGGCGCGGGTTGTCGCTCATGCCGCCGTCCACGGCGACGAAGACGTGGCCGCCCGTGTGTTTCACGGACAGCACGCGGTACAGGGCGACGCCCGCCGGGCCCACGACGGCCCGGCCCGGCTCGATGATCAGGCGCGGGACCGGGAGTCCGGCCGTGGCGCAGGCGTCGGCGAGTCCGGCGCGGACCCGGCGGGCCAGCGCGGTCAGGTCCAGGGACTCCTCGCCGGGGCGGTAGGCGATGCCATGGCCGCCGCCGAGGTCGAGTTCGGGCAGGACCAGGCCGTGCTGTTCGTGCAGCCGGCTCATCAGGCCGACCAGGCGGCGTACGGCGACGAGGTACGGCTTGACGCTGGTGATCTGCGAGCCCAGGTGGCAGTGCAGGCCGGTGAGTTCCAGCTGCGGCTGGTCCAGGATGCGCGCGATGGCGTGCTGGGCGTGGCCGTCGGTGAGGGAGAGGCCGAACTTCTGGTCGTCGGTGCCGGTGCGGATCTTCTCGTGGCCGCCCGCGCTGATGCCGGGCACCACCCGGACCATGACCTTCTGGTGTCCGCCCGGACCGACGGCGGCGGCCAGCCGGGCGATCTCGGCGGGGCTGTCGATGACGATCCGGCCGACGCCCAGCCGCAGGGCGGTGTCCAGGTCGTGCGGGGACTTGGCGTTGCCGTGCAGCACGATCCGCTCGGGCGGGAAGCCGGTGGTGACGGCGAGTTCGAGTTCGCCCGCGGAGCAGACGTCGAGGCCGAGCCCCTCCTCGTCCACCCAGTGGGCCATCGCCCGGCACAGGAACGCCTTGGCCGCGTAGAGGACCTCGGCGTCGGGGAAGGCGTCCCGGTAGGTACGGCAACGGTCGCGGACCTCGGCCTCGTCCAGGACGTAGGCGGGGGTGCCGAAGCGGTCGGCGATCTCGGTGAGGGGTACGCCGCCCACCGCGAGGTCACCGGGGCGGTGTTCGGTGGTGGAGGCGGGCCACACCGACAGGTCGGCCGGGGTGGTGGCGGGTTCGTGGACCGTGGTCATCGTGGTCGGCCCCTCTCAGGCGGCCCGGAGGGCGGGGACGGGGACCGGGGCGGGGAGGGGGGTCGCGGGCGGGGCGGTGAACAGCGGGTCCACCGTCACGGTGGTGACCCCGAGCGGTGCGGCCAGGGCGCGCAGCGCGGGCCCGGCGAGCCGGATCCACGCCTGGCCGGGGCCGAGGGTGGCGGTGAGCCGGCGTTCGGAGGTGAAGCCGACCGCCGTGCGGTCGCCGAGCGGGGTGCGGAAGAGCCGGGCCGCGCACCCGGAGGGGCCCGGCTGGACCGGGACGTACAGGGGTCCGGCCGGGAACCGATCGGAGGGTTCGGGGTCGTCGTCGCGGCTGAGTCGTGCCATGGGGTGCCTCCTGGAAGGCGGGGCGCGTGGGTTCGGGGTGGCCCCGGACGCGGGGAGGCGGACCGGGGCTCGCCCCGACGGTATGCCCGGTGCCGCCGGGTGCCGGACGCTCCCTGACGGGACGCTGACGGTGATCCGGCGGACCTTGACGGGATGCTGACGGACCCGGCGGGCACGGTGCGGACGGGTCGTCAGGAGGGCGACAGGAACGGGCGCGAGCGCTGTTTGGAGGCGCCGGTCCGCGGTGAGATGGAGGACGTTCCGAGGAGGATCAGATGTCCGAGTCCCGTCCGTCCCCCCTGCCGCGCGTCGTCGTCGGCGTGAGTGGCTCCCCGGGCAGTCTCACCGCCCTGGCCCGCGCCGCCGGCGAGGCCCGAAGCCGCGGGGCGGAGCTGTGGCCGGTACTGGCCTGGGAGCCGCCCGACACGGGGCTCACCGCCCGCAGGCCGCCGGTCGCGGCCGTGCCGACCGGGGAGTGGGAGCTGCTGGCGGCGCAGCGGCTGCGCGACGCGCTGGGCGAGGTGTTCGGCCGCCCGGACACCGGGGTTCCGGGGCAGGCGCTCGTCGTACGGGGCGCTCCCGGGCCGGCGTTGGTACGGACCGCGGACCGGGACGGCGACCTGCTGGTGCTCGGCGCCGGCGGGCGGGGGCGGCTGCGGCGGGCGCTGTGGCCGTCGGTGGGCCGCTACTGCCTGGCCCACGCCGGCTGTCCGGTCCTCGCGGTGCCGCCGTCCCCGCTCGCGGCGGCGCTGACGGCCCTGCACCGGCGCAACGCCCTGCGGCTGCGGCTGGACACCGGGCATCTGGAGCACGAGTTCGATACCGCGCCGCCTGACGCCTGATGCCTGATGCCTGATGGCTAGTGCCTGGTGCCTGGTGCCTGAGCGCGGCGTGGGGGTGTGCGCCCCGCCTGTCCCGCCCGTTCCGTCCGTCCCGCCTTCCCCGCGCGCGAGCCGGCTCGTCGGCCGTGGCCGCGGGGGAACCGGACCTCGTCCGTCCCCCATACGACAACCGGCGGTACCGGACTGTCTCCCGGTACCGCCGGCCCCACCGCCGGACGCGCGGATCTCACTCGCCGGACGCGAGCTCCTTCAGCGCGATGTTGAGTTGCAGGACGTTCACCCGGGGCTCGCCGATGAAGCCGAGCGTGCGGCCCTGGGTGTGCTCCTCGACCAGCTTCTCCACCCGGGCGACCGGCAGGTCGTTGCGGGCGGCGACGCGGTGCACCTGGAGGGCGGCGTACTCGGGGGAGATGGCCGGGTCCAGGCCGGAGCCGGAGGAGGTGACGGCGTCGGCGGGGACGTCGGACGGCCGTACGGTGTAGCCGGGGACCGTGTTCTCCTTGACCACCCGGGCCTTCGCCTGTTCGACGGAGCGCACGAGCCGTTCGTTGTCGGCGGCCAGGTTGGTCGCGCCCGACAGGGTCAGCTCGTACCGCGTGTTGCGGCTGTTGGTGCCGAGGCCGTCGGCCGGGCGGGACTGGAAGTAGCGCGGGCCGTAGCCCTGCTGGCCGATCAGCAAGGAGCCGACGACCTTGCCGTCGGCCCGGATCTCGGAGCCGTCGGCCCGGTCGCGGAAGAGCGCCTGTGCCACTCCGGTGACGGCGAGCGGGTAGACGACGCCGGTCAGCACGGTCAGCACGAGCAGCGCCCGCAGGCCCGCGCCGAGCAACCGGATGGTGTTAGCGAGGGAGTTGTTCATGTCCTTCATCCGATCCCGGGGATCAGCGAGATGAGCAGGTCGATGATCTTGATGCCGACGAAGGGCGCGATCAGGCCGCCGACGCCGTAGACGCAGAGGTTGCGCCGGAGCATCCGGTCGGCGCTGACCGGCTTGTACCGCACGCCCTTCAGGGACAGCGGCACCAGCGCGACGATGATCAGCGCGTTGAAGACGACGGCCGAGAGGATCGCGGAGTCGGGCGAGGACAGGCGCATGATGTTCAGCTTGTCCAGGCCCGGGTAGACCGCGGCGAACAGCGCCGGGATGATCGCGAAGTACTTGGCGACGTCGTTGGCGATGGAGAACGTCGTCAGGGCGCCCCGGGTGATGAGGAGCTGCTTGCCGATCTCCACGATCTCGATCAGCTTGGTCGGGTCGGAGTCGAGGTCGACCATGTTGCCGGCCTCCTTGGCGGCCGACGTGCCGGTGTTCATCGCCACGCCGACGTCCGCCTGGGCGAGCGCGGGCGCGTCGTTGGTGCCGTCACCGGTCATCGCGACCAGCTTGCCGCCCGCCTGCTCCCGCTTGATCAGGGCCATCTTGTCCTCGGGGGTGGCCTCGGCGAGGAAGTCGTCCACGCCCGCCTCCGCCGCGATCGCCTTCGCGGTCAGCGGGTTGTCCCCCGTGATCATGACCGTCCGGATGCCCATGCGGCGCAGTTCCTCGAACCGCTCCCGCATGCCGTCCTTGACGACGTCCTTGAGGTGGATGACGCCCAGGACCCGGGCGCCGTCGGTGTCCTCCACCGCGACCAGCAGCGGGGTGCCGCCCGCCGCCGAGATCCGGTCGGTCAGCTCCTGGGCGTCCGGCGCCACCGTGCCGCCCCGCTCCTCCACCCAGGCGACGACCGAGGCCGTGGCGCCCTTGCGGACCCTGCGGCCGTCGACGTCCACGCCCGACATCCGGGTCTGGGCGGTGAAGTCGATCCACTCGGCGTGCGCCAGTTCGCCCCGGTGGCGTTCCCGCAGTCCGTACCTGTCCTTGGCGAGGATGACCACGGAGCGGCCCTCGGGCGTCTCGTCGGCCAGCGAGGAGAGCTGGGCCGCGTCGGCGACCTCGGCCTCGGTGGTGCCGCTCACCGGCACGAACTCGGCGGCCCGGCGGTTGCCCAGGGTGATGGTGCCGGTCTTGTCCAGCAGCAGTGTGGAGACGTCGCCGGCGGCCTCGACCGCGCGGCCCGACATCGCCAGCACGTTGCGCTGCACCAGGCGGTCCATGCCGGCGATGCCGATCGCGGACAGCAGGGCGCCGATGGTGGTCGGGATCAGGCAGACCAGCAGCGCGACCAGCACCACCATGGTCAGGTGGGTGCCCGCGTAGTCCGCGAGCGGCGGCAGCGTGGCGCAGGCCAGCAGGAACACGACGGTCAGCGAGGCCAGCAGGATGTTCAGCGCGATCTCGTTCGGCGTCTTCTGCCGGGCCGCGCCCTCGACCAGGCCGATCATCCGGTCGATGAAGGTCTCGCCGGGCTTCGTCGTGATGCGGACGACGATCCGGTCGGACAGGACCCGGGTGCCGCCCGTGACGGCGCTGCGGTCGCCCCCGGACTCGCGGATCACCGGCGCGGACTCGCCGGTGATGGCCGACTCGTCCACCGAGGCGACGCCCTCGATGACGTCGCCGTCGCCGGGTATGACGTCACCGGTCTCGCAGACCACCAGGTCGTCGATGGTCAGCTCGGTCCCGGGGACCCGTTCCTCGGCGCCGCCCGGCAGCAGCCGGCGCGCGACGGTGCCGGTCTTGGCCTGGCGCAGGGTGTCCGCCTGGGCCTTGCCGCGGCCCTCGGCGACCGCCTCCGCCAGGTTGGCGAAGATCACGGTCAGCCACAGCCAGGCGCTGATCGTCCAGCCGAACCAGTCGCCGGGGTCGGTGACGGAGAAGACGGTGGTGAGTACGGACCCGACCCACACCACGAACATCACGGGGGACTTGACCATCACCCGCGGATCGAGCTTGCGGATCGCGTCCGGCAGGGACCTGACCAGCTGCCCGGGGTCGAAGAGGCCCGCTCCGACACGGCCCTCGTCGGGTGTGTGCCCGGCCGGCGCGTCCTGGTGGGGCGCGAGGGTGGGTGTGGACATGGAGTCCTCGTGCTTCTTCAGGGGGGTGGTCATCACGCCAGTCCTTCGGCGAGCGGGCCCAGCGCCAGGGCCGGGAAGTAGGTGAGACCGGTGATGATCAGGATCGCGCCGACCAGCAGGCCGGCGAAGAGGGGCTTCTCCGTGCGCAGGGTGCCCGCGGTGACCGGCACCGGCCGCTGTCCGGCGAGCGAGCCGGCCAGCGCCAGGACGAAGACCATGGGCAGGAAGCGGCCGAGCAGCATCGCCAGCCCGGTCGTGGTGTTGAACCAGTCGGTGTCGGCGTTCAGGCCGGCGAAGGCCGAGCCGTTGTTGTTCGACGCGGAGGTGAAGGCGTACAGCACCTCGGAGAAGCCGTGCGCGCCGGGGTTGAGCATCGAGTGCGGCGGGGTCGGCAGCGCCATGGAGGCCGCGGTGAAGACCAGCACCAGTGCCGGGGTGACCAGGATGTAGCAGGCGGCGAGCTTCATCTCCCGGGCGCCGATCTTCTTGCCCAGGTACTCGGGCGTGCGGCCGACCATCAGACCGGCGATGAACACCGCGATGACCGCCATGATCAGCATGCCGTAGAGGCCGGAGCCGGTGCCGCCGGGCGCGATCTCGCCCAGCATCATGCCGAGCATGGTGATGCCGCCGCCGAGGCCGGTGAAGGAGGAGTGGAAGGAGTCCACCGCGCCGGTCGAGGTGAGCGTCGTGGCCACGGCGAAGATCGACGAGCCGCCGACCCCGAACCGGACCTCCTTGCCCTCCATCGCGCCGCCCGCCGCCTGGAGCGCCGGGCCGTGGTGGGCGAACTCGGCCCACATCATCAGCGCGGTGAAGCCCAGCCAGATCCCGGCCATCGTGGCGAGGATCGCGTAGCCCTGCCGGACGCTGCCGACCAGCACGCCGAAGGTGCGGGTCAGCGCGAACGGGATGACCAGGATCAGGAAGATCTCGAAGAGGTTGGTGAACGGGGTCGGGTTCTCGAACGGGTGGGCGCTGTTGGCGTTGAAGTAGCCGCCGCCGTTCGTGCCCAGCTCCTTGATGGCCTCCTGGGAGGCGACCGCACCGCCGTTCCACTGCCGGCTGCCGCCCATGAACTGGCCGACCTCGTGGATGCCGGAGAAGTTCTGGATCACTCCGCAGGCGACCAGCACCACGGCGGCGACCGCCGCGACCGGCACCAGGACACGGACCGTGCCGCGCACCAGGTCGGCCCAGAAGTTGCCCAGCTCCCCGGTGCGGGAGCGGGCGAAGCCGCGCACCAGCGCCACGGCGACGGCCATGCCGACGGCGGCGGAGACGAAGTTCTGCACGGCCAGACCGGCGGTCTGCACGACGTGCCCCATGGTCTGTTCGCCGTAGTACGACTGCCAGTTGGTGTTGGTCACGAACGACACGGCCGTGTTGAACGACTGCGCCGGGCCGACCGAGGAGAAGCCGAGCGAACCGGGCAGCACGCCCTGGAGCCGCTGGAGCAGGTAGAGGAAGAGGACACCGGCCGCCGAGAAGGCCAGGATGCCGCGCAGATAGGCGGGCCAGGTCATCTCGGTGTCCGGGTCGGCACCGATGCCCCGGTAGATCCACCGCTCCACCCGCAGGTGCCGGCCGGAGGAGTAGACCCGGGCCATGTAGGTGCCGAAGGGGATGTAGACGAGCGCCAGCGCGCCTATGAGGGCGAGCAGCTGGAGCACGCCCGCTGGTACGGGACCCATGTCGGCTCTCAGAACCTCTCCGGGTGGATCAGGGCGAGGACGAGATAGCCCAGCAGGGCGACGGCCACGACCAGGCCGACGACGTTCTCGGCGGTCACAGCTTCGTCACCCCCTTGGCGACGAGTGCCACCAGCGCGAAAGTCACGAGCACGGTGACGACGAAGGCCAGATCGGCCATCGCGGACTCCTGGGGTGAGGTGCGGGGAAACGGACGCTTGAAGGAAAACTCCTCCGCGGCCGGATCCGGTCACCCGTTGACGGCTCTCATACGGCCGTGCGCGCGGCTTTGACGGGTCTTTTACGGCGCCCGGACGGCAGCGGGCTCAGGCGCGGGCCGAAACCCACCGGCCCGGACCCCCGGTGCACCGCCGGCGGGCTCAGGCGGCCCACCGGTGCCGGCCTGTCCGGGCCCGCACGACAACGGCATCGGGCTCAGGCGGTCCACCGGTGCCCGCCCGCCCAGGCCCGCACGACAACAACAGCGGGCTCAGACGGCGAACCGGACACCCGCCCACCCGGGCCCGCAGAGCGACGCCGGCGGGCTCACGCGGCGGACCGGGACCCGCCCGCCCGGGCCCGCACGGCTACGCCGATCACGGCGGAGGCGGCGGCGGTCGCGGCGAGGCCGCCGGCCAGGACCAGTGCGACGCCGATCACGAAGAGGCCGCTGGAGTCGTCCGACCAGTCGACGAAGGCGGCGGCCGCCAGACCGGCCGGGACGCCGAGCACCGCGCTCACGGCGTGGTGCCGGGCCGTGGCCCAGTACACCGGCGGCAGCAGGGTCAGCACCAGCCCGATCACCTGCCAGGCCGCGTACGGGCCGGTCGTCGTGCCGTCCGGCGCCACGTCCCGCCGCTGGTCCCAGCCCAGCCACGCGGCCCACGCCACGAGCGCGACCGCGGCCGGGGCGAGGACCGTCAGCGTCCGGAGAAGGGGTTTCGTCAGTCGTCGTCGCATTCCTCCACCGTGCCGCCGGGCCCGGTCACCGGCCAGAGCGGACATACTCAGCCGCGTCTGGGTACCCGCTGCCGGGTCCGCGGTGCGTAGCGGCGGGGTTCTAGGCTGCCTCCCGGAGGAGATCCGCTTCGTCAGCGCGGTCTGTTGAATCAGCGCGGTCTGTTGAACATGAAGGAAGCACCGTTGAACTTCTGGTCGCTCTACCAGCACGGCTTCGCGCGCATCGCCGCGTGCACGGGCCACACCGTCATCGCCGACCCGCACGCCAACGCCGAAACGGTCCTGCGCCAGGCCCGCCGGTGCGCGGACGAGGGCGTCGCCGTCGCCGTCTACCCCGAACTGGGCCTGTGCGGCTACTCCATCGAGGACCTGCTGCTCCAGGACGCGCTGCTCGACCGGGTCGAGGAGGCGCTGCGCACGGTCGTGGCGGGCTCGGCGGAGCTGCTGCCGGTGCTGGTCGTCGGCGCCCCGCTGCGCCACCGCCACCGGATCTACAACTGCGCGGTGATCATCCACCGGGGCCGGGTCCTCGGTGTCGTACCGAAGTCGTACCCGCCCACCTACCGGGAGTTCTACGAGCGCCGGCAGCTCGCCGACGGCCACGACGAGCGGGGCGGGACCATCCGGGTCGCGGGCGCGGAGGTGCCGTTCGGGGTGGACCTGCTGTTCGCGGCCGAGGACGTGCCCGGGCTCGTGCTGCACACGGAGATCTGCGAGGACATGTGGGTGCCGGTGCCGCCGAGCGCGGAGGCCGCCCTGGCCGGCGCGACCGTGCTGGTCAACCTCTCCGGCAGCCCGATCACGGTCGGCCGGGCCGAGGACCGCAAGCTGCTGTGCCGCTCGGCGTCCTCGCGCTGCCTCGCCGCGTACGTCTACGCGGCGGCCGGGCTCGGCGAGTCCACCACCGATCTGTCCTGGGACGGACAGACCATGATCTACGAGAACGGGGTGCTGCTCGCCGAGACCGAGCGCTTCCCGCTCGGCGAGCAGTACGCGGTCGCCGACGTCGATCTCGACCTGCTGCGGCAGGAACGGCAGCGGATGGGCACCTTCGACGACAACCGCCGGGCGCACGCCGCGCGCACCGGTGACTTCCGGACCGTCTCCTTCGAACTGGACCCGCCCCACACCGACCTCGGGCTGCGCCGGCGCGTCGAGCGGTTCCCGTTCGTGCCCGCCGACCCCGACCGGCTCGCCCAGGACTGCTACGAGGCCTACAACATCCAGGTCGCCGGGCTCCAGCAGCGCCTCGCCGCGATCGGCGGACCCAAGGTCGTCATCGGTGTCTCCGGCGGTCTGGACTCCACGCACGCGCTGATCGTCGCCGCCCGGGCGATGGACCGCGCGGGCCGGCCGCGCAGCGACATCCTGGCCTTCACCCTGCCCGGCTTCGCCACCAGCGACCACACCAAGGACAACGCCCACACGCTGATGCGCGCGCTCGGCGTCACCGCCGCCGAGCTGGACATCACGCCGACCGCCCGGCTGATGCTCAAGGAGATCGGCCACCCCTTCGCCGCCGGCGAGCCGGTCTACGACGTCACCTTCGAGAACGTGCAGGCCGGTCTGCGCACCGACTACCTGTTCCGGCTCGCCAACCAGCGCGGCGGCATCGTCCTCGGCACCGGCGACCTCTCCGAGCTGGCGCTCGGCTGGTCCACGTACGGCGTCGGCGACCAGATGAGCCACTACAACGTCAACTCCGGGGTGCCGAAGACGTTCATCCAGCACCTGATCCGCTGGGTCATCACCAGCGGCCAGTTCGACGACGAGACCGGCGAGGTGCTGGCCGCGATCCTGGACACCGAGATCAGCCCGGAGCTGGTGCCGGGCGAGGAGATGCAGTCCACCGAGTCGAAGATCGGCCCGTACGCGCTGCACGACTTCACCCTCTTCCAGGTGCTGCGCTACGGCTTCCGCCCCTCGAAGGTCGCCTTCCTGGCCTGGCACGCCTGGCACGACCCGGACGCCGGTGCCTGGCCGCCCGGCTTCCCCGAGGCCAAGCGGGTGGCGTACGACCTGGCCGAGATCCGGCACTGGCTGGAGGTGTTCTGCCGCCGCTTCTTCGCGTTCTCCCAGTTCAAGCGCTCGGCCATGCCGAACGGCCCCAAGGTCTCGGCCGGCGGCTCGCTCTCCCCGCGCGGCGACTGGCGGGCCCCGTCCGACGGCAACGCGGAGGCCTGGCTGCGGGACCTGGACCGCTTCGACTGGCCGCAGGCGTAGACGCTCCCCCGCCGGGTCCGCTCCCCCGCCGGCAGCCGGGCGTCCGGTCCGCGCGGGAACCACACGTCCGCCCGGACCACTCCTTCCCCTCGTGGCGAGTGTTCCGTACCAAGGGGGACAGGGGTCCCCGCAGGCGCACATGGTGGTGTGCGGTGACGACGGGCTCGCGCACCGGCTGACCGCCGAGCTGCGCGGGGTCTACGGCGAGCAGGTCACCCTGGTCGTGCCGCCGAACGGGCGCACCGCCCGGCCCCCGGTCGTCGGCCGGGCCCGGGCCGCGTCGGCGGCGCTGTTCGACCGCGTGGTCAGCGCCGCGGTGGGCTCCGTCGGCCGGGCCGGCGGGACCGGGCAGCCCTCCGGTGCCGCCGCGGGCGCACAGGCCGGGGCGTCCGCCGGGCAGCGCGCCGACGGCGAGGGCGTGCTGGAGGCCGCCGAACCGACCGAGGCGGTGCTCGCCGAGGCCGGGGTGGCGCGGGCCGCCGCGCTGGCCCTCGTGTACGACGACGACGAGACCAACATCCGGGCGGCGCTGACCGCCCGCCGGCTCAACCCCCGGCTGCGGCTGGTGCTGCGGCTCTACAACCGGCGGCTGGGCCAGCACATCGAGGAACTCCTGGACCAGGCCGCCGCGCTGGCCGCCGGGGACGGGGAGGACGGTCCGGGCACCGGAGCGGAGACCTCCACGACCGTGCTGTCCGACGCCGACACGGCCGCGCCCGCGCTGGCCGCCACCGCCGTGGCCGGCACCGGCCGGGTCGTGCAGGCCGAGGGCCTGCTGCTGCGGGCCGTGGAACGGCCGCTGTCCGCGGACGGGTCCGGCACCGGGCTGTGCACCCTCGCCCTGCTCTCGGGCGGCGACCCGGCCGGCACCGGCGGCCCGGACGGTCCGGACGGCACGGGCGAGCAGCCGCGGCTGCTCCCCGACGACGACGAGGTGCGGCAGGCCGCCGGGCGGCACGCCGTGGTGCTGGAGCACGTCTCCTCCACGCACGGTGCGGAGTCCGCCGCGCCCGGCCGCCGGAGCACCGGCGTGATGCCGCTCGCCTCCTTCTTCTCCCGGCGGCTGCGCTGGTCCCTGGCCGGGCTGGTCGGCTGTGTGGCCGCCCTCGCGGTCGCCCTGTGGCTGGTCACCGGCATCCATCCGTTGCGCGCCTGCTACATCACCCTGCTGGACCTGTTCGCCATCGACGACCCCGCCCTCAAGGAGCCCCTCGGCCGGCAGCTGCTGCAACTCCTCTCCGCGCTGGTCGGACTGCTGCTGCTGCCGGTGCTGCTGGCCACCGCGCTGGAGGCGCTCGGCACCTTCCGCACCGCCTCCGCCGTGCGCAGGCCGCCGCGCGGACTGAGCGGTCACGTGGTGTTGCTGGGGCTCGGCAAGATCGGCACCCGGGTGCTGACCCGGCTGCGGGAGCTGGACGTCCCCGTGGTGTGCGTCGAGTCCGACCCGGAGGCGCGGGGCCTGGCCACCGCCCGTCGGCTGCGGGTGCCGGTGGTGCTCGGGGACGTCACCCAGGAGGGCGTCCTGGAAGCGGCCCAGATCCACCGGGCCCGGACGCTGCTCGCGGTGACCAGCGCCGACACCACCAACCTGGAGGCCGCGCTGTACGCGCGGACCGTACGGCCCGATCTGCGCGTGGTGCTGCGGCTGTACGACGACGACTTCGCCACCGCCGTGTACCGCACCCTCCGGGCCGCCTATCCGCACGCCCTGACCCGCAGCCGGAGCGTCACCCACCTGGCCGCCCCCTCGTTCGCCGGGGCGATGCTGGGACGGCAGGTGCTCGGGGCCGTCGCCGTGGAGCGCCGGGTGCTGCTGTTCGCCGCGGTCGACGTGGACGGGCACCCACGGCTCGAGGGGCGCACGGTCGACGAGGCGTTCCAGGCCGGTGCCTGGCGGGTGCTGGCGCTGCTGGGGCGGGCCGACACCCCTTCCGGTCATGTGCTCCGGAAGGGGGACCGGGTCGTCGTCGCCGCCACCCGCAGGGGGCTCGCGGAGCTGCGGTGAACGTCAGCCGGCGCTCCGGCCGGCCAGGTGCCGCTCCGCGAACTCCAGCTCCAGCCTCACCTGCTTGATCCGCTCGTCCACCACCAGCGAGCCGTGCCCCGCGTCGTACCGGTACACCTCGTGCACCGCGCCCCGCGCCTGGAGCCTCTTGACGTAGTTGTCGATCTGGCGGATCGGGCAGCGCGGGTCGTTGACCCCCGCCGAGATGTAGACCGGGGCCTCGACCCGGTCGACGTAGGTCAGCGGGGAGGACGCCGCGAAACGCTCCGGGACCTCCTCGGGGGTGCCGCCGAGCAGGGTGCGGTCCATGGCCTTCAGGGCCTCCATCTCGTCGTGGTACGCCGTGACGTAGTCCGCGACCGGCACCACCGCGATGCCCAGCGCCCAGGACTCCGGCTGGGTGCCGACGCCGAGCAGGGTGAGGTAGCCGCCCCAGGAGGCGCCGGTGAGGACCAGCCGGTCGGGGTCGGCGAGGCCGGAGGAGACCGCCCAGTCCCGGACCGCGGCCACGTCCTCCAGCTCGATCAGGCCCACCCGGTGCTTGAGGGCGTCGGTCCAGGCGCGGCCGTAGCCGGTGGAGCCGCGGTAGTTGACCCGGACCACCGCGTACCCGTGGTCGACCCAGGCGGCCGGGCCGGCCGCGAAGGAGTCGCTGTCGTGCCAGGTCGGGCCGCCGTGCAGGTCGAAGACGGTGGGCAGGGGGCCGGTGGCGCCGGCCGGCCGCTGGACCAGGGCGTGGACGCGGCCGCCGGGGCCCTCCACCCAGACGTCCTCCACGGCCACCGACGGCGGGCACGCCATGCCGGGCGGGTCCAGCACCACCCCGCCCGCCGTGGACCGCACCGCCGGCGGTTCGGCGGCCGACGACCACAGGTACTCCACGCTGCCGTCGGGGCGGGCCGTCGCGCCGGAGACCGTGCCGGGCGGGGTGGGGATGCGGGTCAGTTCGCGGGCCGCCAGGTCGTACCGGAACAGCTCGCTGCGGGCCTCGAAGCCGTGCACGACGAGCAGGGCGGAGCCGTCCGGGTACCACTCGGCGGCGACGTCGCCCGGCAGCTCCAGGTCCAGGTCCGTCTCCTCGCCCGTCGCCACGTCCCACACCAGCGGTTCCCAGCGGCCCCGGCGCTGGTGGCCGACGAGCAGCCGGGTGTCGCCGTCGACCGGGGCGAAGCCCAGCACCTCCAGGCCCAGCTCCTCGGTGCCGCCCTTGGTGTCGTCCAGCTCGGCGGCCGTCGTGCCGTCCGGGCGGAGCACGCGCAGGGCCGCGTGCATGGCGTCGCCGTGCTCGGTGTGCTCGACGGCGATCAGGGAGCCGTCGTGTGAGAGGTCGCCGACGCCCGCCGACTCGCGGTGGCGGTAGATCTCCACCGGCTCGGCGCCCTCCCGGGCCAGGTGGATCGTCGTGCCGTCCTCGTCCGTGGAGCGGCCGACGACCGCCGTGCCGCCGTCGCGGGACAGGGCCAGGCCGGCCGGGTAGGAGGGGGCGAGGCCGGGCACGGCCGGCTCGTCCGGACCGCCGGTGAAGGGCTGGCGGCGCCAGATGCCGAACTCGTCGCCGTCCTTGTCGTCGAACCACCAGATCCACGCGCCGTCCGGGGAGAGCACACCGTCCGTCGTGCCGTTCTGCCGGTGTGTCGCCTGCCGTTGCGCGCCCGTCGCCCGGTCCCAGGCGTACAGCTCGTACGTGCCCGTCGCGTTCGACACGAACAGGGAGCGGTCCGGCGCGTCCTCCGCCCAGTCGGGCAGCGAGACCCGCGGCGCCCGGAAGCGCCGCTCCCAGTCCGGCATGTCCGCTGTCGTCTCCGCTGTCCTGTTCTCACTCTTGGCCCCAGTCATGCGCCCATAGTGCCTGGCCGCGCCGACGATCGGGGAACACGGACGCCCAGCCTGTGGATAACTTCCCGGCCGCGGGCCGCCCGCGGGCCGGGCCGTGGGCCGACCCGCGGGCGGGCGCCCGGCGCGGGCGCCGTACCGTGGAGGGCGTGTACCGCTTTCTGCTGACACCCCGCTGGTGGGGCATCAACGTCTTCGTGCTGCTCGCCATCCCGTTCTGCGTCTTCATGGGGTCGTGGCAGCTGAGCCGGTTCGAGGGCCGGGTGCAGGACCACCGCGCCGCGACCGAGCAGGCCGAATCCGACGGGCACGAGGCGGCGCGCCCGCTGGAGTCGATGCTGCCCGTGGACAAGAGCACCTCGGGACGGCGGGTCACCGCGAGCGGGCGGTACGGCGAGCAGCTGCTGGTGCCCGGCCGGGAGCTGGACGGCAAGCGCGGCTTCTACGTCCTCACCCTGCTGCGCACCGGTTCCGGCAAGGCACTGCCGGTCGTCCGGGGCTGGCTGCCCGGTACGGCGGACCCCGCGGCGGCGCCCGCCGCGCCCGCCGGCGAGGTCACCGTCACCGGCGCGCTCCAGGCGTCCGAGACGCCGGGCGACAACGGGGTCGGCGCCGAGGGCGGGCTGCCCGCCGGACAGACCTCGGCGATCAGCTCGGCGTCACTCGTCAACCTCGTGCCGTACCGGCTGTACGACGCGTGGGTGACGCTGGACGAGGGGGACGCCGGGATGAAGGCCGTGCCCGCCAGCGCGCCCAGCGGTACGGGGCTGGACCTGAAGGCGTTCCAGAACCTCGGGTACACCGGGGAGTGGTTCGTGTTCGCGGGCTTCGTGGTGTTCATGTGGTTCCGGTTGCTGCGGCGGGAGCTGGAGTTCCAGCGGGACGCCGCGCTGGGCCTGGTGACACAGGAGCCGGACCGGACGCCGGTCGCGAGCGGCTGACCCGCGCCGGCCGCCCGCCGCCCGGCCGTCACGTCGACGCCAGCAGCCCCGTGTAGTAGACCGTGCCCGCGCACGCCCCCGGTACCACCGCCGTCGCCGACGGTGCGCCGCCCTGCGCCGTGTGGGTGACCGCGATGCTGCCGTCGGCCGTGCCGTCGGCGGTCAGCAGCTGGGGCGTCGGGGCCACCGCGCCCGTGGTGTCGGTCGTGGCGGCGCCGGTGGTACCCGCGTCCTGGCTGGGTGTCGGGTCCGGCGACGGGCCGCCCGTGTCGGGGCCGCCGGTGCTGGTGTCGCCACCGGTGGTGGGGCAGGTCTCGGAGGGCACGAAGGCGAACCTCTCCTCGTACGCCGCGCCGGGCTGGAGGACCAGCGTGGCGACCTCCAGGGACGGGTCCGGCAGGGCCGTCGCCGCGTCCCCGGCCACATGCCGGGCGGCACCGACCTTGGCCGGGTCGGCGGCGCCCTGCGCCGCGGGCGTGACGCTGCCGGGGCCGCCGACGGTGCAGGCCGCGCCGGAGACGTTGACGACGCGGAACGTGCCGGAGACGACGCCCGCGGAGTCGGGTGCGGTCACGGCGGCGGTGGCGGAGCCCAGCTGGGCCGCCGTGCACAGCGGGATGCCCACGGTCGGGGTGGCGGAGGGTCCGGCGCCGCCGGCGGCCGGACCGCCGTGGCCGGTCGCGTGGTCCTTCTCGCCGCTCCTGTCCGGCTCGTTGCCGGGTTTGACGGTCGCGCTCCCGTGGTGCTTGGGGCCGCCGCCCTTGTCGGAGGTGCCCTTGTCCGTCGACTGGCCGGTGCCGCCCTGGGCCTGGGAGGTCTGGCCGGCCATGGCGGTGTTGGGGTCGGCGCCGCCGGCGTTCGAGACGTGCACCAGGGCGGGGATCGCGGTGCCGATGAACAGGGCCGCGGCCGCCACGCCGACCACCGCCTGGCGCTTGCGCGCCCGGCGTGCCGGGACGGCCCGGCGCAGGTGCTCCAGCGTGCCCGTGCGCGGCTCGATGTCGTCGACCGCCGAGTGCAGCAGGTGGCGCAGGGCCAGCTCGTCCGAGCCGAGCCCGTCCGTCCCGTCGATACCCGGGCCGAGCCCCTGGGGGCCCTTGTCGTCGGGTCCGTGGTTCACAGTTCCGTTCCCAGCGTGCGTTGGCGTGTCCTCGTGCCCGTGCCGGTCCGTCGGCTCGCGCCAGGCGTAGGGCTCGTGCCGTTCATGGGAGAGCCGTCCACGGGAGTGCTCATGGGAGTGCTCATGGGAGTGCTCATGGAAGTGGCGTTCGTCGAAGTGGCCGTCACGGGGATCGCTCCCTTCGGCGTGGTCGCTCATGCCGGTGTCCCCATGGCCACCCGCAGCGCGGCGATGCCCCGCGAACCGTACGCCTTCACCGAGCCCAGGGATATGCCGAGCGTCTCGGCGACCTGGGCCTCGGTCATGTCCGCGAAGTAGCGCAGCACCAGGACCTCGCGCTGACGGCGCTGGAGGCCCTTCATCGCCTTGATGAGGTCCCGGCGCTCCAGCTGGTCGTACGCGCCCTCTTCCGCGCTCGCCATGTCGGGCATCGGCTTGGAGAGCAGCTTCAGGCCGAGGATGCGCCGGCGCAGCGTGGAGCGGGAGAGGTTGACGACCGTCTGCCGCAGGTAGGCGAGGGTCTTCTCGGGGTCGCGGACGCGCTTGCGGGCCGAGTGGACCCGGATGAAGGCCTCCTGGACGACGTCCTCGCAGGAGGCGGTGTCGTCGAGGAGGAGGGCGGCGAGACCGAGCAGCGAACGGTAGTGCGTCCGGTAGGTCTCGGTGAGATGGTCGACGGATGTCCCGGCGGCCTCGGTCGCCACGGCTCCCGCGGGCTCTTCGGCACCTTCGCGCTGACCGGGTATGCGGGTGGGCCGCGCTGCGGGCATGGGCGCGATCACCGGCATGCCGCCGGACGGGCGGGGCCGGAGCGCCGCACGGGGCCGCAGGGCCGCACCGCCGCGGGCCATACTGAGTTCGAGTACCTCTGCCACGTCAGTTGGACACGCTTCCCCCCTCGGGGGTTGTACGTGCCGGGCGTCACATGTGCGACAACCGACGGTGCCTCAATTGCCGTCATGCGTCCCGCTCTTCCCTTACGTCCCATTTGAACGGGCGTCCCCACGCCCCGATCACGGCGTCCCCACGCCAGGATCATCGCGTCCCGCGGTCCCTCAAGGGTGACCGCAAAGACGCTCCCCGCCCTCCGTACGGTTGCGGAGGGCGGGGAGGGAAATCCTCTGTCGCCGCGAGGGACGGTTCAAGGGGTTGGACCATGCTCCCGGCCACACTTTTACGAAGATCCTACAAAGCGGTCACGCGCGAGTGGTGACGTCCGCCGTCTCCGCCGCGATCAGCTCCGCGATCTGCGCACAGTTCAGCGCCGCGCCCTTGCGCAGGTTGTCCCCGCACACGAACAACTCGAGCGCCGCCGGGTCGTCCAGGGCCCGGCGCAGCCGGCCCACCCAGGCCGGGTCGGTGCCCACCACGTCGGCCGGGGTGGGGAACTCGCCGGCGGCCGGGTCGTCGCACAGCACCACCCCCGGCGCGGTCGCGAGGATCTCGCGGGCGCCGTCGACGCCGACCTCGCGCTGGAAGCGGGCGTGGACGGTCGCGGAGTGCGCGGTGACCACCGGCACCCGCACACAGGTCACGGCGACCGGCAGCGCCGGCAGGCCGAGGACCTTACGGGACTCGTCGCGGACCCCGGTCTCCTCCGACGACCAGCCGTCCTCGCCCAGCGCCCCGGCCCACGGGACGACGTTGAGCGCGACCGGGTCCGGGAACGGGCCGGTGCCGTCCCCGACGGCCCGCCGCAGATCCCCGGGGCCCGTGCCCAGCTCGGTCCCGGCCACCAGGGACAGCTGGGCGCGCAGCGCCTCCACCCCGGCCCGCCCGGCCCCGCTCACCGCCTGGTACGACGACACCACCAGCTCGCGCAGGCCGAACTCGGCGTGCAGCGCGGCGAGGGCGACGATCATCGTCAGGGTCGTACCGCCGGGACCGGCGACGATCCCGCGCGGGCGGGACCGTACGGCGTGCGCGTTGACCTCGGGCACGACGAGCGGCACGTCCGGGTCCATGCGGAAGGCGCCGGAGGCGTCGACGACCACGGCACCGCGCGCGGCGGCGGCCGGCGCCCACCGCGCGGCGACCTCGTCGGGCACCGCGAACAGCGCGATGTCGATGCCGGCGAAGGCGTCCTCCGCCAGGGCCACCACCTCGACCTCCTCCCCGCGCACGGCCAGCTTGCGGCCGGCCGAGCGCGGGGAGGCGATCAGACGGATCTCGCCCCAGACGTCCGCGCGCTGGGACAGGATGCGGAGCATGACCGTGCCGACGGCCCCGGTCGCTCCCACGACCGCGAGCGTCGGCCTGCCGGTCGGCACCATCAGCGGCCCGTGCCTCCGTAGACGACGGCCTCGTCGCTGTCGGAGTCGAGCCCGAAGGCGGTGTGCACGGCGCGGACGGCCTCCGGCACGTCGTCGGCGCGGGTGACGACCGAGATGCGGATCTCGGAGGTGGAGATCAGCTCGATGTTCACGCCCGCGTCGCTCAGCGCCTCGAAGAAGGCGGCGGTGACTCCCGGGTTGGTCTTCATACCAGCGCCGACCAGGGAGATCTTGCCGATCTGGTCGTCGTAGCGCAGCGAGTCGAAGCCGATGCCGGGGCGGTTCTTCTCCAGCGCGTCGATGGCCTTGCGGCCCTCGGTCTTCGGCAGGGTGAAGGAGATGTCCGTCAGGCCGGTGGAGGCGGCGGACACGTTCTGCACGACCATGTCGATGTTGACCTCGGCATCGGCGATGGTCCGGAAGATCGCGGCGGCCTCACCCGGCTTGTCCGGCACGCCGACGACCGTGATCTTGGCCTCGGAGGTGTCGTGCGCGACACCGGAGATGATGGCCTGCTCCACCTTCTGGTCCCCAATCGACTCACTGCTGACCCACGTGCCCTGGAGTCCGCTGAAGGACGACCGGACGTGGATCGGGATGTTGTAGCGGCGGGCGTACTCCACACAGCGGTGGAGCAGCACCTTGGATCCGGAGCTGGCCAGCTCCAGCATGTCCTCGAACGAGATCCAGTCGATCTTGCGGGCCTTCTTCACCACGCGCGGGTCGGCGGTGAACACGCCGTCGACGTCCGTGTAGATCTCGCAGACCTCGGCGTCGAGCGCGGCGGCGAGCGCCACCGCGGTGGTGTCGGACCCGCCACGCCCCAGCGTGGTGATGTCCTTCTTGTCGGCGCTCACGCCCTGGAAACCGGCGACGATGGCGATGTTGCCCTCGTCGAGGGCCGTCCTGATCCGCCCCGGAGTGACGTCGATGATCCGGGCCTTGTTGTGGACCGAGTCGGTGATGACGCCGGCCTGGCTGCCGGTGAAGGACTGGGCCTCGTGGCCCAGGTTTTTGATCGCCATCGCCAGCAGGGCCATGGAGATCCGCTCTCCGGCGGTCAGCAGCATGTCGAACTCCCGGCCGGCAGGCATGGGAGAGACCTGCTCGGCGAGATCGATCAGCTCGTCCGTCGTGTCGCCCATCGCGGAAACGACGACGACAACCTGGTTGCCGTTCTTCTTCGCTTCCACGATCCGCTTGGCGACGCGCTTGATGCCCTCGGCATCGGCTACGGAGGAGCCTCCGTACTTCTGCACGACAAGGCCCACGTGCGCTCCTCGCTCGGTTCGTTTGTGTCGGCTCAGTCTATCGAGTGTCCGAAATCCACCGGCCTGATCTTGGATGGTGAGACATCGGACGCTCGCTACCGGAACCTGCCCAGCGGGGTCCCGGGCACTCGGAACGTGCCCGGACTCACAGCCGCGCCGGCCGCTACCTCCCCGGCGGGATGCCCAGCGGGCCGCCGATCTCCCGTGCCATCACCCGGCCCGCCTCGAACTCCAGGGTCTCGTCGCCCAGGGCCGGCTGGTCGGTGTCCAGGCCGTCCAGCTCCTCCAGCGGCTGGTTCAGCCGCACGTGGATGAGGACGGACTGGAGGGCGCGCAGCATCGCGGAGGCCGTCGGACCCCAGTTGGAGAAGTAGGAGAACTGCCACCACCACAGCGCCTCGGTGGTCCGGCCCGCGCGGTAGTGGACCATGCCGTGCCGCAGGTCGGTGACGATGTCGGCGAGGTCGTCCGAGAGCCGGGCCGGCACCGGCGCCGTGCGCGGCTCGTACGGGTCGAAGACCTCGGAGTAGACGTCGACCGGCTCCAGCAGCCGGGCGAAGTTCTCGCGCAGCTCGTCCACGTCCGGCTCGGGCCCCGGGTCGGGCTCGTACCGCTCCTCGGGGACGATGTCCTCGTGCGCGCCCAGCCGGCCGCCCGCCAGCAGGAGCTGGGAGACCTCCAGGAGGAGGAAGGGGACCGCCGATTCCGGCTCGTCGCCTCTCGACACCTCCGTGACGGCCACCAGGAAGCTCTCCACCTGGTCCGCGATCTGGACCACGAAGTCGTCCGGGTTCTGCGCCGAGTCGTGCAGCGTGGCGTCAGACATCTAGCAGTCGTCTCCCCTCGAAGGCGCGGCCGAGGGTCACCTCGTCCGCGTACTCCAGGTCACCACCCACCGGGAGGCCGCTGGCCAGGCGGGTGACCTTCAGGCCCATGGGCTTGATCATCCGGGCGAGGTACGTCGCCGTCGCCTCGCCCTCCAGGTTCGGATCCGTGGCCAGGATCAGTTCCGTGACCGACCCGTCGGCCAACCGCGCGAGAAGTTCCCGTATACGCAGATCATCGGGTCCCACACCCTCGATCGGGCTGATGGCGCCGCCGAGCACGTGGTAGCGGCCCCGGAACTCACGGGTGCGCTCGATCGCGACGACGTCCTTCGGCTCCTCCACCACGCAGATGACGGCGGGGTCGCGGCGCGGGTCGCGGCAGATGCCGCACAGCTCCTCCTGCGCCACGTTGCCGCAGGTCGCGCAGAAGCGGACCTTCGCCTTGACCTCCATCAGGGCCTGCGCGAGCCGCTTCACGTCGGTCGGCTCGGCCTGGAGGACGTGGAAGGCGATCCGCTGCGCGCTCTTGGGACCGACGCCGGGCAGCCGCCCCAGCTCGTCGATGAGGTCCTGGACCACGCCTTCGTACAACGGACTGCCCTTCCTGGAGACCTTTCGGTACGTACGGTAGTCGGCTCCGGCCTTCGCCCGGAAGGCGGAGGCGTCAGAACGGCAGGCCCGGGATGCCGCTGCCGCCGCCCAGCCCCTGGGCCAGCGGGCCGAGCTTCTGCTGCTGGAGCGTCTGCGCGTTCTCGTTGGCCGCCTGGACGGCCGCCACGATCAGGTCGGCGAGGGTCTCCGTGTCCTCCGGGTCCACCGCCTTCGGGTCGATCCGGAGCGCGCGCAGCTCCCCCGAACCGGTGACGGTGGCCCGCACCAGACCGCCGCCCGCCTGCCCGTCGACCTCCGTGTTCGCCAGTTCCTCCTGCGCCCGCTGAAGGTCCTGCTGCATCTTCTGCGCCTGCTGGAGCAACTGCTGCATATTGGGCTGGCCACCGGGGATCACGATCAGCTCCTCGCCGTCTTCCGCGTCGTCGTCTCCGACGTTTTCTCGGTCGTCAACGAGCCTACGTGGTCCACGCGGCCACTGCCCCGCCACTCTTTCGAGTGGAAACCACGGCAGTCCTATACCTGATCAAGACCCTCTTCCGAGCGGAAAAGGCGGGAAAGCCCCTTCTCCGCCACCCGTTGGGCGGTAGGAAGGTGGCCGCGCGTCGGCAGGGAATGTCACGCAACGTGACCGGTCGTGATCAGTTGGGAGTGCCGGGTGGGTCAGCCGGAGATGCAGCCCGAGGGTCCGCCTCAGGACGGGCGGGGCGAGGGTGCGGCCGGGCTGCGGCCGGGCGATCTGACCGGGCGGGCCTTCCCGCTCGGGGACTGGGGGGAACCCGCCGAACGGCTGGACGAGCTGTACCGGTGGGTGGAGCGCCGGGCACTGGAGACGGCCGCCTGGTACCTGCGGGACCGGGTCTGGAAGCGGCGCGGGGCGCGCGTGCTGCGGGTCGGGGCGACGGCCGGAGCGGTGGCCGGGGCGGCCCTGCCCCTGCTGGACCTCACCGGGGCGGCCGACGGGGTGGCACCGTGGGGCTGTCTGGCGCTGCTGCTCGCGGTCGCCTGCGTCGGCACCGACCGGTTCTTCGGAGTCACGTCCGGCTGGATGAGGGACGTGGCCACGGCACAGGCCGTGCAGCGGCGGTTGCAGTTGTTGCAGTTCGACTGGGCGTCGGAGAGCGTGCGCGAGGTGCTGGGACCGACGGAGGGCACGGCGAGCGAGGCGGCCGAACGGTGCCTGTCGGTGCTGCGGCGGTTCTCGGAGGACATCACCGAGCTGGTGCGCACGGAGACGACCGACTGGATGGTGGAGTTCCGCACGGGATCGGCTCCGCTGGGCATCCAGACGGCGGTGGCGACGGTGCCCCGGCAGGAGACCGGCAGTACGGCGGGGCGGCTCCCGCTGCCGCCGGCCAACGGGACCCGCCCGAACATGCCCCGGCAGCGACCGCCGGAACCCCGGTAGGCACGAGCACGGCAGGGGCCGAGGTAAGCGACGGCAGGCACGACGTCACCGCCTGGTGTAGCCGGGCCCGCCGTCACCGCCTGGTGTAGCCGGGCCCGCCGTCACCGCCTGGTGTACGTCAGGCTTCCCCCGCCGTTCGCGATGGTCCGCTTCAGCCGTCCGTCCGGCAGCAGCGTGATCTCGGTGGCCTCGCCCGGGGTGCAGGCGGTGGCGGGCGTACCGGTGGTGACGGTGGACGGGCCGATCTCCAGCGGTCCGCCGCCGGGCCGCCCGGTGAGCCGGGCCTCGAAGACGCAGTGGTACGACCCGCCGCCCTCGGCCGGACCGTCCGCGACCAGCGTCAGCACGGCGTCCCCCACCTCGCCCTGCCGGATGGTCAGCTCGCGGCTGTTGGTGCCGTCGGCGTTGCCGATGACCGCCCGCCAGGTGCCGAGGTAGGCGTCCGGGACCGTCCCGGAGGCGGACGCCGACGCCTCCGGCGCGGTCGGGGTGGGCGCGGCGGAGGTGGCCGGGGGCGCGGAGCCGTGGACGGGCTCCGGGCCGGCCCCGCCGCCGCCCTGGTCGTCGGTGCCGCCACCGTTCATCAACGCGTACACCGAGCCGCCCGCGCCCAGCGCCACCACCAGCGCGATCAGGACGAGCAGCACGGTGGACCGCGCGCTGCGCCGCTCCGGCTCCGCCGGCTCCATGGGCACACCGACGACCGATGGTCCGTACGGCGGGGTGGAGCCGGGCCCGCCGGCCAGGGGGTGGTGGTACGACTGCTGTCCCCCGCCGCCCCACGAACCGGCACCGGCCCGCTGCGGATACCCGTACCCGTACGGGGGCTGGGAGTGCGGTGCCCCGTACGGCGCCGGGGGCGCGGCCCCGAACCCGGGCGGCATCGGTGGCGCACCGGCCGGCGGCGCCTGGCCGGCGGCGAGGGCGGACCGGTGCCCGGCGGCCCCCGGTCCCCCGTCGGAGACAGCGGCGTGCTCGGGCGACCCGCCGGCACCGGAGGGCACCGCCCCCGCCATGTCCCCACCGGCGGCCGCGGCCGGACCCGCGCCCGCGCCCACACCCGCCGACGGGGCCGGCACCGGCGGTGCGAGCGGGAAACCGTCCCCCGGCGCATCCGCACCCGCGGCGGCCCCCGCGTCCGCCGGCTCCCCCGGGCCCCCCTCCGGGCTCTCCACCTCCAGCAGCCGCACGGCGTGCCGCCCGAGCTGCGCGACCAGCGAACCCGGCAGCCAGGGGTCCCGGGACCGTCCGCCGATCACGGTGTCCTCCACCCCGGTCCGCTCCAGGATCACGTCCGGCGAGGGCCGGCTCCCCGGGTCCTTGCGCAGGCACTCCCGCACCAGGTCGGCGATCCCCTCGGGCACGCCCGTCAGGTCCGGCTCCTCCTGCGCGATCCGGAACATCAGCGCGTGCGCCCCGCTGTCGGCGCTCCCGAACGGCGTCACCCCGGTCGCCGCGTAGGCGAGCACGGAGCCGAGGCAGAACACGTCGCAGGCGGGTGTGACCCGGTCCCCGCGCACCTGCTCGGGCGCCATGAACCCGGGCGAGCCGACGAGCGACCCGGTCCGCGTCAGCCCCTCCGCGCCCGGCGCCGCCGACTGGAGCGCCCGCGCGATCCCGAAGTCGATCACGCGCGGCCCGTCGATGGTCACCAGCACGTTCGACGGCTTCAGGTCCCGGTGCACCAGGCCGGCCGCGTGGATGTCCTTCAGCGCGTGCGCGAGTCCCGCCGCCAGAATCCGTACCGACCGCTCGGGCAGCGGCCCGTGATCGTGCCCCACCACCCGCTGGAGGCTCGGACCGGCCACGTACCCGGTCGCCACCCACGGCACGGCCGCCTCGGTGTCGGCGTCCAGCACGGGCGCCGTCCAGTGCCCGCCGACCCGGCGCGCGGCCTGCACCTCCTGCCGGAACCGCGCCCGGAACTCCTCCTGTTCGGCCAGTTCCCGCCGGACGACCTTCACGGCGACGGTCCGCCCCCGGTCGGAACGGGCCAGGTACACACGGCCCATGCCGCCCGCGCCGAGCCGCGCCAGCAGCCGGTACGTCCCGATCCGCCCCCAGCCGCCGGCCGGCGCCCCCGGCGGGTCCTCCGGTCCCAGGTTCTCCATCCCCGTGCCGCCCTCCCCATCGGTCCCGACGACCGAGAATAGTGGCCGGGCCCGGACCGGTGTCCGGGTTCCGTAACGGGCGCGGCGCCCGCCGGCGCTGCCGGTCCGTCGACAACCTGTCGCGGATTGCGCCCGTCCACGGAACAAGACGCCGATGTCGCTTCCGCATCGCGGACATTTACCCTCACCGGCATGACCCCTCAGCCCAGCCCCGATCAGCCCAGCCCCGCAGCCGGCGCCGCGGTGAAGGCCGCGGACCGCGCGCACGTCTTCCACTCCTGGTCCGCCCAGGACCTCATCGACCCGCTCGCCGTCGCCGGCGCCGAGGGCTCGTACTTCTGGGACTACGACGGCACCCGGTACCTGGACTTCACCAGCGGTCTCGTCTTCACCAACATCGGCTACCAGCACCCCCGGGTCGTCGCGGCGATCCAGGAGCAGGCCGCGCGGATGACGACCTTCGCGCCGGCCTTCGCCGTCGAGGCGCGCTCGGAGGCGGCCCGGCTGATCGCCGAGCGGACCCCCGGCGACCTGGACAAGATCTTCTTCACCAACGGCGGCGCGGACGCCGTCGAGCACGCGCTGCGCATGGCCCGGCTGCACACGGGCCGCCCGAAGGTGCTCTCGGCGTACCGCTCGTACCACGGCGGCACCCAGCAGGCGATCAACGTCACGGGGGACCCGCGCCGCTGGGCCTCCGACGGCGCCGCCGCCGGTGTCGTCCACTTCTGGGCGCCGTTCCTCTACCGCTCCCGCTTCCACGCCGAGACCGAGGAGCAGGAGTGCGCCCGGGCGCTGGAGCACCTGGAGACGACGATCGTCTTCGAGGGCCCGGCGACGATCGCCGCGATCATCCTGGAGACCGTCCCCGGCACCGCCGGGATCATGGTCCCGCCGCCCGGCTACCTGGCCGGCGTCCGGGAACTGTGCGACAAGTACGGCATCGTGTTCGTGCTGGACGAGGTGATGGCCGGGTTCGGCCGGACCGGCGAGTGGTTCGCGGCCGACCTGTCCGGCGTCGTACCGGACCTGATGACCTTCGCCAAGGGGGTCAACTCCGGTTACGTGCCGCTCGGCGGCGTGGCCATCTCGGGGGAGATCGCCGAGACCTTCGGCAAGCGCCCCTACCCCGGCGGTCTCACCTACTCCGGCCACCCGCTGGCCTGCGCCGCCGCCGTCGCCACGATCAACGTGATGGCGGAGGAGGGCGTCGTGGAGAACGCCAGGCGCCTCGGCGAGACCGTCGTCGGCCCCGGCCTCGCCGCACTGGCCGAGCGGCACCCAAGCGTCGGCGAGGTGCGCGGTGTCGGCATGTTCTGGGCGCTGGAGCTGGTGAAGGACCGGGAGACCCGCGAGCCGCTGGTGCCGTACAACGCGTCCGGCGAGGCGAACGCCCCGATGGCCGCCTTCGCCGCCGCCGCCAAGCGGCACGGCGTGTGGCCCTTCGTGAACATGAACCGCACCCACGTCGTCCCGCCGTGCAACGTCACCGAGGACGAGCTGAAGGAGGGCCTCGCCGCGCTGGACGCCGCGCTGGCCGTGGCCGACGAGCACACCGTGTGACCGCACCGGCGGCGGGGGACGGACGGTAGCCGAACCGCGGCTGCCACCCGACCCGTTCGAACGCGTAAGGTGGCGTGCTCGTAAGAGAGGAGGGACCCGCGGTCCGCGCGGGTCCGGACGGGTACGCCACCCGGACGTGTGAGGAGAGGCACGGACCATGCCCGGCAACGGCACCGTGACGCGCAGCACCCTGCGCCAGCAGATCGCGGACGCGCTCCGTGACGAGGTGCTGGCGGGACGGCTGCGCCCGGGCCGGGCGTTCACCGTCAAGGAGATCGCCGACCAGTACGGCGTCTCCGCCACCCCCGTCCGCGAGGCGCTGGTCGACCTGTCCGCGCAGGGCGTCCTGGAGGCCGACCAGCACCGCGGTTTCCGGGTGCCCGAGTACTCGCTCGCCGACTACCGGAACATGATCGAGGCCCGCGGCCTGGTCACCGACGGCATGTTCCGGGTCCTCACCGCCGACCACCCCGCCTTCCGCACCCCGCCCGAGGACCCCCGCACGGCGGCGGCCCTGGCCACCGTGCGCCGCCGCGGCGAGGAGGCCCAGCGGGCGGCCACCGCCGGCGACCTGACCATCCTCGTCGGCTACGACCTGCGGTTCTGGCGCGAGCTGAGCGCCCTGTTCGGCAACCCCTACCTCGGCGACTTCCTGCACCGGCTGCGCGTGCAGTCCTGGGTCTGCGCGGTGCAGCACCTGCTCCGCCTCCCCGATCTGCGCGGGCGGCTGTGGGCGGGGCACACCGAGCTGGTCGACGCGCTGGCCCGCCGCGAGACCGGGGCCGCCCGCGCGATCGTCACCGCCTCCAACGCCCACTCGCTGGCCCTGCTGGAACACCTGGCCGACGGGTAGACGGCCGATACGCCCCCGTAAGGGGCAGCCGCCCCCCGCCGGTACCGACTACCCTTCCCTGACCACCCGCTGCCGTGCGTGACGGCACGCCGCCGATGGAGGAGCCTTCTTTTGGCCTGTGACCTGTGGCTGGTACCGCTCGTGGACGTGTTGTGCCACACCCCGGACAATCCCTTCGCCGAGGAACTCGCGCAGTACAATGCGGCGCTGGCCGCGGCCGGCCTGCCGCCGGTGCCGGTGTACCAGTACATGCCGGGCCTGTCCGGCGACGTCGCCCCGGTCGCCGGGTTCGACTACGACGCCCTGCACTTCCTGCGCCGCGCCTACCTGCTCCAGGTCTGCGGGCTGCCGGTGACGCCGGTCGACGAACTGGGCGGCGACTACGAGCAGTTGCTGGAGATGTTCGAGTCCACGGCCCAGCAGTCCCACCTGGTCTGGCACTACGACCACGCGGGCGCGTACGTCCCCGTGGACTTCCCGCACCCGCTGTCGAACGACGAACTCCTCGCGGGCGGCGGCCCGCTGGGCAGTTCCCAGAGCCTGCTGCGCGAACTCCAGTACGTGGCCCCGTCGATCGGCATCGACCCGGCCAACCCGCCGGCGCCGCCCACCCCGCCGGCGGCCCCCACCGAGCTGGAGGAACCGGCCGCCTCGCCGCCCTACGACCCCAGCCCCTTCGCCCGCGAGCGCCACGTCTGGCTCGGCCTCCACGCGGCGGCGACCCGCTCCCTGGCCCAGGGCTCGATGATCGTGTTCAGCTGACCGCCGGACCGGTCCGTCAGTGCCCGGGGCACAACGGCTAAGCGCCCGCCGGTCGGCCAGGGTGGCGGATCGGCGGGCGCTCGCACGGGGCGCCTACAGGGCCTACAGGGCCTACAGGAACGAGTTGATCTCGATCGTCTCGTCCCGGCCCGGGCCCACGCCGATCGCGGAGATCGGGGCGCCGGACATCTCCTCCAGCGCCTTGACGTAGTTCTGGGCGTTCTTCGGGAGGTCGGAGAAGGACTTCGCCTTGGTGATGTCCTCGCTCCAGCCGGGCAGGGTCTCGTAGACCGGCTTGGCGTGGTGGAAGTCGGTCTGCGAGTAGGGCAGTTCCTCGACCCGCTTGCCGTCGATCTCGTACGCCACGCAGACCGGGATCCGCTCCCAGCCGGTCAGCACGTCCAGCTTGGTGAGGAAGAAGTCGGTCAGGCCGTTCACCCGGGTCGCGTAGCGGGCGATGACCGCGTCGAACCAGCCGCAGCGGCGGTCACGGCCGGTGGTCACGCCCCGCTCGCCGCCGATCCGGCGCAGCGCCTCGCCGTCCTCGTCGAAGAGTTCGGTGGGGAAGGGGCCGGCGCCGACGCGGGTCGTGTACGCCTTGAGGATGCCGATGACCCGGCTGATCTTCGTCGGGCCCACGCCGGCACCGGTGCAGGCGCCGCCCGCGGTCGGGTTCGAGGAGGTGACGAAGGGGTACGTGCCGTGGTCGATGTCGAGCAGGGTGCCCTGGCCGCCCTCGAAGAGCACGACCTTGTCCTGCTCCAGCGCCTGGTTGAGGACCAGGACCGTGTCGGCGACGTACGGCTTGATCTGCTCGGCGTAGCCCAGCAGCTCCTCGACGACCTGGTCGGCGGTGATCGCGCGCCGGTTGTAGAGCTTGGTGAGGATCTGGTTCTTGACGTCGAGCGCCGCCTCCACCTTCTGGTGCAGGATCGACTCGTCGTACAGGTCCTGGACCCGGATGCCCACGCGGTTGATCTTGTCGGCGTAGGTCGGGCCGATGCCGCGGCCGGTGGTGCCGATCTTGCGCTTGCCGAGGAAGCGTTCCGTCACCTTGTCGACGGTCACGTTGTACGGCGTGATCACATGCGCGTTACCGCTGATCAGGAGCTTGGACGTGTCGACGCCGCGCTCGTTCAGACCGCTCAGCTCGGAGAGCAGGACCGACGGGTCGACGACGACGCCGTTTCCGATGACCGGCGTACAGCCGGGCGACAGGATTCCGGAAGGGAGCAGGTGGAGGGCGTACTTCTGGTCACCCACGACTACCGTGTGGCCGGCGTTGTTGCCGCCCTGGTAGCGCACCACGTAGTCGACGGATCCACCGAGCAGGTCCGTCGCCTTTCCCTTGCCTTCGTCACCCCACTGAGCACCGAGCAGCACAAGTGCGGGCACGCGCGTACACCCCTTCCGGGCGGGGCATGTCCAAGGTCGGGGGCAGGGGCGTAACGTTCACCGCCGCGTACCACCGCGACCGTCTTCGGTCGCACAACCGTCGGACCGGATGCCCCGGAATAGACGAAGCCCCTGGCGCAATAGCGCAAGGGGCTCTTGCACAAAGATGCTACCCGAGGAAGCGAGGCAGGACCGAGGTGGCGACTTCCGCGACGTCCGATCAGCTGCTGGTGATCATCGATCCGGCGGCACGGCAGGCGGACGGGGAGTCCGTGCGCATCGCGAAAGACGTGCTCAGCGCGGGTGCGGCGGCCAAGGTGTGCCTCCCGGACGGCCCGGAGGAATTCGCCCGCGCACTGGGCCGCAGGGGGTCCCGGCGGCCGGTCGTGGTCGGCGACGGCAGGGCCCTGGCGCGGACCGTCGCCCTGCTGCACCGGCAGCGGGAGCTGGCCGGATGCGCGCTGTCGGTGGTGCCGGTGGGGGACACCGCGCTCGCCGAGTCGCTCGGGGTGCCCGGGGGCGCGGTGGCGGCGGCGCGGGCGGTCCTGGACGGCGTGGCGCGGCGGCTGGACCTCCTGGTCGACGACAGTGACGGCGTGGTGCTGGGGGCGCTCGGCATCCCGCCGCTGACGGTGGGGCCGGCGGCCGGGCCGGTGCCGTCCGCCGCGGACCGGCCCTGGTACCGCTCGCTGGTCCGCACCCTGGCGCCCCGGCCCGCCCGGCCGCCCGCGGCGCCCGCCCCCTGCCCGTCCCGGCTCCGGGTGGAGGTCGACGGGGAGACGGTGGTCGACCTCGACCAGCCGGTGGAGGCGGTGTCGGTGACACCGGGCTCGGACGGGGTGGCCGCGGTACGGGTACGGCCGCTGTCGGTGGGCGCGGCGGCGGCCCCCCTGCTGGCCTCCGGCCGCACGGTGACGGTCACCGGGACGGACTTCCGCTACCGGGCGGACGCCACGGTGTCGGGGCCGGTGCGCCGGCGGACCTGGCGGGTGGCGGAGGGCGCCTGGGCGCTGGTGCTGCCCGCCGAACGGTGACCGTACGCCGTACGGGCCCGGCCTCTTTCCGCACGGCGGCTCGCACGGCCCTCCGCACGGCGAAGCGCCCGCGTGTTCGCCGTACGCCCTGCGGCCCGCCCTCCGCACCGGGGGTTCCGCGCCCTCGGCCGGGGCGTCACCTCAGCTCCACGCCCAGCCCCTCCAGCCCCCGCATCACGAAGTTCGGCCGGCGCCGCGGTTCCGCCGCCAGGGACAGCGTCGGGGCCCGCCGGAGCAGGGCCGTCATGGACGCCGCCAGCTCCAGGCGGGCCAGGGGCGCGCCGACGCAGTAGTGGATGCCCGCGCTGAAGGAGATGTGCGGGTTGTCCGCGCGGGCGAGGTCCAGCCGGGCGGGGTCGGCGAAGACGGCCGGGTCGTGGTTGGCGGAGCCGAAGAGCAGCGCGACCTCCGCGCCCCGGGGGACGGTCGTGCCGTCGATCTCGATGTCGTCCAGCACCCAGCGTTCGAAGAGCTGGAGCGGGGTGTCGTAGCGCAGCAGCTCCTCGACGGCGGTGGGGACCAGGGAGTGGTCGGCGCGCAGCGCGGCGAGCTGGCCGGGATGGCGGAACAGGGCATACCAGCCGTTCACGGTGGCGTTGACCGTCGCCTCATGGCCCGCGTTGAGGAGCAGGACCACCGTGGAGACCAGCTCCTGCTCGGTGAGCCGGTCGCCCTCGTCGTGGGCCGCGATCAGGCCCGAGATCAGGTCCTCCCCGGGGTCCGCCCGGCGGGCCGCGATCAGTTCGCGCAGGTAGGCGGAGAACTCCTCCGACGCCCGTACCGCCCGGCGCGCGGTTTCCGGGGAGGGGTTCAGCTCGTACATCCCGCAGATGTCCGCCGACCACGGCCGCAGCGAGGCCCGGTCCGCCTCGGGGATGCCGAGCAGCTCGGCGATCACCGCGACCGGCAGCGGCTCCGCCAGGTCGGTGAGCAGGTCGCCGCCGCCGTCCCGGACGAGGGCGCCGACCAGGTCGTCGGCCAGCGCGTGGACGTACGGCGCGAGCCGCTCCACCGTGCGCGGGGTGAACGCCTTCGACACCAGGCGCCGGATCCGGGTGTGGTCCGGCGGCTCCAGGTCGAGCATGCCGTGGTCGTTGAGGGTGTGGAAGGGCTCGTGCTCCGGCGGGGGCGGGGTCCGGCCGAACTCCTCGTGCGTGAACCGGTGCCGGTAGGAGCGGCCGAGGCGGCGGTCCCGCAGCAGCGCCGAGACGTCCGCGTGGTGCGGGACCAGCCACTGGTCGGTCGGCTCGTACCGGATCACCCGGCCGCGCGCCCGCAGTGCGGCGTAGGCCGGGCGGGGGTCGGCGACGAACGCCGGGTCCCAGGGGTCGAAGGCGGGGTCCGCGGCAGCTGTCATGGACGGACGCTAGCCCGGCTCACCCCGGGGTGACCAGCCTCGCCTCGTACGCGAACCCGCGGCTGGTGCCGGCGGCCCGGGCGGCGTCCGGTGGCGGCCCTGACCGAGCTGCGCCGGGTGCTCGAACGCGCCGTCCGGCGGACGCGGCGGCGCCCCTTGCGTCTGGGTCGTCTCGGTCACGGGGAGAACGGTAGGCGCCCGGGCGGGCCGCGGTCGTCCCCAGTGAGACGGGTCCCGCGGCCTCCTTCTCAGGTACTACGGGCCGCGCGGTGCCCGGGGAATCACCAGGCCAGCTGGGCGATCTCCTCGGTCGCCACCGCGCAGGCGTCGGCCGCCGGGTCGATCAGCGGGAAGTGGCCCACGTCGGCCAGGAGCGTCAGCCCGACCATCTCCCCGGCCTTCGCCGCCGCCTCCGCGTACGCCTCGGCCACCCGGGGCGGGACCACCAGGTCGGCACGGCCCTGGACGACGGTCGTGGCGATGCCCGTGGGCAGCAGGAGCGCGGGGTCCGCGTACGGGCGGCGCCCGGCGAAGTGCTCCGGTCCGCCGAGGAGTTGCAGGGACGCGTGCGCGCACGCGCCCAGTTCCTCGGCCACCTCGAAGTCCGCAATCGGCGCGAGCGCGACGACACCGCGCAGCTCGGCCGGGGAGTCGGTGCGCCAGGGGGCGTCGGCGGGCAGCACGTGCCGGGCCGCCGCCCACAGGGCCAGGTGACCGCCGGCCGAGTGGCCGGACAGCACCGTACGGCGGGGGTCCGCCTGCGGCAGTGCCTCGCGGGCCAGCGCGGGCAGGGCGTCCATGGCCGCCGCGACGTCGTCGAAGGTGTCGGGCCAGCGCCCGGCGGGCGGTACGTCCCCGTCGTCGGTCCCCGGGCCGGGGACCGGCGGCCCACCGCCGCGCCGGTACTCGACGCTGGCCACCGCGAAGCCCTGGCGGGCCAGGTGGCCGGCGAAGGGGGTGAGGTGACGCCGGTCGTAGCGGGCGCGCCACGCACCGCCGTGCAGGAGGACGACCAGCGGGGCCGGGGAGCCGGGCGGGGCGCTGTCCCGACCGGGGCGGGGGGCGTAGAAGTCGATCACCTGGTCGGGGTGGTCACCGTAGGCGGCGGTGGCGTCGGGGTCGACCGGGGGGTGCGAGAAGGCCGACTCCTCCTCGGCGGCGGCGCGGGCGGCTGCGGCGTCGTCCGGCATGCTCCAACCTCTCAGCGACGATGGGGTACCCCCCAGGCTCTCGGCGCTGGGCGAGGGTGCGGCGGACCAGGTGGGGCACCGGCCGTTGGCGGGGACGGTACCAGGCCGGTGACGTGCGCGGACACGGGCAGGTCGGGCACGCGAAAGCGGGACGGTTCCGTGGGGCGTGGGGGGGCGGGAAGGACGGGACCGGGTCCCCCGCCCCCGCCCCCGCACGGGCGGCTACGCCAGCTCCTCCCCCAGCACCCGGGCCGCCCGCTCCACGTCACGGAAGCCCACATAGAGCGGGGTGAAGCCGAAGCGGAGGACGTCGGGGTGGCGGAAGTCGCCCACCACGCCCCGGGCGATCAGGCGCTTCATCACCTCGCCCGCGTCCGGGCAGCGCAGCGCGATCTGGCTGCCCCGCTCAGCGTGCCGCTCGGGGGTCACGCACTCCACCCGGCCCGGCTCGGTGTACGCCCCGACGCACTCCAGGAAGAAGTCCGTCAGGGCGAGGGACTTGGCCCGTACGGCGGCGACGGACACCCCGTCCCAGACATCGAGGGCCGCCTCCAGCGCCAGCAGGGAGAGGATGTCCGGCGTGCCGACCCGGCCGCGCGCGGGGCCCGTGGCCGGGGTGTGGACGGGGTCCATCCCGAAGGGCTCGGCGTGCGAGTTCCAGCCGGGCAGCGGGGAGTCGAAGCGGTCCTGGAGGTCCCGGCGCACGTACAGGTAGGCCGGGGAACCCGGGCCGCCGTTCAGGTACTTGTAGGTGCAGCCGACCGCCAGGTCCACCCCGTGCTCGTCCAGGCCCACCGGCAGCGCGCCCGCGCTGTGGCACAGGTCCCAGACCACGAGGGCGCCGTGCGCGTGCACCGCGGCGGTGAGCGCCGGGAGGTCGTGCAGCCGGCCGGTGCGGTAGTCGACGTGGTTCAGCAGCACCGCGGCCGTGCGGTCGCCCAGCGCGCCGGGCACCTCGGCCGGGGTCACCGCCCGCAGGGTGCGGCCGGTCAGCCGGGCCGCCGACTCGGCGATGTAGCCGTCCGTGGGGAAGGTCGTGGCGTCCACCAGGAGTTCGTCGCGGTCCTCGCCCGCCATGCGGACGGCGGCCACGAGTGCCTTGAAGACGTTGACGCTCGTGGAGTCGCCGACGACGATCCGGCCGGGCGCCGCGCCCACCAGCGGGGCGATCCGGTCGCCGATCCGCTCCGGCGCCGTCCACCAGCCGCTCTCCTCCCAGGAGCGGATGCGCAGTTCGCCCCACTGGCGGCGGACGACGTCCGCCACCCGGTCGGGGACGTGCGCGGGGAGCGCGCCCAGGGAGTTGCCGTCCAGGTAGACCGTGTCGTCGAGGACGAAACGCTCGCGCAGGGCGGCGAGTTCGTCCTCGGCGTCCAGCTTCCGGGCGCGCAGGACCTGCTCAGACATGGGACCTCGCCGTCCACAGCTCGGGGAAGACGTTTTTCCGGGCGCGCTTCTCCAGCCAGGCCACACCGGCCGAGCCGCCCGTACCCGTCTTGGCGCCCATCGCGCGCCGGGTGGCGACCAGGTGGTCGTTGCGCCAGCGCCACACCAGCTCGGCCACGTCCGTCAGCGCCTCGCCGAGCCGGGCGAGTCCGTCGCTCTCGTCCCCCGCGTAGACGGCCGTCCAGGCGGCCTCCACGGCGGGCGCGGGCTCGTACCGCTCGGAGACGTCCCGGCGCAGCACGGACGCCGGGATCTCGTGGCCGCGGCGCGCGAGGAGCCGGACCACCTCGTCGTACAGGCTCGGCTCGTGCAGCGCCTTCTCCAGCTCCGCGTGGACGCGGGGGGCGCCGCGGTGCGGTACGAGCATGGCCGCGGACTTCTCGCCGAGCAGGAACTCCAGGCGCCGGTACATCGCCGACTGGAATCCGGAGCCCTCTCCGAGCGCGCTCCGGTAGGCGTTGAACTGCGCCGGGGTCAGCTGGCCGAGCGGCTTCCAGGAGGCGTTCAGGGCCTCCAGCTCGCGCACCGAGCGCTTCAGCGCGGCGATCGCGGCCGGCACGTCGTCCGAGCGCAGCGCCCGGGCGGCCGTCTCCCACTCGTGCACGATCACCGTGAACCACAACTCCATGACCTGGGTGGTCACCAGGAAGACCATCTCCCCGGGGTCGTCGGAGAGGGTGTGCTGGAGATGGGTGAGGACGTCCGCCTTGACGTAGTCCTCGTAGGGCGTCGTCCCCGCGAAGTCCAGGTTCGGGGTCTCGGGCTCAGCGGCCTGGTGAGGGGGGTGAGCCGGTTGGGACATCGCTGTCTCCTGTTGTCGATCCGGGTAGCGGTCCGCCCCTGCCGATGCCGGCACGGGGGCCCCGGTCCCCACCCCGCATCCTCCGCAATGCCCCCGGGTACGGCAAGGCCCGCCCGCTGCCGGACGGGCCTCGACCGGTGACCGGCCCGCGGGTCAGCCCAGGGTCTGGGCCGCCGTCGGGGAGGAGTCCTTCAGGAACTGCGTGCAGCGCTCGTACTCGTCCTGCTCGCCGATGGCCTGGGCGGCCCGGGCGAGGGCGTGCAGGGCCCGCAGGAAGCCGCGGTTCGGCTCGTGCTCCCACGGCACCGGGCCGTGTCCCTTCCAGCCGCTGCGGCGCAGGGCGTCCAGGCCGCGGTGGTAGCCGGTACGGGCGTAGGCGTACGACTCGACGACCGAGCCCCGCTCGAACGCGTCGTCGGCCAGCTGTGCCCAGGCGAGGGAGGAGGTGGGGTGCGCCGCGGCGACGTCCGCCGGCGCGGTGCCGGCCGCCAGGGCCTCACGGGGCCCGGGGTCGTCGGGGAGGTGGGTCGGGGGCGGACCGCCGAGAAGGTTCTCGTGAATCGTCATGGGATCAGTCTCGCGCACGGGCACACCGGCCGCCTCGACCCGGGGTGCCGACCGCCCGTCCCGGCGGCCCCCCGTGCCCACCGGCACCGCCCGGCCGGCCGCTCACCCGCCCGCGCGGCCCCCCTCCAGCGGCGGCGCCGTCACACTCCCGTGCGTACGGCACTCCGGACGACGGCAACCCGGCTCCGGAGCACGGACCAGCGCGAACGCCACGACCGAGCCCAGCAGCAGCACCCCCGCGCACAGCGGCATCGCCCGGTCGAACGCCGCGTCGAACGCCGTGGGCGACCGGTACGCCTCCGGGCCCATCCCCGTCAGCAGCGGCAGCGCCGCCACCGCCACGAGACCGGCCGCGCGCGCCGCCGCGTTGTTGACGCCGCTGGCCAGGCCCGCCCGGGCGGGGTCGACGGAGGCGAGCACGGTGGCGGTCAGCGGGGCGACCAGCGTGACCATGCCGGCGCCCATCACCAGCAGCGCGGGCAGGACGTCCGTGAGGTAGTCCGCGCCCTCGCCCACCCGCAGCATCAGCAGCATCGCCGCCGCGCACAGCAGCGGCCCCACCGTCAGCGGCAGCCGCGGGCCGGTGCGGTCGGCCAGCGCGCCCGAGCGGGAGGAGAACAGCAGCATCAGGGCCGTGGTGGGGAGCAGCGCCGTGCCCGCGGCCGGCGGCGAGTAGCCCGCCACCACCTGGAGCTGGAGCGCGGTGAGGAAGAAGAAACCGCCGAAGGCCGCGTACACGCACAGGGTGACGAGGTTGACGGCCGTGAACCGGCGGGAGGCGAAGATGTCCGGCGGCAGCATCGGGTCGGGGTGGTGCCGCTCGACGTACCAGAAGGCCACGGCCGCCGCCAGGCCCGCCGCCGCGGTCAGGGCCACCGCCGGGGAGCCGGAGGGTGCCTCGATGAGCGCGTAGGTGACGAGGGCGAGGGCCAGGGCGCCGAGGACCGCGCCGAGGACGTCGAACCGGCCGTGGGCCCGCCGGTCGGCGGACTCCGGCACGTGCCGCAGCGCGACCGGCACGCACAGCAGGGCCAGCGGCACGTTGAGCAGGAACACCCAGCGCCAGCCGGGGCCGGCCACCAGCCAGCCGCCCAGGAACGGGCCGACGGCCGCGCCGATCCCGCCGAAGCCGGACCACAGCCCGACCGCCCGGCTGCGGTCGTCGGGGTGGAAGGACGCCTGGATGAGCGCGAGGGAGCCGGGCGTGAGCAGGGCGCCGCCGATGCCTTGCAGCGCCCGCGCGGCGATCAGCACGCCGGAGGACGGGGCGAGACCGCAGAGCAGGGAGGCGGTGGCGAACCAGACCACCCCGACGACGAAGACCCTGCGGCGGCCGTAGCGGTCGCCGAGCGAGCCGCCGAGCAGGATCAGACCGGCCAGCGTGACCAGGTACGCGTTGACCGTCCACTGGAGGGCGGCCAGGCTCGTGTCCAGGTCCTGGCCGATGCGCGGCAGGGCGACGTTGACCACGGTGGAGTCCAGCAGCGCCATGGCGGAGCCGAGGACCGTGGTGAACAGGATCCATTTGCCCTGGGGCGAGGCGAGCCGGACGTCGGGCATGCCCCCAGGTATACAGCGGGGCCCGGCGGCAGGGACAGCCGCCGGGCCCGCCGGGAGGTACGGGACCCTCCGGTTACTTGATCTTGTTGCCCGCCGAGCGCAGGTGCTGCGTGGCCTCGACGACGCGCGCGGCCATGCTCGCCTCGGCCAGCTTGCCCCACGTGCGCGGGTCGTAGGCCTTCTTGTTGCCGACCTCGCCGTCGACCTTCAGGACGCCGTCGTAGTTCTGGAACATGTGCGCGGCGACCGGACGGGTGAAGGCGTACTGGGTGTCCGTGTCGAGGTTCATCTTCACCACGCCGTTCTCCAGCGCGGTCTGGATCTCCTGCTCGGTGGAGCCGGAGCCGCCGTGGAAGACGAAGTCGAACGGGGACGCCTTGCCGAACCGGGCGGCGACGCCGTCGTTCAGCTCCTTCAGCAGGTCGGGGCGGAGCACGACGTTGCCCGGCTTGTACACGCCGTGCACGTTGCCGAAGGAGGCGGCCAGCAGGTAGCGGCCCTTCTCGCCCAGGCCCAGCGCCTCGGCGGTGCGGATCGCGTCGTCGACGGTGGTGTACAGCTCGTCGTTGATCTCGTGCGAGACGCCGTCCTCCTCACCGCCGGTGGGGGTGATCTCCACCTCCAGGATGATCCGGGCGGCGCGGGCCTGCTCCAGCAGTTCCTCCGCGATCCGGAGGTTGTCGGCCAGGGTCTCGGCGGAGCCGTCCCACATGTGCGACTGGAACAGCGGGGCGAGACCGGCGTCGACGCGCTTCTTCGACAGCGCGATCAGCGGACGGACGTACCCGTCGAGCTTGTCCTTCGGGCAGTGGTCGGTGTGCAGCGCGATGTTGACCGGGTACTTCTCGGCGATGATGTGCGCGAACTCGGCGAGCGCGACCGCGCCGGTCACCATGTCCTTGCTGTACTGGCCGCCGAGGAACTCGGCACCACCGGTCGAGATCTGGACGATGCCGTCGCTCTCCGCCTCCGCGAAGCCGCGCAGGGCGGCGTTCAGGGTCTGCGAGGAGGTGACGTTGATGGCCGGGTAGGCGAACTTGCCTGCCTTCGCCCGGTCGAGCATCTCGTTGTAGACCTCGGGGGTTGCGATGGGCATCTGTCCGCTCCTTGAGTTGCGGGTTGGCGTTCTGCGTTACGGCCCTGACCTAGACCTGAGGGTGCGACGTCATCGTCGGCCCCATCTTCCCAGAAGGGAACCGATGGTCCACGTGCCGGTCAAGTCCAGGTCAATGCGCGTCGTCAGTCCAGACCCAGTTCATCCTTCGAGAAGGCGAAACGGTACGGAACGCCCGCGCCGGCCTCGATCTTCTCGGCGGCGCCCGTCGCCCGGTCCACGATGGTCGCCACGGCGACCACCTCGGCACCGGCCTCGCGCACGGCCTCCACGGCGGTCAGCGGGGAACCGCCGGTGGTGGAGGTGTCCTCGACCACCAGGACCCGGCGGCCCGCGATGTCCGGGCCCTCGACGCGCCGCTGCATCCCGTGCGCCTTGGCGGCCTTGCGGACGACGAACGCGTCCAGCCGCCGCCCGCGCGCGGCGGCGGCGTGCAGCATGGCGGCGGCGACCGGGTCGGCGCCCATGGTGAGCCCGCCGACCGCGTCGAACTCCAGGTCGGCGGTGAGGTCCAGCAGCACCTGGCCGACCAGCGGGGCGGCCTCGCCGTCGAGGGTGACGCGGCGCAGGTCGATGTAGTAGTCGGCCTCCAGCCCCGAGGAGAGGGTCACCTTGCCGTGCACCACGGCCTTGTCCTTGATCTGCCGCAGCAGTGCGCCACGGGTGCCTGCCGGCATTGCTTCGTCGACGTCCGTCATGCCGACCAGCTTAGAGCCGGCGCCAGCGCCAGGTGGTGCTCGCCTCCAGCGGGTCCAGCGGGGTGACCAGGCGCGGAAGGGTGTTCAGGCCGTTGGGCGGCCCGGTCTGCGGCTCGACGCAGACCGCCTCGGCCTGCTCGTCGTAGACCACCACCCACTCCTCGCGGCTGGTCACCTTCAGCTCCAGCAGCTCCGGCCAGGTGAGGGTGACGTCGACGCCGCCGGGCATGCCGAAGCAGTCGTCCCAGGGGCCCGGCAGCGGGTCGATCCGGTTGCCGGTGGGCAGGTGGTCGGCGCCGCGCTCCTCCTGCCAGGCGGGCGCGAAGTCCAGCCGGACGTCCCGGCCGCCGAGGTTGCGCAGGAACCAGGGGTGCCAGCCGAGCTGCGCCGGGAAGGAGTCGTCGTACGTCTCCACGGACATCGTCAGCGTCAGGTGGTCCTCGGCGAGCGCGACGCTCTGCGTGACGCGGCCGGGGTGCGGCCAGGGGTCGGTCAGCTCGCGGGTGATCACCGCCTCGTCCTCCGTGACCCGCGCGGTGCGCCAGGCGCCGTCGCGCCCGGTGCCGTGGATGGCGTGCGGCGGGGAGTTGAGCGGCATCTGGCGGACGGTGCCGCCGTCCAGGAAGCGGCCGTCGCGGATGCGGCCGCACCAGGGCACCATCGGGAAGCAGCCGTAGCGCTCGCCCTGCCGCAGCAGCTCGACGCCGCCGATCCGCAGCCCGCCGATCCGGCCGCCGTTGCCGGGCCGTACGGTCACTTCCGCGTCGCCCGCGGTCAGCGTGATGTCTTCGTTGCTCACGGGACCGAACCCTACTGGGGCGTTCGGCCGGGCGCGCGGGACGCCGCTCAGCGCCGTTTGCGCAGGGCGCGGGTGACCACGATCGCCGAGGCGACGGCGAGCGCCGCGGCGGGGGCCGCCCAGCGCAGGGCCTGGTTGCCGGCGACGCCCTGCGGGGCCGGTACGGGGGCGTACCGCCCGCGCGGCGGGGCGTGGTCGACCTCCTCGGCGCTGCGGCCGATCATCGTGCGGCGCGCGTGCGCGGCCTCGGCGGGCGGCTCGCCCGTGTCGGTGAAGTCCCCGGGAAGCCGGTCGGGGCGGTCGGCGTCGCGGCCGTCGGTACCGGTGCCGAGGTCGTCGTCCGTGTCCGGGGCCAGGGAGGACGGGGGGACGTCGGTGTCGAAGACGGAGGGCCGGGACGCCGGGTCCTGCGGGGCGGAGTCCTGGGGGGAGGCGGGGTGTTCGGGCGCGGAGCCGGCCTCCGCCCGGGGTTCGCGGCCCTCTGCCGCCAGGGCCTCCAGGGAGCGGTCCAGCAGCCTGGCCGCCGTCGAGGCCACCGCCTCCGCCGGCAGTTCGGCGATCCGGCCGTCCGCGCCGGCCGTGCCCTCGACCGTGACCGTGCAGCCGCCGTCGGTGTCCGCCGTCCGCAGGGTCAGGGCGAGCCGGACCGTGCCGGTGCCGCGCGCCTCGGCGGCCTCGCCCTCGACGGCGAACGTGCCGTCCTGCCGGGGCGTCACCCGCAGCGCCCCCCGGTAGGTGACGGAGTGTCCGCCGACGCGCAGCTTCAGCCGGCCGGCGACGAGTTCGGCACCGGCGTCCTGCTGTAGCCCGGGGATCGCCCGGGCGACGCGCGCGGGGTCGGCCAGCGCGGCGGCGAGCCTCTCGGCGGGGACCGGGACGAAGACCTGGTGCTCCATGTCGGTGGAGCCTACCCAGTCGGGGCCGGAACGCACCCTGCCGTGCCGGGGGCTCCGCGCCGGACCTCCGTACGACCGCCCGTCCGCCGGCCGGGGCGTCCCCACCGTCCGAACCGGCCGGCCGGGGCGGGGGCCCAAGCCGCCTCAGTAGCGCGGACGCGCCAGCGTCGACGCCCGCAACCCGTCGATCCGCGTCCGCTCCGCCGCCCTCGCGTCCGCCGCCAGGTCCGCCCGGGTCAGCGTGCGCGGACGCGGGGCGCCCAGCCGCAGCGGTGGGGCGTCGCGGCCCGGGGCGGCCAGCAGGAAGCCCCAGTCGCCCGGCGCGCGGCCGGCACCGGCCGGGGAGCCGGAGCCGGGGCCGGGCACCCGGTAGGGGGAGACGGCGAAGCCGGCCGTGCGGAGGGTCGCGGCGACCGTCCAGAAGGCACGGGGGCGGCCGGTGACGGGGCCGGCGTGCACCACCAGCCGGCCGTGCGCGGTCAGCGCCCGGCGGACCAGGCCGTAGAACTCCCGGGAGTACAGCTTGGTGCCGTCGGCGGTGCCGGGGCCCGGGAGGTCGGAGACCACCACGTCGTACGCCGGTGCGCGCACCGTCCGCAGCCAGGCGAGCGCGTCGGCGGTGGCGACGCGCACCCGCGGGTCGGCGAAGGCGTGGCCGTTGGCGGCGGACAGTCCCGGGTCGCGGCGGGCCAGCCGGACCAGGCCCGGGTCGCGTTCGACGACGTCGACCCGGCGCACCCCGCGGTGGCGCAGCACCTCCCGGACGGCGAGCCCGTCGCCGCCGCCGAGGACCAGGACGCGCGGGTGCGGACCGGCCAGGGCCGGGGCGACCAGCGCCTCCGGGTAGCGGCGTCCGTCCGGGCCGCCGACACGGAGGCGGCCGTCGAGGAAGAGGCCGAGGGGCCGCCCGTGGGTGCCCCCGGCCAGGACGACCTCCTGGACGCCGGTCCGCACGGCCACCCGGACGTCGTCGCCGTACACGGCGTGCCGGGCGGCCCGTTCGAAGTCGTCGGCGAGGGCGGCGGCGGAGCCGAGGACACCGAGGACGGCGAGAGTGGTGAGCAGGAGCGTCCAGCGGGCGCGGCGGGTGAGGTCGCGGCGGAAGAGGCCGAGGACCAGGGCGCCGCCCGCGACGACGTTGACCGTGCCGGTCAGCAGCGCCCCGGTCAGCTGGCCCAGGAACGGCAGCAGGAGGAAGGGGAAGGCGAGGCCGCCGACCAGGGCGCCCACGTAGTCCGCGGCGAACAGGTCGGCCACCGCGCCGCCGGCGTCCTGCCGCCGGATGCGCTGGATCAGCTCCATCAGCAGCGGCACCTCGGCGCCGATGAGCAGGCCGATGGCGAGGGCGAAGGTGACCAGGAGACAGCGGGGACCGTAGGCCCACGCGCCGCCCCAGCCGGCGGTCCAGGCGAACACGGCGTACAGCACCATGGCGCTGCATCCGCCGGTCAGCGCGAGGGCCGACTCGACCGCGCCGAAGCCGGTCGCCGCACGCCGGCGCAGCCGCTTGGCCCCGAGGGAGCCGATGCCCATGGCGAACACCATCACGGACAGCACCACGGACGCCTGGGTGACCGGGTCGCCGATCAAGTAGGAGGCGAACGCGACGAGTTCGAGTTCGTACACGAGTCCGCAGGCCGCGCAGACGAAGCCGCACACGAGGACCAGGAACCGCCCGGTGCCGGGCCGGACGGGCAGCCGTGCGGGGCCGGTACGGGCGGAGCCGGTCCGGACGGGCGGGGCACCCGGGGGCGCGGGGGCGTACGGTTCGATCACGTTGCGACGTTACGTCACCGACGCGCCACGCTTCGTCACCCACACGCGTGGATCCGGGGGCGCTCGGCGCACGACGGGTTTATGTCGCCGCCGAGTGTCCGGTCCGCCGCGCCGCCCGGCTCCGCGCCCCGACCCGGGTCCAGGTGGCCACCAGCTGCCCGTCCTGCGGGTAGGCGTGCCAGGTGCGCCAGTGCACCTGGCCCTCCCCCTGCTGGGCGAGCATCGCGGTGAAGGCGTGCGGGCTGCCGGGGAAGACGCCGGCGAGGCCGTGCGGATGGTCGGAGACGAGGGCCAGCAGCTCCTGGGCGCGGCCCGCGAACGAGCCGGGGGTGAGCACCTCGACCCGGGCGGCGAACTCGTACTCCCAGTCGTCGATCCGCTTGGCGACGCCCAGCGGCAGCGGGGTGCTGGAGCCGGGGATGCACGCGACCGTCTCCGAGCAGATGCCCCGCCGCTCGTCGAGGAGCACTTGGTGGGACGCGCCGAGCAGCCTCAACTGGAGTTTGGCGCCGGTCAGTTCGAGGTCGAGGCTGGCCAGGGCGGGCAGCGGTTCGCGGCCCAGGGCCCAGGCGAGGTCGGCAGCGCGCGTATCGGTGTAGGTGGTGTTCAGGGTCGTGAGCATGGATCGGCTCCGCTAACACGCAAGGAGGGGGAGATCGACGACGTCGGCCCGGCCGGCCCGGCCTGAGTGGCGAGTCGGGGGGCGTCCGAGGGGCTGCGTCGGCGTTCTAGAGAGAACCACGAACAGGGGCGCCGTCACAGCGTTTTTACCCAAGTTCATAGGGGTTTCCATCCCCTAGGGGGCTCCTCAGCTCAACTGTTCAACCATGGCGTACGCCGGGCGCGGGTCCGGATACGCCGAGCGCCCGCCGGAGGTGCCGCCCGGCGGGCGCTCGATCGGGTGCGGAACCCACGCTCGATTCCCGTGTCAGTTGCCCCCGCCGCATCCGCCCCCGCCGCCGCACGACGAACCCCCGCCACAGGACGACCCCCCGCCGCAGGAGGAGCTTCCGCCGCAGGAGTGACCCCCGCCGCAGGAGTGGCCTCCGTGATGCCCGCCGTGGTGGCCTCCGTGGTGCCCGCCCCCCGACGAACCGGAGTCGCCGCCACCGGCCCACCAGCTGCTCGATCCCGCCGATCCCGCCGAGGACGCCGACGACGCCGACCAGCGCCGCGCCCGGCTCCGTCCGCCGCCCTTGCCGAGCGACACCCGGTTCCGCCGGTTCCGGCGGGCCTGGGCCGCCGTGACCAGAACCACCGCGATCATCGCCAGGATGATGCCCTCGATCATGGCGTCACCCTCCTTCCGTCTCCCCCGAAGCGGCCCCCCGTGGGCGCCTCGCCGTGTCACCGCTCACGCGCGGTGCCGGGGGGATGCCCGGCCGCCGCGGCGGGCAAAGCGGAGTTGAGGAACTCCAGAGCTTGAGCGCAGGATGACCGGCATGACCTCCAGCGCACGTCCTCACCTCAACCGCCGGCTCGCCGAGTTCGGGACGACGATCTTCGCCGAGATGTCGGCGCTCGCCGTGGCGACCGGGTCGATCAACCTGGGGCAGGGCTTCCCCGACACCGACGGCCCCGAGGAGATCCGGGAGGCCGCCGTCCGGGCGCTGCGCGACGGGCGCGGCAACCAGTACCCGCCGGGCCCCGGCGTCCCGGAACTGCGCACCGCGGTCGCCGCGCACCAGGAGCGCCACTACGGCCTGTCCTACGACCCCGACACCGAGGTGCTGGTCACGGCGGGCGCGACGGAGGCGATCGCGGCGGCGCTGCTGGCACTGGTCGAGCCGGGGGACGAGGTGGTGGCGCTGGAGCCGTACTACGACTCGTACGCGGCGAGCATCGCGATGGCGGGCGGGCGCCGGGTGCCGGTGACCCTGCGGCCGCACGAGGGCGGCTTCCGCCTGGACCTGGACGAGCTGCGCGCCGCCGTCACCGACCGCACCCGGCTGCTGCTGGTCAACACCCCGCACAACCCCACCGGCACGGTCCTCGACCGCGCGGAGCTGGCCGCGATCGCCGCGCTGGCGGTGGAGCGGGACCTGCTGGTGGTGACCGACGAGGTGTACGAGCACCTGGTCTTCGACGGCGCCCGGCACCTGCCGCTCGCCACCTTCCCGGGGATGCGCGAGCGCACGGTGAGCATCGGCTCGGCGGGGAAGACCTTCTCCTTCACGGGCTGGAAGGTCGGCTGGGTGACCGGGACGCCGGAGCTGGTCGGCGCGGTGCGCTCGGTGAAGCAGTTCCTGACGTACGTCGCCTCGGGGCCCTTCCAGTACGCGGTCGCCGAGGCGCTCGCCCTGCCCGACTCCTACTTCGAGGAGTTCCGCCGGGGCATGCTCGCCCGCCGGGACATCCTCGCGGAGGGGCTCACGGCGGCGGGCTTCGAGGTGTTCCGGCCGGCCGGCACGTACTTCATCACGACCGACATCCGTCCCCTCGGCGAGACGGACGGTCTCGCCTTCTGCCGCGCCCTGCCCGAGCGGGCGGGCGTGGTCGCCGTCCCGAACTCCGTCTTCTACGACGACCGCGAGGCGGGGGCGCCGTTCGTGCGGTTCGCCTTCTGCAAGCGGCAGGAGGTGCTGCGGGAGGCGGCGGACCGGCTGCGGGGCATGTGAGGCCCCGGTCCGGGGGCACCGCCCCCGGACCCGGACGCCGCGCGCCTACTCGCCGTCGTCCTCGGGCTTCTCCGTGCCGTCGACCTCCTGCTCCAGGCCGAGCAGCTCCACCAGCCACTTGTCGAACTCGATCGCGGCCCGCACCCAGCTGACCGTGGAGGAGACGAAGTGGTTGATGTCGACGCCCGTGCCGATCAGCATCTGGGCCTCGCCGATCAGGCGGACGGTGCCGTCGTCGTGGGTGTGGGTGTACACCTTCGGCCACAGCGTGCGGCGGTTCCAGTCGTCGATGGCCTCCAGGAGCTGGGGCTTCTCCTCGATCTGGTGGGGGCGGTCGAAGAAGGTACGGACCGAGAAGATCTGCTGTTCGTCCTCACCCCGGAACATGAAGTAGGTGCGGAACTGCTCCCACGGCGCGGCGAGGTCACCCTCCTCGTCGACGACGTACTTCAGTTCCATCTGGTCGAGAAGCTGCTTCACCAGGTCCTGATCCGGGAGGACGGGGCCCGCCGGTCCCTGGGGCTGCGGTTCGGGCTGGCCCCCGAAGTTCGGAATCGAGGACGGGTCGATGCTCACCGTGTTTTTCCCTTCATGCGGATGCCGCCATCCTCCCCCATGCGGGGAGGGGGGTGGCAACCCCCGACCCGCCGCTCGGCCCCGAGCCGGCACCCGTTCCGGCGACCGGGTGCGGTGCCCGCCGGTCCGCGCCCCGGGCCGGAGCTGCTTCGTGCGGCTTCGCGCTGCTTCGTTCGGCTTGGTGCGGCTTGGTGCGGATCAGCCCGGTCCGCGCCGCGTCGTCGGACCACCCGCCCCCGCCGCACGCCCTCGGGGCGCCGGCGGGGGCGGCCGGGGATCAGAGCGTCTTGCCGGTCGCCGGACCGACCAGCAGGCCCTCGCCGAACCGGTCCACGCGGACCGTGTCGCCGTCCTTGACCTCGCCGGACAGGATCTCCCTGGCGAGCCGGTCGCCGATGGCGGACTGCACCAGGCGGCGCAGCGGCCGGGCGCCGTACGCCGGGTCCAGGCCCTCCTCCGCCAGCCAGGCCAGCGCCTCCGGTGTGACGTCCAGCGTCAGCCGCCGCTCGGCCAGCCGCTTGGCGAGCCGCTCGATCTGGAGCTGGGCGATCCGCTCCAGCTCCGGCTTGGTCAGTGCCGAGAAGACCACCAGGTCGTCCAGCCGGTTGAGGAACTCCGGCTTGAAGGAGGCCCGGACGACCTCCAGGACCTGCTCCTTCTTCTCCGTCTCGCTGCTGAGCGGGTCGACCAGGAACTGGCTGCCCAGGTTGGAGGTGAGCACCAGGATGGTGTTGCGGAAGTCGACCGTGCGGCCCTGGCCGTCCGTCAGCCGGCCGTCGTCCAGCACCTGGAGGAGGACGTCGAAGACCTCCGGGTGGGCCTTCTCCACCTCGTCCAGCAGGACCACGCTGTACGGGCGCCGCCGCACCGCCTCGGTGAGCTGGCCGCCCTCCTCGTAGCCGACGTACCCGGGAGGGGCGCCGACCAGCCGGGCCACGCTGTGCTTCTCGCCGTACTCCGACATGTCGATGCGGACCATGGCCCGCTCGTCGTCGAAGAGGAAGTCCGCGAGCGCCTTGGCCAGTTCGGTCTTGCCGACACCGGTCGGGCCGAGGAAGAGGAAGGACCCGGTCGGCCGGTCGGGGTCGGCGATCCCGGCCCGCGACCGCCGCACGGCGTCGCTGACCGCCCGCACGGCCTCGCCCTGGCCGATCAGCCGCCGGCCCAGCTCGTCCTCCATGCGCAGCAGCTTCTGCGTCTCGCCCTCCATCAGCCGGCCGGCCGGGATGCCGGTCCAGGCGGCGACCACGTCGGCGATGTCGTCGGAGCCGACCTCCTCCTTGACCATGGTGTCCCGGGCGGCCTCCTCCTCGGCGGCGGAGGCGGCCTCCAGCTCCTTCTCCAGCTGCGGGATCTCGCCGTACAGCAGCTTGGCGGCGGTGTCGAAGTCGCCGTCGCGCTGAGCGCGTTCGGCCTGTCCGCGCAGGTCGTCCAGGCGCTCCTTCAGCTCACCGACCCGGTTGAGGGACTGCTTCTCCTTCTCCCAGCGCGCGGTCAGCCCGCGCAGCTCCTCCTCCTTGTCGGCGAGGTCGCGGCGCAGCTTCTCCAGCCGCTCGCGGGAGGCCGGGTCGGTCTCCTTGCCGATCGCCAGCTCCTCCATCTTCAGCCGGTCCACGGAACGCTGGAGCTCGTCGATCTCCACGGGCGAGGAGTCGATCTCCATGCGCAGGCGCGAGGCGGCCTCGTCCACGAGGTCGATGGCCTTGTCCGGCAGGAAGCGGGAGGTGATGTAGCGGTCGGACAGGGTGGCGGCGGCCACCAGCGCGCTGTCGGCGATCTGCACCTTGTGGTGGGCCTCGTAGCGGCCCTTCAGACCGCGCAGGATCGCGATGGTGTCCTCGACGGTGGGCTCGGCGACCAGCACCTGCTGGAAGCGGCGCTCCAGCGCCGGGTCCTTCTCGATCCGCTCCCGGTACTCGTCGAGCGTGGTGGCGCCGACCATGCGCAGCTCGCCGCGGGCCAGCATGGGCTTGAGCATGTTGCCCGCGTCCATGGCCGAATCGCCGCCGGCACCCGCGCCGACGACGGTGTGCAGCTCGTCGATGAAGGTGATGATCTGGCCGTCGGAGTCCTTGATCTCGGCGAGGACGGCCTTCAGCCGCTCCTCGAACTCGCCGCGGTACTTGGCACCGGCGACCATCGCCCCGAGGTCCAGCGCCACCAGCCGCTTGTCCTTCAGCGACTCGGGCACGTCCCCCTTGACGATCCGCTGGGCGAGCCCCTCGACGACGGCCGTCTTGCCGACGCCGGGCTCGCCGATGAGCACGGGGTTGTTCTTCGTGCGGCGGCTCAGCACCTGCACGACCCGCCGGATCTCCTGGTCCCGGCCGATGACCGGGTCCAGCCGGCCCTCGCGGGCGGCGGCGGTGAAGTCGGTACCGAACTTCTCCAGGGCCTTGTACTGACCCTCGGGATCGGCGGTGGTCACGCGGCGTCCTCCCCTGGCCTTCCTGAAGGCCTCCAGCAGCTTCTTGGCGTCGGCGCCCTGCCGGGTGAGCAGTTCACCGGAGGCACCTCCCTTGGCGGCGACACCGATCAGCAGGTGCTCGGTGGACAGGTAGTCGTCGCCCAGTTCCTTCGCGCGCTCGCCGGCGTCGGCGATCACGGCCAGCAGTTCGCGGTTGGGCTGCGGCGGCGCGACGGTGGACCCGGTCACGCTGGGCAGCCCGGCCAGGATCCGCTCGGCGCCGGCGCGTACGGCGGCCTGGTCGGCCTCCACGGCGGCGAGCAGATCGGTGATGTTCTCGTTGTCCTGCCCCTGGAGCAGAGCCAGCAGCAGGTGGGCTGGGGTGAGGTCCGGGTGTCCCTCGGTCACGGCGCGACTGCTCGCGGCGTTGATCGCGTCCCGGCTCCTGTTGGTCAGCTCGGCATCCACGGTGTCCGTTCTCCTCCTCGTCGACCTCGCGACTGCTGACTTAGTCAGCGTACACAAAGTTGAGTCTATTCCACTCAAGGTGTCGTCACGGTTTCCCGGGGAGCACTTCGGGGCTAGGTTGCGCGCATGACGAGGCACTCCGTGGATCCGGCTTCCCCCGACGAGCCGTACCTCGCCTTCTGGCGCGAGCGGCATCTGTGCACACTGACGACCCTGCGCCCGGACGGCAGCCCGCACGTGGTGCCGGTGGGGGTCACGTACGACGCCGGCGCCCGGCTGGCCCGCGTCATCACCAGCGGCACGAGCGCGAAGGCCCGGCACGTGCGCGCGGCCGGGCCCGAGGGCGCCCGGGTCGCGGTCTGCCAGGTGGACGGCCGGCGCTGGGCCACGCTGGAGGGACGGGCGCGGGTGCGCGCCGAACCGGAGCGGGTGGCGGAGGCGGAGCGGCGCTACGCCGAGCGCTACGAACGGGCGCCCCGCCTGAATCCGGCCCGTGTGGTGATCGAGATCGAGGTCGACCGGGCCCTGGGGCACGGGTGAACAGTTTCAGCCACCGTGGAAGCGCGCCCATACCGGGAAATGTCCCCGTAAAACGGCAGCGGCGTCACCGTGTTCAGGTCACGGTGACGCCGCTGCGGGGGGAAGCACCTGAGCGATCTGTTACGACGGGGGAATCGCGTCAGGCACTGCGGGGGGTGGCCGAGATGGTCCTCAGGTCGGACTCCTCCGGCTCGGAGAGCCGGTGGTCCCGCTGGTCCAGGTTCACAAAGATCATTCCGTACCGGATGGCACAGCGCACCGGCTGCGGCGCGCCACGCGGCTTGCGCAGGCACCGGTACGCCCGTAGGTCGCCGTCCTCGTCCCGCGTCACGACGACCGGCTCGCCGAACACCGTCACCATCAACGAGTCACCACTGTGGGGGATGGCGGTGACCAGGTCGATGAAGTGCCAGCCGGAGCGGTAGGCGGTGGCCATCTCACGACGGAAGGAGCGGTCGTCGGGTGGAGTGGTCACGTCAGCTCCACACGGTGTCGGTCGTGTGCATGGACGTGCTGTCCTCGCCCTTGACCGGAGCCGTGACGGACCAGACGGTGTCCGCCCGGACGTCGCGCTTCTCGCCAGAGAGGCCACTCAGCGATCCGAAGGCCACAACGGCGGAGAAGGCGGCGACAAGCACCGAGCGAAGCATTCTCTTACGCATAGTCGGCTTCGTCCTCACTTGAAGGTCCCCTCTTCCCCCGTCGGATAAGACGATGGCTCATTCGGACACGTCATGACCACACAATCAGTGCATCATGTTCCTGCATGTTCAGGACCCTGGGGGGTGGAGATTTGGTGACGAATCAGGCTATTGACGGACATCCCCATGCGTTGACGGAGCTGTGCCCCGAGGGGAGCCGCCTCTACGCGAGCGCGCTGCGGACGGGACGTGTCTCCCGCGCGGACGTGGAGGCCGCTCCGTGCCTGATGGAGTTCGCCCTGCTCCACCCCGACCCCGACGACGCGAACTGGCTGCGGCCCGTGCCGCCCTCGGTCGCCCTCTCCCAGCGGCTCAACCCCCTGGAACGCGAGATCGGCGAGCGCCGCCGGCTGTCCACCGAACTCGCGGCGGCCTTCGAGCCGTTCATGAACCTCAGCACCCAGGCGACGGCGACCACCCACTCCATCACCGTGCTGGAGGGCCTGGACCGGATCAACACCGCCCTCGACCTGGCCACGGCCCAGTGCCGGACCGAGGTGCTCACGGTCCAGCCGAGCGCCCGCCACCCGGAGCGCCGGCTCGTGGAGGGGCTGGAGCGGGACAAGCCGCTGATCGAACGCGGTGTGCGCATCCGCACCCTCTACCAGCACACGGCCCGCTACAGCCCCGAGCGGCTCGCCTACGTCAACCAGTTCGTCGACGGCAAGGCGGAGTACCGCACCATCGACGAGCTGGTCGAGCGCCTCATCATCTGCGACGAGACCGTGGCCTTCATACCCGTCCGCGACGACCGGCAGGTCGCGCTGGAACTCCGGCACCCGGGACTCGTCCGCTATCTGATCAAGGTCTTCGAGTTCATGTGGGACCGCGCGGTCCCGCTGAGCGCCGGCGCCCCCTACGAGACCGCCCCCGACGGCATCACCGAGATCCAGCACTCCATCGCCAAGCTGCTGGTCGAGGGGCATGTGGACGAGGCCATCGCCCGGCGCCTCGGCATGAACGTCCGCACCTGCCGCGCCCACATCGCCAAGCTGGCCACCGCCCTCGGCAGCGGCAGCCGCGCCCAGCTCGGCTACCTCATCGCGCAGTCCGGCATGCTGAACCGGGACCAGTGAGGTCACGGACGGCCCGGGGCCCGGCGCGGGCGCGGCCCGGTCACCTCACCGGGCGGGCGGGGGCTCCCCTTCGGGGCCGGTGCGGGCGGTGGCCGGCCGCTGCGGTCGGTGGCCGTCCAGCCCGACCTGGGCGATCCGGACGCCCAGCTGGGTACGGCTGGCCGCGCCCAGCGTCTCCGACAGGCGCGCGATGTGGGCCCGGCAGGTGCGGACGCTGATGCCCAGCCGCTCGGCGATCACCGCGTCCTGGTGGCCCTCGGCAAGCAGCGCGGCGATCGACTGCTCGCGGTGCGAGATGCCCTCGATCCCGGTGTCGGGCAGGGGCGCGGTGAGCGGGATCGCCAGCCGCCACAGCCGCTCGAAGACCGTCACCAGGTAGCCGACGAGGGCCGGGTGGCGCAGCTCCAGGGCCATCGTGCGGTCGGCGTTGGCGGGGACGAAGGCCACCGTGCGGTCGAAGAGGATGAGCCGGTCGATGACCTCGTCCAGGGTGCGGGCCTCCACCGTGTCGCCCATCAGCTCCAGGTAGTTGAGCAGCCCCTGCCCGTGCCGGGCCACATGTGTGTAGAGGTCGCGCATCCGCACGCCCCGGCCGCGCAGGGCGAGGGCCCGGTGCAGGCCCTCGGTCAGCTCGGCCTCCCGCCGGATGCCGCCGGGCTGCACGGTGAGCACCTCCGTGGTGCACGCCTCGGTCGCCTCGTCCATCGCGGCCTGGATGCGGGAGAGCCCGTCCAGGACGCGGATGGCGCTGCCCTCGGCCGGTGCCGGGGCGTCCGTCCCCCCGCCGAGGCCCGCGTACCACTCGAACGCGGCCACCGCCGAGCCCACCCGCCGCTGGCTCGCGCTGACCTCGTCGTACACCCCGCGCAGCAGCCGGGTCATGACCTCCTGCGGAGAGGTCGGCACCAGCCAGTCCATGTCGTCGGGGTCGGGATGCAGCAGGGCCAGCTCCAGCAGGCAGGGCACGGGCCCGGCGTCCGTGCGCGGCACCCGTCCCCGGCGCACCGCGCGGGAGTACACCCGGTCCCCGGCCTCACACAGCCGGTCGGCACCGTGAGGGTGCTCCTCCGCCCCGTGCCCGGCCATCGCCCATTCCACCCCCGGTGTGCTGCCTCTTCCGCGACGCAACTATGCGCGGCGCCGACCGGGTCCGCAACACGGCTCCCTCCGCACGGGACACCGGAAAGTACCGCTCTGCCCGGGTATGACAGGTCTCCGCGGCGGGCGCCCCGTCGGCCGCTCCAGCCGGCTACTTCAACCCGATCGCCGTGCAGGCCGCGCGGTACTTGGCGGTGCAGATCTCGTCGATCGAGTAGATGCCGTCCGCGACGACCGTGTCCTTGATGGTGTGCCGGGTCAGCGCGCTCACCTGGAGCAGCCTCGACGGCACGTTCTTGACGGTGGGGCTGTCCACCCGGTCCTGGGTGAGAGCGTCGAACTGGATGTCCTTGCCCTGGAGCTTGGCGACGGCCATCTGCGCGGCGGCCTCGGCCTCGGTCGGGTAGGACTTGTAGACGCTCATGTACTGCTCACCGCTCACCACCCGCTGGACCGCGTCCAGTTCGGCGTCCTGGCCGGTGACCGGGGGCAGCTGGGTGACGCCGGCCGCCTTCAGGGCCTTGATGACGCCGCCCGCCATGCCGTCGTTGGCGGAGTAGACACCGGCGATGTCGTTCTTGCCGATCTCCGCGATCGCCTTGGCCATGTTGGCCTCGGCGATCTCCGGCTTCCACTTCGTGGTGTCGTAGCTCTCGGCGATCGTCACCTTGCCGTTCAGCTCGGAGAGCGCGCCCTCCTTGAACTGCCTGGCGTTCGGGTCGGTGGGCGAGCCGTTGATCATGACGATCTTGTCGGAGGTGCCGGCGCCCGGTCCGAGGGCCTCCAGCAGGGACCGGCCCTGCACCTCGCCGACCAGCTCGTTGTCGAAGGAGATGTAGGCGTCGATCGGGCCCTCGGCGAGGCGGTCGTAGGCGATGACCGGGATGCCCGCGTCCTTCGCCTTCTTCACCCCCTGGGCGATGCCGTGCGCGTCCACCGCGTCGAGCAGGATGACGTCGACCTTGGCGTCGATCATGTTCCGGAGCTGCTCGGCCTGCCGGGAGGGGCTGGCGTCGGCGTTGGCGTACTCGACCTTGCCCTTGTTCTTGGTGAGTTGGGCGACCTTGGCCTTGATGATCGGGTAGTCGAACTTGTCGTAACGGGTGTTCGCCTTCTCCGGCAGCAGCAGACCCACGGTGATGTCGTCACCCTTCGTCGGGCTCGCGCTCGCGCCGTCACCCGTCGCGTTCAGCACCCCGCAGCCGGCGAGTGAGAGGGTCATCGTGGATGCGGCCACGGAGAGGGCGATACGACGCATTCGAGGGCTCACTTCAGGTGTGTTCCGGACGTGGGTGCTGCTATACGACCCAGGTGTCTGAAAAGACAACGCTCCGGCGTCACCCGGCGTCAAGGAGAATCACTTAACGAGTGCGCAACAGCACGCTCGGCTGCGCATGTGGAGGTTGCGCGAAACCTCCTTCAACGACTCTTTACGGGCCGTCCACGCAAGGGGAGTTCACGGAACGGCAAAGATCCGTACAACCAACCCCGTTCCACACGAGTCGTGCTCTGCGGCGGCCTCGAGCCGCACTCCGACTCGATCAGAGGAACGAATGAACTCAGCCAGACGAGCGACCGCCACGGCGGTCGTGCTCGCCGCCTCCGGCGCCCTGCTCGGCGTGGCCGCCCCGTCCGCCTCCGCCGCCGCCCCGAAGTGCGCCTCGCCGGTCTACACCCGGCAGTTCTTCGCGAACACCACCTTCTCCGGCACTCCGAAGAAGACCGACTGCGACAGCACCGTCAACGAGAACTGGCGCACCGGCGCCCCCGCGACCGGACTGCCCAAGGACAACTTCGGCGTCCGCTGGACCGTGACCCGCGACTTCGGTTCCGGCGGCCCGTTCGCCCTGCCGGTCTCCGCCCAGGACGGCATCCGGGTCTACCTGGACGGCACCCGCAAGGTCGACCTGTGGAAGAACGTGTCCACGACCCAGAAGAAGACCGTCAACGTCACCGTCCCGGCCGGCCGGCACACGCTCCGCGTGGACTTCGTGAACTGGACCGGCGCCGCGAACGTCTCCTTCGCCTACACGCCCCGCACCACCGCCGACGTCGACAAGGTCAAGCCCCTGGTGCCCGCCGGGCTCTCGGTGACGTACGACGCCGCGACCGGCCGCGCCAAGGTCGGCTGGTCGAAGAACAACGAGCTGGACCTCGCCGGTTACCGCGTCTACCGGCGGCTCAAGGGCTACCCGTACGAGGCGGCGCCGCTGGCCGGGACCACCGCCACCAGCTTCACCGACACCACCCTCCCGGTGACCGGCGACACGTACTACTACGAGGTCCGCGCCTTCGACAAGGCCGGCAACGAGTCCGCGGGCACGGCGGACAAGCCCGTCACCACCGCCGACCGGACCGCGCCCGGCGCACCGGCCGGCCTGGAGGTCACCGACGCCTCCGAGCAGGGCGGCCTGCGCATCGGCTGGAGCGTGCAGTTGGGCGCGGCCTCCTACCGGGTGTACCGGGCGACGAGCGCGGACGGCACCTACACCCGCCTCGGCGAGACGACGGAGGAGTCCTACCGGGACGCCACGGCGGCGGTGGGCACCCGGTACTCCTACAAGGTGACCGCGGTGGACGCGGCGGGCAACGAGTCCGCCCGCTCCGCCGCCCTCACCGGCGCGCGCCGGGACGACACCCCGCCGCCGCCCGTCACCGGGCTGAAGGCCACCCCGACCGACTACGGCTTCGAGCTGACGTGGGACCCGAACCCGGCCCCCGACCTGCTCCGGTACTCCGTCTACGCGGGCCGGGTCCTGAGCGACGGCGAGGAGCGGGTCTGCTCCGCGTCCCAGGACGCCTGGCTGATGCCCGACGTCACCTCCTACCGGTACCAGTCGACGCCGGACGGCGAGGAGCGCTGCTTCTTCGTGGAGGCCGTCGACACGTCCTGGAACTCGCGCTACGAGATGACCGGTGAGGCCGACGTGGTGGTCGCGACCGAACTGGGCACCCCGCCGGTGGAGGACGGCACCGAGCCCGCCACCGCCGCCGGTGACGTCACGGTGGCCCCGGCTCCCTGACCGGCCGGGGCGGACAACGCGAGAGGGGCCCGATGTCCGGGCCCCTCTCGTCGCGCGCCGAGGCGCGTCAGTCCTGCTGCTTGCGCTTGGGCCGCCACACCACCAGCGCGCTGGTCTGCTGGACCTCCTGGTACGGGACCAGGTCCCGCCGGTAGGAGGCGTGCACGGCGGCCTCGCGCTGCTGCATCGCCGCCGCCGCGCCGTCCAGGGCCGACTCCAGCTCCGCGACCCGGGACTGGAGCGCGACGACCTGGTTCTCCAGTTCGATGATCCGCTTGATGCCGGCCAGGTTGATGCCCTCGTCCTGGGACAACTGCTGCACCTGGCGGAGCAGTTCGATGTCCCGGGCCGAGTACCGCCGGCCCCGGCCCGCGGTGCGGTCCGGGGAGACCAGGCCCAGGCGGTCGTACTGGCGCAGCGTCTGCGGGTGGAGTCCGGAGAGCTGGGCCGCCACCGAGATGACGTAGACCGGGGTCTCCTCGGTCAGTTCATACGGGTTACGCCGACGGCCGTCCATACCCTCAAGCTCCCTTCGCGGCCTCGAACAGCTCCGCCCGCGGGTCCTCGCCCGCGGTCGCCTCGCGATACGCCTCCAGCGCGTCACGAGCCTTCCCCGACAGGTCCGCCGGGACCCGCACCTCGACGGTGACCAGCAGGTCGCCGCGGGTGCCGTCCTTGCGGACCGCGCCCTTGCCCCGGGCCCGCATCGTCCGGCCGTTCGGGGTGCCGGGCGGCAGCTTCAGGGTCACCGCCGGGCCGCCGAGGGTCGGCACCCGCACCTCGCCGCCGAGGGCCGCCTCCGGGTACGTCACCGGCACGGTGACGGTGAGGTTGTCGCCCTTGCGTCCGAACACCGGGTGCTCCCCGACGTGGACGACCACGTACAGGTCGCCGGCCGGGCCGCCCCGCTCGCCGGGCGCGCCCTTGCCGCGCAGCCGGATGCGCTGGCCGTCGGTCACCCCCGCGGGGATGCGGACCTGCATGGTCCGCGACGACTTGGCGCGCCCGCTGCCCTTGCAGTCCGGGCAGGGGTGCTCGGCGATCAGGCCGCGCCCCTTGCAGTCCGGGCAGGGGTCGGTGAGCGAGAAGCCGCCGCCGGAGCCCCGCGCGACCTGCCCGGTGCCGACGCAGGTCGGGCACACGCGCGGCGTGCCGTTCTTGTCGCCGGTGCCCGAGCACGTCTTGCAGGGCGCCTGGGAGGACATCCGCAGCGGCACCGTGGCGCCCTCGATGGCCTCCGTGAAGCTCAGCGTGACCTCGGACTCGACGTCCTGGCCGCGCCGGGGCTGGGTCCGTGTGCCGGTGCCCGCGGCGCCGCCGCGGCTGAACAGGCCCCCGAAGACGTCACCGAGTCCACCGCCGAAGCCCCCGCCCTGGGCGTTGCCTCCGAAGAGGTCGCCCAGGTCGAAGTTGAAGGAGCCGCCGGCCGCGCCCGGCCCGGGGCGGAAGCCACCGTTGCCGAACAGCGCGCGCGCCTCGTCGTACTCCTTGCGCTTCTTGGGGTCGCCGAGCACGTCGTTCGCCTCGGAGATCTCCTTGAAGCGCTCCTCGGCCTTGGCGTTCCCCTTGTTGGCGTCCGGGTGGAACTCGCGGGCGAGTTTCCGGTACGCCTTCTTGATCTCCGCCTCGGTGGCGTCCTTGGGGACGCCGAGGACCTTGTAGTAGTCCTTCTCGATGAAGTCCTTGGTGCTCATCCCCGACGCCCCTCCTTCCACTCGGTGTCTACGTCAGCCCTCCTCAGGGCCGTTGTCCTTCTCGTCGCCGGCCGCGGGTTCCTCGTCGGTCCCCTCGGCCTTGACCGTCTGCGCCCCCGGCTGCGGCTCGGCGACCGCCACCCGCGCGGGGCGGATGGTGCGCTCGCCGATGCGATACCCCGGCTGGAGGATCGCCACGCAGGTCGTCTCGGTGACGTCCGGTGCGTAACTGTGCATCAGGGCCTCGTGGATGGTCGGGTCGAAGGGCTCGCCCTCCTTGCCGAACTGCTGGAGGCCCATCTTGGCCGCGACCGTCTCCAGCGACTCGGCCACCGACTTGAAGCCGCCGACCAGCTCGCCGTGTTCCCGCGCGCGGCCGATGTCGTCGAGGACGGGCAGGAGTTCGGTCAGGAGGTTCGCGATGGCGATCTCCTTGACCGCGATCCGGTCACGCTCGACGCGGCGGCGGTAGTTCTGGTACTCGGCCTGGAGGCGCTGGAGGTCCGCCGTGCGCTCGTTCAGCGCCGTGCGCACCTGGTCCAGCTGGCCGACCTGGCCGGCACTTGCGTTCGCGTCCCCGGCCGGGGCCGCCTTCTCCTCGGTGGAGGAGGCGGCCTTCGGCTCGGCGTCGTCGGAGGTGGCGCCGGAGGGGACGTCGGGCTTCTCCTCGAAGCCCGGGGTCTCCTCCGTCACGCGGCACCGTCCTTGCGCTCGTCGTCCACGATCTCGGCGTCCACGACGTCGTCGTCGGCCTTGGCCTCACCGGCACCGGCACCGGCGGTGGCACCCGCGGCCTGCGCGCCCTGGGCGTCGGCGTACAGCGCCTGGCCCAGCTTCTGCGAGACGGCGGCGACCTTGTCGGTGGCGGTGCGGATCTCGGCGGTGTCCTCGCCCTTGAGCTTCTCCTTCAGCTCGGCGACGGCGGACTCCACCTCGGTCTTGACCTCGCCGGGGACCTTGTCCTCGTTGTCCTTGAGGAACTTCTCGGTCTGGTAGACGAGCTGCTCGCCCTGGTTGCGGGTCTCGGCGGCCTCGCGGCGCTTGTGGTCCTCCTCCGCGTAGCGCTCGGCCTCCTCGCGCATGCGGTCGACCTCGTCCTTCGGCAGCGAGGAGCCGCCGGTGACGGTCATCTTCTGCTCCTTGCCCGTGCCCAGGTCCTTGGCGGTCACGTGCATGATGCCGTTGGCGTCGATGTCGAAGGAGACCTCGATCTGCGGGACGCCGCGCGGCGCCGGCGGCAGACCGGTCAGCTCGAACATGCCGAGCTTCTTGTTGTACGCGGCGATCTCGCGCTCGCCCTGGTAGACCTGGATCTGCACCGACGGCTGGTTGTCCTCGGCCGTGGTGAAGATCTCCGAGCGCTTGGTCGGGATCGTGGTGTTGCGCTCGATCAGCTTGGTCATGATGCCGCCCTTGGTCTCGATGCCGAGGGACAGCGGGGTGACGTCGAGCAGCAGGACGTCCTTGACCTCGCCCTTGAGGACACCGGCCTGGAGCGAGGCGCCGATGGCGACGACCTCGTCCGGGTTCACGCCCTTGTTGGCCTCCTTGCCGCCGGTCAGCTCCTTGACGAGCTCGGCGACGGCGGGCATGCGGGTGGAACCGCCGACGAGGACGACGTGGTCGATCTCGTTGATGGAGATGCCGGCGTCCTTGATGACGTTGTGGAACGGCGTCTTGCAGCGCTCCAGCAGGTCGGCCGTCAGCTGCTGGAACTGGGCGCGGGTGAGCTTCTCGTCCAGGTGCAGCGGGCCCTCGGCGGACGCCGTGATGTAGGGCAGGTTGATCGAGGTCTCGGTGGAGGAGGACAGCTCGATCTTGGCCTTCTCGGCGGCCTCGCGGAGGCGCTGGAGGGCCATCTTGTCCTTGCTCAGGTCCACGCCGTGACCGGACTGGAACTGCTTGACCAGGTAGTCGACGACGCGCTGGTCCCAGTCGTCACCACCGAGGTGGTTGTCACCGTTGGTGGCCTTCACCTCGACGACGCCGTCGCCGATCTCCAGCAGGGACACGTCGAAGGTGCCGCCGCCGAGGTCGAAGACGAGGATCGTCTGGTCGTCCTTGTCGAGGCCGTAGGCGAGCGCCGCGGCGGTCGGCTCGTTGACGATGCGCAGGACGTTCAGACCCGCGATCTCACCGGCCTCCTTGGTCGCCTGACGCTCGGAGTCGTTGAAGTAGGCCGGGACGGTGATGACCGCGTCGGTCACCTTCTCGCCCAGGTAGGCCTCGGCGTCCCGCTTCAGCTTCTGAAGGATGAACGCGGAGATCTGCTGCGGGTTGAAGGGCTTCCCGTCCAGCTCGATCTTCCAGTCGGTGCCCATGTGGCGCTTGACCGAACGGATGGTCCGGTCCACGTTCGTGACCGCCTGGCGCTTGGCCACCTCGCCGACGAGCACCTCGCCGTTCTTGGCGAAGGCGACGACGGACGGCGTGGTCCTGGCGCCCTCTGCGTTGGTGATGACGGTGGGCTCGCCGCCCTCCAGAACGCTGACGACGGAGTTAGTCGTGCCCAGGTCGATGCCGACCGCACGTGCCATGGTTGGTTCCTCCAGCTGACTTGAGTGGACTGCGCTCAACTATGCACCAGGAGAGTCCCCGCGTCAATAGACCTGAGTCAGCCAGACTCAACTCTTATCCGTTCCTGACACGCAAGTGCCCGCTGACCTGCGTGGATGTCGTATGGCGGGGCGGCTGGACAGGCGTCCGAAGGAGGACGAGCACGGCGACGACGGCCGCCACGGCACCGGCCACCCAGAGCGCGGCCCCCTCCCCCGTCCACCCCGCGTGCACGAGTACCCCCACGAGCACCGAGGAAAAGGAGGCGGCCCCCAGCAGCACGACCGACCCCGGCGGGGTCAGTCCGAGCCGGCGCAGCCGGTGCGCGAGGTGGTCCGGGCCGCGCCGGAGCAGCGGACGCCGGGCCACCCCGCGGGCGACGACCACGAGCAGGGTGTCGGCGAGGGCGACGGCGCCGAGGCAGAACACCACCGCGGCGCTCGGCCCGAGACCGTAGCCCGCGCGCGTGAAGACGACGGCGGAGGACAGCACGAAGCCGGTGAACAGCGACCCGCAGGCGCCGAGCCCGATCCGCGCGGGATGCCAGTTGTGCATCAGGAAGCCGGTGAGGGCGGCCGCGACCACGCTCAGCAGCACGGCCAGCCCGTCCATCACCTCCGCGGCGGCACAGGCGCCCACCCCGAAGGCGGTGACCACCCCGACCGTCCCGGCCAGCCCGTCGGCGTGGTCGAGCCCCTTGAAGGCGAGGGAGGCGAGGACGATCCAGCCGACCGCCAGCAGCCCGCCCGGCAGGCCCGTGTCGTCGTACGGCACCACGCAGGCCGCCGCCGCGGCCGTACCGGCGACGAGCACCCGCGCGCGCAGCCGCCACACGTCGGCCACCAGACCCAGCCCGGCGACCGCGGCGGCGGCCACGAGCAGCCTGCCGACGCCCTCGCCGAGCGGGGCGACCCGGCTCCACTCCCCCACCCCGGCGACCAGGCAGGTGACGGCGACGACGGCGAGCCCGCCGAGGAGCGGCAGGGGCCGCTGCCGGCGCCGGTCCAGCACACCGGCCCGCAGGGCGGGCGTCCGGAGCGCCGCCGCGAGAACGGCGGCGAGGAGGAGGGCGGCGGTGGCGGCGGCGATCCCGTAGAGCACGGCTCTAAGGTAGGGGCGAAAGTATCAAATCGGTACGAATAACACGATCCGATTGCCTGGCGGCGACCCAGATCACCCCACGCTCTGCTGCATCCCGAAGGAAGATGGGGGTAGTCTCAGACGGACTACATAAGTTACCGCTTAGTAATGTCCGCAGACAGCTCGTTCAGACCGAGGCCGCCTCAGGAGCCCCAATGCAACTCGCCGCGATCATCGTGTCGCTGGTCCTGATCGTGGTCGGCGTGGCACTGTTCGGCCGCGCCCTCCTACAGATCTACAACTTCATGCGGCTGGGCCAGCCGGTGCCGGCCGGTACGCGGACCAACGATCCCACACAGCGCACCCTCACCGTGGCCAAGGAGTTCCTCGGCCACACCCGGATGAACCGCTGGGGCATCGTCGGCGTGGCGCACTGGTTCGTGGCGGTGGGCTTCTTCACCCTGCTGCTGACGATCGTCAACGCGTTCGGCCAGCTGTTCGAGGCGGACTGGCTCCTGCCGGTCCTCGGCGAGTGGGCCCCCTACAACGTCTACGTCGAGTTCATCGGCACGATGACGGTGATCGGCATCCTCGCCCTGATCGTCATCCGCCAGCTGAGCCACCCGCGCAAGCCGGGCCGCAAGTCCCGCTTCGCCGGCTCCAACTTCGGCCAGGCGTACTTCGTCGAGACCGTCATCCTCATCGTCGGCGTCTGCATCTTCATGCTGCACGCCCTCGAAGGCGCCCAGCACCACGTCGACGGCTACGAGGCCTCGTTCTTCATCTCGTACCCGGTCGTCGCCTGGCTGCGGGACATGGACGTCTCCACGCTCCAGAACCTCACCTACTTCTTCGCCGGCCTGAAGATCGCCACCTCCTTCATCTGGATGATCACGGTCGCCCTGAAGACCGACATGGGCGTGGCCTGGCACCGCTTCCTGGCCTTCCCCAACATCTTCTTCAAGCGCAACGCCACCGGCGAGACCTCCCTCGGCGCCCTGCTCCCGATGACCTCGGGCGGCAAGCCGATCGACTTCGAGGACCCGGGCGAGGACGACGTCTTCGGCGTCTCCCAGGTCGAGCAGTTCTCCTGGAAGGGCCTGCTGGACTTCTCCACCTGCACCGAGTGCGGCCGCTGCCAGTCGCAGTGCCCCGCCTGGAACACCGGCAAGCCGCTCTCCCCGAAGCTGCTGATCATGTCGCTGCGGGACCACGCGCACGCCAAGGCGCCCTACCTGCTGGCCGGCGGCGGCAAGACGGCGGAGGGCGAGGAGAAGGGCAGCGAGGAGCAGCTGGCCGCGGTGCCGGCCGCCGCCCTCGCCGAGGCCGAGCGCCCGCTGATCGGCACCGCCGAGGAGAACGGCGTCATCGACCCGGACGTGCTGTGGTCCTGCACCACCTGCGGCGCCTGCGTCGAGCAGTGCCCGGTGGACATCGAGCACGTCGACCACATCGTCGACATGCGCCGCTACCAGGTCATGATCGAGTCCGCGTTCCCGTCCGAGGCGGGCACGATGCTCAAGAACCTGGAGAAGAAGGGCAACCCCTGGGGCCTGGCCAAGAAGCAGCGGCTGGAGTGGACCAAGGAGGTCGACTTCGAGGTCCCGGTCGTCGGCAAGGACATCGAGGACCTCACCGAGGTCGAGTACCTGTACTGGGTCGGCTGCGCCGGCGCCCTGGAGGACCGCGCCAAGAAGACCACCAAGGCCTTCGCCGAGCTGCTGCACATCGCGGGCGTCAAGTTCGCGATCATGGGCGGCGACGAGAAGTGCACCGGTGACTCCGCCCGCCGCCTGGGCAACGAGCCGCTCTTCCAGGAACTCGGCATGGAGAACGTCTCCGCGCTGAACATGGCCTTCGGCGAGGACGACGAGGACCCGGCGACGAAGAAGCCGAAGTCCGCGAAGAAGATCGTCGCGACCTGCCCGCACTGCCTGAACACGCTCGGCAACGAGTACCCGCAGCTCGGCGGCGACTACGAGGTCATCCACCACACCCAGCTGCTCCAGCACCTGGTGGACGAGGGCAAGCTCGTGCCCGTCACCCCGGTCGAGGGCATCATCACCTACCACGACCCCTGCTACCTGGGCCGCCACAACAAGATCTACACGCCCCCGCGCGAGATCATCGGCAAGGTCCCGGGTCTGCGCAACGAGGAGATGCACCGCCACAAGGAGCGCGGCTTCTGCTGCGGCGCCGGCGGCGCCCGGATGTGGATGGAGGAGCGGATCGGCAAGCGCATCAACAACGAGCGCGTCGACGAGGCCCTCTCCCTCAACCCGGACATCGTCTCCACCGCCTGCCCGTTCTGCCTCGTCATGCTCACGGACTCCGTGAACGGCAAGAAGAACGACGGCAAGGCCAAGGAGTCCATCCAGGTCGTGGACGTCGCCCAGCTGCTGCTCGACTCCGTCAAGACGCCGGCCGACCCGGCGGGCGAGCCGGAGAACGAGCGCGAGCCGGAGCCGGAACCGGCGAAGTGACCGCCCCCTGAAGGACGCGAAGGCGCCCCCTGACCCGCACAGGCAGGGGGCGCCTTCGCGTCCGCCGGGCGGTGCGGTCAGCCGTTCTTCGGCGCCGCCTGCTGCACCACCTCGAAGGACCACAGGGTCGAGCCGGAGGCCGCCGGCTTCGGCCGCTCGCCGCCCTCACCGCCGCCCTGGTGCGCGGACTTCATCGGACCCTCCATCCACGCCTGGAACGACTCCTCGTCCCGCCACCGGGTGTAGACGAGGTACTGGTCTGTGCCCTCCACCGGCCGCAGCAGCTCGAACCACTCGAAGCCGTCGGAGCCCTCCACGGCGTGCGCCCGCGAGGCGAACCGCTTCTCCAGCACCTCCCGCTGCTCGGCGGGAACGGTCAACACGTTGATCTTCACTACGCTCATGGACCCATCCTGACGCACGGGCGCCCCCACCACCCGCACCCGGCCTGCCGGAAAACCCGGCGGAACCCCGAAGAACCCCCGGCACCCCGCCTGACGACCCCTTAGGGGATGTCACAGGTCGGCCGCAAAGCCGGCCGCGGACCGCCGGGCCCGGCACACCGGCCGCCCGGACCGGGTACGTTCGATGACGTGGCTGGATTCAGGAACGGAGGCGGGGGCCGGGACGACCGCACCCCCCAAGGACAGCAGGCGCCCCAGGGACCGTCGTACGGGCACGGGCACGGCCCCGCGCAGCCCGGCGGACCCTCGTACGGTCAACCGCCGCACGGACGGCCGGCCCCGTCGGGCCCCTCGTACGGCTACCCGTCGGCGCCCCAGCCGCCGTACCCGCGGCAGGGACAACAGCAGTACGGCTACCCGGGACCGGCCGACGACGGACCGGAGTACTTCGGCGACGGCGGCTACGCGGCCCCCGGGCACGGCGCGCACGACCCCTACGCCGCCGACAACCCGGGCCACACCCAGGCGTTCTCAGTCGACGAGGCCGCCGACTACACCCAGGGCGCGACCTACCACGCCGGTGCCGCCGCCGCGCCCGCCGGCCCGGTCGGCCCGCCGCTGCACTGGAAGCAACTGCTGAAGGGGATCATCCTCTCCCCCGACGACACCTTCCTGCGCATGCGGGACTACACGATGTGGGTCCCCGCCCTCGTCGTGACCTTCCTCTACGGCCTGCTCGCCGTCTTCGGCTTCGACACCGCCCGCGAGGACGCGATCAGCGCCACGCTGTCCAACGCGGTGCCGATCGTGCTGGTGACGGCGGTCGTGATGGTGCTCGGCCTGTTCGTCCTGGGCGTGGTCACCCACTCCCTGGCCCGCCAGCTCGGCGGCGACGGCGCCTGGCAGCCCACGGTGGGCCTGTCGATGCTGATCACCGCCCTCACGGACGCGCCCCGCCTGATCGTCGCCATGTTCTTCGGCGGCGACGCCGGCTTCGTCCAGATCCTGGGCTGGGCCACCTGGATCGGCGCGGGCGCCCTGCTGACCCTGATGGTCTCCCGCTCCCACGACCTGCCCTGGCCGAAGGCGCTGGGCGCGTCGGCGATCCAGCTGGTGGCCCTGCTGTCGATCGTGAAGCTGGGCACGTTCTGACGACGCCGGCCGCCCGCACGGCCGACCCACGGGAAAGGGCCCCCGGCTGCCGGGGGCCCTTCCTCGTACCTGCCGCTTGTCGTAGCTGCCGCTAGTCGCAGCTGCCGCTAGTCGCAGCTGCCGCTCGTCGTGCCTGCCGCTCGTCCGACCGCCGCCGGACTAGGCGTCGAGCACCTGCCCGGCCCGCTTCACCACGGGCGGCTCGACGGACCACGGGAAGTTGATCCAGTCGTCGGTCCGCTTCCACACGTACTCGCACTTCACCAGGGAGTGCGACTTCTCGTAGACCACCGCGGAACGCACCTCGGCGACGGTGTCGAGGCAGAAGTCGCGCACCAGCTTCAGCGTCTTGCCGGTGTCGGCGACGTCGTCGGTGATCAGCACCTTCTTGTCGGAGAAGTCGATCGCGTTCGGCACGGGGGCGAGCATGACCGGCATCTCCAGGGTGGTGCCCACGCCCGTGTAGAACTCCACGTTCACCAGGTGGATGTTCTTGCAGTCGAGGGCGTAGGCGAGCCCGCCGGCGACGAAGACGCCACCGCGCGCGATGCTCAGCACTATGTCGGGCTCGTACCCGTCGTCGGCGATGGACTGCGCCAGCTCCCGGACGGCCGTGCCGAACCGCTCGTAGGTCAGGTTCTCCCGCACGTCTGCGTCGCTCATGTCGTCGTAGCCCTCACACCTGGGTCCGATGGAAATTGAGGAAGGACCGCGAGGCGGTCGGCCCGCGCTGCCCCTGGTACCGGGAGCCGTAGCGCTCACTGCCGTACGGGGCCTCGGCGGGCGAGGTCAGCCGGAACATGCACAGCTGTCCGATCTTCATGCCCGGCCACAGTTTGATGGGGAGCGTGGCCAGGTTGGACAGCTCCAGGGTGACGTGGCCGCTGAACCCCGGGTCGATGAACCCGGCGGTGGAGTGCGTGACCAGCCCGAGCCGTCCGAGCGAGCTCTTGCCCTCGAGCCGCGAGGCGAGATCGTCGGGCAGCGTGATGACCTCGTAGGTGGAGGCCAGCACGAACTCCCCGGGATGCAGGATGAACGGCTCGTCGCCCTCGGGCTCGACCAGCCGCGTCAGGTCCGCCTGCTCGACGGAGGGGTCGATGTGCGGGTAGCGGTGATTCTCGAACACCCGGAAGTACCGGTCCAGCCGGACGTCGATGCTCGACGGCTGCACCATGGTTTCGTCATAGGGATCGATCCGTACCCGCCCGGCGTCGATCTCGGCCCGGATGTCCTTGTCTGAGAGAAGCACGTAGCGAGGATACGCAAGGCGCGCGCAACCATCGCAATCGCGACGGCTCCGCGCGCCCGCTGTCACACTCCGACTACAGCCGGTCCCCCGACCGCGTCCCGACCTCTCCGTTCACCGCTTCTGAAGCACCACGGGCACCGCGCTGCGGAGCCGGGCACATCGCGGACACCGCACGAGCCGGCCGGGGCCGAGCCGCCCGGCCTGCTGCATCGGGAACGAAACGGTGCTGAAGACGTGCCCGTCCGCGCAGCGGACGACGGTGGGTTCCATCAAGTCCCTCAAGTCCCTTCCCCAGGAGCCGCGTCCGGCGTTGCTCCCCGGACGCCAAAAGCCACATTACGGGATCAAAGAGACGAGTCTCCAGGCGGCACTCCGCCCCCCACGGTACGCCCCAACTCATGCCGCCCGCAGCCGAATCCCACACGGGAACATCCCGCGTCGCAGCACCGGGAGGCGACGATGATGTAGAGTGAGCGAGCGTCCGGACAAGGGATCAGCAGATACCATGTCCGTACATACGCGGGTGTAGTTTAATGGTAGAACATCAGCTTCCCAAGCTGAGAGCGCGAGTTCGATTCTCGTCACCCGCTCCATGAGAAACCCCCAGGTCAGAGACTTGGGGGTTGTTTGTTGTCTGGACCACTGTGCGGGCCGCGCACCACATCCGCACCACTTCAGCCGCGCCAGGGCCTAGTTGATCAGGGGCAGAGCATGTGGCAGCCCGAGGTCCTTCGCCACCGAACGCAAGAACTGCTTCCGCGGCTTGCCTATGATCATCTCGTCGTAGGCTCGCCCAGCCCATATGAGACACATGGCCAGCGTCGCTTCCGCCACGGATGCCGGTCCGTCCTTCGGCGCGATGCGCAGGCTAGGAGGATCAGTCGTCCACTCCGTGAAAGCGGCCGCGCTCGTTGCGCTGGGGTGCGCGTAACCACAGAGGAAGCGGTACACCGAGTACAGCTCTCTCTTGGGGTCCAGCTCGTCACACTGCGCCTGAAATTTACGGAAGATCTCGCTTTCATCGGTCTTCTCAACCGGAGCGCCTTTGATCGCGTCGATCAGGTCCTGCGGCACATTGAACGCCTTTTGCATGTCCTCGGCGGCAGCCCGGTTCGTTCGGCCTCCCTCAGCGAACACGCCAACCGCGCCGGCGTCACCCTTCTGCGAGAGCCACTGCAGGCTGACGGTCGTCTCAACCATGGTGCGGAGCAGAATGAGCGTCTCGTGGCGGTATCCGCTATCGATGAGGTGCAGAACCGCCTCGGCAAGGCGATGCACTTCAGTGCACCAACCGTGCGCGAGAAGAACTGACCGGTACCTGCGCTGCTTGGTCTCGACGGGACCAGCCGCCCGATAGTCGGCGACCATCCTCTCAACGGCCTCGCGGTACTGCTGCGGAGTGACGTTACTCATGCGCCCCCCTGTCTCGAATGGGGAGCAAGAGTACTTGCTATGAGCATGTCCGTTCGCGGAATTTCATTCCCTCATCGTCATGACCGTTCGCTAATCAACGGGAGTAGGGGGAGGGTTGCCTCCCCCTACCCCTCACACAGCGCAAGGTGGCCCCTTAAACCGGACCAGCCTCATCGCACCTTCGCTTGGCACGCTCGGCGCGGACCATGTCGTCCAGGCCGGCGGCAACGTCGCGCTGCCGCTCCTCGTCGGAGTGCTGGTAGATCAGCGCGGCCTTCTCGGAGGACTGACCGGCGCGGACCATCGTGTCCTTGAGGGTGGCCCCGGAACGGGTCGAGAGCGTGTGTCCGGTGTGACGAAGGTCGTAGAAGCGGAAGTCGTCGGGGAGACCGGCGGCGGTTCGGGCACGGCGCCACTTCCGTCCGAAGGAGGTACGACGGAACGGCGCCCCCTTCTCGCCGACGAAGACCAGGCCGTCAGGTCCCTTCTCGGCGAACCACGCGAGGTGCTGCCTCAGCTCCTTGCGGAGGAAGGCCGGGAGTACGACGGGCCGGGCGCCCGCGTCGGACTTGGTCGGGCCGGGAGCGCGCTTGCCGTTGGTCCGCTCCGGCTCGGCGCGGCGGATACGGATGACGAGGTTGTCGGCGTCGACGTCCCGGCGGCGGAGGCCGGCCAGTTCTTCCGGGCGCATCGGGCCGTATGCGCCGAGGTAGACCATGAGCCGCCAGCGGATACCGATCGCGTCGGCGAGGGCGTCGACCTGGGCGACGGTGGCAATGCGCCGCTCGGTGGCGGACTCCTTGCCCGCCCCCTTGATCCGGCACGGGTTGCGGCTGATCAAGTCGTCGTCGACGGCCGTCTCAAGGATGCCCTTGAGGAGCCGGTACGCCTTGGCAACGGTGGTCTTGGCCTTGGTGGTGCGCAGGCGTTCCGCCCGCCACTCACGGACGCGGGGAGCGGTGATCTCGTCCAGGTCGAGTTCCGCGAACGTCGGCAGGATGTGGAGCCGTAGAAGGTGCTTGTACAGGTCTTCCGTGCGAACGGCCAGCTCCCGTTCCTCGACCCACTTCTCTGCGTAGACCCGGAAGTTGACCGCGCCCGCATCAGGAGCGCGCCAGTCCCCGCGGCTGAGGTCTGCCTCTACCTGGGACAGCCAGACTTCGGCGTCCTTCTTGGTCTGGAAGGTCTCCTCTGCTCGGACGCGCTCGCCGTTCGGGCCGAGGTAGGACGCCGTCCAGCGGCCGGAACGGTACTGCCTGACCGCGCCGAAGCGACGGCGTCGACCCTTCTTGTTGCCCACTACGCAGCCCTCCGGAAAGCGGCGCGACGGACCCTGACGGGCTCCACCGTGCGGGCCCTAATGAACTCCTCCACGGCACTCTCGGGGATGCGTACGTGACGGCCGACCTTCACGTACCGGATGCGCCGCTCCTCGATCAGCCGCCGGGGGAAGCGAGCGGTCGTGCCGAGCAGTTCGGCGACCTGGTCCACGGACAGGTAGCGGTCGTTCATGCTGCGAGATCCCCTTCCGTACTGGTCGCGGTTGCGCGAGAGGTGGAGAGCCAGGCTTCTGCGGTGGTCAGTCCGGTCCCGGCGAAGCGCCAGTGGGAGAGGACGAGGACGGTGTCCGGGTCGGGCAAGGGGTGGCCCGCTTCGGCCGCGCGGGCGCGGGCAAGGGCTTCGTTGTGGTCGGCGCGTTCCTGGCGGAGGGCGCCGAGGGTGACGGAGTAGGTGCGGGACTTGGTGGAGAAGTGGCCGCGGAAGCCGAGCATGTGGGCCCACTTGCGCAGGCGCAGCGCTTCGAGTTCGGGGAGCGCGCCGAGGTGCCAGCAGGTGAGGATCATCCGGCGAGCGTGGTCGGTGACGCCGGAGCCGATCAGGTCGGTGATCGGGTTGCGGACGGGACGGTCGAGGGTGCCGGCCGTCTCGGCGCCCTTGGTGGCGTACTTGGCGATGTAGGCGGCGACGGCCCGGCTGGACAGTTCCGAGGTGCCCGCGAAGTCCGCCGAGCGGATGGGGCGGATGTCGAGCTGGTCGCCGAAGCGGAAGGCGTAGGCGCGGCCGTCGATGACCGGGCCGGGTGTCTCGGCGAGGCGGGCGGCCGAGCGGATCGCGTCGGTGAGGAGTTCGGTCGTCGCCCAGGCCGGCGGGTCGTCCTCCGCGCCTCCCGGACCGTCGAGGCGGATGACCGCGTGGAAGTGGACGGCGCCGCGCCGCTGGTACTCGGCGACCTTGGCGTACGACACCCTGACGCAATCACGCGACGCGGAGCGGGTGAGGCCCGCGCGGGTGGCGATCTGCTGGCGGAGGTAGGTGGTGAAGCGGCCCCAGAGGGCACCGGCGTGCGCGTTCCAGAGGACGGCCGCCCGGTAGTCGTAGCGCTCCGGGTCGAGCGGCGTGCCCAGCGTGGGGTCGTCCTCGGTGTGTGTACGCCCGCAGCGGCACCGGCCGCCGGCCGGGCGGTTGTGGACCGGGCCGAACGATGGCGCGGTGAAGGTAGCGAAGACGCGGGGGTGCCGGGCGACCACCGGGCCGATGCCCTTGCCACCGCTCAGCCCGGCCGTGACGAGGTGGAAGGTGTCTTTGCGGTACGTCTCCGCGCAGGTGGCGCACCGGGTGGCGCGACGGTTGTTGCAGCGGATGAGGAGCTGTCCGGCCGGAAGGTCGCGGTCGGTGATCTCCCGGACGATCTCACCGGTGGCCGCGTGGACGTCGAGTCGGTGACCTTCCATTCGTACGGGCCGCTCGCAGCCACCCAGGCGCTGGATCTGCCGGGCATAGGAGCCGAGGTCGCCGTGCCGGGCGAGGGTGGCCAGGTGACGGATGGCTCCGAGGGGAGCCGGTGGGCGCATGTGCAGGTTCCTCCTTGTGGTGCGGGTGTTGCCTGGCCTGACTGTCTAGGGGCCTAGACAGTCAGGGCAGAAGAAAGGAGTTGTTGGTTCAGCGGCGGGTGAGGAGAGAGCGGAGAACGACGGCGCACACGGCGACCGATGTGGCGGTCACGGTGACGGCGAGCAGCGTGGAGACGAGGACGGCACCCACGACCAGGACCACGGCGGTGCCGCCGCCGACGAGGGCGAGCACCGTGCCGGGCGTCAACTGGATGGTCGGGCGGGCCGGCGCCGGAGGAGCGGGCGTCGACGGCTTGGCCGGAGTGACTGCGGTCGGCTCCATGACAGTGGCGGGCGTGGCGACCGGGACGGTCGGTTGCGGCATGGTGGGGATCTTCGGCCGGATCATGAGCAGGGCTCCTTACGGGTCACTTGAGGAGGGAGTCGATGACGGGGGCCAGCAGGCTGTCGGTCAGCAGGTAGCCGCCGAGGAGGAGTACGGCGACGAGCCACCAGGGCGGGCGGATGAGCTTGACGCCCAGGACTGCGACGCAGAGCAGGGCGAGCCAGAGTGGGACGCGCATGCGGTGATCTCCTGTCAGGCCGAGCAGCGGTGGGTGCGGGCGGCGAGTTCGGCGGCGGCGCGGGAGTCGTACTCGGCCGAGAAGTCGCAGCGGGGTGCGGTGCAGGCGGCCAGGTGGCGATGCCTGCCGCGGTCGATGTAGGAGGCGACGTTCACGGGGCCGATACGGCGGACGTTGCGGAAGCGGCGGTTCATGGCGGTGCTCCTCTCACAGGTGGGCGGCGACGGAGGCGGTCATGGACGGGGGAAGGCCGAGCCGGGCGCGGACGGCGTCGGGGTCGGCGGGGCGGCCGGTGGTCGAGCGCTGTTCGTCGGCCAGTGCCCGGGCGCGCTGGATGAGGGCGGGCGGGAGCGCGACGGCGGGACCGGGCGGAGGTGGAGCCGGGACGGCTTCCGGTTCGGCGGGGGCTGGATCGGGGGTTGGCGCCGGCAGTTCCTCCGACCCCTGAACGTCGATGGCAGCCGGAGCGGGGTCCTGTTCCTCGTGCGGGGCAGCCATCGGCGAGTCTGGGAGCCCCGGGGATTCCTGGCCGTGCGGTGTGTGGGCCAGCAGAGTGCCGCCGAAGAAGGCGATGGCAGGCCAGCCCGCGACCACCACGCGGAGCAAGGCGGGAACGTGGTCCAGGTCGAGGAGTCCGGCGGTGGCGACGTTGGCGCCGAGGGAGGCGGCAAGGGCCACCAGGAACCACAGCCGGGGACTGCCCGCCGCCTGCCCCGTTCGCTGCAACTGGCGCATTCGGCGCCAGGAGGCGACCAGCAACAGGTCGACGCTGACGGGATAGGCCCACGCCTTCCATCCGCCCTGTCCGGCCGCTGCGGCGAGGTCGTGCAAGTGGGAGAAGGACAGGGCGCCCGCGATGACGGCCTGGACGACGACGGCGTCCACGCGGGCCAGGTGGGCACGCATCGGCTCCGGTTCCTTCCTGTTTCGGGCATGCGAGGGGTAGGGACATGGCGCGAGGCGGTCACGCCGGCCGTAGGGAAGGGAGGGGGCTACTCGGTCACCGGGCGCGCGGTGGGCGTGGCGCCGGTCGAGGAGGACGGCCCGGCCGAGGCGACGGCGATGGCGGGCCGGAAGCGGTCGAGCCGGGGCAGTTCAGGGACCAGAGCCGAGGTGTCGCGGCAGACGGCCGCCGCATCTTCGAGCGAGAGAAGAGGAGAGCGGACGCGGGACCATCCGCCGGACGAGTCGCCGACGACCGCGACGCCGGGCCGGTCGGCCGGAACGGACGTGGCGGCCAGTGCTGCTTCGGGAGAGATGTCGGCCAGGGCCATGTTCGCCGACGCTTCGTCGTTGACGCGGTGGCAGACGCGGCCGGTCAGTTGGGCACGCAGCATGGTGGCGCCCTTGCCGAGTTCCGAACCGAAGCGCTGCCCGCAGACTTCGAGGTAGATGCCGGCCGCGCGACCGAGCTGGGCGAGGCGGATGAGCTTGGTGACCATCGCGTCCCGCCGCTTCTCGTCATCCCTGTTCGCGGCGAGGAAGAGTTCCGCCACCTCGTCAACGACCAGCACTACCGGGACTGGCCGCACGGCCTCCGGCAGCCCCCACACGTCCGAGGTGAGAACAGCATCCGGATCGGCACCGCTGAGACCGATCAGCCGAAACCGGTCCTCCATCTCTTCCAGCAGCACGTCGAGGAGGTCGTTCGCCCGATCCGGGTCGTCAGCCAGCGCTGACAACCGAGGTGCGAAGGGCGCCAGTTCGACACCCCATTTGCAGTCGATCCCGACGAGGACGACCCGTTGCCGGGCCAGGCCGCACAACAAGTTGCGCAGGTAGACGGACTTTCCGGACTGCGTGGCACCGAGGATCAGTTCATGCGGCACGGTGCGAAAGTCGCGTACGTGCCAGTCGCCGTCCTCTCGCAGCGCCAGCGGCAGGCGAAGCGGCTCGGCCGCAGCCTGACGCCGGGCGGGCCGCACATCGGCGAGCACGTCCCACCCGACCAGCCGCAGTTCGAGCCAGCCCGGTTTCGTGGGGCGTACGTGGACGGCGTGGGCGCCCCAGGCATGGCGCAGTCGGTCGGCCGAGGCGGTGAAGTCCTCGGGCGCCTGCCCGGTCGCCATGCGCAGCCGCATGACGAGACCGGATGCGTTGGGCCGGGGGAAAGACCGCCGAGGCGGGACGGGTGCCGCCTGCCGTCCGACCACCCGGGCCGTGGCGATCCGAACGGCGGAAGCCGGGACCGTCAGACCGCACGCGTCCATCGTCGCCCGGTACGACAGCAGCACCCGCAACGCGACGACCGGATACCCGACCAGCCACCAGAACACCACCGGAATCCGCCGACGGACCACCAGCAGCGCGACCACGAGGAGCAGGACCAGCAGCACCCAGGCGAGGTCAGTCATGGCGATCAACCCTGTGCCGCAATCGGGGCGTTGACCATGACCGCGTCGGCCCGGTAGGCGATGCCGTGACGGCTACGCCCGCCGAACTCGCTCTCCCACGGCCGGGCGACCAGGCCCGACAGGATGACCGGCGCGCCCATGACCAGGCCGTCTCCGATCCCCTCTTCGGGGATGGTCACCTTAATCATGTCCGAGCCGCCGGCCGCGATGAACACCAGCTCCAGCGTCATGAGCCGCTGGTTGGTCACCGGGTCCATGGCGACCTCGCCGGTCTGACGGTCCCTGACCTTGACCTCAGGGAGCTTGGTGACGAGCAGCGTCGCGGCGGAGGTGTCTACGGGGATCACACGCACTGTCAGTACCTCACGGAGTCTTCGGGCGCCCTGAGATCGGCGCCGAGCAACTTGGATAGCCCCCTAGACAGCAGCGGGGGCAACCACCCCCAACTGTCTAGGGGGGTTGACAGTGAAGGTAGCCGACAGCCCATCAACTGTCCAGGGGGGTATACGGTGTGGCCGCGAAACCGCGCGAAAGGGCTACCGAATGGCCCAGTGGAGGACGGTCGCGTCGTCGTGCGCCTTACCTCGCGGCCAGCGCCGGCCGTCGGGGTCGCTCTTCTCGGTCTCTCGGACACCGCGGATCAGTTCGTCCGGACCGGAGCAAGCGAGCACCTCCAAGTACTGCGCCCAGTCGGCGAGTTGGAAGCGATCGACGAGCCGAGTTGCACCGTCGCTCAAAAGCGTCACGGTGGACAGCGAGTCAAGTGGCACCGTGCCGGTCAGCGCGTGTTCGGCCGCCCGCGGGTCGGGGCCGGCGATCCAGAAGCCGCCCGGCCGGTTGCGCAGGCCCGTCAAAGCCTCCCGATAGTCGGCGAGCGCGGCGGAGTGCTCGGGCGAGCCGGTGGGCAGCGCGTCGACCGGCCCGCGCAGTCGCTTGCCGACTTCGTCCAGGCGCCGGTCGGTGACGACGGTCGTACCGCCATCGTTCTCCTCCAGGAGCAAGGAGGAATCGCCGAGGACCAGGTACTCCAGCCTTTCCCCGTTGATCCGTGCGGCGACGACCGTACTGGTGGGACTGGCCCGGTACGTCAGGTCACAGCTGTCGCTGTGCAGCGAGCGGACGCGGTCGATCGAGTCGGCCAGGCACTCGGCGAGCGGACGGGTGGGGGACCCGGCGATGGCTTGGAGCAGCAGGCCGCCCAGCATCCCGGAGAACCAGGCGACACCGTGTGTGCACCCGGTCTCGGCACCGCCGACGCCGGCGCCATCGAGGAGCACGGCCGCGCCGGGAGTGGCGGCGGTGAAATCCTCGTTCTCTCGTTCCGGGTCGGCGGGGAGCGTGGCGAGGTCGACCCTCACGCCGCCGTCTCCTCGTCGTGCCGGTACAAGGGGCAGAGCAGTTCCACGGACTGCGGTTCGCTGGTCTCGGGGTCGTACTCGACACCCACCAGGGTGGAGAACCGGCGGTCGCCGACCTGGCCCCACATCACGTTCAGGTCGTTGGCGAGGAGTTGCACGACACCGAGGGAGCCTTGCGTGTGGATACCGGCGATCGCGAGCAGCGAGCCGTTGCCGTCCGGTCGCGGCAGCCGGCCGAGGTAGCCGACGTCGTACGGCCGGGCCGGGTCGCTGTCCTGCCCCGAGCGGTGCATGGTGCCGGTCTGCCGGTCCACCACGGTCCAGGGCCCGTCTTCCGCACGCTCCCACTGGAGAACCGGGTCCTGGGCGTAGGTGTCCCACATGGCCTGGGACATGCGGGGGCCGCAGACCACGATCAGGCCGTCCCGGTTGAGGTCGATCTCGCCGGTCACCGGCACATGCTCCGAGGCGACGTCGAGCCCGTACGACCGCGCCAGGTCTTCCAGCCGCTTGCCGGAACTGACGTCGTCCACGGCGACGACGGTCCGGCCGCGTTCGTCGTCCCGCCGCAGCGGTGTGGCGACGGTGACGGCGCCCCGGCCGAGGAAGGCCCCTTCCGGCGCTGGGCCGGTGTGCCGGATCTGGTGGATCCGCCCGCGGCTCAGGCCGGCCTTCGCGGCGATCTGCGCGTACGACAACCCTTGGGCGTGCAGGTCCTGAACCACTCGGCGACGAAGGCGGGCCAGCTCGGTCACCTCTTGCTGCGCGTCCGCCAAGCGAGTCGTCACCTCGCGCAACAGCAGGTACGGATCATCGATCGTCATGATCCGTTGGAGCTCGTCCGACATGACCTCACCTCCTAGCAGTACCCAGGAGTCTAGGGCCCTAGACGGAATGGGAGGCAGCCGCCGCCCGGTACGCACGCCGATGACGTAGAAGCGTGATCTCCTCCGGGGGACACCTCTCGGGCTCACACCTCACCGCCGACTACGCGAACCCGCGATCGCACCGCTTTCTGTGCACTCATACGCTCGCCCGCACCAGATCGGCCCAGACGAAGCGCCCGTCAGGCAAGATCGTGTAGCCCCAGTTCTTCGCCAGGGCATCGATCAGCCGTAGCCCACGACCTCCCTCTTCACGACTGGTGACGGGGCACAGGTGAGGCACGCGATCGCCGCCCTGGTCGACCACCTTGATGCGCACGAGATCGTCGCCGAGGCCGACGACCACCAAGAACCACCCACCAGGCATGCCACTCCTCGTATGCCGCAGGGCGTTGGTCGCCAGCTCGCTCACGACCAGGACGGCGTCTTCGACCGGGCCACGCTCCGCGAGCAGGGAGGCGACGAAGTGACGGGCATTGGACACCTCTGCCGGCAGGCCGGGAAAGACACGGCACCACTTGGTAAGCATGGGGGAACCTCTCCGTTCGTCTAGGGGGCTAGACAGCGTGACGGCAGAGTATTCCTAGCAGCAAGCAGCATTCTAGGCATGCTGAGGAATTATTCCCCTAAGGGATGAGGGTGTCCCCCAGGTCACGGAACTCCTTCATCACCCGCAACAGCAGCTCGCGCACCTCATGACCGAAGACGGCAGCGCACTCGAAGCGCTCGAAGGTCTCCTCGTAGGCGGCCACTTCAGCAGCGTCAGTGGACACCCGTTCGTTGTCGAAGGTCTCGATCACGACCGCCCGCCGGTCGCACAAGGTGAAGCCGTGCCTCGGCAGCACCGGCACCGGCCGGCGCCAGGGAATCACCCCGAGCCGTACCGTGCTCAGACTCTCCACCGCCAGCAACCGGTCGAACTGCGCCAGCATCAGCGCCGGACTTCCCGGCCAGGTCCGCAAGACGGCCTCGGTGACCACGAACACCGACTCCCGCCCCGGCTCGTACAACACACTCTGCCGATCCACACGGGCAGCGACGGCCCGGCCGACAGTCTCGGGTGTCGAGCACGGGGCGCTCTGGAAGACGTGCCGGGCGTACTCGGCGCTCTGCAACATGGCCGGCAGAACGACGCACTGGAACGAGCGGACCGACTGAGCGGACCGCACCTCTTCGTCAACAGTCGTGCCCTCGGCGACGTCAACAGCGGTCGGCTCGTCGTCCTCGGCGGCAACGACGCCGGCCAGCAGCTCCCGCACCTCACGAGAGACAGACTCATCCACGCCGAGGGCGCCCAGGAGCCGGTCGAGCACATCCCGGCTCGGCACCATGCGCCCGGTCTCGATCTTGGACACGGTCGGCTGACCTACGCCGGCCCGTTGCGCCAGCACGGCACCCGTCAGACCCGACTCTCCACGAAGCACACGAAGACGCGCACCCAGCGCCTTCATCCGCTCCCGCCGCTCACTCCCCATGTCCAGGGTTCTACACCACGAGCCAGCAGGCACTGGTACGACCAGACCCAGCGACCACCAGCCGAGCGTGATTCAAACTTTCTCTACTGGTTCAAGGCGGCTCGCTCCGCTCCCCGCGCGCGGCCCGGCCCCCGGCCGGGCCTGCGCTCCTGTCTCCGCCCCGCTCCAGCCCGGCCGGCGCCCGTGCCGCGCACAGCAATCAGCCGCTTACCGTAGAAGGGGTACGTCGTGGCTGAGGCTGTCCACAAGCCTACGATCACTCGCGCAAAAGCAGCGTCACCCCAAAGCCGCTCCGTGCCGACCTCAAGCGCCCTCACTTCCGCTTGTATTCTTCATTGGCCGCCGCATTAGAAATCTGAGTGCGCACATCTTTCAGGATGACCAACACGCGGTCTCTGATATCCACCCAATCCGCGAGCGAGACATATTCCTCCCTTCCGTGAGCAATATCATTGCGATGGCGCAGCAATCGTTTGTCGATAATGGATCTGTAGATCTCATGTCGACTCGCGTCGCAGCCAATGGAATGCATAATGTCGGCAAAGACGTCGAAATATAGGTTCGACCTCGTTCTAATCATTGCCGAGTTGTACGGAATATTAGCGGGTAGGGCATCGGCGCTCCTGAGAAGCTCGACAATCTCAGTATGCGCCAAGGAACTCTTTGAAGCCTCGCCGCGACCTAGTTTTGACCTAAGGGCAACCGCGGCTATTTCAGACCTCAATTGGCCAACTTTTAGGCCTTTCCTGCTCACGTACTCAAGATACGCACGAGCACCCTCTTTTACGTATCCTTCCCAATGCGCGTAAACAAGCGCTACGCCGCCGCGGAGGACCCCTGGTAGTTGATGCGATCTACACGAGGAGGCAACTTGCTCCCAGAGTTGCATCTCATGTGTGCGCCATTTCAAGTCTTCCGTCAGAACGGATTCAAGGTTCTCGATCGTCCGAATCGAGGCCATCGCTAATCCACACTGAAAATGCGATTACCTACGAGTGGCATCATTGGTACGCGAGAAGTGGCGCGAACTCCTGCCCCCGAATATTTTCTGAACTGATCGTCCTTCCAGAGTTCAGATACTGCACTCCTCAGACGATCCGCCTGTTCGTCGACTCGAAGATTCTTCCAGTCATCGAGGTGACCCGCCACTCCGAGGGTAATAGCCTCGAAGGCCGATACGCTGAAAGCGCCAGACGGCTTCTCGCGACGAACGTCGTACCGCCGGAAGACATCCGGCCCCAGTGACGAAAGAACGCCGAACACGCCCTCGAAGATCACTTGTTGCTGCGCCGTGTCGAAATCGCCGGATGTAGCCATGTCCAAAATTTGATCTGACAGGAATGTATCCATGTCGGAAAATCTGTTCAGCTCGGATGGTGTTGCATTCTTTAGGACGAAGAAGCGCGTCGCAAGCTCTAGATCATACTGCTCAGAAATCTGCCTATCCGTCAAAGGTACACAATCGGCAAACGGCCCCTCGGTACGGAGTCGATCTAGCCAAACATAGAATTCGGCGTTAGTCATCAGTAGCTGAGCAGTTCGAACTTCCTGCGGTGAAGTCGGAACGCCGCCACTATTCAACCTGTCGAACAATTCGTACTTTACTCGTTCGTCGGATTCGCGCAGCAGAATCCGGAAATCCAGGCGAGCCCGTTTGAAATGGATCTTAAGCTCGGGAGAGAACCTAGGCTCCTCTCCTGAGTAGCTCATCCCCTCCAATGAAGGCAAATACTTGGTCCGGGTGAGTTTGCTCGGCGGAAGGGTAGCGCCTGTTGCCTCATCGCGCAATTCTCCCATAAATGACAGGATCGTGGAAAGTCGCTGCAGACCATCAACAACTTCCCAAACACCATCCTCGCGCTGGGCGACGAAAATGGTGGGAAGCGGGATGTCAAGCAGAATGGACTCGATCAGTCGCGATTGCTTCTCGATAGGCCAGCGGAACAGGCGCTGATACTCTGGCCTGATTTGGATTTCCTTGTCTCGGTAGAGATTCACCACCTCTCCGATCGACATGGTATATCCGTCAGATCGGATATTTTGACGGCTGGTCTCTACTTCCTCAAGAATCCCCACAGGCTATCCTTTACATTCACTTTTCTGGCGATGCAGGAGCCAGACTATCCTCTCTGCTCAGACGATGATGGGGCAACCGTCAACGGGCAGGTAGCGAGATACAGCAACCACCACGACCGCGGCCAAGGACCCCCGTTGGCTGGCTGCCGAAGGTGACGGGGTGCCAGCTACATGCCAGATCGCGCGGGGAACTACGGGGACCACTGGACACCAAATCGGCAGCCAGCTACGCACCAACGCACCTTCGGGCGCAGGGCAACCCAGCGACTGGCCCTCGCGAACCCGAACTTCCCAAGCTGTGAGGGCTTCGGCATCGTGGTCACGGGCCGGCCGTCGTGGCTTGCTGTGGTCGACGCCAATGGCAGCGTGGCTGAGGCGTGTGGGGGTGTAGCGAGGCACACGCGTGCGTGGGCGGTCAGCGCACCCGCCGTCATGGCTGACTGTCGTCGGCTGAGGTTCAGACCGGGCCACCGAGGGCGCCGGCCGTCAGTCGAGCGAGCTCCTGCACCGGGTGAAGCTGGGCCGTCCCTGGGCCGTCCGAGGTCGCTCGACAGCGGCCAAGGATGACCACCAGGCGCACGAGCCCACCGCCCTGACCAGCAAAAACCCAGCTCACCAAGATCCCCGACAAGACCCGGGGCAAGAAGACATCTCAGGTTGGGCTGCGTGGCGGACCCGGCAAGTTGTCCCACGCATGACCGCATCCGCCAGCGCAGTGCAGCGAGCACCAGTACGCGCAGGACCTTGCCATGCTCCGTGTCCAATTCGCGCTCTACCTACATGCTCCGTCCAACCGCACTCTGAGCCATAGAGGAGCGTCACGACCGTAGGGGGAGGTATGGCGAAGCGTCGAAGGCCGCAGCCCAGGGACAGCCGCGGCCGATTCACCAAGACCGGCATGCCGGTCTGGCTGGGCGTCGTGGTGGTCGTCGTCCTGCTGTACGCCTACGCCCGCTAGCCCGACGAGGCGCAGACGGACCAAGACTCGCACCACAACCGCACCAGATCGAGCGGGGAACAGCGGGGAATCACGGTGAAACCAGCCGGGTTCGACGAGACCGCATCGTGGCCGTTCGCCTAGGTCAGCGCCCGAATCAGCTCCAAACGATCGCAGCTTCCCAAGCTGAGAGCGCGAGTTCGATTCTCGTCACCCGCTCTTTTGGAGCCCTAGGTCAGCGACCTGGGGCTTGTTCATTGAGGGGCCGATGCTGCGTGGGCGGGCACAAGCCCCTTGTAGAAGCGGGCTCTTGACCGCCGGGGCCCTGTGTCAGAGCGGGAGGTCGTCGGGGAGTACCCGGAACGCCTTGTAACGGCCCAGCGGGCGTACGGCCCGGAAGTCTCGTCGGTCGAGGGTGAGAATCGCGTCCGTGTCGTAGTCGGCGGCAAGCGCCACGTTCACCGCGTCGGCGAGGTCGAGGTCCAGCGCGCGGTAACGGACACGGACGGACTGGGCTGCGCCCAGGTGGTCCTCCGTGATCTCCGGCAGGACGACACGACCCCGGCTCATCCAGCGCCGCAGGTCGTCGACAGCGCTGAGTGCGGCCTTCCTGCCGAGCTCACGCGTCGCCACGTGATCCAGTTCGGCCAGCAGGAGCGGGGACATGACCAGCAGGCCCGCCGCCATGATGGCCTCGTTCGCTGCCCGGTGTTCCGGGTGAGCCGAGTCCAGAGCTGCCAGAAGGCCGGACGTATCGGCGATGACGATGATCACGCGGCGGATCCGGAGCCCGAGCCGGTCTCACGCCGGACAGCCTCAGCGACCGTGTCGCGGACTTCCGACTTGGGCAGCGTGCGCCCCGGCCCCTCGAAGGTGCGCGAGAACAGCGGCTCGTCCCAGACCCGGTTCGCCATGGCTGCCAGGTGGATGCCCTGGCGGATGATCTCGGCCTCGCTTATACCTCGGCGCTTGGCGGCCTCCTTGATGATCGCCAGGTCCTCGGGGTCCGCGTAGACGTTCGTGCGCTTCATGGACATGTACCAAGAGTAGTCCATGTACCGGGTTGATGTATCTGGAGGACCTCCCCATGTCGTGTTGCTGAGGACCAGCCGAGTCGACCTCACACGCCCCCTTTCGGGTGCCAGACTGTGGCTGGGGAGAGGGGTATGTCATGGGGTTCGGTTTCCGTGTCGGTGTGCCCGGGATGAGTGTGCGGGTGTCCACTCGAGGAGTGCGCACCTCGATCGGGCCCCGTGCGGCGAGGCTCAGCGTGGGCAGTGGCGGCGCCAGGATGTCGACCGGACTCGGCCCCTTCTACGCGTCGAGTTCCCTCGGCGGCAATCGACGGCGCACCAGTACGCGGCGTGCGACACGCTCTCGTATAGTCGCCCCGTCGGCCACGCAACTGGACCGGGCGCGCCGTCAGGCGGAACGGGCTCAGCAAAAGGCGGAGCGCGATGCCGCCATCGCTCAGTTGCGCGAGCTGAGGCGGCAGGTGACCAGCGTTCATCTGGAGTCCTTTCCCACCGCGCATCCACCCGTCATCCCGGATAACGCCCCAACTGAGCCTGTCCTGGGCGCTCGCCGAAGCCCGGACGTTCCATCTTCAGGGCGTAGGGCGGCTGGCACGCGCAGCGAAGGCTGCGGCCAGACAAAGGGCGGAACAGGACGCGCCCGCCTACCTGGCCGCCGAGACGGCGCGACTGCGAGAGATCCGCCATCAGTTGACGGACGACGCCGAACACTGGTGGCAAGCCCTGCTTGCCAATGACGAGGCCACCGTCTGCGAAGCGGTGAACACCGCCTTCTCGGACAGCCCGGCCGCCGGCTGTGCCGTAGGCGTGGACGGCGCGGTTCTGTCCGTCGTCGTGCGGCAACAGGAGCTCGACTCTATGCCCGGTCAGACGCCCGGGCTCACCCCCGCCGGACGCCCGACACTGAAGAACCTCACCAAGCGGGACCGCGTCCTGTGGTGGCTGACGTCCATGGGTTCCAACATCGTCGCCACGCTGAAGGAAGGCTTCGCCACGGCACCCGGCATCACCGCCATCGACCGCGCCATACTGACCCGCCTGCCCGACACCCAGCGCCTCGGCTTCGTGGCCTACGGCCGCTGGACGCGCCAGGCGATCGAGTCCACGCCCTGGCGGGAACCCGAGGACGCCCTGCGCTTCCAGGACATCGGGCAGGACGTCGCCTGCTCCGTCACCACCACCGCATCGGGCAATCTGTCCAGCTCGATCAAGTCGCTGGAGACCAGCCGCGTGCCCGGCTTCCAGGAGCTGCTCGACCATGCTCAGGACGAACCCGGCGCCGGCGAACCGTCACTCGCCGACCTCGACGTCACCCTCGGCGCGGGTACCCCGCCCGACGACAGGGCGCCACTCACCGATTCCTACCGGATCAAGCCGTTCGTCGAATGGAAGCAGGAGACGTCGGCAGGACCGCCTCCTGTACCCGTTACACCGCCCGCACTGCCTGCCTCGCTCATCCCCGGTCAAGCCCTGGTCCTGCCCGAGGACGCCTGGCAGGGGCTGCGCGCCGCGTTCAGCTTCGCCGGCGCGGACGCGGACCTCACCCTCTTCCTGACCGGGGAGGACGGCCGGGTGGCGGCTGACAAAGACTTCGTATTCTACAACCAGCCCTGCTCTGCGGACGGTGCCGCACGGCTTCTGGGCAAGCGGCAGGAGGGTTCCTTTTTCGTCGAACGCGCCACCATTCACCTGGCTGTTCTGCCCGAGCGAGTGCGCCGCGTCGCCATCGCCATCAACATGGACGTCGACACGGGCCTGAACTGCGGCGCTCTCACCCACGCCGCCTTGCACATGGACTACGTGACCGGGGCCGCATGGGCTTTTCAGCCCTCCGCCAACCCGGAGATCCGAGCGATGATCGTCGCCGAGTTGTATCGGCACACCGTTGACGGCCTACCCGCCTGGAAGCTACGGGCCCTCGGTCAAGGATGGGCAGACGGCCTCGACGGCCTCACCCGCGCCTACGGAGTCGACGTCGAATGACAGCCGGAAGCCGACCCCACCTACGCAACCGCAACCACGCATGTCCTGGGCCCGACGCCTGGATCCGGGATCCTCCCAATGTCCGTCGCTCCGTCCCGCAGACCAATGGCTCCGGCGCCGTGCCCATAGCGTGCCCGTAAGGACGGAAACCTACGGTCAGCGGTGCAATCCGACCCGCACGACCGCCTCAAGGACCAAATATCTGCGCTAATCAGGGCCCACGGGACCTGCCCAAGCGCCGTCGCTTCCCAAGCTGAGAGCGCGAGTTCGATTCTCGTCACCCGCTCCATGAGAAACCCCCTGGTCAGAGACTTGGGGGGTTGTTTGTTGTCTAGACCGGTTGGCGGGCTGCGCACCACATCCGCACCACAAGCGGCGGCTAGCTGCCGGTGGGCTTCTCCTTGTGATGCGCGCAGTTGTCGGTGTGGTGCTTCGCACGCGCTCCTCGTCGGAGTGCTGGTAGATCAGCGCGGCTTTCTCGGAGGACTGCCCGGCACGGACCATCGTGTCCTTGAGGGTGGCGCCGGAACGGGTCGACAGCGTGTGTCCGGTGTGACGAAGGTCGTAGAAAGCCATCTGACGCAGGCAGCAGGCTCCCCAGTCGAACCCGCGCAGCACCTTCCGGGTGGTCCGTGTCCCGATTGAGTGTCTAACTGGCTGTTCTCTATCCGCTCGGCTGATCGGCGGGGTTCGAACAGGGGCCTGGTTCGGGTGAGTCGGCCGGTGCGGACGCATGGAAGAAGGGCCTCTTGGTAGCTCGCGGATGTCGAGTCCAGCGAGGAGCAAGAGGCCCTGTTGTCGAAGTGTCGCGTGGTCATGGGTGCCGGGTCCAGTCCGTCCACTCCTGGGTGTGACTGTCTCGCCCACAGGTTCGGGAACGCGGCCGACCGGCCGGGGCGTCGGCCCCGGTACGGCTCGGACATGAGCGATGCTGAGTGGGTTCTGGTGCGGGATCTGCTGCCGGTTCCTGGATGGCTGGCGGGCCGGGGCGGGCGGCCGGAGGGCTACTGCCACCGGCAGATGATCGACGCGGTGCGCTACCTCGTGGACAACGGCATCAAGTGGCGGGCGATGCCGTCGGACTTCCCGCCCTGGCCACGGGTGTATGCCTTCTTCGCCCGCTGGCGGGACACGGGATTGATCGCCGAGCTGCACGACCGGCTGCGCGGTGCCGTCCGCAGGGCTGAGGGCCGTGATGAGGAGCCGAGTGCGGCGGTCATCGACTCGCAGTCGGTGAAGGCGGACGCCACCGTCGCCCTCACCTCGCGGGGCTTCGACGCCGGGAAGAAGATCAATGGACGCAAGCGGCACCTGCTCACCGACACCCTCGGACTGCTGCTGTCCGTGCGGGTCACGCCGGCGTCCGCGACCGACCGGGACGCCGCCCGGACCCTGCTGTCGGCGGCGACTGGCTGCTTCCGGCGGCTTTCACGGGTCTGGGCCGACGGCGGCTACACCGGCCACCTCGTCGACTGGGCCACCGCGCACCTCGGACTCGTCCTGGACGTCGTCCGCCGCAGTGACGACGTCCAGGGCTTTCAGGTGCTGCCCCGCCGCTGGGTGGTGGAGAGATCTTTCGCCTGGTTCCTGCGCAGCCGGCGCCTGGTCCGTGACTACGAACGGCGCACCGACACCAGCGAAGCCGTCATCCTGTGGTCGATGACCACCCTCATGAGCCGCCGCCTGGCCGCCCGGCAGCAGAGCCCTGATCCGCTGCGGGCAGCGTGAACCTGCCCGGTTTGACTTCGACCAGCCAGCCCCGTTCCACCAGTCTCTTCAGCCGCGCCCTCGCACCCTCGACGCGGGAGGCGGACGCACTGTCCCATCCCAGCACCACCGCCGCCCGCCGGGCGCCGAGCCCGTCGCCTCCCGCCTCCAGGGCGGCGGCCATCAACGCCTGGTAGTCCACCGACAACTCCTCGGTTCCGGAGGCTTTGTCCCGGTGGGGCACCGCCCGGCGCGGCCCCACCGGCTTCTTCTGCGGTGCTCTGCCGACCACCACGGCGGGCGCCTCCTCCTCGGCCAGCGCCTCCAGATACTGCTCCAGGCCGATCACCCGGCACCTGAGCGCCTCTTCGGCCTCCGCCAGAGCCGCTCGCACCCGCTCCAACTCGGCTTCGAGTTCCTCCACCCGCACCGCCGCGGCCTTCTGCCGCGTTTCCAACACCGCCCGCATCGACGGCATCCGCCACCCCCACGACGTCTCGATCAGCAACGGACCGAGACTCCCTCGCCAGCCGCCATGTCATGCCGGACCAGCGGAAACCGCACACGAGGTTCGGAAAGAGAACGACCTCTAACTGCGTGACAACGCAGACGAACAGCGGCGGACATCCGCGGACGCCTGCGGACCGTTGCACCAGGTGAGAGCCAGATCAGCCCAAGGCAGCGCCCCCACCCAAGTTGCTTGGGGACGAAGGAGTCGAAGCGACCGGGGGCAACCGCCTAGCTGCGAACACGCCTTCAACAGAGGTTTTCGGTCAGCACCCTGCATTGCCCAGCCCCTGCTATGGCATGGCCAGTACAGTCAATCGGCTCGGGCGCACGCAGCGACCCCAACTAGGTCGCACCGCCCTGCACGAGCGCGCCATCCACCAGCCGAAGGGGGAACCGTCTTATGTACGAAGAAGCAGTCATGGCCGTGAGTACAGGAGCTGCCAGCGGAGTCCTCTCCTACCTGCTCCAAGGCCAGGCCGACGCTTTGCGCACTCGGATTTCGTCTATCTTCCGTCGCGGTGGCAACCCTCAAGAGGAGGCCGCTGCCCTACAGGTACTGAACGAGCAGGTGGCAGCCCTGGCCCGGCATGAAATCACGGGACGCACTGTCACAGACGCGTGGACCGAACTACTTGCCGCCTTTCTCCAGGCTCACCCCGACGCCCGAGCCGACATCGAGGAACTCAAGACGACGGCACCGACGAAGACGGTCAACATCGGCTCACAGCACAACCACGGTTCTGGGGCCTTCATCGGCAGCGACCACTACGGCGACATCAACATCAACACCCGAGACGGCCGATGACCACCGACGAGGCGGCGCTTCCAGAACAACACCACGTCCAGATCAATTCCGGCAACGGGGCCTTTGTCGGCCGCGACCACCACGGTGACATCAACATTCATCACGAGATCGACCCGCAGACCAGGGTCACGCTCACGAAAATTGGGAGGATCGCGCCTGGGCTGTCCCAGATGCTCGAACAGGCCCTGCGAGACGGCGTCATCTCCCCTGAAACGGCAAGCCAGCTCTCCTTGGCCGCCCGGAGTATCAACGAGGACGTCGCCGGCCAGATCTCGCGCGCTTCCCGGAGTATCAACGAAGACGTCGCTGGCCTACTCGGTCATGCAAGCAAGAGCATCAACGAAGACGTCGCCCACCAACTGAGTCTCGCCGCGGAACAGCTGGCCAGCGCCTCCAAGAAGCTCGACTTTGACAAGCTCGACCACATGGTCAGGCGCCTGGAAGGGCTTCTCGACCCCCAAGGCAGCGACAATCTGCACAGGGTTGCCACCCGGCTGGAGGGCAGTCTGAACGAGCTCAGCGAGGCAACGCACCGGGTTGGAAATCTGAAGGGGCACAGCCCTCAGACGGGCAAGCTAGAGCACGTGACCATATCGCTCGCTGAGATTGCGAGGCGCGTAGAGGCAAGGGTTACCCCACCCCCGCCGGTGGTTCTGCCCGACTGGGAAGGGCGGTGGCGTTGGCTTGGCATAGGCGTCCTTCTTGGGATCGCCATAGCGATCGTGGTCGTGACCTACACGTAGCGCGAAGGGCCGTGACGGACTCACTTGTGGTCTCGATCACGGGACCCAAGTCGCTGGGAGAAGACTGGGAGAAGAGCTTCTCCCGGAGACGCCGACCTGGGCGGGAGCAAGCACTCAGCCACGCACGGCTCGGTCGTCATGCAGGTCCAGACTTGTCAGTCATCCCCCTGCGTCGCGGTTCTGTACACGTGCGATGTCCGCGCGGCGTGTCCGCTTGGCGCTCTACCCACATATTCCAGCCGACCACACCCTGAGGCGTAGCAGAGCGTCGCTACCAGAGGGGGAGGCATGGCGAAGCGTCGAAGGCCGCAGCCCAGGGACAGTCGCGGCCGATTCACCAAGACCGGGATACCGATCTGGCTCGGCATCGTGGTGATCACCGTGTTGATCTACGCCTACGCTCGTTAGCAATCGTTCGGAACACCAAGCTGAGAGCGCGAGTTTGGTTCTCGTCACCCGCTCCAACACGGACCCCCAGGTCCGAGACCCGGGGGTTGTTTGTTGGCCGGACCACTGTGCGTGGTTCAGCCCAGCCGCCCCATCGCGTTGTCGCTCCTCGTCGGAGTGCCGGTAGAGCAGGTGGATCAGCGTGATCGGCGTCGACGCCCCGGGCCGGAGGCCGGCCGGTTCTTCCGGGCGTATGGAGCCGGTTCGTCGGTGTTGCCCTCACGGCTTGAGGACGACCTTCTCGCAGTGGTCCTTCTTGTTCTTGAACAGGTCGTAGCCGGTCGGCGCATCGGTCAGGGGCAGCCGGTGGGTGATGACCCGGGTGGGGTCGATGCTGCCCTGCCCGATCAGGCCCAGCAGCGGCTTCATGTACTTGTGCACGTGGCACTGCCCGGTGCGCAGGGTCAGGGACCTGTTCATCCAGGCACCCGCCGGGAACTTGTCGATCAGTCCGCCGTAGACGCCGATGACCGACACCACGCCGCCGCTGCGACAGGACAGGATGGCCTGGCGCAGGGCGTGCGGCCGGTCGGTCTCGGAGCGGACCGCCTGCTTGGCGCGGTCGTAGAGGTTGACGTGGGAGGCGCCGTGGGTGGCCTCCAGGCCGACCGCGTCGATGCACTTGTCGGGGCCCCGGCCGCCGGTGAGTTCGAGCAGGGCGGACCGTACGTCGGTGTTCTCGAAGTTGATGGTGGTGTAGCCCTGGGCGGCGGCCATGTCGAGCCGGTAGGTCTCCTTGTCGATCGCGATGACCTTCTCCGCGCCCAGGACCCGGGCGCTGTCCATGGCGAACTGGCCGACCGGACCGGCGCCCCAGACGGCGACGACGTCGCCTTCCCGGATGTCGCACATGTCGGCGCCCATGTACCCGGTCGGCAGGATGTCGGACAGGAACAGCACCTGCTCGTCGGTGAGGTCCGACTCGATCTTGAGGGCGTTGGCGTCGGCGAGGACCACGCGGGCGTACTCGGCCTGGCCGCCGGCGAAGCCGCCGGTGAGGTGGGAGTAGCCGTAGATGCCGGCGGTGGGGTGGCCGAAGAACTTCTCCGAGATGCCGGCGTTGGGGTTGGTGTTCTCGCAGCACGAGTACAGCTCCGCGCGGCAGGACGCGCAGGCGCCGCAGGCGATGGGGAAGGGCACGACGACCCGGTCCCCGACGCGCAGTTTGCCGTCGGTGATGCCGGGGCCGACCTCGACGACCTCTCCCATGAACTCGTGGCCCATGATGTCGCCCTTCTGCATGGTGGGGACGTAGCCGTCGAGCAGATGGAGGTCGGAGCCGCAGATCGCCGTCGAGGTGATCTTCACGATGGCGTCGCGGCTGTTCAGGATCGACGGGTCCGGAACGTCCTGCACCTCGACCGAGTTGCGTCCCGTCCAGCAGTTCGCCTTCATGCCAGGGCCTCCTTCAGTTCGTCCTCGGTCAGCGGTCGGGCCGGGTGCTGCGGGAACTCTCCGCGGGCCCGCTTGCCGCCGGGTGCGCCCTCGGAGCGGACGACCTCGCCGGTCTCCGCGATCTGCTTGAAGCGGCGCAGGTCGTCGTCCAGCTGCTGGTGCGGTTCCTCGCCGAAGTAGCGCGCCACGGCCTGGCCCAGCGCCCCGCCGGGCAGGTCGTAGCGCAGGGTCACCCGGATCTCCGTGCCCCGGCCGCCGGGGGCGGGCTCGAAGCGGACCTCGCCGGAGTTGTCGATGTCGGCGCCGTCCACCGACCGCCAGGCGATCAGCCGGCCGGCGACCTCCTCCGTGGTCTCGGCGTCCCATTCGACCGCCTTGCCGAACGGCGCGCCGGCCCGCCAGTGACTGGTGCGCGGGCCGGTGACGCGCACCTCTTCCAGGTGCGCCATGAAGTCCGGCAGCCGCTCCAGGTCCCTCCAGAGGGCGTATACCTCGTCCGGGGGCCGGCTGACGGAGGTGGCCGCGGTCAGTTCCATGGGGGTGCTCCTACGGGTGCGGGTCACGGCCGCGTAGACGTCCGTGACGGTGAGGGCGGTGACCGCGGCGGTCGCGGCGACGGTGCGGCCCAGGCCGCGGCCGTTGTGGTTCCTCAGGGCCCGGGTCAGCATCGTCAGATCCATGAGGTCGCCGCCGACGCGGCCCCAGAGCCAGGCCGGATGCGGCCGGCCCAGCAGCCCGGTCGCCGCCGCCAGCTCGCGTACCCCGACGGCGGTCGTGGCCGAGCGGTGCCGGAAGGCGTCGCCCACGCCCAGGGCCCGCGCGAAGCCCGCTGGGGCGACGACCTGCGGTACGCCCAGGAACGCACTGGCCCAGCCGAGGCCCCGGACGAGTGGATCGTGCCGGAGGCGGGAGGTGGAACGGGTGTCTGTCTTCATGAGGGCTCCCCACGTGCGGTGAGGTGAACGGATGGCGGGCCGCTTGAGCGAGAAGGTGAAAGGCGCGGAGTGGCCGACGGCGGAGTGGACAACGGCGGCGGGGTTTCCGCGTGGACCGCGACCAATCCTCGACTTCTGTCACCCGCCGGCGTCGCAGTGGTGAGCCGGACACGGTTGATTCGGCACTGCCGGGTACGACAGGAGCGCAGGCGGCAGTCGCCCGTCCGACCCCGGCCGGAGCCGGGGTCGGACGCCACTCGCCGACCGGCCCGGTCTCGGGTGAGCAGGCGGGCGGCGGCCCTGTGCTCCCTACCGCTTGTGGCCGTTGCCGTGTCCGTCGGGGTGCAGGACGACCTTGGTCCAGCCCTCGTCACGGGCGTCGAAGTGCTCGTAGGCGGTGGGGGCCTCGTCCAGGCTGAGTTCGTGGGAGACGACGAAGCTCGGCTCCGCCTTCCCTCCGGCGATCAGATCCCGCAGCGCCCGGTTGTACCTCTTCACCGGCGCCTGCCCGGTCCCCATGTGCTGGCCCTTGAACCACATCTTTCCGAAGTCGATCGGGACCTTGCCCTGGGCCTCCAGCTCTCCCTGGGCCTCCGCGCCACCGGGGTCCTGGGGCAGGAACACGCCCACCACGCCGATGTCGCCCGTGAACCTGACCGAGTCGATCAGGCCGTTGAGCGTGAGGCTGGCGTCCTCGTGCCCCTGGGGGTCGTGCGCCTGATAGCCGACGCATTCGCAGCCGTTGTCGGCGCCCAGTCCGAGGGTGGCCTCCTTGACGACCTCCGCCGGGTTCTGCTCGGCGGTGTTGATCGGGATGGCCCCGATCTCCTCCGCCTTGCGCAGCCGGTCGGGCTGGTGGTCGGCCGTCCAGACGCGGCCGGCGCCCTTGAGGAGGGCGGAGTAGGTCGCCATCAGCCCGACGGGACCGGCACCGAAGACGATGGTCTGGTCGCCCGGCTTGACGTGGGCCATCTCGGTGGCGTGGTAGCCGGTCGGGAAGATGTCGGCGAGCATCACGTAGTCGGTCTGCCGCTCGGCGGCGTCCTCGCCCAGACGCAGCGCGTTGAAGTCGCCGTAGGGCACGCGCAGCAGCTCCGCCTGGCCGCCCCTGTACGGGCCCATGTCGGCGAATCCATAGGCGGCTCCCGCCAGGTCCGGTTCCGGCTGCATGGTCAGGCAGTAGTTGGTCAGACCCCGCTCGCACTGCTTGCAGAACCCGCAGGCGATGTTGAAGGGCAGGACCACGTACTCGCCGACCCGGACCTTGCGGACGGCCGAGCCGACGTCCACAACCTGGCCCATGTTCTCGTGTCCCAGGGTGCGGCCGGACTCGAACGAGGTGCGGCCCTCGTACATGTGCAGGTCCGAACCGCAGATGTTGGTGGTGGTGATCTTGACGATGATGTCGCAGGGATGGTCGATCTTCGCGTCCGGTACGTCCTTCACTGTGACCGTTCGCGGTCCTTCGTATACCGCTGCTTTCATGATGACTTCCCTTGATGTCGCGGCATGACCGCGGCACGGCTTCGATGGGACGGCGCGAAGAGCCTGGCTCTCGGAAGTTGCTCTGACGGGGTCCGTGGCTCCGGCACGCCTCTGCGGGCCGTTCACCCGGAGCAGGTGGAACGGTGGTTCCGCCGCCGGCCTGCTCGGCGGAGCTTCGGCGTTCCGGCGGTGTGCGGTGCGGGTCCCCGTCGGCATGCGACGTGAAACGGCCCTTCATCGATCGATCAGCGGTTCTTCCGTACTCGGACGGCCACCGGTGCGAGGCACGTCTCCGACTCGGGCCACCGGCTAGTCGTCGTGGTCGTCCGCCAGCATGCGGCGACGTTCCTGTTCGCGCTTGGAGTAGGCGGCTGCCCGGATCGCCTCGTCGCTCTCCAGGCCCGATCCCAGCGCGCCGCCCACCGTGGCGACCGAAGCGACGAACCAGGACAGCGTCCAGTACTCCGTGGCGTGCAGCGGCGTTCGTGTCGTGGAAGCGAACAGCCGGTCGTTGAGGATGAACAGCGCCCACACCAGGTTGATGACCATCAGGCCCGCGTAGCAGACGGTCACCCCGATACCCACGGTCACGATCGTCGAGGCGTTGTAGAGAGCCGCCCTCTTCCTCGCCTCCGGCGAGACCTCATCCGTTCGATGCCACAGGTTCGCGTCCACGATCAGCCAGCCGATCATGAGCGCGACAGATCCGACCGTGGCGATCACCAGGCGAGGCGTGCTCAGGGAGGTGGCCAGGTTCCAGATGGTGGAGTTCACGGTGGCGACCGCTCCCGTGGCGAGGGCGGCCGCCAGGGCTTTCGACAGACCCGGCACCAACCGCCACGGCCGGTTGGCGCGGACCATACCGCCGAGGACCCTCAGGTAACCGCCCGGCCCGCTGACGACGTACCGCAGATCGGCGGTCTCCTCCTCACCGATCGGGCCCGGGTGAATGGGCGCAAGACGACTGACGAAGCGTCCCAGCGACTGGCGCCGCGGAGGTTCCCCGGCTCCGGTGGCCCGCTGACTCGCCAAGCTGAGCACGGTCTCCTCCACCGCCCGCAGGGCCCTTCCGCGGAACCGCAGACCTCCCAGCGCCGGAAGGGACAGCAGTGCCAGGCCGAACTCATGGCTCAGATCCACCACGAGCTTGCGCCCGTGCGAGTGCAGCGGAAGATCGGTGAGGGCGACGACGATGTCCCAATGCTCCGCACGCCTGCGGTCCATGATCCGGCGCGTCAGCGTCGACAGGTCCTCGGTCCCCGCGGTGAACGGCTCGCTGACCACCTCGACGTCGAACCGCCGCCCCTGGCCCGACCTGTCGGCGAGCCGAGCGGGAAGCACCCGGGCCATGCGCTGCGCGATCTCCGTCGGCGCGTCCGGATCCGCCAGGAGAGCCACGACCGTAACGCCCTGCGACGACTCCCGCATGACCGGACCCTTCTCGTCGGCTGCCCCGGCGCTCACCAGTGCCCCCAGGATGCCCGTGCGACAACAAGGGCGCCCCCTGACACGCTGCCCCCGTCGGCGGGCGAACCGGGACAGGAACCACTGCCTCGGTGCAAGGCTCCGCCACGGTGATCGATCACCGGACAACGGACGCACGCCGTACGCACGCCTGTTTGCGGGCAGCGTCTTCGAAAGCCCGCGGAAGCGGCACCGGTTGCCCGCCGGACAGCCGGTCTCACGCCCCGTCGTACCGGGTGGCGATACGGGTCACGGTGACCTCGACGGTGACCGGCTCCACCGCGTCGAGGGCGGTGAGGTGGGAGATGACGGCGGCCTCCACCCGGTCGTGGACGTTCCGGGCGACGTCCAGTGCCCGCCGGCCCTCGGCCAGGACGCAGCGCACCTCGATGTGCCATCCCGATCCGCCCGGCGCCCGGTCGGCGCGGACACCCGCCTCGGGCGCCGTGCCGTACGGCGTGGCGTCGGTCGGGGTGGGCGCGGCGGCTGCCGCGAGGCGACGGGAGAGACGGGGTTGCAGGCCCGTCACGCCGGGAACCGCGAGGGCCGCCTCGGCCGCGACGCCGAGGAGGGTGGCTGTGCGGACGACGGTCATGACGGACCACCGCCGGGCGGGAGGAGCGGCTCCGGCTCCAGGACGTCGGTCACGGTGATGTCGACGGCCGTCACGGCGAGACCCAGGTCCTGTACGGCCGAGTGGAGGACGGATCGGCGCACCTGGCGGACCCGGTCGGGCAACGGGCCGTCGAGAGCGGCGGCCAGGGTCATGGTCACCCGCACATCGGTGCCTTCGCCCTCGGGTACGAGTCGGCAGGTCGCGACCCTGACACCGGGGACCGTGTCCCCGGCCTGCCGCAATACCCTCGCCGCGGCGCTCTCCGAGATCCGCAGGTCCCGGTCCGGGTCGGCCAGAGGCAGCAGCCGCCCGAGCCGTACCTCTGCTCTGACGATGTTCATGACGCGGTCGGCGAGTGCGTGGAGGCCGGGAGCCTCGGCGCACAGCGCCCGGGTGGCCGCGCTCACCGTGGCCAGTCCCTCGACGGCCTCGCCGCAGTGTGGACAGGAGACGGTGTGCGGGTCGGCGGCCGGTGCCGCGTCCCGGGCCTGTTCCCAGACCCGGCTGAGCAGTCGGCCGCAGGGCAGTACCTCGTCCCCTGCGAACGGCGGGGAGTCAGCGGCGGCCGGGCCGGTACCGGGCCCGTCGGCTCCGGGGGGTTCGCAAGGCCGCGCGTGCGGGTCGTCTAGCGCCATGGGCCCATCGCCTCCTGGAGGGATCGGCGTGCCCTGAACAGTCTGCCCCGCACCGTCTGTTCGCTGGTCCGCGTCACGTGGGCGATCTCCTTGTAGGACAGGCCATGCACTTCTCTCAGGATCCAGCAGAGCCGCTGGCCGGCGTCCAGTTCGGCGAGCGCGTGAGACAGGGCGGCGGTGGCCGCGTCCCGCTCGGCGGACCGGGCGGGCTGGCTCCAGGCGTCTCCCGCGGCGGGCTCGACGACGGTGTCCAGGGAGACGGGCGGCGGTCGGCGCCGGCGCATGGTCAGGCAGCGGTTGACGGTGATCCGGTACATCCAGGTACGGAACTCCGCGCTGTGACGGTATTCCGGCAGTCGACGCCAGGCACTGACGAAGGCGTCCTGTACCGCCTCCTCGGCGTCCTGGGGGTTGCCGAGCATGCAGCGGGCCAGGGAAAGGAGGGCTCGGCCGTGCCGTCGGACGAGAACGGCGAAGGAGTCCTCGTCCCCCTCGGCCGCCCGTACGGCCAGCAGCCGGTCCGGCAGGTCGCGTTCCAAGAGGCCGCGATGCGGCGATGGGGATACAGCGCGTTCCATCATGGCGCCCCCGCACAAGGCTCGGAGCGTCCGGGTACCCGAGAGGCCGTTCACAAAGCACGTCGCACTCAGCGCGTGAGACATCCGCCGCCCCGGATGTCCAACATATCGACGGACACCACACCGGTGTCCGACCTATCGATCGAGGCGACCGCCATGACGGAGAACATCACCAGCGTCGGCGGGGGCAACCGGCCGGATGCGGGCGTGAGCGCGCTGAAGGGCCGTACCGGGGCCGGTGCTCCGGCCGAGACACGGGGGAGGACCACCATCGCGGACGGCGTGGTGGCCAAGATCGCGGGCATGGCCGCCCGCGAGGTACCGGGCATCTTCAGCCTGGGAGCGGGGATGGCCCGCGCCTTCGGCGCCATGCGGGAACGCGTCCCCGGCGGAGGGGGAGGCGGAGCCGTCACGCGCGGAGTGAAGGTCGAGGTCGGCGAGCGCGAGGCGGCGGTCGACCTGGACGTCGTCGTCGAGTACGGCGTCTCCATCGTGGACGTCGCCGGGGGCGTACGCACCAATGTCATCAACGCCGTGGAGCGGATGACGGGGCTGGAGGTCGTCGAGGTGAACATCGCCGTCGACGACGTCCATCTCCCCGACGAGGAGGAACAGGCCGAACCGGACGAGGGTCGCGTCAAGTGATCCACCACCGTGTCCTGTGCGGGCGCGGGTGATCGCGCGGACGGCGGCACACGTACGTCCGCGAGACGGGTGAGTGCGATATGAACGCGGGAACGACCGGCCTCGCGGCCGGCATGGCCCTGGGCTTCGCCGGTTACTTCGGTGGCTTCTGGGCATTTCTGCTGGTCCTCTTCCTGGGTGCGGCGGGGCTGATCGTCGGTCTCGTCGTGCAGGGCGACCTCGACGTCCGGACCCGGAGGCAGCGGTGAAGACCCGGCCGGGGTCCCCCGGCGCGGGGTCGGGCCCACCGGCGCGGACCACCGGCCTGCCGCCCCCTGCCGAGCGGGGCGCCACCGTCATCCCGGACCGGGTGGTCGCCCGTATCGCCGCCCAGGCCGCACGCACGGCGCAGACCCGGCGCGCCGCCGTACCGCCCGACCGGGGCAGCCCGGAGGCGCCCCGCGCCTCCGCCGCCGTCCGTACCGGTTCGGTGCGCCTGCATCTGACCATGGATCTGCCCTACCCCATCGACATCCCCCGGGTGTGCGAGCGGATCCAGCGGGACGTCGCCGGAAAAGTGGCCCAGCTGACCGGCCTGCGGGTGGGAGAGGTCGTCCTCACCGTCCGGCGGTTGATGACCGCCGCCGACACGAGCCGGGGACGGGTCCGGTGAGCGGCCACGCGGCCCGGCCCGCCGGGCACGCGGTGGAGGAAGGTGCCCCGTGATGACACCCGGCCCCGGCCCTTCCGGCCGCGACTCCACGCCGTCCGCGTCGCGTGCCGCGGTCCCGCCGGCGAAGGAGCACGAACCCCCCGAACGCGACGTGTCCGGCCCGGACCCCGCGTCCGGTGGGCGCGACGCAGGGCACCGGTCCCACCGGCCGTGGTCCGCGCGCCGCGTCCCGGCCGCGCTGGTCGCCTCGGTGATCCTCGTGGCGGCGGTCGCCGCGCTGGTCGATGTCATCGCCGTCCGGGCGGGGCACCCGGCCGCGGCCTGGCGACGTCACCTGGCCGACGAACTGGCCACCCGCTCCGTGGACGACGTGTGGATGCTCACGGGAGCCGCCGTGGCCGCTGCCGTCGGCGTCTGGCTGATCGTCCTGGCCCTCACCCCCGGGCTACGCCACCGGCTGCCCCAGCGCTGCCCCGCCGGCTGTCCGCGGCTGCGGGCCTCCTTGGGCCGCGACGGCGCCGCCGGCCTGCTGCGGGACGCCGCCCTGCGGGTCCCCGGAGTCGGCGCGGCGCGCATCCGGGTGCGCCGTCACCGCATCACAGCGCGCGCGGACGTCCGCTTCCGTGACCCCCGACAGGTGAAGGACGACCTCACCACCGTCCTCGACGAGGAACGCGACCGGCTGGCCCTCGCCCGTCCTCCCCGCATCGTCGTACGGGTGCGGCAACGCACCGGCTGACCGACAACCGCAGCACCGGGAGTCCGCCATGACGTCGCGATCCGCACTCAACCGCACTCTGCTGGTCCTCGCCGGACTGGTCCTGCTCGGCGGCGGGCTGCTGGTCCTCTTCGCCGGGCTCGACCTCTACCGGCGACACGATCTGACCCCGCCCGCGGGCTGGCCCCTGATCACCCCGGACGACGTCCTGCTCGGCTCCGCCGACCGGGCCCGCTGGAGCGGCCAGGGCTGGTGGTGGTGGCCCGCGGTCATCGCCGCCCTCGCCCTCGCCGCCCTGCTCGCCCTGTGGTGGCTGCTCGCCCAGCTGAGCCGACGCCGCCCCGGAGGGTTGCCCGTCGGCGGCACACCACCGCAGGAAGGGGTCGAACTGCGCGACCGCGCGCTCGGCGACGCGATCGCGGCCGAAGCCGGTGCCCTGCCGGGGATCGAGCGTGCGGCCGTACGCATCACCGGCCGGCCTGCCCATCCCCGCGCCCACGTCACGCTCACCCTTACCCCTGAGGGCGCGCCCGGCGCCGCTCTCTGTGCCCTCTGCGAAGGTCCGATCAGCACCGCTCGCCGGTCCACCGGCCTCCCCGACCTGTACGCCGACGTCCGCCTCCAGGTCGCCCGCCACACACCACACCGCGTGGAGTGAGACCTTCATTGCGGTATGGGAGTCCCGGGCGCGTTCGCCGTCGTACCGCCCGCCGACGGCGGTGGCAGCGGCACCCGCCCCGTCGAGGGAGGTCACAGGGGTGCGGGCGGAAGCGCACGGCAGGAAGGCCACGCCTGCGGAGAGCAATATCTGTTTCCGTGAAATGAGAAATAGGTGTGGGGTATGACGAGTATTCCTCGGCCGCCCGGCGGAGTGGAATTATCGACCGCGCAAGGCCGGTCGCACCGTGCTACTGTCGTCATCAGTTGCAGGTGTGGTTGCCAGAAGGTTTTTCCGACGGCCGATCATCACGGCGACACGGAATGCGCACAGGGCGCATTCCTGACACCGCCCCGAAGGAGAAACAACATGGCTACTGGCACTGTGAAGTGGTTCAACGCGGAAAAGGGCTTCGGCTTCATCGAGCAGGACGGCGGCGGCGCCGACGTCTTCGCCCACTACTCGAACATCGCCACCCAGGGCTTCCGCGAGCTGCTGGAAGGCCAGAAGGTGTCGTTCGACATCGCGCAGGGCCAGAAGGGCCCGACGGCCGAGAACATCGTTCCCGCCTGACGCACCGGCACTGCCGCACACTTCGCGACTGGGGCCCGCACCTTGGGGTGCGGGCCCCAGCTCGTTTCGCTCCCAGGGTGATTCGCCCCTGCCATTTTCCGGCCCGTTCTCGCGATTCTCTGCGCCGCTCGTTCCGCTGCGGAAATTCCTTGATACGTGCCCGCATCGAGGAAGGTTCCGCATGAACCGCACCCGTACCAGTCGCGCACGCGGCAATCGCACATACGACCGCTCCGGAGGAAGCGCCGCCGCGGGCCGCTCCGGCGTTCCGCGGCGCTCCACCGGTTACGGAAACCGGCAGCCCGCGGGAGGCGAGTTCGCGCCGCCGAAGACGGTCACGCCCGCGTTGCCCGCTGTCGAGGCGTTCGCCGATCTCGACCTGCCGGCGCCGTTGCTGACCACGCTCGGCCACGAAGGGGTGACCGTGCCGTTCCCGATCCAGGCGGCCACCCTGCCGAACTCCCTGGCCGGCCGCGACGTGCTCGGCCGCGGCCGCACCGGGTCGGGCAAGACCCTCGCCTTCGGCCTCGCGACACTGGCCCGTACGGCGGGCCTGCGCGCCGAGCCGCGCCGGCCCCTGGCGCTGATCCTCGTCCCCACCCGTGAGCTGGCCCAGCAGGTCACCGACGCGCTCGCTCCCTACGCCCGCTCCGTGAACCTGCGGCTCGCCACCGTCGTCGGCGGAATGTCCATCGGCAGGCAGGCCGGTGCGCTGCGCGCCGGCGCGGAGGTGGTCGTAGCGACGCCCGGTCGACTCAAGGACCTCATCGACCGGGGCGACTGCCGGCTCGACGACGTCGGCATCACGGTGCTCGACGAGGCCGACCAGATGACCGACATGGGCTTCATGCCCCAGGTCACCGCCCTGCTGGACCAGGTGCGGCCGGAAGGCCAGCGGATGCTGTTCTCGGCCACCCTGGACCGCAACGTCGACCTGCTGGTCCGCCGCTACCTGACCGACCCGGTGGTGCACTCCGTCGACCCCTCGGCCGGTGCCGTCACCACGATGGAGCACCACGTACTCCATGTGCACGACGCGGACAAGCACCGCACGACCACCGAGATCGCGGCCCGGGACGGCCGGGTCATCATGTTCCTGGACACCAAGAACGCCGTGGACCGGCTGACCAAGCACCTGCTGAACAGCGGTGTCCGCGCCGCGGCCCTGCACGGTGGCCGGTCCCAGCCGCAGCGCACCCGGACCCTGGCGCAGTTCAAGAACGGTCACGTCACCGTCCTGGTGGCCACCAACGTCGCGGCCCGCGGCATCCACGTCGACAGCCTCGACCTGGTCGTCAACGTGGATCCGCCCAGCGACCACAAGGACTACCTGCACCGTGGCGGCCGTACGGCCCGCGCCGGGGAGTCCGGCAGCGTCGTCACCCTCGTCACCCCCGGCCAGCGCCGCGGCATGACCCGGCTCATGGCGTCGGCCGGCATCACCCCGCGCGTCACCCCGGTCCGCTCGGGCGAGGCGGAACTGAGCCGGATCACAGGCGCCCAGGCGCCCTCCGGGATTCCCGTGGTCATCACCGTGCCCGTCGTGGAACGCACCCGCCGCGCCTCCGCGCCGTCCCGGGACCGCCGGGGCCGCAACGGCCAGGGCCGACCCGTCGGCGCGGGAGCGCGCCGACGGGCACAGCGGCTGCCCGGGAAGGACTCGGCTGCCTGAGACCGGCGCGGTCCCCGGCGCTCCTTGGCCTCCCGCAAGCCGCCGCGGTCTCCCGGGGCCGCGAGGGCAGCCACGCAGATCATCCCTTACCGAAGGAGACACCCTTGAGGCCAGTGCGGACGCAGCACCGTATGCCGGACCCCGCTCCCGTGACCGCGGTCGAGGACATCGAAGGGCACGGCCCTCGGGTGAGTGACGACATGACCGTCGAGGTGGCCCTGGCCGTCATGGCGGGTGCCCGGGTCGAGTACCTGACCGTGTGCGACGGGGACGACGAGAGCACAGGCTTGGTCACCCGGGCCGGACTCGCCGTGGTCCGCGGCAGTCGCGCTTACACGGACCGGATCCGTCTGCGGGACGTCCGCGACGGACCGCTGCCCTCGCCCGGCGTCGGCGGGTACGGCCCGGTTGCGGGCGCACCCGCCCTCTCGTACTGAGTCCGCTTCACCTGGCACGACCGCCCCGAGGGCGCGCCCGTGGGCGTGGGTGGACCCGCTGCACTCCGAACCGCGTCCGCACTCCTCGGCGGCGCCGGCCCCAGGGCAGTAGATGACGGGCGGGAGACCGCCCTCGGGATCCCGGTGGGGGCCCTGCCGACGCGCGTCGGCAGGGCCCCCACCGCTGTGTCGCCGTCCGCTCGGAAGCCGGCCGGGGGGGGCAGCGGGGCGGCGACGGCGTCTCACCGGTCGAAGTGGATGAGATCCCCTACGGTCCATGCGCTGACGTCCTTGATGGCGACTCGGTACATGCCACCCGTCTCCGGGATCCCGAGGCTGCCCTGAAGGATCCGGGCGAGATGGAAGTGCAGATGCGTGGGCGCCTCACCGCGACCGGGCCGGTTCCCTCGCGGACCGCGGGCGAAGACCTCCGAGAACGGGCCGAGACGGTCCGAGTCCTTCAGGACCTCCGCCACCCGCTCCCTCCATACGGCCTCGGGAGCGAGCCGGCCGGTGATGACGGCGCCACCGACGACCACGGTCAGCGACATCTGATTGCTTCGCTCGGTCTCCACCGCGGCGGAGATGGCGACGAGCAGCTCATCAGGGTTCGACATGACAGCAGAGCTTATGCGGCCCACGGCTCGGATCAGGAACCGCCCGTGGGGCCGAAGCGGTCGCGCACTCGGCAGAAGGCGGTTTCCGCCAACCGGCGAGACCCGGTCGCGGCAGACTCCTGCCTCCACCAGAAGACTGAATCTACTTTTGCATGAGTAGATTTTCGCTTCTGCCGTGTGTATGGTTCTTCTCGTAGACATGGTCGACGAGACCCGCCAGACACGAACTGGCGGGTGGCTGAATACGAAGTACGCAGGTCAGTGCGGCTCTCGGGCCTCGAAGCCAGAGTGTTCCCAGAAGGTGACGGGACAGAGAGCCGCACTGGGCGGCTCGCACCTCGAGGAGCTGCCGACAGCAGTACCGGTTCACTCAGTGATTGGTTCAGAGAGGAACGGAGGAGCAGACGCCATCAGGATCGCCCGGTCCGAGAAGCCCTCGGCCCGGGTACCGCAAGACCCCGGAATGGATGGTGGTCCCCGGTCAAGCAGCTGCGATCCCCCCGCACCCCCCTCTGCCGGGCCGGGTAGCGGAAACAGAAGGTCGGCACAGCAGTAGGGCCGACAGATGGTGTTCAATTTCCTTCGGGGCCCTGGTGCCGTACGGCACCAGGGCCCCTCGACGCGTTGCACAGCGAGGTGACATGACATCGGACAACCCACTGAATGATCGTCTGGACGACGACGACTACCCCGCATACACGATGGGCCGGGCGGCCGAGATGATCGGCGCCACCCCGGCCTTCCTCCGGGCCATCGGCGAGGCCCGTCTGATCACTCCGCTCCGCTCGGAGGGAGGACATCGCCGGTACTCCCGCTACCAACTGCGGATCGCCGCGCGCGCCCGCGAGCTCGTCGACAAGGGGACTCCGATCGAGGCGGCGTGCCGCATCGTCATCCTCGAGGACCAGCTCGAGGAAGCGCAGCGCATCAACGCCGAGTACCGCCGTGCCGCCAGCGAATCGGCGGGCAGTGTCGGCGCCGGCTGAACACGTGGGCTCGGGCCGTGACCGGAACGCCGTCTGGCCGAAGGAGTGCCGCGCGCACAGCAATCAGCCGCCTGACGTCAGAGAAGGGGTACGTCGCGGCTGGGGCGGTCGGCTGATCACTCGCGCCAAAGCAGCTCCAGCCCAACCGCAGTAGAAGCAGGCCGTGATCGAACTCCTGAAGCGGTGCTCATGTGTCGCGATCACTTCTGAGCCATGCACGCCGCCCGTAATCGGCCCAGGACCCCCGGGGTCGGAATCAGACTGCCGTCTGCACCGCTGCCAGGAACTCGGTCCACGAGGACGCCTTCCGGCCGGGCAGCGTCAGGCTGAGTTGCAGTGTGCGGCGCAGAGGATGGGGGGACTGCATGATTGCGTCATTCCGGGCCGCGAGGCGGGCGAGTTCGGCCGGGGTAGGCAGTCGGTCGCTCTTGGCTCCGTTGCAGGTTGCATGTGCGGGGGCAAGGTTCCACAGGGCGTCCAGATCCGGACCGTGCCAGGAGCCGACGCTGTCCAAGCGACGCATCAGGGAGAACGGGAAGACGTGGTCGACGGCTACGGCTTCCCCCGGGGCCAGAACATCGCTACAGATCAGGCAGCGGCCGTGTTGAAAGCCGACCGTGGCGTCAACAATGCCGGTCACCGAGCGGCGTCGGCGTTTGTCGGTGATCTTAAGGGTGTCCCAGTCGACCGTGACACCCTCCTCGACGAGGCTGCGCCCGACGCCGGCGGCGAAGGAGCTCTCAACGATGCTCCAGCGCGCGCCCAACTCCGCGGCAAGGCCTGGGCCTTGTTCCGACTGGGCCAGCCGGAGCAGGTCAGGAGTCAGGCGCACGACACGCTGCCGTCCCGTCCCTGCCAGCTCGTAGAAGGTGTGGGGCACCGCAGTTTCACCGCGAAGATTGTGGAACTTCTGCATCACCATCGTCGGTATGGAACGCACTGCGGCTGCCAGCAGACGCTCGGTGGGTCGGCCGGCCTCCAGCGTCGCGGCTCTCTCCCGCTCAGCGACGGTGAGGAAGTCCTTCTCGCCCAGCTCCACCGTCTGCGGCGCCTGCGGGTCCTGGGCCAAATGTTGCACCAGGCCCAGGCTGTAGGCAGCGGCGAGCTCGGCAAGGGAGATCTCCTCTCGCCCGGTCCGCCCGAACTCCAGCAGGGCCTGCCCGAGAGCGAACTTGTAGGTGCGCGAGTTGGCCCCCATCAACACTGCCAACCGCCACGACGCGCGCGCCGAGGAATCCTGGGTGTAGAACTCGCGCCCGCTCACTCGCCCCCCTTGCGCAGGACAACCGTCTGCCACCGCACCTCGGCCCGGCCGAGCCGGTCCGCGCCCTCGTCTACCAGTCGCACCAACCGCAGCGCCTGCCGCTCACCGTCCCGCACGACCTCCTCCGCGGGCACATCGAACATCACCCGGTCTGTCGGCGGGACTCCGCGCCGAAGCGAGATGACCAGCAGACCCGCCGGAGCCAGCAGCGTGGCCAGCCGCTCCATCGCCTGCCCACGCTCGACCGGCGCCAGGTGCATCCACACTGCCGACAGCAGCACCAGCTCGAAAGGCCCTTGCAGGTTGGCCAGTGCGGGCAGCGAGTCCTCGACCCAACGGACGTCCTCACACGGGTTGAGGCTCTGCGCGACCTCCCAAAGCTCATGGACCGGCTCCGCCGCCACCACTTGGTAACCGCGCCGTGCGAGTGCCACGGCGTCCCGCCCAGTGCCAGCACCTACGTCCAGCACCTTCGCCGGCGCGGGCGGAAGCAGATCCAACATCCCGCCATGCACGTCCTCGAAGGTGACGCTCCCGTACCTCTGCCCCAGTGATGCGGCGCGCTGCGCGTAGTAAGGCTGGACGCCCGCAGCGGGCTGGCCCACCGCCGACGACTCGCCGAGGTGAGGGAGGTTCTCGCCTGTACCAACCATGGCCTCAAGCTACGGGACCGCACCGACAACGGCCGACGTATCAAGGCGAAGGGTGGGTGCGGAGTTCGGTTCTCGTCACCCGCTCCATGCGTAACGCCCAGCCAGACGCCTGGACTTTGGCTGACTGCGCAGGTACGGGCACTTCGGCCAGGCCGTTTCGCGGCTGTGGGCGTTGGCTTCCTGTGCCTACAGGGCGGCCCGGTCCTCAAGCCTTCCCGGCCACTGTCGGCGCACTCGAACAGCGGGGTGCGTACACGTACCGCTGACTCGCGTCGGCAGCAGTGCGGTGGGTGGGTGTCGGAACCGTTCACGTTGAACTCCGGGGATGGGTGGGACACGGCTTGTCCGTGGCAGACCGCACCTTCCGCTACGCGATGCCTAGCCGCGCAACCCCCGCCCCGCGAAGAACGTCCGTCGCACGCCTGCTCGGTCACGCGGGGCTCCCTGTCGTCCTGCCTTGGGTCTGCCCTTCGCTCCTCGGTCGGCGTTGCCCGTTCCGCGTTCCGTTCGGCGTTCCAGAGGAGTTGAGTATCCGCAGGTCATGTGTGGTTCGGGCGTTCCAGCGTTCCGGAAAGGCCGTGGGGGATGGCGGATGGGACGGGGCTCGGCACAGGCTTGGGACATCCGGGCACGGCGCCTCACCGGAGGCGGTGTTCGGGTCTGGTCGACTCCGTTCGCGGGGCGCGGCGCGTGTTTCGGGCGCCGTCCACGTGTGTTCCTTCCCGTACGGCCACAACTCGGCCTACCGGCATGGTTCGCAAACGGAAGTCCAGCCTCCGTATCGATCGAGAAAGCAGTCCCTTCATGCGTATCACCACTCGTTTCGCCTCCCGTACGGCCGCCTCCTCCCTGGTCGTCGCCGCCGCTCTCGCCCTCGTCGGCGTCCAGGCCGCCGGGCAGACGGCCTCCGCCGCCACCAAGCGGGCCGCCACGGTCGTCACCTGCACCGCGGCGAACACCGCGCTGTCCGTCACCGAGGCGCCCCGCCCGATCAACCACCTGCTGCTCAAGGCCACCAACACCGGCACCCAGCCCTGCTACGCCTACAGCGCCCCCTACCTGAGGGCCGGCGCCGACGCCCAGGCCCCGCTGCCGTGGGCGCCGGAGACGACGCCGCAGGCCGTGGTGGTGCTGAAGCCCGGTGAGTCCGCGTACGCCGGCATCCTGACCTACTCCCCCGACGGCGAGGGCGGCGGTACCGAGAAGACCCTCGGTGTGATCTTCGCCGACGGGAAGGACAACCCGGCCGGCAAGGAGAAGACCCTGAAGCTGCCGAACGACGGTGTCTTCTTCAATAGCGCCGCCACCGTCACCTACTGGCAGGACAACCCGCAGGACGCCCTCTCCTGGTAGTCGCCGTCTGGCGTACCAGCGCACAGCCGCCGTCCGGCCGTACCGGGCGTCCCCCTGCGCCGAGGGGGACGCCCGGTACGGCGGCGGTGGCGCGTGCGGCTCAGGTTCGTTCGAAGAACTCCACCTCCGCCAGGGCCACATGGCGGTCCGGGGCCAGGGCGGTTGCCGTGCGGAGGACCAGGCGGACCTTCGTCACGTCGCTGATGCCGGTGGGGATGGTCTGGGAGCCCGGTTTGTCGGCGAGGGTGAGTCGCTTGTGGTGCTGCTCGCCGTCCTCCGTCGTCACCTCCAGGTCCATCTCGAGCGCGCGGGCCTCGCCGGCGTACTCCTGCGGGGACTTCGACGCTCCGTTGGTGATGATCACGTCGACCAGCCGGAACGGCTTGCGGAAGGTGTAGGTGATCGAGGCGCCCGGCGCGGGTGAGCCCCAGTAGCGGTTGCTCAGCCCGTCCGTCGTGTTCGCCGCCGGGTGCCGGGGGACCTCGGCGGAAGCCTCGACGCTCACCGGGGTGACGGCCTTCGGCTTGCCCATCTTGTCCCGGGTGTCCTCGATCAGGGCACGTCCGGCCGGCAGGAGCAGGAAGCCGCCCACGCACAGTGCCGCCACCACGGCCAGGATCACCAGGAGCCGCACGCCCCGGCCCGAACTCGCCCGCACCCGGCGGCGCAGCGGCCAGACGGTCCGCCACCACGGCAGCGGAGCGGCTTGCGCGGTCGTCTTCAGCGGCGTCGCGCAGCGTCGGCAGAACCGGCGGCCCGGCGCGTTGGGCGTGCCGCAGGAGGGACACGGCGTCCCCGCCACCTCGTCCGGCACCGCCACGGGGCGTACGACGGGGCGCGGGGCCACCGGCTTGGCGGGCTGTACGGGCAGGACGGGATCCGGCGCCGGTGCCTGGGGGGCCCGGGGGGTGGTGGGCGGGATGGCGGGTGGAC
>NZ_JOCB01000002.1 GCF_000718775.1 Streptomyces sp. NRRL S-31
GGGCCCGCCGCGGCCGGGGGCTGCTGCCCCAGGCCGCCGTGGGTGCCCCACTGCGGGGCCGCCTCCCGGGGCCAGTCCTGGCCCGGCTGGGGCGCCTGCTGCCCGGGGCCCCAGGAACCGCCCCAGCCCTGGCCGCCGGCCGGGCCGGCGGGGGCGGGCGTGGCGGTCATGCCCGGCAGCAGGGGCTCGCCTCCGTCGGAGGGCAGCACGATGCCTTCGCGCGCGGGCCGCGCCGAGGGCTCCTCGCCCTGTCCACTCTGCGTCACCGGGACTCCTACCAATGGGGGACCTTGTGAATCGTCGGCTCACGCTACCGGGTCCCCCGAGCCGGGTGCCACGCAGCTCAAGGCGTGATCTTCCTTGCTGTGACGGCGATTACAGCTCCGCCCCGCCGTCCGGCGGCCCCGGCACCCGGCGCGCGGCGGGTGCCCCTCCGTCCCGGCCCCGGGCCGCGGGGCCCGGGTTCAGGCGGCCTGCCGGAGATCGAGGCGCGCCCCGAACTCCCGCACCACCGCCTCGTCCCGGAAGGGCTCCAGGCGCTGCTGGAGGTCGTCCAGGTACTCCGCGCCCCGGTTCGAGCGCAGTGTCTCCAGCAACTCCACCGCCCGCATACCGGTGTTGCACGCCTGCTCGATCTCGCGCTGCTGCACCTGGGCCGTGGCGAGCAGCACATAGCCGATGGCGCGCCGCCGGGCCCGGGACTCGGGATGCCCGGCCAGTGACTGCTCGGCGTACCGCGCCGCCTGCTCGGCCTGCCCGAGGTCGCGGTGGCAGTGCGCCAACTCGTCGGCGAGGTACGCCTCGTCGAAGTGCGCGATCCACGCCGGGTCGTCCCCGGCACCGCCGTCGGCCCGCTCCATCGCGCCGACCGCCCGGCCGCCGGCCGCCTGCGCGGCGCGCGCGTCACCGAGCAGGGCGTGCCCGCGGGCCTCGGCGGCGTGGAACATCGCCTCCACGCGCGGGGTCACCTGCCCCCGTGCGCCCTCCTGCGCCGCCCGAGCCAACTGGGCGATCTCGCGCGGGTTGCCGAGCTGGGCGGCCAGGTGGCTCATGGAGGCGGCGAGGACGTACCCGCCGTACCCGCGGTCCCCGGCGGCCTGCGCGAGCCGCAGCGACTGGATGTAGTAGCGCTGGGCCAGGCCCGGCTGGCCGGTGTCGACGGCCATGTACCCGGCCAGCTCGGTCAACCGGGCGACGGCGGCGAAGAGTTCCCGGCCGACCGCCTCCCGGTAGGAGCCCGCGAGCAGCCCGGAGACGACGCTGTTGAGGTAGTGGACGACGACCGGACGCACGTGCCCGCTGCCGTACTGGTGGTCGAGGTCCGTCAGCGCCTGGGTCATGGACCGTACGGCGGCCACGTCCGCCTGGCCCACGCGCGGGCCCGCCTGCCGGGCCACCTGGGCGTCCGGCGCCGAGATCAGCCAGTCCCGGCTGGGCTCGACCAGCGCGGAGGCGGCGACGGAGGAGCCGGACAGGAAGTCCCGGCGCCCCACGTCGCTGCGCCACAGCTCGCAGACCTGCTCGATGGCCCCCAGTACCGTCGGCGAGAACTGGAGACCGACCCCCGAGGCGAGGTTCTTGCCGTTGGCCATGCCGATCTCGTCGATCGTGACCGTACGGCCGAGCTTGCGCCCGAGCGCCTCGGCGATGATCGCCGGGGCCCGGCCCCGGGGCTGCTGGCCGCGCAGCCAGCGGGCCACGGACGTCTTGTCGTAGCGCAGGTCGAGGCCGTGCTCGGCACCGCACATGTTGACCCGCCGGGCCAGCCCGGCGTTCGAGCACCCCGCTTCCTGGATGAGTGCCTGCAACCGTTCGTTCGGCTGCCTCGCCACGAGAGGCCTTGCGGCCATGTGCTACCCCCTGCGTTGCGGTCCCCTGGAACGTGCGGTTCCAGGCGGAAGATCACTGCCCAGACGACATACCGTCAATGCGTGACATGTGCGATTTGCCGGGGTAAAGGCTGATGCCACCCTCATCTCTGGCTACCCATCTCCCACCCCGCCTCCTCCCGCGCGCCCCCGGCCGTGCCCCCATGCGCCCTGACTGGCGAATCGATGCTCCTCCCCGCGCGCGCCCGGGCCCGTAACCAGGGGTGGGTGCGGGAGTTGAGTGAGCGTGGAAGAGACGATCGCGGGCGCCCGGAACACTCGGATTTCGGGTCACATTCCGCAGCAGCGCGGGGAAACACCGCTGGAGGCGGCCGTGCGGTACGCCGAGGAACGGCACTGGGACGTGGTCCCGGGCACCTGGCTGGAAACCGCCGGCGGGACGCAGCGCTGCTCGTGCGGCGACGCCGCCTGCCCTGCGCCGGGTGCGCACCCCGCGCGCCCCGACTGGGCGACCCAGGCGACCGGCAGTGCGACCACCGTGCGCCGGATGTGGCAGAAGCAGCCGACCGCGTCGATCCTGCTGCCGACGGGACGGACCTTCGACGCGCTGTCCGTCCCGGAGAGCGCGGGCTTCCTGGCACTGGCCCGGATGGAGCGGCTGGAGCTGACGCTCGGGCCGGTCACCCTGACCCCGGACCGGCGGATGCAGTTCCTGGTGCTGCCGGGGGCGTCGGCGAAGGTGGCGGGGCTGGTGCGGGGGCTCGGGTGGTCGCTGCCGTCCCTGGACCTGGTGGCGCTGGGCGAGGGCGGGTACGTGGCGGCGCCGCCCACGCGGTTCGGCTCCCGGGGTGCCGTCCAGTGGGTCTGCCGCCCCACCCCGGCCAACCGCTGGCTGCCGGACACGGAGGAACTGATCCCACCCCTGGCCTACGCCTGCGGAAGGGACCGGTGACCGACCCGCTCGCGAACCGCCCGCCGGGCGCAGGTGGGTGTGGGTGGGCGGTCAGCGTTCGGGCAGCGAGTCGACGAACGGTGTGACGGCTGCCTGCCAAGCCGCCGGCAGGCCGTAGTGGGCGAGGTGCCCCCCGTCCGCGACCTCCGCGTACTCCCCCCGCGGCAGCACCCGCACCATCTCCTGCGCCTCCGCCCGGCCCAGCTCACCGTCCACCCCGCGCACCACCAGCGTGGGACAGCGCACCTGTGCCAGCTCCTCCCAGTGCGCGTCGTACACCCACGCCGCACGGGAGCTGAGCATCTGCTCCGGGTCGAACACCGGCCGCCAGCCGTCCTCGGCCTCTCGCATCACCTCGGCGAAGAACGCTCCGCGCACCGGGTCGGGGCGCTCCAGCCACGGGTCGTCCGCGCCGAACCACTCGCGCACGCCGGCCGGGCCGGCGAAGGGCACGGGCCAGGAGCGGAACCACTCGGCCCACGCGCGCTGCGAGGCCGCGCCGAGCGCGGAGGCCCGCATGTCGCAGATGACCAGGCCGCGCACCAGGTCGGGGCGCTTGGCGGCGAGCTGCCAGGCGGTCAGCGCGCCCATGGCGTGGCCGATGAGCAGGACGGGGCCGAGGCCGAGCTGTTCGACGGCGGCCTCGGCGTCCCCGACGTAGGCCGCGCGGCTGTACGCGGCCGGCCCGGGTTTCTCGCTCCCGCCGTGCCCGCGCTGGTCGAGCGCGACCGTACGGTGGCGCCCCGAGAGCCAGCGGGCGGTGGCCGCCCAGTGGGAGGCGCGGCCCATCAGACCGTGCAGCAGCAGCGCGCCCGGAGCGCCGGATTCCGCCTCCGCTTCCGGCGGGCCGGCGTACTCCCAGGCGGCCAGGCGCACCCCGTCCGCTCCCGTCACATCGATACGCCGTGCCATCGGCCTGGCACCCCCCAAGCTCCGCTTGCCGCGTCGTCCAGCCTCAGATTATCGAATGCTTATTCGAAAATACGGTCTCCGCCGACAACACCGCTCGTTCGAGTGACACCTCTCCGTGAATGATCGCCGCATCGGAGGGGATCTCTACAGGCGAGAGGCGGACCGCTCGGGGAAAAGCCGGTCCGTGGGGGATGACCCTGAGAGCTCGGGGCTCCGGGTCAGCACAGGGGAGGACAGGCCCCGGCGCCGCACGGCGCCGGGGCCCCTTCCCGTCTCAGCGCTTGGCGACGAACACGTGCGAGGCGACGTCCGCCTCCAGCTCGGCCGCCTCGCCGCCGCTGCCCACCAGCACACCGCCCGGCGACTCCGTCACGCTCACCACCGAGCCGGGCTGCACACCCGCCCGCCGCAGCGTGTACATCAACTGGGCGTCCGTCTGGATCGGCTCGCCGATCCGGCGGACGACGACCGTCTTGCCGTCCGCCCCCGCGTCCAGGTCGGCCAGCGAGACCATGCCCTCGTCGAGGAACGGGTCCGCCCCGTCCTTCTCGCCCAGCTCCTCAAGGCCCGGGATCGGGTTGCCGTACGGCGACTCGGTCGGGTGCCGCAGCAGCTCCAGCACCCGCCGCTCCACCGCCTCGCTCATCACGTGCTCCCAGCGGCAGGCCTCCGCGTGCACCTGCTCCCACTCCAGCCCGATCACGTCCACCAGCAGGCATTCGGCCAGCCGGTGCTTGCGCATCACACGCGTCGCCAGCCGGCGCCCCTCCTCGGTCAGCTCCAGGTGCCGGTCGCTGGCCACGGACACCAGACCGTCGCGCTCCATCCGCGCCACCGTCTGGCTCACCGTCGGCCCACTCTGGTCCAGCCGCTCCGCGATGCGGGCGCGCATGGGGACGACGCCTTCCTCTTCGAGCTCGAGGATGGTGCGGAGATACATCTCCGTGGTGTCGATCAGTCCGGACATACGTGCCCCTCGATTACCTCAGCCGGCAGCCCGGCGCGTGCGCTGGCCCTGACTCAATTCTGCCGGATCCCACCGACAACCGGGCGGCACCGCGAGAACACCGGGGAAACGGCAGGCCCAGGACGCCTCACGCTCCCCGGCGGCACCGGCACCGACCCGCCCGGCCGTATTGACACCGCGATGGTCCAGACCGCACCGTGATCCGCGACACAGACGCTGCGAAGGGGCACCGCATGAGCGACGGCACGCCTGCCGACCTGTTCTTCGACGCCGCCATCGGCCTGCTGCAACGGGTCCGCGACGAGGAGGCCGAAGCGATCACCGCGGCCGGCACCCTGCTCGCCGACACCGTCGCCTCCGGCGGGCGCCTGTTCGCCTTCGGCGCCGGGCACTCCTCGCTGGCCGCGCAGGACGTCGTCTACCGCGCCGGCGGCCTCGCCCTGATGAACCTGCTCGCCGTCCCCGGTGTCGTCGGCGTCGACGTCACCCCCGCCACCCTCGGCTCCGCCCTCGAGCGGGTCGACGGCCTCGCCTCGGCCGTCCTCGACACCTCCCCCGTCCGCACCGGCGACGCCCTCGTGATCATCTCCCTCTCCGGCCGCAACGCCCTGCCCGTGGAGATGGCCCTGGGCGCCCGCGCCCGCGGTCTGAAGGTCATCGGGATGACCTCGGTGGCGTACGCCACCGAGACGACGTCCCGGCACGCCTCCGGCACCTTCCTCAAGGACCACTGCGACGTCGTCCTCGACTCGAAGATCGCCGTCGGCGACGCTGAACTCACCCTGGACACCATCCCGGCGCCCTTCGCCCCCGCCTCCACGGTCGTCACCACCGCCCTGATGCAGGCCGTCATGGCGACCACCGCCGCCGCCCTCGCCGACCGCGGCATCGAACCCCCGCTGCTGCGCTCCGGCAACGTCGACGGCGGTCACGAGTGGAACGGCCGGGTGATGACGGAGTACGGCGACCGGATCTTCTACCGCCGCTGAACCGGCCGCGTCTCCCGCCGCCGCCGGACCGGCCGGTCCGGCTACCGGGAGGCGTCCCGCCCGGCCGCCGTCTCCGCCAGGTCCAGCGCCGTCGCGATCCGGGCCGCCACGTCCTCCGCGTAGGCCGTGTCGGACCGCTCGAACCGGCTGCGGCCGACGCCGCGCAGGAAGGTCACCACACCCAGCGTCCGCCCCCGGCTGCGCAGCACCGCGCACAGCGCGTACACCGCGTCGCCGGGCCACTGCCGCTCCAGCGCCCACTCCCGCGCCCGCTCGGCCGACACCGAACCGGCGTCCGCGCGCACGGACCCGGCCCGCCGCACGCTCTGGAGCGCCGGGTGCCCGTCCGGGTAGCACACCGGCAGCCCGGCCGCGCCCGTCAGCAGGCTCGGCCCCGGTGCCCCGGCGGGCGTGGCGGCGAGCCGTACCAGCCGCACCGGACCCTCCTCCGCCCCGCGCCCGACGCTCTCCGCGTCCGCCCCCGCGCTCGGGGCGTCCGCCAGCCGGTCGATGAGGGCGTGGTCGGCGAAGCCGGCGAGGGCGAAGTCCAGATGGACGGTGACCGCCTCCGCCGGGTCCTCGCACTCGGCGGCGGCCCGGGCCGCGCGGTGCAGCTGGTTGGACCGGAACCGCAGCAGGGCCGCCTCCTGCTGCCCCTGCCGGGCCTCCGTGACGTCCTGGAACAGCCAGGCCACGCCCAGCGGCACCGGCTCCTCCGCGAGCGGCGAGGCCAGCCGCAGGAACCCGCTCCGCCAGCAGCGCCGCCGCTCGCCCTCCGGCGTCCGCACCGCCACCCACATCTCGGCGGGCGCGGGCGGCGCGCCCTCGGCCAGCACGTGCGTCAGCGCGGCCTCCAGCTCCTCCACGCCCCGCGCCAGCAGCTCGCCCAGCGGCCGGCCGAGCGCCGAGGTCCGTCCGACCCCCAGCGCCCGGGCCGCGTACGCGTTCACGACGGCGGGCCGCAGATCGGCGTCGACGAGCACCACGCCCCAGGCCGCGTCCTCGAACAGCGCCTCGCTCAGCGCGATCGACCGCTCCAGGTCGATCTGCGCGTGCACCTCGCTGAACGCGCAGTACACCCCGGCGGGCTTCCCCTCGGGCCCGCGCACCGCGGCGGACTGCGTGCGCACCAGCACCCGCCCGCCGTCCTTGGTCACCAGCGCGAACTCGTGCACCTGCCGGCCCGGCGCGTGCATCGCCGACAGCAGCCGCGCCTGCACCTCCTCGGCGTCGGCGCTGCGCACCGCCCAGCCGGCGAACCCGTGCCGTCCGACGGCCTCGGCGGCCGTCCAGCCGAGGATGCGCTCGGCCTCCCGGTTCCAGTGCGTGACGACCCCGTCGGCGTCGAACGCGCACAGCGCCGCGTCCATCCCGTCGAGCAGGGCGGCGAGCAGGTCCGAGCCCGGCTCGCCGGGCTCGTCCGGCCCCAGCTCGTCCGTGGTCCCACTCCGCCGCGAAGCACTCACCTGGACCCCCTGGAGGCTGCGTCAGCGCACATGTGTACGGCGCTCGATTCGCTCACTGGCCTTCATTCAACTGGAACGTGACGCACCCCACATACTGTTCCCGCAAGATTGCCAAGATCAATACGCCCGGCCGTCCGGCGGGAGCCGCAGGTCCACCCACTCCTCCCACTCCCCGCCCAGGACGTACCGGCCGCGAGCCCGCGCCGGGGGGCGGCGGGCAGGACGTGCCGGAAAAAACAGTTGAGCGGTCCTCGGACGCTTCCTAGGGTGTGGGGTACACGAGAAGGGAGGTGGTTCGGCAGATGTATGACAACCGGACGCGTGAGGTGGCTGCGGGCTAGCGGCCCGTCACCACACCATGTGCGGTGCCGGACCCGCACGCGACGCGTGCAGCCGGCCCAATCTCAAGCAGTCACCCGACCCGCGGGCTGCCGGCACGTCCGGCCGGCTCCTCTTCGAGGAACCCAGCCCGCGGGTCGTCTGCGTCCTCAGGGGCTGAGCCGCTCGACCCTCCAGGTGCCGTCGGGCCGGGTGACGTAGCGCAGGCGGTCGTGCAGGCGGTTGGCGCGGCCCTGCCAGAACTCGATCGTCTCGGGGGCGACGCGGAAGCCTCCCCAGTGCGGCGGGACCGGGACCTGTTCGTCCTGCGGGTAGCGGGTCTCCAGGGCCGCGTAGGCCGTGTCCAGTTCGGTGCGGGAGGCGATCACCGTGGACTGGGCGCTCGCCCAGGCGCCCAGCTGGGAGCCGTGCGGGCGGGTGCGGAAGTAGGCGGCGGTCTCGTCGCGGCCGGTGCGCCGGGCGGTGCCGGTGACGATGACCTGGCGGGCCAGCGGGTGCCACGGGAAGAGCAGCGCGACGTGCGGGTTCTCCCCGAGGTCACGGGCCTTGCGGGAGCCGTAGTTGGTGTAGAAGACGAAGCCGTCGGTGTCGTAGTGCTTCATCAGGACCGTGCGGGAGCTGGGGCGGCCCGTCGCGTCCGCCGTGGAGACGACCATCGCGTTGGGCTCGTAGAGCGTGCCGTGCAGCGCCGCCCGCGCGGCGTCCTCGAACCAGCGGGAGAACTGGTCCATCGGGTGGCTGGCGAGGTCCTGTTCGGTGAGGCCGTCGGCCCGGTACTGCTTGCGCATGGCGGCCGGGTCGAGCACGGGGTCCAGGGACGGGTCGCGGTCGGTCACGCGGTCATCTTGCCGTATCGAACGCTATGGCACTCAGTGTCGCGTGGTCTCCCCAACTGTGGCACCGGGGGTTATCGTGCTGGTCCCTTTGCGGTTGGGTTGACCACGGGTGACCGCCGGCAGTTCGGGGCATCACCGGGGTGACCGCCGCCCGCACTTCACGAGGAGCCGCCTGATGTCCGATTTCGTACCCGGGCTCGAGGGAGTCGTCGCGTTCGAGACGGAGATCGCCGAGCCGGACAAGGAGGGCGGCGCCCTGCGGTACCGGGGCGTCGACATCGAGGATCTCGTCGGTCACGTCTCGTTCGGGAACGTGTGGGGGCTGCTGGTCGACGGGGCCTTCAATCCGGGGCTGCCGCCCGCCGAGCCGTTCCCGATCCCGGTGCACTCCGGTGACATCCGCGTGGACGTGCAGTCCGCGCTCGCCATGCTCGCCCCCGTGTGGGGGCTGCGGCCGCTGCTGGACATCGATGTGCGGCAGGCCCGGGAGGACCTGGCGCGGGCCGCCGTGATGGCGCTGTCGTACGTCGCCCAGTCCGCGCGCGGGCAGGGGCTGCCGATGGTGCCGCAGCGCGAGATCGACAAGGCGAACTCGGTGGTCGAGCGGTTCATGATCCGCTGGCGCGGGGAGCCGGACCCCAGGCACGTGGCGGCCGTGGACGCCTACTGGACGTCCGCCGCCGAGCACGGCATGAACGCGTCGACGTTCACGGCCCGGGTGATCGCCTCCACCGGCGCGGACGTCGCCGCCGCGCTGTCGGGCGCGGTGGGCGCGATGTCCGGGCCGCTGCACGGCGGTGCGCCGTCCCGGGTGCTGGGCATGATCGAGGAGATCGAGCGGACGGGCGACGCGGAGGCGTACGTCAAGCGGACCCTGGACCGCGGTGAGCGGCTGATGGGCTTCGGGCACCGGGTGTACCGGGCCGAGGACCCGCGGGCGCGGGTGCTGCGGCGGACGGCGCGGGAGCTGGGGGCGCCGCGGTTCGAGGTGGCCGAGGCGCTGGAGAAGGCCGCGCTGGAGGAGCTGCACAACCGGCGGCCGGACCGGGTGCTGGCCACCAACGTGGAGTTCTGGGCCGCGATCATGCTGGACTTCGCCGAGGTGCCGGCGCACATGTTCACGTCGATGTTCACGTGTGCCCGGACCGCCGGGTGGTCGGCGCACATCCTGGAGCAGAAGCGGACGGGGCGTCTGGTGCGGCCCTCGGCCCGGTACGTGGGGCCGGGGGCGCGACGGCCGGAGGACATCCCCGGGTTCGCGGACATCGCCCGCTGAGCGGAGCGCCCCGGCCGGGCCGGTGGTGGTGCCGGGCGGCGCCGGGGCGTGCGGGAACGGCGCCGCGGGGGGCACCGGGAGGACCCGGTGCCCCCCGCGGCGGGGTGACGCGCGCGCGGTGCGGTCAGCGCCGCAGGTACGCCACGCCCGAGGACACGCCCCACCGGTAGGTGCCCAGGGCGCACAGGGCCACCAGCACCGTGTCCCAGGGCGCCGGGATGGCGCCCGAGCCTCCGAAGGTGCCGAGGGCCGACAGCAGCAGCAGCCACACGAGGTAGCCGAGGAGCCAGGCACCGGTGCGCAGTTCGGCCTTGACGTCGAGCCGGCCGCGGCGCAGTACGGCGAAGACCAGCACGGCGGCCAGCAGCTCGGGCAGCGCCATCCGCAGGTTCTCCCAGGCGGACCAGTACACCAGCTCCGAGGCGACCACGAAGCCGGCCGGCGCGATCCATCCCAGGCCGCGGACCCAGCCCGCCAGCCGCTCGGGGGCGGCGACGCGGAACGTGCCCGCGGCCACGGAGCACAGCGAGTAACCGAGGAGGGCCAGCGCGCCGACGACGGTGATGATGTCGCGCCACCCGCTGGACGGCAGCAGGACGACCAGGCTCAGGACGTAGTTGAGGGCCATGGCGTTCCGCGGCACGCCCGATCGCTCCGACACGGCGGAGAAGCGCCGCGGCAGCGCCTCGTTCCTGGCCACCGCGTAGGTCTCCCGGCTGCCCGCGGCGACCGTCACGTACGTGGAGCCGCCGGGCGAGAACACGGCGTCGGCGTAGATGACCGTGGCCAGCCAGCCGAGGTTGAGCAGCAGCGCCAGCTCGCCGAAGGGGGAGGCGAAGGTCAGTCCGCGCCAGCCGGAGCCGAGGCTCTCCGTCGGCACGGCGAAGACGAAGGTCAGCTGGAGCACGACGTGCAGGAGCACGGAGAGCCCGATGGCGGTCAGCACCGCGCGGGGTATGTCCCGCCGGGGGTTCTTGGCCTCGGCGGACAGTTCGATCGGGGAGGCGAAGCCGTCGATGGCGTAGACGATGCCCGCGCTCGCGATCGCGGTCAGCGGGGCCGACCACCCGTAGGGGGCGAAACCACCGCCCGCCGAGACGTTCCCGGGGTGGAAGCTCGACAGCAGCAGCGCCACGACCGTGAGCAGCGGCACGGCCAGCTTGACCACGGTGACCAGCAGGTTCAGCCGGGCGAAGAGTCTGACCCCGAACCAGTTGAGGACGACCAGCGACAGCAGCAGCGCCGCTCCGGCCAGCCGGCCCCTGACGGTCAGCGCGTCGTCCTCGTACACCCCCGGCAGGTACCGGTTCGCGTACTGCACGATGGCGGAGGCCTGGGCGGCCATCGTGCTGGCGACCGCGAGGAGCATGGACCAGCCGATGAGCGTGCCCGCGAGCGGTCCGTTCGCCAGCAGCGGCCACCGCACCATGCCGCCGGCCTCCGGGCTGCCGGCGCCCAGCTCGATGAGGACCAGGGCGATCAGGGTCAGCGCGGCACCGCCGATCACCCACGAGATCACCGCCGCGGGGCCCGCGGCCTGGGCTCCGTAGAAGGAGCCGAAGAGCCAGCCGGAGCCGATGATGCCGCCGAACGCCACACCCGTCAGGCTCCGGAAGCCCAGCTCGCGCCGGAGGCTGCCGTCCTGGCCGGTCCTCGGCCGGGTCCCGGGTCCTGGCGCGGTGGCCGTCACGCCGCTCCTCCACGGCTCGTTCCGCCGGGGCGGGGCATGACGGATCTGGGTGTCTGCGGTACCACGTTGTCTCCCCCAGGGTGTGGCGATCGGATGGTCGTGCGCGTCGGATCAGGCGCGGTCGGCGACGAGCGCGGCCAGCCGGCCGAGCCCCACGTCGATCAGCTCGGCCGACAGGACGCTGAAGGACAGCCGGATCTGGTGCGATCCGCCGTCCCCCGCGTAGAAGTGGTGCATGGGTGTCCACAGCACACCGAAGCGCTCGGCGGAGTACTCGAGCAGGGCGTCGTCCGCGCGGAAGGGCAGGGTGACGACGACGAACATGCCGCCCGCCGGCTGGTTCCACGAGACCCCGGACCCGCGCAGCGGGCCGTCCTCGCCGAAGTGTCCGCGGAGGCCGGTGAGCACGGTCCGCAGGTTGTCGCGGTAGACCTGGGCCTCCCGCACGGTGGCGCGCTCCACGCTGCACTCGTTCCTCAGCAGGAACCCGCCCACGACGGCCTGGGCGACCGTGGACGTGTTGAGCGTGAGCATGCTCTTGAGTTTCGCCAGCTCGTCGGCGAAGAGTCCGCCGCCGGTCATCGGCTGGTCGGCCACCACGTAGCCCACGCGCGCCCCCGCGAAGGCGGTCTTCGCGAAGGACCCGAAATAGACCACGCGGTGCCCGGTGTCCAGGGACTTCAGGGTGGGCAGCCGGCCCTCGCCCCCGTGGAACATCGAGTACGGGTTGTCCTCCAGCACCAGGACGTCCTCCCGGGCGGCCAGCTCCAGCAGGCCGCGGCGGTCGGCCTCCGACATGCTGACGCCGCTGGGGTTGGCGAAGTCGGGGACCACGTAGCAGGCGCGCGGGCGCAGCCCCTCGGCCCGGGCGCGGCGGATCTGTTCCGCCAGATCGGCCAGATCGATCCCGCCCGGCCCCTCCGCGACCGGTCGCACGGGCATGTCGACGAGCCGGGCCGCGCCGAGGAAACCGACGTACGAGGGGTAGGCGGCGAGGACCACGTCGCGGTCGTCGCGGCGCAGCGCCCGCAGCACCAGGACCATCGCCTCCTGGCAGCCGGTGGTCACCAGCACCGACTCGGGGTCCACGGCCAGCCGCTCGTCGTTCGCCAGGTGCCGGGAGATGAGGTGGTGGATCAGCCCCTTGGTGCGGCCGTACTGGAAGAAGGTCCGCCGCACGGCCTCGGGGCCGAGGCCCAGCTCGTCCACCAGGTGCCGCTCGAAGGCGGCCAGGTGGTCGCCGAGCGCGGCGATCTCGTAGAAACCCTCGTACGGGCGGCCCGCGGCGAAGGAGACGGCGTCCGGGTGCCGGCCGGCGATGTCGTTGAGCAGCGTCATCGCCGTCAGCGTCGGATCGCTCACCGAGGCGTGCAGCCCGGCGGTGTCCAGCCGGACGTCGCCGAGCGCCGCGGACGACGGGGCCGCGGTGCCGTCGAGCTGCTCGGAAACACTGGTCATGAGGGGTCCCCGTTCTCGTCGGAGGATCAGTCGGGCAGGGCCTCGGCACGCAGCTCCACCAGGCGCTCGGGCTCCCGGAGGTCCTCCAGGACCTGGCCCGCCTCGTCCCCCACCGCGATGACGTGGGCGTAGCGGGTGAGGAACGCGGCGGGCGGCAGGTCGAGTTCGTCCCCCGGCTCCACGGTGATGCCCGTCTCGTGGATCGTCGGTCCGAACCGGTCGTCGTGGACGACGACCTCCACGGTCCGGCAGTGCCCCTCGGGCAGCAGGAACCGGACGGCCGCGGCCTTGCGGTGCTTCGGGGTGAGGTCGGTCCTGCGGCCGGCCGCGGCGTGCGCCGCGGCGACCGTGGGGTCGACGCCCGTGGCCAGCGTGCCGAGGTAGGGGATGAGATCGCCGCCGAGCCGGGCGTTGACCTCCACCAGGCGCGGGCCCGCGGGGGTCAGCTTGAACTCGGAGTGGGTGGCGCCGTGGACGAAGCCGAGGGCGCGGTGGATGTCGCGGAGCTGGCCGAGGAGTTCCTCGTCCTGGAACAGCGGATCGCCCGCGTCGACGTCATGGCCGGTCTCCTCGAAGTACGGTTCGAGGCCGAGCCGCTTGCGGGCGATGACGGTCGGGGTGACCTCGCCGTCGTGGATGACGGCGTCGACACTGATCTCCGGCCCCGTCAGGAACTCCTCCACCAGGACGTTGGCCGGGTATCTCGGCAGGTTCATGAAGTCGGCGCCGTCGGCCGCGGCGAAGGCGGCGGCGATGTCCGCGGGGCCGTCCGCACGGACGACGCCGAAACTGGCGGCCATGGCACGCGCCTTGACGATGACCGGGTAGCCGATCTTCCCCGCCGCCTCGAGGGCCTCCTCGGCCGTGGTGACGGTGAAGGACGCGGGCTGGGGCACGCCGGCGGCGGTGAGCACGGCCCGCGTGGCCGACTTGTCACGGCAGTTGGCGAGCGTCTCGGGCGGGCTGCCGGGCAGCCCGAGGTCCTGCGCGAGCCGGGCGCAGAAGACGACCTGCGTCTCGTCGTAGGTGAAGACCCCCACGACCGGGTGGGTCCCGGCGACGGACAGCGCCGCCTCGCGCACCGCGTCCGCGTCCCGGGTGTCGACGCGGGTGGCCCCGACGCAGTACGCCAGCTGCCAGGTCGCCTCGGCCGAGTCCAGCAGCCAGAGCCGGTAGTGCCGCGAGACCGCGGCCAGGATGTACTCGCGGTAGGGGCGGTACCCGCTGCCGACGAGCAGCAGGACCGGCATGTCCTGCGCGTCGGGCTCCGGGGTCTGGACGGCCGGCTCTGTCATGACGGTTCCTTCGGTCTGTACGGAGACGAGCTGTGGACGCGGGGCGGGCCGTGGGCGCGGGACCGGCTCCGGGTACGGGGCACCGCGCGCCCGGACGCCGTACGGCGGCTGCCGGACGCGGCGGTGCGTGGGGCCCCGGTCGGTCCGGGGAGGGGACAGCCGCGCCGTTCACGGATTGCGGTTACTGGCCGGAATGAATCGGAGGGACGAATTCCGCGACCGGACGCGGAGTTGCCGCGAATGCGTCGGAGGACGATTGCCGACCGCACCGGACAAGTTCTCCACCGCCTGATTCTTACCGGCGCCCCGAAGGCATGTCAACGGCTGGCGCTATTGCCCGGAAATCCGGACGGGCACCATTACCCGGCCGTCCGGAACCGCCTTGTTTGAACGGAAATCCCCGGACGCGGACTCCCCCTGTGACATGGCGGCACCCGCATAAGGAACGCTAATGTTCGGTACATGGATCTTCAGGCACCGAAAAATCCGGGGAACCCCGCATCCCCCTTTGCCGAATTTGCCGAAATATTTCCCCCGCGCACGGCGGACAAGGCGGCCGGGCCCCGGCGGGGAGGCCGGCCGTGATCACCGTATGGCTGCCGGCTCCCGATTCCGAGGCCCTCATGGGCGGACTCCCCGAGGGGTTCCGGGCCGACGTGTGGCGCGGAGAGGCCGAACTCCCGGCGTCGGCCGACACGGTGGAGGTGATCGTCCCGCCCTACGGGGTCGGCGGCGACCGGCTGTCCCGGTTCGCCGAGCTGCCCCGGCTGCGGCTGGTGCAGCTCGAGTCCGCCGGCGTGGAGTGGATCAGGCCGTACGTGCCGGAAGGCGTCGTGCTGTGCAACGCCCGGGGCGCGTACGACCGTGCGGTCGCCGAGTGGGTCACCGGTGTCGTCCTGTCCCATCTGCTGCGGCTGCCCCGGTTCGAGCGGGCCCGCCGCGAGGAACGCTGGGACTACACGCACACGGACACGCTGGAGGGCAAGCGCGTGCTGCTCGTCGGGTACGGCTCGCTCGGCTCGGCGCTCGCCCCGGTCCTGACCGGGTTCGGCGCCCGGATCACCGCCGTGGCCCGCCGGGCGCGGGCGGGCGTGCACGGAGTGGACGAGCTGCCCGGGCTGCTGCCCGAGGCGGACATCGTGGTCCTCCTGCTGCCGCTGACCGCGTCCACCACGGGCCTGGTGGACGCCGCCTTCCTGAGCCGGATGGCGGACGGGGCCCTGCTGGTGAACGCCGGCCGCGGCGGCCTCGTCGACACCGACGCGCTGGTCGCCGAGTTGTACGGCGGCCGGCTGTGCGCGGCACTCGACGTGACCGCCCCGGAGCCGTTGCCGGCCGGTCATCCGCTGTGGTCCGCTCCCGGGCTGCTGCTGACGCCGCACACCGCGGGGTCGAACGGCACACCGCCGGCCAGGGCCATGGCCCTGGCCAGGGCCCAGCTGGTCCGCTACGCCACCGGTGCGCCGCTCGCCAACGTGATCGGCCCGGAGGGCTACTGACGGACCGCGGGGCCGGCCGTCCGGGGTCCGGTGACCGGCCCCCGCGCGGCTCACAGCCAGCCGGAGCGGACCAGCGCCTGCTGCTGCCCCGGGAGGGGGTCGGGCGTCGGACCCTCCGGCCGGTTCCCCAGCTCGCCCGCCCGGACCCGGTCGAGCAGCCTGCGGGTCGCGTCCACGATCTCGGGCGCCGCCCTGCGGAGTTCCGCGGCATCGTCCGGACCGGCCGTGCCGGCGGGGAAGCCGGCCGTCTCCAGGAGGCCGTCGAGATCGGCCAGCCGGTCCCCCAGCCAGCCCAGCGGGTCCGCGGACAGCTCGCGGACGAACACCCGGTCGCCCGGGTCCCAGCCGGTGAACGCGGGGTGGTGGTGGGTCCGGTCGAAGCTCCCGGGCCTGCCGTCGACCGATTCCAGGAAGTCGGCCCGCCACACCGGCCGGTCCACGGCGATCGGGTAGGCGGCGTAGACGGAGTCCACCAGCTCGCCCTGCTCGACCAGCCGCAGCTCCAGGCGGACCCCGTGCTCGGGGCTCTCCTGGCCCTTCAGCGGTTCGGGATCGACGAAGTACAGGTCCCCCACCACGATGCCGACCTTGTCGAAGGCGAACATGTAGAGCATGCGCATTCCTCTCGCGACGTGCTGTCAGGACGGTGGCGCGGCACGGGGGCAACACCACCCTTCGGGGCCCGCAGGCCTAGGCCGTCCTCTCCGGGTCGGTCCGCCCGCCCCCGCGCAGGCTCCGCGCCGCCGTCCACAGCAGGACCGCCAGGACGGACGTGACCAGGGCCGGAGCGAATCGCAGCACCTGTTCCGGCAATGTCACGGACCAGCCGAGCAGCACCGAGGACAGGGCGGCACCGCCCAGGATGAAGGCCCGCATCACCGCGTTGACCCGGCCCGAGACCTCCTCGGGTATCGCCCGGAAGCGGTATTCGTTCGTGGTGACGTTCATGCCGCCCTCGCCGGCCATGAGGGCGCAGAAACCCGCCACCACGACCCCCTCCCACGGGGCGAGGAGGGCGGCGGAGGCGACGGCGCACACCAGGAACCAGAAGCGGATGCGCCGCTCCGCCGGCGCGCCCGGCAGGAGCCGGCCGCCGAGCCAGGAGCCGAGGGCGCTGCCGCCCGCCCCGGCGGCCAGCACCGCGCCCGCCCAGCCACTGGACCAGCCCCAGGTGCCGGCGGCGAGGACCAGGATGACGGGCGGTACGGCGCCCGCGCCCAGGTTGTACACCGAGAGCACCGCGGTGAGCCGTGGCACGCCCCGGATCTTCCTGAAGCTCCGGAAGCCCTCGATCTGCATACGCAGGAATCCGCGTTCGACGACCGGCTTCTCACCGGGCGGCAGTACGGCCGCGACCGCCGCGGTGACCAGGAAGGTCGCGGCGTCGATCCACAACGCCCAGTACCCGCCGACCCCGGCGAGGACGAGGCCCGCGACCGCGGGCCCGGCGCAGCGGGCCAGCTCCGTGGCGGCGCCGAACCTGCTGTACGCCTCGGTGAGCCGGTCCTCCGGCGCGAGCATGGGCAGCAGGCTGAAGTCGCTGGTCAGGTTGGAGGTCACGGTGCCGCAGCCGGCGACCAGGAGGACCACCAGCACGAGTTCGACCCGGCCCGCCATGAGCAGGAACGGGGTGAGGGCGATGAGCAGGCCCTGCGCCAGTTCGGAGACCATGAAGACCATGCGGCGCTCGTAGCCGTCGATCAGCGTGCCCAGCAGGGGCGACGCGACGAACGGCAGGTACTGCACGCCAAGGCTGAGCGCGGCCATCAGCGCGGACCCGGTACTGGCCAGGATGGTCCACGGCATCGCCAGGTGCAGGAAGGTGTTGCCCAGCTCGGAGACCGACGCCGCGGAGGTCAGCAGCCAGAACTTGCTCCACGTCTCCTGCGCCGGCGGCCGCCCCGGCGGGCGCGGCACGGCCGGGGCCGTGTCCGGCCCGTCAGTTCCCGCACTGTCCATGCTCCGTCTCCTCATTCCGTCCGGATCGCGGCGGTGAGCACGCCCGCCGGCGCGGGCGTGCTCACCGAAGGGGGTCAGCTCACGCGCGCGGCGATGGCGCGTGCGCAATCCAGCGACTCGGTGTGACTGGTGTCGACCTCGATGTCGTAGACCACGCCCTTGTGCACGATCTCCGCCTGCGACGCGGCCATCCCGATGACCCGGTCGCCCCGGGCGATCTCGCGGCCGGCCGCGATCTCGGGGTCGCAGTGCACGCCGACCCAGAGCACCTCAAGGCCCTCCAGGTGGGCGCGCAGGCGTTCCTGGGAGGCCCGTCCGCTGAGGAATACGTCGTCGATGATGATCCGTGCCCCGGCGCGCGCCATGGCGGCGACGCCCTTCGTCCACGCCTCCTCCATCTCGCGGAAGCCGTCACCGAGCACCACCTCGCCCTGCTTCCCGAATTCGACGCCGGATCCGTTCTCGATCAGGGACGGCGGCAGCCGGTCGATCAGGTCGTCGACGCCGAGGTTGATCCACGGGTGGGGCAGGATCGCCTTCAGACAGCGGGTGATTCCGCTCTTGCCGGAGCTGGACCCGCCATTCAGGACGATGACTTGAGTACTCACTTGATCGGCTCGCCTTCGAGAGTGATGCGTTCCATTTTGCGGACGTGCGGCCAGTAGTCGGAGACGGCGTAATGCTGGCTTGCCAGGTTGTCCCAGATCGCCACATCACCCTCCTCCCAGGAGAAACGGCACTGGAATTCCGGACGCCACGCCAAGAGGTGCACCATATCCAGAATCCGCTTGCTCTCGGCCTCGTCGAGACCTTCGATACGGACGCCCGAGACCTTGTTCGAGAAGAGGGACTTCTCGCCGGTGAAGGGGTGCGTGAGGACGAGCGGGTGGGACTGCGCGGGGTACTTCTCCCGCATGCGGCTCAGCGCCTCGTCGTTGCCGTCGAACGCGGGGAAGTAGATCTGCATCCAGTCGTGGACGACGCGCAGCCCCTCCAGCTGCTCCTTGACCTCGTCGGCGAGCGAGGCGTACGCCGCCGCCATGTTCGCCCAGCACGTGTCGCCGCCCCGCGGCGGGATCTCGACGGCGCGGAGGATCGAACCGAAGGTCGGGACCTCGCGCCAGTTGAGGTCGCTGTGCCAGGCGTTGAGGTTCCCGGTGTGCTTCTCGTCGTGGTAGATGCCGGTGATCTCCGGGTACTCGTGGTAGGGCTGGAACGGCGAGATGCCGTGCACCACGGGTTCGTCCTCGGAGATGAACGGGTGCACCTCGGTCCGGCCGAGCCGCTTCGCGACCTGCATGAAGGTGTGGCGGTCGAGGTGCTGGCCCTTGAAGAACACCACCTTGTGCTGGAGCAGCAGTTCGGTGACGAAGTCGCGGAGCCCCGGGTCGGCCGGGTCCAGCCGGTAGTCGTCGACGACCACTCCGATGTGCGTGCCGAGTTTCGTGCGGGCCACTAGTCCCCTGCCTTCGTTTCGAGTGTGTAGGTGTGGATGATCCGGTCCATGTCCCGCTCCACCGCGGCCGCGGACTCCCCCGTGACCAGGAATCCTCCGGCGGTGGGCCAGGTCCGGCCGGCGGCGGCGAGGACGTCGCCGGCCGCCGGGGTGTCGGCGGCCACCACGGAGGCGGGGAGCTCGTCGAGTCCGGTGACGGCGACGACCCGGACGGTCCCGCCGACCGCCGGCATGTACAGCCAGCCGGAGGACCCCACCTGCCGGTGGTCCAGCATGGTGGTGGGCGCGGCCAGTTCCGACGGCCGGCCCAGGCAGGCCAGTGCCGCCTCCCGGGCCAGGTCGACGCCGTACACGGTGCGCTGGTGCCAGCCGATGCCGGCGCCGCCGAACCGGTTGCCGATCTCCAGGAAGACCAGCTCGTCGCCGGGCGTGTGGAACAGTTCCAGGTGGAACGTGCTGTCCGTCAGCTCCAGGGCGCGCAGCACGGTCTCGGTGAAACGCCGCATCCTGCCGACGAGTCCGGGATCGTCGGGGGTCACCGCCGCCAGCGGGGTGGTGCCGTGCTGGAAGTCGAAGCAGCTGTCGAGGTAGCGGGAGGCGCAGAACCAGCGCAGCTCCGCGTCCCGGACGACGCCGTCGACGTGGTAGATGGAGCCCTCCACGAACTCCTCGGCCTCGTACCCCTCCTCGATGCCGCCGGCCTCGGCGAGTGCGAGGAGTTGCGCGGCGCCGTCGAGGATGCGCACGCCGATGCTCGCCCCCTGGCTCCGCGGCTTGAGCACGATCCGGCCGGGCAGCCCGGCGGCGAACCGGGCCAGTTCCTCCCGCCCGGTGCCGGGACCCACGGCGAGGAACCTCGGTACGCGGATGCCCGTGCCGGACAGCGCCTGCTTCATCGGCACCTTGTCGCGGCACCGGATCGCGGTCCGCACGGAGGTACCCGGCACCCCGAAGTGCTCGCGCAGCCGGGCCGCGGGCAAGGTGGTGTGCTCGTAGAGGCCGATGATCCCCGCGGGCGGGCCGAACTCGGCGACCAGCTCGGCGACGAGGTCGCGCATGCCGTCCACCGCCCGGTCGTAGGTGTCCAGGTCGTCCGTGTCCGGAAGGTCCAGCACCGCGATGCGGGCGAACCTCGACGCCAGGGCGGCGGGCAGCCGGGCGGCGCTCGCCCGGGGCATCACGGCGGTCACGTGGTCGGTGTCGAAGTCCGCGGTGTGCGCCTCGGAGGCGTGGAAGCCCACGTGGACGACGTGCTGCTTGCCGGTGCTCACGGGCGCACCGCCAGCTTCTCGTGGAGGAACAGCCGTTTCGCGGCGCCGCCCCGCTCCCTGACGTACGCGACCAGCTTGTCGCTGTCGATCATCGCCGGGTGCGTCTCGTCGTACTCGACGCACATCACCGCGCCGAGCCAGGGCTCCTGGCCCATCGCGTACACGTAGACGGAGTCGGCGCCGAGCGCGTCGACGATCGCCGCCGCCTGCTCGAAGTTGCTCCCCTTGAGGCGTCGGCCCGCGTCGATCCGGCGCTCCAGCCTCTCGGGGAAGAGCGGTCCGTAGAGCCAGCTGACCGGCGCGCCCACGCTCTCCATCCCGATGAACACCGTGTGCACCCGGCCGAGCGCGGCCGTCACCTGGGGGTACAGCTCGGGCGAGACGTTGGTGGAGTCCGCGGCGAACAGCACCCTGGTGCCGTCGAGGTCCAGCATCCAGCCGCACTTGGTACGGATCCGGATGTCGCCGTGCTCGCCGAGGAACGGCACCGCGGTGATGGTGCCCCCCGGGGTGTCGAGCGCCTCCAGGTCGTCGAGTTCGACGACGTCCCGGAAGCCGAGCCGGGCCAGCACCCTCTTGAGGTCGGGATCGACGAGGCTGGAGTTGGCGGACTTGGCGATGACGACCTTGCCGACCCGGTGGCGGATCCTGATCAGGGTCTCCAGGAGCATGTGGTCCTGGTGGTTGTGCGTGATCATCACGTAGTCGACGCGTTCGGGCAGGTCGTCGAAGGTGAACCTGCCGTCGCTCTCGCGCGAGTAGCCGCTGTAGCTGATCACGGGGTCGACCAGGAAGGTGGTGCCCCGGTGGCGGACGAACACGCAGGCGTGGCCCACGTATTCGATGACGTCCTCGCCGGGGTCCGCCGGGCCTGAGGCCGCCGCGGGCGCCGGGTCCTCCTCGAAGAAGCCCCGGAAGGCGGCGGCGCGTTCCCCGTCGAGGCCCAGCTCCGCGGTCACCCGGTCCAGCTCCCCCGGGGTGAGCCCGCCGCGGAAGACGGTGTCCAGCAGCTCCGACTCCAGCGGCACCGAGACCAGCACCTGCTCGTCGGTGTACTCCAGGACCGGGGTGGTCAGGGCGAACTCGCGCGCGTCCTGGTGGATCTCGGAGAACCTGACCTGCTGGAGAGCGGGGTCGAAGTACGGGGAGGCGTACAGGAACGGTTCGATGAACCGGTAGTCGGGCGTGCGGTTGTCCCGGTTGTAGAACAGCTCCACGCGCCCGGCCAGCGGCCCGGGCAGCCGTCCGTACACCTCCTCCATCGACGCGCCGGCCTGGCCGGGCAGGATCTTCTGCTCCAGCTCGTCGATGGCGTCGGCGAGTTCGAGCAGCGGGGCCTGCTGTTCGCGGGCGGTGGCGTACCAGTCGCCGATCCGGTCGTACGAGCCGTCCCGCTCGTGCACGAACGGGCCGCCGAGGAAGCGGGCCTGCCGCAGTGCCGTGCGGTGGGTCTCGGGGTCGGCGAGGTAGGACTCGACGATGTTCCGGTAGTGGTTCTTCAGGTATTTCGCCAGGGTGTGCGGAGGGAGCAGGTACGACCAGGCGTACCAGCCGGCGACGGCCGGCTCCGCGATGACGTTCTTCTTGAGGGACAGGGTCACATCAGGCTCCGCGTTCGCACACGTAGTACTGGAAGAGGAAGTCGTCCCGGCGCGCGACGGTCTGCCGGACGCGCAGCCCGCAGCTCTCCAGGTCCACGGTGTCCAGCAGGACGGGGCTGTGGCCGAGCAGCACCATGGTGCCGCCGGGGCGCAGCGTGCCGACGAGCCCCGGCAGGATCGACCTGGCCTGGGCGGTGGAGACGACCTCGGAGTTGAGGAACCGGCTGAACAGGATGTCCGCGCCGCCCGGCTCGACGGCGGGGTCCGCCGCGTCGCCGCACACCACCTTCTCCAGGCGGGAGGCGGCGAACTCGGTCATCTGCCTGCTCAGGTCCTGCCCCACCGTACGGATGCGGGCCGGGTCCAGGGCGGCGAACTCGGACAGGAACTGGCCCGTGGAGCAGGCCGGGTCGTACGCGAGCACCTCGCCGGCGACGGTGTCGAGCCAGGGGGCGAACCGCTCGCGGGTGTACGCGCGGATGTGCTCCTCCCCGAGGCCGAGGAAGGCGGCGCGCTCCTCGGTGACCAGCCAGCCGTCGGGCCGGCTGGTCTTCTCCCGGCCCGGGTCGCGCTGCTTGGCGAAGGGGTGGACGAGCTCGGTCAGCGGGGTGATCGCGTCGAAGGCGGCTCGCCGCCCCGCCTCGTCCAGCGGCTCGAACACGATCCGGGCGTCGGCGTCGGACGTGCGCACGGAACTCACCGTGCCGACCACGTTGTACCAGTAGACGCGGCTGCAGAAGACTCCCGGCATGCCCTGGTCGAGCACGTAGTCGGAGATCGTCTTGCAGCCGGCGTACCAGCGGTCGCCGGTCCGGAAGAGGAACAGGCGCTCGGGTTGGCCGGTGAGCGTCTCGCGCAGTTCGTGGCCGCCGGGGCGCCGCCAGCGGCTGAAGTCGCCGCGGCGCAGTTCCTCGCGGATGCCGGTCTCGTCCTCGACGAACGCCGGGTCCAGGGGGTCGCCCGGGTCCCAGCGCTGCTCGGGGGCCACGGTGGTCGCCACATCAGGGCTCATGCGTCAGATCTCCAAGGTCTTGGTGAGTTCCCGGATGATCGGCCGGCACGTGGTGCGCACCGGCCCGGCCCAGCCCGGCTCGCCGAGCCAGAGCCGCAGAGCGGCCAGCACGCGGGTGTCCGCGGTGCCCGCCTCGGTCACGGTGGCGAGCCACTCCTGCGGATCGGCCAGCGGGACGTTCCCCAGCTCCGCGCGCAGCTCGTCGACGCCGTAGGTGCGCTGGAGCAGGAGGGAGCGCCGTTCCGGGGCCCGTCCGGCGGCGGCGGCCAGCAGCGAGTCGGTGACATCGGCGACGTGGCAGACCGGCACCAGGCCGGTCAGCCGCGGCAGGACGCCCTGCTTCCCCGAGATCCGCAGCAGGTTCGCGAAAACGTCGTCGTCGAGGAAGGCGGCGTCACCGGGTGTGTGCCCGTACACCAGTCCGAGGCGGACGATGTCGACCTGGCAGCGGTCGCCCTCCAGCGCCCCGGCGTAGCTCTCGGCCACGAACTTCGCCTGGGAGTACGGGTCGCCGACGGCCTCGAGGGCGTCCTCGGTGAACGGCAGGAACTCCTGGCCGACGGAGGCGGCGGAGGCGAACACGAAGCGGTGCGCGCCCCGCTCGGCCGCTGCCCGGACCAGGGCCCGGGTGTTCGCGACGCTGTCCTTGACGTGCCGCTCCAGCGGCAGCACGTGGTTCACCTGGAAGCCGCAGTGCACGACGGCGCCCCAGCCGCCGGTGTCGCCCGCGCTGGTCCCCAGGTCGTCGTAGGTGAGGAACCGCACGTCCGCGAAGTCGGCCTCGTCCCGGCCGAAGCGCGCGCGGTGACGCTCCACGAGCCGCCGGGGGTTGCCGCTGGTGACGACGGTCAGCGGCCGGTCGCCGCCGAGCAGCCGGTCGAGGACGTGCCCGCCGATGAATCCGCCGGCGCCGGTGACGGTGACCGCCCGCGGATCACCGGCCGCCTCCCGCCGCAGGGCCGCGAGGGCCGCGGGCAGGCCGGCCAGCTCGGCCGAGACCGCGCGGAACACGGAGGAGACGGGGGAGGCCGCGGGCTCGGCCCGGTCGCCCAGGGCGGCGACGAACCCCTCGACCGTGAAGTCGTAGTTGAGCAGGTCGAATGCCTTGCGCACCCGCTCCTCGCCGAAGTGCCGGGCCAGCTTCACCTGGAGCTGCACCAGCCCGAAGGAGTCGCCGCCCGCGTCGAAGAACGACAGGTCGGGGGCGATCGGGGTGCCGAGGACTTCCTCCACCGAGGCGCTCACGATGTCCTGCCCGGCCTCCGGGCCGCCCGTGCCGGCGCCGTCGCGCGCCACGAGGGCACGCAGGGCGTCCTTGTCGGCCTTGCCGGTGTGCGTGACCGGGATGTCGGGCACGGCGAGGACGAGGTCGGGCACCTCCCACTTCGGCAGCAGTGCGCGCAGCCAGCTCTTCAGCTCCGCCTCCGTCCGGCCGGTCGCGGTGTGCGCGAGGACCAGGGAGCCGTCGTGCGTCAGGACCGCGACGCGCGATCCGAGCAGGCCGGACAGCCTGCCCTCCAGGTCGGTGAGGGCGATCCGGTGGCCGAGCCGCTTGATCTGGTCGTCGAGGCGGCCGAGGTAGAAGACCTCACCGTCGCGCAGTTCCACCTCGTCGCCGGTGTGGTAGGCGGTGCGGCCGTCGACCGTGGTGAACGGCCCGTCCGCCCGCTCCACGCCTTCATAGCCCAGGGCGACCCCGTCGCCGACGATGACGAGTTCACCGCGTCCCGAGGTGGCGTAGGTGCTCAGCGTCCGGTCGTGGACCCGGGCCTCGTACCCGTCGACGGGGCGGCCGACGGAGGTGGTGAACCGGTTCGGCTCGGCGACGGAGAAGCACACGGTGCCCTCGGTGGGACCGTAGGCGTTGAGCACCCGGCTGAACCGCGCGGCTGCCCGGAACTCCACCTCGGTCAGGGCCTCGCCCGCGAAGACGACCGTGCCGATCGCCTTGCGTGCCTCGTCGTGCAGGCGGGCGTACACCGACGGCGGCACGGTGATCACGTCGCAGCCGTGCGCCGCCAGGTGGGTGCCCACCGCGTTCACCCACGAGCCGCCGTCCCACGCGGGTACGACCAGGGTCCCGCCGGCGTACAGCGTCACGAGGATCTCGGCGAGAGAGGCGTCGAAGGCGAGCGAGGAGAACTGGAGCACACGATCGCCCGGTTCGATGCCGAACAGGCGGGTCTGCGCCCGGCAGAGGTTCTCGATCCCCCGGTGGCCGACGTTCACCAGCTTCGGCAGCCCGCTCGACCCCGAGGTGAACACCGAGTACGCCGTCCGCTGCACGGGCCAGGACGCCGGACTCTCCCCGTCGGCCGGCGGGGACACCTCGGCGGCCAGCTCGTCCGCGTCGACCACGGGCACGCCGACGTCCGGTTCGCGCAGGGCTTCGGACGTACCGCGGAGCACCAGGTCGGGCCTGGCCACGCGCATGGCCTCGCGCACGCGTTCCGGGGGCAGCCCCGGGTTGACCGGGGTGTAGACCAGCCCCGCGCGCATCACGGCCAGCGCCCACAGCAGCGCCTCGGCGGTGTGCTCACCAGCCGTCGCCACCCGTACGGCCCGCGGGTACCGCCTGCGCAGGTGCGCGGCGCGATCCCGGGTGACCCGGTCCAGGTCGGCGTACGACCAGGTCCGCGTACCCGACTCCAGGGCGGGCAGGTCGCCGCCCGCGCCGAGGCGGTGAGCAAGGAGCGTGGATAGATCCACTGGACTTCCCCTCTGGTTGGCTTGTCGGTTGGGAGGGGCCCTCCGCACGGGTGGATGGGCAGGAGGGACGGACCGGCCGGCGTGCCGGTCGTGCCGGACCGGTCCCGCGGCGGGGACCGGCCGGCACCTCAGGACCGCGTGTCGTCCGTCCGGGCGGCCGTCAGTTCACGCAGGATGTCCAGGTACTCGGCCAGCGTGCTCCGAGCGGTCGGCAGGTCCATGACGTCGGCGCTGTAGGGGAGGACCACCACCAGCTCGTCCCCGACCTCGTTGATCTCCACCGTCAGGTCGGCCTTGGCCGTGCCGTTGTCCACGAGCCACGGCACCACGCGGGTGCCCTCGAGCGCGGCGCGGGGGCGCAGCGGCCCCTGGTAGGCGAGGACCACCTGGACGAGGGGCTGGCCGGACGCGCCCGCCCGGGCGCCGACCGCCCGCACCACGTCGTTGAACGCGACGTACTGGTGCTCCAGGCCCTCCTGGACCCGTTCGTCCACGGCGGCGAGGAGCGGCAGCGGGTCCGTGGTGCCGTCGAGCGTCACCCGCATCACCACGGTGTTGGTGAAGAAGCCGATGACGTCCTCGGCCTCCTGGCTCGGACGTCCCGAGAAGGGGGACCCGATCAGGACGTCCCGCTGTCCGGTACGCCGCGACACCAGGAGCGCGAGCGCCAGCAGGCACACCGCGTACCCGGTGGTGCCGGCCTCCTCGGCCAACCGCCGCACGGCCGCGCGCAGTCCGGGGCCCGTGCCGCGGTCGACCCGGCCGCCGAGGTGGCTGAAGGAGGCGGGCCGCGGCCCGAGGGTGGGCAGGTGCGTCTCGGTCGGGGCGCCCGCGAGCACGGAGCGCCAGTGGTCGAGCCCCGCCGCGAGCACGGGGTGTCCGGCCGTGGCGCGCTGCCACCGGGCGTGGTCGCGCGGGCGCAGCGCGGTCCTCGGCCGGGGAGCCGGCTCCCGCCCGGCCCGGCGGGCCGCGTAGCACTCCGCCAGGTCGCGGTCGAGTACGTCCTGCGAGAGGCCGTCGGCGACGGTGTGGTGGGTGACGAGGACGAGTACCCGCTCCTCGGCCGCCATGGTGAGCAGCGTCGCCCTGAGCAGCGGTGCCCGCTCCAGGTCGAAGGGGACGGCGCCCAGCTCCGTGACCCGCCGGGTCGCCTCCGCGAGGGGGTCTGCGGAACCGGTCAGGTCCTCCTCGGCCAGGTCCACCGTCACCCGCGGGGCGACGTCGACGCGGAGGTCGGCCCCCTCCAGGTGCAGGCTGCTGCGGAAGGCCTCGTGCCGGTCGGCGAGGTCCTGGACGGCGCGCCGCAGGGCCGGCAGGTCCACGGGGCCGGTCACCTGGAGCGCGGACGCCTCGTTGTAGGCGACGGACGCGGCCCGCTTCATCCGGGCCTGTGCCCACAGCCGCCGTTGGTGGAGGGAGGCGGGGTGGGAGGTGCCGGAGTCGGTGTCCGTGCGGGTGAGCGGGGGGAGCGCGGCCCGTTCGCCGCCACCGGCGGCCAGGATGCGGGCCAGTTCCGCCAGGGTGCCGGCGCCCAGCAGTTCCCGGACGGTCAGGACGACGCCGAAGTGCTCGCGGACCCGGTTCTGCACCCGGATGGCCTGGAGGGACGTGCCGCCCAGGGCGCGGAAGCCGTCGCCGGGGCCGATCCCCGCCACACCCAGCACGTCCTCCCAGATGCGTGCCAGCTCCGCCTGCGCCCCGGGCTCGGGAGCCGAACCGGCGGTACGGGAGCCGGACTCGCGCGGGCGGTACGCCCGGAGCGCGGTCAGGTCGACCTTGCCGTGCTGGTTGAGCGGGAGGCGCTCCAGCGGCACGATGAACGACGGGACCATGACGGGCGGCAGCTCTTCGGCCAGCCGGTCGGCCAGTTCCTTCTCGATCCCCGGGGGGCCCACGACGAAGCCGACCAGCCGGGCGTCCGGGCCCTCCCCCTGGACGACGACGGCGCAGGAACGCACACCCGGGTGGGCGGCCATCACCGACTCGACCTCACCGCGTTCCACGCGCTGGCCGCGGACGTTGAGCTGGCCGTCCACGCGGCCCAGGAAGTCCAGATTGCCGTCGGGCAGGTATCGCACCCGGTCTCCGGTGCGGTAGAGGCGGGCGCCCGGCCGCCCGCTGAACGGGTCCGGGGGGAACTGGCGTTCCGTCAGCTCGGGAAGGTTCCAGTAGCCGCGGGCCAGGCCCCGGCCGCCGACGTACAACTCGCCCGGCTCGCCGGGTGCCACGGGCCTCATGTGCTCGTCGAGGACGTGCAGTTCGCGGCCGGGCAGGGCCTTGCCGATCGGCGGCGCGTCGCCGGGCGGGCGTTCGTCCGAGGCGCTGGCCGCGACCGTCACCTCGGTGGGTCCGTAGAGGTTGACCAGGCGTCGGCCGCTCCCCCAGCGCTCGGCGGTTCGGGGCTGACATCGCTCTCCTATGTAGGCGAGCGTGTGCAGGGCGGGCAGGGGCGGTTCCTCGGTCAGCTCGGCGAGCAGCGCGGGGGGCAGCATCGCCCCGGTGACGCGGGCGTCCCGGAGGAACCGCACCAGACCGGGCCCGGCCGTCTCGGTCCCGGCGGGCGGGATGACCACGGTGCCGCCGGCGGCCAGCACCGCGTAGATGTCGAGCGCCTGGGTCTCCCAGGTCAGCGGGTAGAACTGGAGGAACCGGGTGCCGGGGCCCAGGCCCAGATAGGGGCTGATCATGCCCATGAAGTAGGCGATGGAGTCGTGCACCGCCATGACGCCCTTGGGACGGCCGGTCGTGCCCGACGTGTAGGTGACGAAGGCGAGCCGGTCCGGATCGCCCTCGGGCAGTCCCGCGGCGGTCTCCGCCGGCGCCACCGGGGCGGTCCCCGCCGTTTCCGGGGCCGTTCCCGGGGCCGTTCCCGGCCCGGGTGCTTCGGCCAGTTCCTCGGCGACGAGGAGGGGTATGCCGGTCGCGGGCACCGCGTCCCGCACGGCCCGGCTCGCCACCGCCACCCGCGGGGCGATGTCCCGCAGGATCCAGCGCAGCCGGGCCTCGGGGTGCGCCGGGTCCAGGGCGACATAGCTGCCGCCGGCCTTCAGGATGCCCAGCAGCGTCACCACCATGGCGGCGGAGCGCTCCAGGGCCACGGCGACGAAGACGCCCGGCTCGACGCCGTGTGCGCTCAAGCGCCGGGCCGCGGCGTCGGAGCGGCGTTCCAGCTCCGAGAAGTCGAGGTGTTCGGTGCCGTACTCGACGGCCGGCAGGTCGGGATTCGATCTGGCGCGTGCGGCTATCAGGCCATGAATGGTGGAGTGGCTCATTTGTGGAAATCCACGGTACGTTTTCCCTTGCCGAATCGATGCGTCCCCCAGGAATGGTGTGACCTCGGGCGCAACGGAAGGAACGGCGAGCATTTATAAATCTCGCCCATTCCAGTGGAACCTACCGGATTCGGACATAAAGATGCCCCGGCGAAAGTCAGGTCGAAGGGTCACGGGGGCACGGAAACCTGTGCGCACCCGATGCTGTGAATGGGCATGCCTCCGGTCGGCCATCGGCACCGAGCGGGACGGACGGCACCGTTCCCGCCTGGAAACGATCCGCCGAGAGCTGCCCTGAAAGCGGGCACGGCATGCGCGAGGGGCTGATAATTGGCCCGAAACGACCCAAGGATTACCGCGGTGAACGCGAGTAATTCTGTGTGCCGGCCGGCATCCGGTCGCCCGCATTCGCCATTGACCTCACCGTATGTCCCCCGTTCACGTCAATGCTGGCTAGCTTGCGTGCTGCGAGAGGCACTGTAGTTTGGGCTTGCAGGGTAGGCAAGCATCAATCTTGCGGGGGGACCGGGGTGCTTGCGCCTTCCGGACCTTTCTGTTTCGATGGCGAACGCATGAAGCAAAGGCCTTGACACGGGGGTGTCTTCAATGGGTGACGCAACAGGGCCGGGCTCGGGCACGCCATTCGTGATCGCGGCGCCCGGTACTCACGGGCCGTCGGCGCCGCAGTCGCCCGCCGGCCGGGCCGGGTCCGCGTAAACCGGGCCCCGGCTCCGGCCGGACACCCGAGGCGGCCGGACCGTCCGGCCCCAGTCACCGCATCAACCACCGGAACCGTACGGTTTCGGGCCGTCCTGGTGCATATTTTTCGCCATTTCCGGCGAGCGGAATGGCCGAATCCGGTCGGCTGGAAATAGCCGCTCCCCCACCGCGCCCACGGGGGACCCGTGCCGATTCGCACGGCCGGACCTAGGCATCAGTCTTGACATCAAGGGAGGGGCCTGGTGATTCAGGTACGTGAACCAACACAGCCACCGGACGCCGCCGACGGTGATCCCGCCGACGGCTCGATCACGCCACTCGACGACGTGACGATCACCCTCACCGACGCCGAACGCCAGGCGCTCGGCGACGCGTTCGCCTCGTCGGCCCGTGCCCTGAAGGACCGGTCGCTGGACGACGAGGAGCTGCTGACGGAGGCCGAGCTGGCCGGACTGCGGCTGCCGCGACGGGTCCTGGAGGCGCTCGGCGGGTTCCGCCGGCACGGGAACGACGCCGGCGTGCTCCTCCTGCGCGGCATGCCCGTCGACCTCCGGCCCCCCGCGACCCCGACCGACGGGTTCCTGCCCCGCTGGAGCGACCTCCCGGTGGCCACGTTCGCGCAGCTCGCGGTGGCGTCCACCGTGGGCTCCGTCATCGCCTACGCGGACGAGAAGGAGGGCAGGATCGTCCAGGACGTGGCCCCCGTGGAGGGGGCCGAGAAGCGCCAGGAGAACTCGGGGACGGTCTACCTGGAACTTCACACCGAGGACGGGTTCCACCCGCACAAGCCGGACTTCATCACGCTGATGTGCATACGGTCCGACCACGAGCGCACGGCTCGGACCGTCGTCGGCGCCGCGGCCCGGGCGCTGCCCCTGCTGTCCGCGCCGACCGCGGCGGTATTGCGGCAGCCGCGCTTCCGCCTCAGGGTGAGCAGCTCGTTCGGGGACGGTTCCACCGACCTGCTCACCGGCCCGCTGCCCGTGCTCTCCGGCACCGCCGACGCGCCGGACCTCCTCGCCGACTTCCACGCCATGGAGGGCGTCGACCAAGAGGCACGAGCCGCCCTGGAGGAGATCAAGTCCGCGTTCCTCGCGACCCTCCGCGGTGGCGTGCTCGAACGAGGCGACCTCCTCGTCGTCGACAACCGCACCGCCATCCACGGGCGTTCGCAGTTCGCGGCCCGCCACGACGGAACCGACCGCTGGCTGAGGCGCTGCTTCGCCGTCACGGACATCCGTGCCTCACGGGCGGCCCGGCCCGCCGGCTCGCGCGTGTGCCGCCCGCTCCGTGACATCGGCCTCTTCTCCCCCGGACCGCTCACCCCGACCCCACGAATCGAGGACCCGGCTTGCACCGGTTCATAACGAGCCTGGACGAACTCGCCGAGCAGCCCCCGCGGCACATGCTGCTGCTGTACTCCGGCGGAGTCGACGGGACGTACCTGCTCCAGCGGTTGCAGTCCCTGGGGACCACCGTGACGGCGCTGCACGTGCGCATCGGCGACCGGGAGTCCTCGGCCGCCGCCGCCGAACAGGCCCGGAAGTTCGGCGCGCGGTTCCTCGACGTCGACGTGACCGACCGGTTCTTCGACGGGTTCGCACCCGCGGCCGTCCACGCGGACGCCCTGTACCAGGAGCAGTTCCCGGTCGGTTCGACGCTCACCCGGCCGCTCATGGCGCAGACCGCCGTCGAGGTGGCGCGGGAGCACGGCTGCGACGTGATCGGCCACACGGCCACGTACATGCAGAACAGTTCCCTCCGGCTCAGCGGATCGATCGCCGCTCTCGCCCCGGACATCGGTGTGGCCGCGCCGTTCCTGGGCTCCGACCTGCCGCGCGAGACCAAGCTGGCCGCGCTCGAGGACGCCGGCGTCTCCTTCCCCGAGGGAATCCACAGCGTCGACGCCAACCCCTGGGCGCGGGTCATCGAGAACGGCTCCCTGGAGAGCCCGGAGAACCTCCTGGACGAGAGCGTCTTCCGGTGGACCCGGGACGTCGCCGACGCCCCCGCCGACCCCGCCGAGGTGCTCCTCACGTTCGAGCACGGCCTGCCCGTCGCCCTGGACGACCGGCCGATCGCCTTCGGCGCCCTCGTGGAGCACCTCAACGCGCTGGCGGGCGAGCACGGCGTGGGCCGGTCCTCCGGCCTGGAGGACACCCCTTTCGGGGTGAAGAACCACGAGGTCCGCGAGGCTCCCGCCGCGACCGTGATCATCAAGGCGCACCAGGTCCTGGCCAACGCGGTCTTCACCGCCCAGGAGCACGCGGTGCGCGGGGCGATCGCCCGGGAGTGGACCACGACCGTGGTCCAGGGCGGGTGGTTCAGCCATCTGGGCGAAAGCCTCGCCAGGTGCCTGGCCGACCTGGACCGCCCCCTGGAGGGTTCCGTACGGCTGCGGCTGCACCGGGGCTCGCTCACCGTGCTCGGCGTGACCTCGGCGAACGGCCTCTACTACACACGCCTCGGCAAGACGTTCCACGCGTCGATGGCCGAGTACTCCTACACACCCTGGCTGTCGCTGGCCACGCTGCCCAGCCGACTGCGACGATTCGGAGCTGCGCGATGACCGACAACAAGAGGGACCTCGTCGACCTCTCGCACGTGGTGCGCGAAGGCATGACCACCTACCCCGGACTGCCCGGGCCGGTCATCGAGGACCACATGTCGCGTGTGGACTCCCGTGACCGGTACGCCCCCGGGACCGAGTTCCAGATCGGGCGCATCACCCTCGTGGCGAACACCGGAACGTACGCCGACGTCCCCTTCCACCGCTTCGACGGCGGTGCCGACCTCTCGGAGACCCCGCTGTCGCGGTTCGTCGACCTGGAGGGAGTGGCCGTCACCGTCCCCGCCGGCGCGCCGAGCGGCATCGGGCCGGAGCTCTTCGAGGGCCTGGAGGTGACCGACCGGGCCGTGCTCGTCCACACCGGCTGGGACCGGCACTGGGCCACCCCGTCGTACGGCGACCCGGCCCATCCCTTCCTCACCGCGGCCGCCGTCGAGTGGCTGGCGGCCCGGCGCCCCGCCCTGGTGGGCATCGACTCGGTCAACATCGACGACATGGCCGACCTGACCCGGCCGGCGCACACCGGACTCCTCGCCGCCGGCATCCCGGTGGTCGAGCACATGACGGGGCTCGCGCAGGTCGTGGGCCGCGGCTTCCGCTTCCACGCGGCGCCGATCCCCGTCGCCGGGATGGGGACCTTCCCGGTGCGGGCCTACGCCCTCGTCGACAGGGAAGGGTGACCGGCGCCACCGGCGCAGCGGACCGCACTACTTCTACGAAGGTCGTGGACATGGAGAAGTACCACCTGGGCGCCCAGGCCAACGCCGACATCGACGAGCTGGTACGGGAACTGACCCGTGACCTGTCGAGCGTGCACGAAGCGGCGTTCCACAGGAAGGCCGCGGTGCTGGCGCACGAGCTGCCGCGGGACCTCCGGGAGGCGCTCACCGGGTTCCGGCTCACCGAGCCGTCCGGCGGTTTCCTGCTGTCCGGCATCCGGATCGGCGAGGAGATCGGCCCCACCCCCGGCGACTGGCACCAGCCCGAGGGGGAACGCTCGCCGGCGCTGCGCGAGGAGGCGGTCTTCGTGCTGTGCGCCCAGCTCCTCGGGGACCCCTTCGGTTACGCGACCCTGCACAACGGGCTGCTGATGCACAACATCGTGCCCATCCGGGGGCACGAGAGGGAGCAGATCTCCTCCGGTTCCGAGGAGCTGCTGGAGTGGCACACCGAGGAGGCGTTCCACCCCTACCGGTCGGACTACACGGCGCTGATGTGCCTGCGCAATCCGTACGGCGCGCCGACCACGTACGCCGAGATCTCCGACCTCGACATCACGGCGGCGGACCGCGCGATCCTCCAGCAGCCGCTCTTCGCCACCCGGCCGAGCGGCTCGCACTCGGCGGAGCGGAACGCGTACACCACCCACCTGCCGGAGAGCCGGCACGCCCGGGCGCGGGAGAGCTTCCGCCGGATCGAGGAACTGCACCGCGACCCCCCGGCCGTGAGCGTCCTGTTCGGTGACGACGCCCAGCCCTACCTGTGCGTCGACCCCGACTGCATGACCCCGCTGACCGAGGAGGCGGCCGGGGCGCTGGAGCGGCTGTGCGCCGAGATCAACCGGAAGATCCAGGACGTCGCCCTCACGCCCGGCGACATCCTGTTCCTGGACAATTACCGGGCGATCCACGGACGCCGGCCGTTCACGGCGCGCTTCGACGGCTCGGACCGCTGGCTGAAGCGGATGAACATCACGCGTGACCTGCGCCGTTCACGGGGCCGCCGGCTCTCGGCCGACGACCGGGTCATCCAGTAGCGCCGTGCCGGGCGGGTGCGGACCGCGGCCCCCGCCGTGGTCCGCACCCGCTCACCCCTCGGCGAGCAGGAGGGGGAAGGCTTCGGCGACCGAGGTCACGACCCGGGTGGGGACCGGCTCACCGTCCCGCGGGGTGCGCCCGCCCGAGACCCAGATCGTCGACATGCCGACGGCGGCCCCGCCCGCGATGTCGTACTCCAGGGAGTCGCCGACCATCCAGGCTCCGTCGAGCCCGGCGCCCGCGCGACCGGCCACCAGCCGGAAGACCTCCGGGTCCGGCTTGCGCGTCGCCTCGTCGTCGGCGAAGCACACCACGTCGAACAGGTCCGCCATGCCGTCCCGCATCTTCGGCTGCTGGTCCAGCGCCGTGCCGTTCGTCAGGAGTGCCGTACGCCAGCCGCGCGCACGCAGCTCCCCGAGGCTGTGCACCACACCGTCGAAAGCGCGGGAAAGCCGTGGTACGCGCTCGAGGAAAATGCTCCGGAGTTCATCCGGGGACTCAGTGAAACCAAAACGGTCGACGATGGATTGGAATGATTCGCGAGGGGTGACCGGACGCTGCTGTTCGGCCCGGAGGAACTGCAATCCGTCCGCCCCCAGATTCCGCTGTTCGGCCAATTCGATGAACCACCGGTCCACCGCTCCGGCACTGTCCACCAGGGTGTCGTCGAGATCGAATATGGCGAATTTGTTCACGAGGGACCCATCATTTCGAGTACGGAGTGGACGGAGCACCGGAACCCGTTATTCACGGGCACCCACCGGCGCCGGCAGGGCGTCCAGCTCGGCCAGGTCGTCCGCGGACAGGACGAGTTCGTCAGCGGCGGCGTTCTGCTCCAGGTGACTCAGGGTCTTGGTGCCGGGGATCGGGATGACGTACTCGCCCTGCGCGAGCAGCCAGGCCAGGGCCACCTGCGCCGGGGTGGCCCCGTTGCGCTCGCCCACCGCGCGGACCCGGTCCACCAGAGCCGCGTTCGCGGTCATCGACTCCGCGGTGAACCGGGGCATGTCGGCCCGGAAGTCGCCGGCGTCGAGATCCGCGGGGCTGGTGTAGCGCCCGCCCAGGAGTCCGCTGCCGAGGGGCGAGTGACACAGGAACGCGATGCCGTGCTCACGGCAGAAGGGCACGACATCGCCTTGGAAATCGCGGGTGAACAGGGAGAACTCCGACTGTACGGCGGCGACGGGGTGGACGGCGCGGGCCCGGCCGACCTCGTCGGCGGACGCCTCGGAGATGCCGAGGGCGCGCACCTTGCCCTCGGCCGCCAGGTCCGCCAGCGCGCCCCAGCTCTCCTCCACCGGGACCCGGGGGTCGACGCGGTGCAGGAAGTAGATGTCGAGGTGGTCGGTGCGCAGGCGCCGCAGGCTGCCCTCCAGGGCGGACCTGAGGTACTCCGGGCGCCCGTCGAGGGTGAAGTCCCTCCCGTCGAAACGGACGCCGCCCTTGCTCGACAGCACGGCCTCGTCCCGGCGGCCGAGCAGTGCGCGCCCGACGAGTTCCTCGTTGGTGAAAGGCCCGTACACATCCGCCGTGTCGATCAGATTGACCCCCAGATCGAGTGCGCGGCGAACGATGGTGACGGATGTCTCGTCGTCGCGGCGCCCGGGGTCATAAGCGAAAGACATGCCCATCGCACCCAGCCCTATCCGGCCGACCGACGGACCCCGAAAACCGAGTTCGGTTGTACGCACGGAGCATTCCTCTCGAGCAGGATACGGATATATGGCCCTACCGTTGAGGTCGGTGAAACGCCCCGTCGCAGCACCATGGTCCGGGTCAGCATAGAATCCGCGGACAGCACGCTACAAGCCCTTTCGGAAAAGGCGGTCTGGGCCTGGAAGAGAACCGCGGACTTCTTACCGGAACTTCCGCCTTCCCAAACCGGCGGAACACGCCGGGACGCCGAATCGGGCCGCCCTCGGCCGCTCCCGACGGCGCCCGTGCCGGCTCGCTCAGCCGAGCGCGTCGTCCAGCAGGGCCGCCCACTGGGCGACGACCCGTTCGCGGCGGGCGGTGTCGTCGGTGAGGAGGTTGGCGAGGCCGAGGCCGCGGGCCATGTCGAGGAGGCCCTGGACGGTCTCGCGGACCCCGGGGCGGGCCTCGTCGGCGCCGAGGAGGTCGACGGCGATGCGGTGGGTCTCGCGGCCGACGCGGGCCTCCAGCTCGGTGACGCGCGGGCGCAGTTGCTCCTCGTCGCCGGCGGCGACCCACAGGTGCAGGGCGGCGCGGAAGAGGGGACCGGTGTAGAGGTCGACGAGGGCGGCGACGACGGCCCGGCGGTCGGCGGGGCCGTCCGGGAACAGGGCCCGCAGCGCGAGGGAGCGTTCCTCGGAGACGTACTCGACGGCCGCGGTGAAGAGGTCCTCCCGGGTCGGGAAGTGGTGCTGGGCGGCGCCGCGGGAGACCCCGGCGCGGGTCGCGACGGCGGCGACCGTGGAGCCCGCCCAGCCGTGTTCGGCGAGGCAGGCCACGGCGGCCTCCAGGAGCCGCTGCCGGGTGATCCGGCTGCGGTCCTGCTTGGGAACGCGTTCGGTCGTGCTCACACCACCCATGCCGCCTCACGTCTTTCCAGGAAGGCCGTCATCCCCTCCCGGGCCGGGGCGGAGGAGAACAGCCGGGCCGAGAGCGCGGTCAGCTGTGCCGCGTCCCGGTCGAACGTCTCCAGCACCCTAGCCGTGAGCAGTTGTTTCGTCTCGGCCAGGGCCTCGGGGGCGGAGCGGCGCAGGCCGTCCAGGACGGGGGCGAGGGCGTCGTCGACGTCGTCCGCGGTCACCGTCAGCAGGCCGAGGCGGACGGCTTCGGCGGGATCGAAGCGCTCGCCGGTGAGGTAGTAGCGGGCGAGGGCGCGGGGGTCGGCGCGCGGGAGCACCGGGAGGGAGATCACCGCGGGTGCCACGCCGATGCGTACCTCGGTGAAGGCGAAGGTGGCCGTGGCGGAGGCGGCGGCGATGTCGCAGGCGGCGAGCAGGCCGAGGCCGCCGGCGCGGACATGGCCGGTGACCCGGGCGACCACCGGCCGGGGCAGTGCGACGAGTTGCCGGAGGAGGGCCACCAGGGCGTCGGGGTCGGGCGGGTCGCGCAGGTCGGCGCCGGCGCAGAACGTCGTACCGGTGTGGGTGAGGACGACGGCGCGGACGCCCGGGTCCGCGCCGCAGTCGGCGAGGGCCGCGGCGAGTTCGCCGACGAGGGCGGCGGAGAGGGCGTTGCGGGTGCCGGTGGAGTCGAGGCTGAGGGTTTCGACGGCACGGGCGCGCGTGCGGCCGACGAGTGCGGTCATGTGTGGTGCTCCCTGAGCTGTCGGCGCAGGATCTTGCCGGAGGCGGCGCGCGGGACGGTGTCGACGAAGGTGGCGCGGCGGACGCGTTTGTAGGGGGCGACGCGTTCGGCGACGTACCGCAGGACGTCGTCCTCGGTCAGTTCTCCGGCGTCCGGGTGCGGGACGACGAAGGCGTGCGGGATCTCGTTGCCGTGTCCGTCGCGGGCGCCGATGACGGCGGCGTCGGCGATGCCGGGGTGGGTGAGCAGGAGGGCCTCCAGTTCGGCGGGGGCCACCTGGAAGCCCTTGTACTTGATGAGTTCCTTCACCCGGTCGACGACGAAGAGCCAGCCGTCGGTGTCGGTGTACCCGACGTCGCCGGTGTGCAGCCAGCCGTCGGTGTCGATCAGGGCGGCGGTGGCCTCGGGGCGGCCGAGGTAGCCCTTCATCACCTGGGGGCCGCGGATGAGGATCTCGCCGGACTCGCCGGGGCCGAGGTCCCGGCCGGGGTCGTCCAGGGAGACGATCCGCATCTCGGTGCCGGCGACGAGCCTGCCGACCGTGCCGGCGGGGGCCTCGCGCAGGCGGTCCAGGGGGACGACGTGGGTGCCGGGGGAGAGTTCGGTCATGCCGTACCCCTGGCCGATCGGGGGCAGGCCGAGCCGATCGGAGCAGGCGCGGGCGAGCCGGGCGTCCAGCGGGGCGGCGGCGCTGATGACGTACTCCAGGGAGGAGAGGTCGTAGCGGCTGACCGCCGGGTGCTTGGCGAGGGCGAGGACGATCGGCGGGGCGACGTACAGGCCGGTGATGCGGTGGGTCTCGATGGCGGCGAGGAAGGTCTCCAGGTCGAAGCGGGGCAGCACGACGACGGTGGCGCCGTGCCCGAGGGGCGCGTTCATCAGGGCGGTGAGGCCGTAGATGTGGAAGAACGGCAGGACGGCGAGGATCCGGTCGCCGGGGCCGGCCGGGACGGCGGACCGGAGCTGGGCGAGGTTGGTGGCGATCTGCCGGTGGGTGAGCATGACGCCCTTGGGGACGCCGGTGGTGCCGGAGGAGTACGGCAGCACGGCGACGTCCTCGGCCGGGTCGATGCCGACGGCCGGTTCGGGGGCGGTGGTGGCGAGCAGGTCGGTCAGGGAGCGGTGTCCGGGCGCGCTGTCGCAGACCAGGATCTCGCGGACGCCGCCGGCGAGTGAGGCGGCCCGGCGGGCGGTGTCCAGCAGCGGGGAGACGGTGACGATCCAGCGGGCCGCGCTGTCCCTGAGCTGGACGGCGAACTCCTCGGCGGTGGCGAGCGGGTGCGTGGTGGTGACGGTGGCACCCGCCCGGGTGGCCGCGTAGAAGGCGGTCGGGAAGGCGATGGTGTTGGGGCTGTGCAGGGCGAGCACATCGCCCTTGCGGACGCCGCCGGCGGCGAGGCCGGCGGCGAGGCGCCGGTGGAACCGGTCCACCTGCTCGTACGTGAGGGTGGTGCCGTCCGTGCCGTCGACGAGGGCGGGCCGGTCGCCGTGGGCGGCGGCTTGGCCGAGGACGGCGTCGTGGATGGGGAGGTCTACGGGCGGGACGTCTGCGTACTCGCTGCGGAACACGGTTCCTCCTCGCACGGGGCCGTTCAGTACGACTTGGGCAGGCCCAGGGTCTGGTGGGAGACGTAGTTGAGGATCATCTCCCGGCTCACCGGGGCGATACGGGCCACCCGGGCGGCGGTGATCAGCGAGGCGAGCCCGAACTCACGGGTGAGCCCGTTGCCGCCGAGGGTGTGCACGGCCTGGTCGACGGCCTTCACACAGGCCTCCGCGGCGGCGTACTTGGCCATGTTGGCGGCCTCGCCCGCGCCGGTGTCGTCGCCGTCGTCGTAGAGACGGGCCGCCTTCTGCATCATCAGCCGGGCCAGTTCCAGGTCGATGTGGGCCTGTGCCAGGGGGTGCGCGATGGCCTGGTGGGCGCCGATGGGGGCCCTCCACACCGTGCGGTCGCGGGCGTACCCGACGGCTTTGGCGAGGGCGTGGCGGCCCATGCCGATGGCGAACGCGGCCGTCATGATCCGTTCGGGGTTGAGTCCGGCGAACAGCTGGAGCAGACCGGCGTCCTCGTCGCCGACGAGCGCCTCGGCGGGCAGCCGCACGTCGTCCAGGGTCAGCTCGAACTGCTTCTCCGCGGCGTTCAGTTCCATGTCGATGGGGCGTTTGCCAAAGCCCTCGGCGTCCGTCGGGACGATGAACAGGCAGGGTTTGAGGCTGCCGGTGCGGGCGTCCTCGGTGCGGCCGACGATCAGGACGGCGTCGGCGATGTCGACGCCGGAGATGAAGACCTTGCGGCCGGTGAGCAGCCAGTCGGTGCCGTCCCGCCGGGCGGTGGTGGTGATGCGGTGGGAGTTGGAGCCGGCGTCGGGCTCGGTGATGCCGAAGGCCATGAGGCGGGTGCCGTCGGCGAGGCCGGGGAGCCAGGCCCGCTTCTGCTCCTCGGTGCCGAAGCGGGCGATCACGGTGCCGCAGATGGCCGGGGAGACCACCAGCATGAGCAGCGGCGAGCCCGCCGCGCCCAGTTCCTCCAGCACGATGGAGAGTTCGCCGATGCCCCCGCCGCCGCCTCCGTACTCCTCGGGGAGGTTGACGCCGAGGTAGCCGAGCCTGCCCGCGTCGGACCAGAGTTCGGACGGCGGCCTGCCCTCGGCGACGGTGCGGACGAGGTAGTCGCGGCCGTAGCGCTTGCCGAGGGCGGCTACCGCGGAGCGTAGGGCCTTGTGCTCTTCGGATTCGATGACGGCGGTCATGGGGCTCCTAGGAAGAGGTTTCCTGCACTACTGCCAGCAACGTGCCTGGTTCGACCTGCTGTCCCGGCTCGGCGTGCAGGGCGGTGAGCGTGCCCGCCGCCGGTGCCGCGATCCGGTGCTGCATCTTCATCGCCTCCACCCAGACGAGGACCTGCCCGGCCCGCACCGTCGCGCCCTCCGCCAGGCCCTCGGCGACCCGGACGACGGTGCCGGGCATCGGCGCGAGGAGGGAGCCCGGCGCGATCCGGGCGGCCGGGTCGGGGAAGCGGGGCAGGGCGGTGAGGCGGGCGGCGCCCACGTGGACCTGGTCGCCGTAGCGGGCGACCTCGTAGCGGCGCCGGACGCCGTCGGCCTCGAGGACGACGAGACGGGCGTCGGCGTGCACGACCCGCACCCCGTCCGCCGCCAGGCCGTCCCGCGTGTGCCGGTACCGGACCTCGTGCTCCTCCCCCGCCATCTCGTACCGCTTCACCTGCGGCTGGGAGGGGACGTTGCGCCAGCCACCGAAGCGGGAGCGGCCGTGGGCGTCGGCGAGGGCGGCGGCCAGCGGGGCGTACGGGTCGGGGGCCGGCCCGGTCAGTTCGCCGAGGTGGCGGTCGTAGAAGCCGGTGTCCATGTGCCCGGCCCGGAACTCCTCGTGGCGCAGGGAGCGCACGAGCAGGTCCCGGTTGGTGACCGGGCCGTGCAGTTCCGCCCGCTCCAGGGCGCCCGCGAGCCGGCGGACCGCCTCCGCGCGCGTGGGGGCGTGGGCGACGACCTTGGCGAGCATGGCGTCGTAGTGGACGCCGATGGTGTCGCCGTCGGCGTAGCCGGTGTCCAGGCGGACGCCGTCGGGTACGGCGATGCGGTGCAGGGTGCCGGTCTGCGGCGCCCAGTCGTGGGCGGGGTCCTCGGCGTAGAGGCGGGCCTCGACCGCGTGGCCGCGCGCGGGGGGCGGCTCGCCGTCCAGGGCGTGTCCCTCGGCGACGCGGATCTGCTCGGCGACCAGGTCGAGCCCGAAGACCGCCTCGGTGACGGGGTGTTCGACCTGGAGGCGGGTGTTCATCTCCAGGAAGTGGGCGCGGCCGTCGGCGACCAGGAACTCGACCGTGCCGGCGCCGGTGTAGGAGACGGCGCGGGCGGCGCGCACGGCCAGCGTGTGCAGCTCCCGGGTGAGCCCGGCGGTGAGGCCGGGTGCCGGGGCCTCCTCGACGACCTTCTGGTGGCGGCGCTGGAGGGAGCAGTCGCGGGTGCCGAGCGGCCAGACGGTGCCGTGGGTGTCGGCGAGGATCTGCACCTCGACGTGGCGGCCCCGCGGGAGGTAGGGCTCCACGAAGACCTCGCCGTCGCCGAAGGCGCTCACGGCCTCGGCGCGCGCGCCCTCCAGCGCGGCGGGCAGCTCGTCCAGGCGGCGCACGATCCGCATACCGCGCCCCCCGCCGCCCGCCGCCGCCTTCACCAGCACCGGCAGGTCGGCCTCGGTGACCTCGTCCAGGGGCGCCAGTCCCATCAGCCGCTTGGCTCGGGTCTTGGACGCCATGGCCTCGATGGCCTCCGGGGGCGGGCCGATCCAGACCAGGCCGGCGTCCGAGACGGCGCGGGCGAAGCCGGCGTTCTCGGAGAGGAAGCCGTAGCCGGGGTGGACGGCGTCGGCGCCGGCCGCCAGGGCCGCCCGCACGATCAGGTCGCCGCGCAGATACGTCTCGGCGGGCGCCGCGCCCGGCAGCCGTACCGCCGCGTCGGCCACACGCGTGTGGAGCGCGCCGGCGTCGGGATCGGAGTGCACCGCGACCGTCCGGATGCCCAGCTCGCGGCAGGTGCGGAAGATACGGCAGGCGATCTCGCCGCGGTTGGCGACGAGCACACTGGTGATCACGTGGTCCCTCACATCCGGAAGACGCCGAAGCCGCCGCGCGCGCCCTCGTAGGGGGCGGTGTGCAGGGCGGAGAGGCACAGGCCGAGGACGGTGCGGGTGTCGCGCGGGTCGATGACCCCGTCGTCGTACAGCCGCCCCGACAGGAACATGGGCAGCGACTCGGCTTCGATCTGCTGCTCCACCATGGCGCGCAGGGCCGCGTCCGCCTCCTCGTCGTACGGCTGCCCCTTGGCCGCCGCCGACTGCCGGGCGACGATCGAGAGCACCCCGGCGAGCTGCTGCGGGCCCATGACGGCGGACTTGGCGCTCGGCCAGGCGAACAGGAAGCGGGGGTCGTAGGCCCGGCCGCACATGCCGTAGTGCCCGGCCCCGTACGACGCGCCCATCAGCACCGACAGGTGCGGCACCCGGCTGTTGGCGACCGCGTTGATCATCATCGCGCCGTGCTTGATGATCCCGCCCTGCTCGTACTCCTTGCCGACCATGTAGCCGGTGGTGTTGTGCAGGAAGAGCAGCGGGATGTCCCGCTGGTTGGCGAGCTGGATGAACTGGGCGGCCTTCTGCGACTCGGCGCTGAAGAGCACGCCCTGGGCGTTGGCCAGCACCCCCACCGGATATCCGTGCAGGGCGGCCCAGCCGGTGACCAGGCTGGTGCCGTAGAGCGGTTTGAACTCGTCGAAGTCGGAGCCGTCCACGATCCGGGCGATGACCTCGCGCGGGTCGAACGGGGTCTTCAGGTCGTCCGGGACGATGCCCAGCAGTTCCTCCGGGTCGTACCGGGGCGGCTCGGCCGGGCCGGGGTCGGGGTGGGCCTTGCGGTGGTTCAGGCGGGCGACGACACGGCGTGCCTGGCGCAGCGCGTCCGGCTCGTCCAGCGCGAAGTGGTCGGCGAGGCCGGAGACGCGGGCGTGCATCTCGGCGCCGCCCAGCGACTCGTCGTCGCTCTCCTCGCCGGTCGCCATCCTCACCAGCGGCGGCCCGCCGAGGAACACCTTCGCCCGCTCCTTGACCATGATCACGTGGTCGGACATGCCGGGCACGTAGGCGCCGCCGGCGGTGGAGTTGCCGAAGACGACGGCGATGGTCGGGATGCCGGCGGCGGAGAGCCTCGTCAGGTCGCGGAAGATGGCGCCGCCGGGGATGAAGATCTCCTTCTGGGACGGCAGGTCGGCGCCGCCGGACTCGACCAGGCTGATGCAGGGCAGCCGGTTGGCGAGGGCGATGTCGTTCGCGCGCAGCGCCTTCCTCAGGCTCCACGGGTTGCTGGCGCCGCCGCGCACGGTGGGGTCGTTGGCGGTGATCAGGCACTCGACGCCCTCGACCACGCCGATGCCGGTGACGAGGGAGGCTCCGACGGGGTAGTCGCTGCCCCAGGCGGCCAGCGGGGACAGTTCCAGGAACGGGGTGTCGGGGTCGAGCAGCAGCTCGACGCGTTCGCGGGCGAGCAGCTTGCCGCGTCCCCGGTGCCGCGCGACGTACTTCTCGCCGCCGCCCGCCAGCGCCCCCGCGTGCTCGGCCTCCAGGTCGGCGAGTTTGGCGAGCATGGCCTCGCGGTGGGCCCGGTGTTCCGGGCCGCCCGGGTCCAGGGCCGACGTCAGGATGGTCACAGCAGGGTCTCCGGGATCTCCAGGTGGCGGGAGCGCAGCCATTCGCCGAGGGCCTTGGCCTGCGGGTCGAAGCGGTGCCGGGATGCGACGCCGGCGCCGAGGACGCCGGACACGACGAAGTTCAGGGCGCGCAGTTCCGGGAGCACGTGCCGGGTGACGGGCAGGTCCCGGCTCTCCGGGAGCAGCCGCCGGAAGCGGTCGGTGGTCAGGGTGTGCGCGAGCCACCGCCAGGCGTCCTCCGTCCGCGCCCACACACCGACGTTGGCGTCGCCGCCCTTGTCCCCGCTGCGGGCGCCCGCGACGAGACCGAGCGGGGCGTACCGGGTCGGGCCGGGCGGCAGGGGGTCGGGCAGGGGCGGGGGCGATACGGCGTCCAGGGGCCGGGTCTCCTGGGGCGCCGGCACCGGGATGCGACGTCCGTCGTGGAGGACGGCCACATGGTCGACGGCCCCATGGGGGACGTACACATCCTCGAACACCCCATAGGGAGCGCCCTTTCCCGGGGGTTCCAGCACATGGAAGCCGGGATAGCTGGCGAGCGCCAGTTCCACCGCCGCCCCGCTCAGCGCCCGGCCCACGACCTGCTGGTCGGGGTCCCGCACGACGAGCCGCAGCAGCGCGCTGGCCGTCTCCTCGGTGTCCGCGTCCGCCCGGTCGGTGCGGACCAGCTCCCAGCGCACGTCGGCCGGCGGCGCCTTGGCGAGCGCGTCGGTGAGTTGCTCGCGCACCAGGGCCGCCTTGGCCTCGATGTCGAGGCCGGTGAGGACGAAGACGACCTCGTTGCGGAAGCCGCCCAGCCGGTTGAGCCCGACCTTGAGGGTGGGCGGGGGCGCCTCGCCGCGCACCCCCTCGATCCGCACCCGGTCCGGCCCCTCCCGGCGGAGCCGTACGGTGTCCAGCCGGGTGGTGACGTCGGGTCCGGCGTACCGGGCGCCGCCGGTCTCGTACAGCAGCTGGGCGGTGACCGTGCCCACGTCCACGAAGCCGCCGGTGCCGGGGTGCTTGGCGACGACACTGCTGCCGTCGGCGTGCACCTCGGCGAGCGGGAAGCCGGGCCGGCGCACGTCGCCCTCGCCGAAGAAGGAGTAGTTGCCGCCGGTCGCCTGGGTGCCGCACTCCAGCACGTGCCCGGCGACGACGGCACCGGCGAGGCGGTCGTGGTCGGCCGGCGTCCAGCCGAAGTGGGCGGCGGCGGGCCCGGTGACCAGCGCCGCGTCGGTCACCCGGCCGGTGATCACCACGTCGGCGCCGGCTCGCAGGCACTGAGCGACGCCGAAGCCGCCGAGGTAGGCGTGGGCGGCGAGGGCGCCGGGGTGGGCGGCGGTGAGGTCGTCGCCCTCGACGTGCGCGACCCGCACCGGTATGCCGAGCCGGTCCGCCAGGCGGCGTACCGCGTCGGCGAGTCCGGCGGGGTTGAGGCCGCCCGCGTTGGTGACGATCCGCACGCCGCGCTCGTGGGCGAGGCCCAGGCAGTCCTCCAGCTGGCGCGGGAAGGTGCGGGCGTACCCCGCCGCCGGGTCCTTCAGCCGGTCGCGGGCGAGGATGAGCATGGTCAGTTCGGCGAGGTAGTCACCGGTGAGGACGTCGACCTCGCCGCCGGTGAGCATCTCGCGCAGGGCGCTCGCGCGGTCGCCGTAGAAGCCGGAGAAGTTGCCGATGCGCAGCGGTCTCACCGGTCCGCCCCCTTCGCCGGGCGGCCGGGGCCGGGCGGGCCGGCGAACGCCTGGGCGATGCCGAGCCAGCGGTCGGCGTCCGGGCCCCGGGCCGTCAGGGCGAGGTCGGCGCGGTGGGCGCGCCGGGTGACCAGGAGGCAGAAGTCGAGGGCGGGGCCGGTGACGCGCTGCGCGGCGCCGGGCGGGCCGTAGCTCCACACCGCGCCGGAGGGGGCCGTCAGTTCCACGCGGAACTCGTCGTCCGGCGGGGTGAGTCCGTGCACCCCGAAGGCGAAGTCACGGGTGCGCACCCCCAGGCGGGCCACATGCCGGAGCCGGTCGGTGGGTGGGCGCACCACACCCAGTGCCTCGGCGACGTCCAGTGCGTGGGCCCAGGTCTCCATCAGCCGGGCGGTGGCCATCGAGGCGGCCGACATGGGCGGCCCGTACCAGGGGAACCGGGCGCCGGGCGGGGCGGCGCGCAGCGCGTCCTCCAGGGCGGCGCGTCCGGTGCGCCAACGCGTCAGCAGTTCGGCGGGCGGGAGCGTGGCGCCCTCCTCCGCGCCCTCGTCCACGAAGGAGCCGGGGGCGGCGAGCGCCTTCTCGACCAGCGCCCGGAAGGCATCGGCGTCGGTGACGGCCAGCAGCGCGGAGCGGTCGGTCCAGGCGAGGTGGGCGATCTGGTGCGCGACGGTCCAGCCGGCGGCGGGGGTGGGCAGCGCCCACCGCCCGGCCTCGGACTCGGCCACCAACAGGTCGAGTTCGTCGCTCTCGGCACGCAGATCGTCGATGACGGGCGTCGGGTCGGCCATGGGGGGAGCATGGCAGCGGCCCCGGAAACAATCAAGCGTGCTTGCATGAATTCGGCCGCGACCGGGGGAGGCCGTGGCGCCCGGAGCGTCAGCGGGCGGGAGCGGGAGCGGGGGTGGGGGTGGGGGTGGGGGTGCGCGTCACTGGCCCTCGACCGGGAGGGCGGGGGTCTTGGTCCGGCCTATCTGGGTGCGGACCGCGCCGATGCTGGCCGCGATGACCAGGGCGATCGCGGCGGCCTCGATGAGGCTGAGGGCCTGGCCGAGGATCAGGAAGCCCGCCGTGGCGGCGATGGCCGGTTCCAGGCTCATCAGGATGGCGAAGGTGGAGGCAGGCAGCCGGCGCAGGGCCAGCAGTTCGAGGGTGTAGGGCAGGACCGAGGAGAGCAGGGCCACCGCCGAGCCGAGGGCGACGGTGGTGGGGTTCAGCAGCCGGGTGCCGGCCGAGGCGATGCCGATGGGGAGGAAGAGGAGGGCCGCGACCGCCATGGCCAGAGCGAGGCCGTCCGCCTGCGGGAAGCGGCGGCCCGTACGGGCGCTGAAGACTATGTAGGCCGCCCACATGGCGCCGGCGCCGAGGGCGAAGGCGACACCGGTGGGGTCCAGACTGCTGAAGCCTCCGCCACCACCGAGCAGGAACACGCCCGCGAGGGCGAGACCGGCCCAGAGCGCGTTGATCGCGCGGCGGGAGGCCAGTACGGAGAGGGCCAGGGGGCCGAGGACCTCCAGGGTGACCGCCGGGCCCAGCGGGATGCGGGCCACCGCCTCGTAGAACAGGCCGTTCATCGCGCCCATGGCGATGCCGAAGGCGACCACCGTGCCCCAGTCGGCGCGCGAGTGGCCGCGCAGCCGGGGCCGGCAGGCCAGGAGCAGGACGACCGCCGCCGCCAGGAGGCGCAGGGTCACCACGCCCGGCGCGCCGGCCCGGGGCATCAGGGTGACCGCCATCGCGCCGCCGAACTGCACCGAGACGCCGCCGGCCAGCACCAGTCCGACCGGACCGAGGGAGGTGAGGCGGCCGGGGGTACGCGGGGACTTCGGCGTCGCCGACGTCGGGTGTGCGGCGCGGGGGCTTTTGACGGTGCTCACGGCGGTCCTGTGCTGGCTCGATCAGATCATGTACATCTCCATGTACTACCGAGTCCAGGGTAATGGACCACGTCAGGAGTGTGAACCCTTGATGGAACTGTCCTGGATGGTGAGATGCGCCCCTCTCAGCCACCGGACCACGGCTCCCCGTACGCCGACGCCGGGGCCTGGGCCTGGGCCTGGGCCTGCCGGTAAGGGACCGGTCCGCTCTGTTCCGGCCACGGCGGCAGGCGCAGCTCACCGGTGTCCATGACCGCGTTGTTCTGCGAGCGGTGCAACCAGGCGTAGGCACCGCCCAGGGCGAGGAGTCCGTCGTGGCGGCCGGCCTCCACCACGCGGCCCTGGTCCACGACCAGGATGCGGTCGGCGTCGGGGGCGAGGTTGAGATCGTGCGTGATCATGATCGTCGTACGTCCGGCCATCAGGCGGCGCAGCGGTGTGACGATCCGGCGGGCGGCCATCGCGTCCAGGCCGGTGGTCGGTTCGTCCAGGACCAGCACGGGCGCGTCGCGCAGCAGGGCGCGGGCGATGGCCAGGCGCTGGAGCTGGCCGCCGGACAGCCGGGCCGAGTGGGGGTCGACCCGGGTGTCGTAACCGTCGGGGAGCCGGACGATGAAGTCGTGCGCGTCGGCCGCCCGCGCCGCCTGCTCGATCGCCTGGTCGCCGGCGCCGGGCCGGCCGCAGGCTATGTTGGCGCGCACCGTGTCGCGCAGCACCAGGGTCTCCTGCGGCAGCAGGGTGACGTACTCGCGCAGCCGGGCCAGCGGGAAGTCGCGCAGCGGGGTGCCGTCCAGGAGGACGTCCCCGGCGTCCGGGTCGTAGAAGCGCAGCAGCAGTTTGGCGACCGTGGACTTGCCCGCGCCGCTCGGGCCGGTGACGATCACCAGCTCGCCGGGGCGGGCGGTGAAGGACAGCCCTTCGAGGGCGGGCGCGCCGGCGCCGGGGTAGCGGAAGGAGACGCCCGTGACCTCGACCGTGCCGTCCGGGCGGCCGGGCTGCGCGGCCCGCAGGGGGTCGGTGACGGACGGCCGTGCGTCCAGGATCTCGATCAGCCGCTCGGCGCCCGCGGTGGCCGCGGTGACCGTGAGGCCGAGCTGGGCCAGGCCGCGGACGGGCGGGTAGAGGTAGCCGAGGAAGGCGGCGAAGGCGAGGAGTTGACCGAGGGTCATCCGGCCGGTGGAGATCTCCCAGGCACCGATGCCGATCACGGCGAGCACGCAGACCGTCTCGATGACCTGGACCAGCTGCTCGTACGCCTCGTTGAGCCGGGCGGAGCGGACCGAGGCGCGGAACCAGGCGTTCGCCTCCTCGTGCAGCCGGCGGCGCTCGGCGTCCCGGCGGTCGTACGCCTGGGTGAGCACGATGTTGCCGAGGGACTCCTCCACCACGGCGGTGATCGCACCGTCGGCGACCCGGCCCGCGCGGGAGACGTCCCTGACGGAGCCGGAGAAGCGGCGGGCGGCCAGCCAGAACAGGGGGGCGAGGACGAAGGTGGCGGCGGCCAGGTCCCAGCGCAGCCAGAACGCGGCGACGGCGTAGAAGAGGGCGGAGAAGACCGCCGAGGCGGCGCCGACCAGGCCGGACACCACCATCGTCTCGATCGCCTCGACGTCACTGGTGAGCCGGGAGAGCAGGTCGCCCTGGCGGTGGTGCTGGAAGAAGTGCGGCGGCAGCCGCTGCACATGGTCGAAGACGTGCTCGCGCAGCCGCATCACGAACCGCTCGGTGAGCCACGCGGCCAGCGAGTTGCCCGCGTAGGCGACGAGCGCGCCGGCCACGGCGATCCCCAGCCATCGCGCGGCCGGGGACCAGAACGCGGCCAGGGACCCCTGCTGGAGGGCGTGGTCGGTGAGGTCGCCGAACAGCAGCACGGCCGCGGTCTCGGCGAGCGCGGCGAGCACCGTGCACAGCCAGACCAGCAGCAGTCCGCCGCGCAGCCCTCTGGTCAGCGGCCAGAAGCGGCGGAACGCGGCGCGGGCCGCAATCGCCGGGGCGTCCGCGTGGGCGAGTTCTTCGGCACCGCCGTTTACCGTGTGCTCACTCTCCGGCATTTCCAGCATTCCCTCTCACCGATTCCCGCATTCCATCCGTCGCCCACCCGTCCGCCTGCCCGCTCATCCATCCGTACGCCCGTGCGGTAACCATGGAAAAGGGGTCGACGGTGCACCGTCGACCCCTTTCCGCTCAGCCTCGGATCACTTGTCCTGACCGGGCACCGGCTTGGGCAGCGGCTTCCGCGCGTGCTTCTTCGCCTTCGGCTTCGGCACCTGCGGGAGCTGCTTGTTCTTGGCCTTGGGGGGCAGCGGGGCAAGCTTCTTGAAGCTCATTCCATCTCCTCGTGTCGTGCTTTTCTCGTGGTGTCGAATTCCGTTTCCCGGACCCGACACCAAAAAACTTACACGCCGTCGAGGAGCCTGAGCGCCGAAATCGGCAAGGGTACGCTGTGAATACCTTGGGGACTCCTGAGAGAGCCGCCCGGGGCTGAGAATCGCCTGGTGTGGCTGAGTGCCGCCTTTACGCGGAGGGGGGCGGCGGGCCGGCGGAAGCCGCGTCCTCCGCGTTCTCCTTCCGGTCCAGCCCGTCCGCCAGCACCTCCGCCAGGTGCCGTCCCCGGACGCCGGCGAGCTGTTCGAGCTGGGTGCGGCAGGAGAAGCCGTCCGCCAGGATCACCGTGCCTTCGGGTGCCCGCCGCACCGATGGCAGGAGCTGTTCCTCCGCGCAGGCCCGGGAGACCTCGAAGTGGCCCTTCTCGAAGCCGAAGTCGCCCGCCAGGCCGCAGCAGCCCCCGCTCAGGTCACCGGTGAGGCCGGCGGCGGCGCGCAGCCGTCGGTCGGCGGTGTCGCCGAGCACCGCGTGCTGGTGGCAGTGGGTCTGCCCGGCGACCGGGCGGTCCACGGCGGGCGGGGTCCAGTGCGGGGCGTACATCTCCAGGGTCTCGGCGAAGGTGCGGACCGAGGCGGCCAGCCGGGCGGCACGGGGGTCGTCGGGCAGGAGTCCGGGGAGGTCGGTGCGGAGGGCCGCGGCGCAGCTCGGCTCCAGGACGACGACCGGGAGCCCGGCCCGCAGGACCGGTTCCATCAGGTCCAGGGTGCGGCGCAGCACCGCGCGGGCGCGGTCGAGCTGGCCGGTGGAGACGTAGGTCAGGCCGCAGCAGACCCGGGCCCGGCGGGCGGTGAGCAGGGCGGTCGCCGACCGGGTCGTGCCGTCCGCGACCGCGCCCCGGCGCGGCAGCAGCGTCGGCGGCAGCGCCACCCGCAGCCCGGCCGCCTCCAGCACCCGGACGGCGGCCCGGCCGACGGACGGCGACAGATACTCCGTGAAGGTGTCGGGCCAGAGGACCACCAGGCCGCCGGTGCCGGGGGCGGCCGGACCCCCGGCGGAGGCGGCGGGGTCCCCGGCGGAGGCAGCCGGACCCCGGGCGGAGGCAGCCGGACCCCCGGTGGGGGCAGCTGGGCCCCCGGCGGAGGCAGCCGGACCCCCGGTGGGGGCGGCGGGCGCGGGGGTGGCCGGCCGGTGCTCGCGCCACCACCCGGTGAAGGTCCGCCGCGCCAGGCGCGGGATGTCCCGCTCCGGTGTCAGGCCGCCCAGCCGCTTGCCGAGGCGGGCCAGTGGGCCGGCCGCGGTGAGGGCGTTGATCACCGGGACGGCGCGGGCGCGGGAGGCCCAGCGGAGCCATTCCGGCAGCCGTCCCATGCTGTAGTGGGCGGCGGGGCGGCGGCGGCCGGCGTAGTGGTGGTGCAGGAACTCGGCCTTGTAGGTGGCCATGTCGACGCCGACGGGGCAGTCCGAGCGGCAGCCCTTGCAGGACAGGCAGAGGTCGAGGGCGTCGCGGACCTCCGTGGACCGCCAGCCGTCGGTGACCAGGTCACCGGCGAGCATCTCGTGCAGCAGGCGGGCGCGGCCCCGCGTGGAGTGCTCCTCCTCCCCGGTGGCCCGGAAGGACGGGCACATCACGGCCGGGCCGGTCGCGGTCGTCGTACGGCACTTGGCGACACCGACGCAGCGGCGGACGGCCGCGCGGAAGTCGCCCCCGTCGGCCGGGTAGCCGAAGGCCACGTCGACCGGGTCGCGGGGCAGCACCGCGAAGCGGAGGCCGGAGTCCAGTGGCGCCGGGCGGACCAGCATGCCGGGGTTGAGCAGGTCGTCCGGGTCCCAGACGGCCTTGGCCCGCTCGAAGAGCCGCACCATCGGCGCCCCGTACATCCGGGGCAGCAGTTCGGCGCGGGCCTGTCCGTCGCCGTGCTCGCCGGACAGGGAGCCGCCGTGGGCCACCACCAGGTCGGCCAGGTCCTCGGAGAAGCGGCGGAAGCGGCCGACGCCCGCCTCGGTGAGCAGGTCGAAGTCGATGCGGACGTGGACGCAGCCGTCGCCGAAGTGGCCGTAGGGCGTGCCGCGCAGTCCGTGGGCCGTCAGCAGCGCGCGGAACTCGCGGAGGTAGCCGCCGAGCCGGGCGGGCGGCACCGCGCAGTCCTCCCAGCCGGGCCATGCCTCGGAGCCGTCGGGCATCCGGGTGGCCGTGCCGCTGGCGTCCTCGCGGATGCGCCACAGGGTCCGCCGGGCGGCCGGGTCCGTCACCACCAGGGCGTCCACGACGTCGGCCGCGCGCACCAGCTCCCGGGCCCGCGCGTGGGCCTCCGCCGCCGTCCGTCCGCCGGTCTCCACGAAGAGCCAGGCGCCTCCCGCGGGCAGCCCGGCCCCGGCCGGCACCAGGTCGGCGGCCATGCCCTCCACCGTGAGCGGCCGCAGCGGCAGCAGCCCCGCGGCGGCCTCGGCGGCCGCGCTCTCGTCCGCGTACGCCAGCACGGCCAGGGCGCGTGCGCGCGGGTCCTCCACCAGGCGGACCACGGCCTCGGTGAGGATGCCGAGGGTGCCCTCGGAGCCGCAGAAGGAGCGGGCGACGTCCGCGCCGTTCTCGGGCAGCAGCGCGTCCAGCGCGTACCCGGAGATGCGGCGGGGCAGGTCCGGGAAGCCCGTGCGCAGCCGGGCCAGTTCGCCCTCGGCCAGCTCGCGCAGACCGTCCGGGGCACCGGCCCAGCCGGGTCCGGGCCGCAGCCGCTCGCCGCGCGCGGTGACGACGGACAGCTCCCGCACGCTGTCCGCGGTGGTGCCCCAGGCGACCGAGTGGGAGCCGCACGAGTTGTTGCCGATCATCCCGCCGAGCGTGCACCGGCTGTGCGTGGAGGGGTCGGGGCCGAAGCGGAGACCGTGCGGGGCGGCGGCCTCCTGGAGCCGGTCCAGGACCAGCCCGGGCTGCACGACCGCCGTGCGGCTGCCCGGGTCCAGCTCCAGCAGGGCGGACATGTGCCGGGTGAAGTCCAGCACCACGCCGGTGCCGGTCGCCTGCCCGGCGATCGACGTGCCCCCGCCGCGCGCCACCACCGGCACCCCGCGCGCCCGGCACACCTCCAGCGCGGCGGCCACGTCGTCGGCGTCCCTGGGGGCCACGACGCCCAGCGGGACCCGCCGGTAGTTGGACGCGTCCATGGTGACCAGTGCCCGGGCGGTCACGCCGAAGGCGACCTCGCCCCGGACGGCCCGCCGCAGCGCGCCCGCGAGGGCCGCCGCTTCCGCAACATCCGCTCGATCCGTCATGCGTCCAGGATGCATCCGCTCACGGACAGTCACCGGAGTTTTTCCACAGGCCCGTGCTTATCGTCGTACGACACGACAAGTCCACGTCTCGGTGATCTCGTCTCATCCGACGGACACCTCTCCTCCGGGCCGCCTCCCAGCGGTTAACCTCCTGTCGTGGCCGACATCCAGATTCCCGCTGACATCAAGCCCGCCGACGGACGCTTCGGCGCGGGCCCCTCCAAAGTGCGGACCGAGGCGCTGGACGCCCTCGCCGCCACCGGCACGTCCCTGCTGGGCACCTCCCACCGCCAGGCGCCGGTCAAGAACCTGGTCGGCAAGGTCCGCGAGGGCATCTCGGAGCTGTTCTCGCTGCCCGAGGGGTACGAGGTCGTGCTCGGCAACGGCGGCTCCACCGCGTTCTGGGACATCGCCACGCACGGCCTGATCGAGAACAAGTCGCAGCACCTCAACTTCGGCGAGTTCTCCTCCAAGTTCGCCAAGGCGGCCAAGCTCGCCCCCTGGCTGGCAGAGCCGACGGTCGTCGCCGCCGACCCGGGCACCCACCCGGAGCCGCGGGCCGAGGAGGGCGTCGACGTCTACGCCCTCACCCACAACGAGACGTCCACCGGTGTCGCGATGCCGATCAAGCGCGTGGCCGGCGCCGACGAGGGCGCGCTGGTGCTGGTGGACGCCACCTCCGGCGCGGGCGGCCTGCCGGTCGACATCGCCGAGACCGACGTCTACTACTTCGCCCCGCAGAAGTCCTTCGCCTCCGACGGCGGCCTGTGGATCGGCGTCTTCTCCCCGGCCGCGATCGAGCGCGCCGAGCGCGTCCACGCCTCCGGGCGGCACATCCCGGAGTTCTTCAGCCTGCCGACCGCGATCGACAACTCGCGCAAGAACCAGACGTACAACACCCCGGCCCTCGCCACCCTCTTCCTGCTGAACCAGCAACTGGAGTGGCTCAACGGCCAGGGCGGTCTGGCCTGGTCCACGGCCCGCACCAAGGACTCCTCGACCCGCCTGTACTCCTGGGCGGAGGAGGCCAAGTACGCCACCCCGTTCGTCTCCGACCCGGCCAAGCGCTCGCAGGTCATCGGCACGATCGACTTCGCCGAGGAGATCGACGCCGCCGCCGTCGCCAAGGTGCTGCGCGCGAACGGCATCGTCGACACCGAGCCGTACCGCAAGCTGGGCCGCAACCAGCTGCGCGTCGCGATGTTCCCGGCGATCGACCCGGCGGACGTCGAGGCGCTGACGAAGTGCGTCGACTACGTCATCGAGAAGCTCTGACCCTCGGGTACGACGGCGAAGGGCGCCCGGTGTTCGTCACCGGGCGCCCTTCGTGTGTGCGACGCGTCAGGCGAACTGCTGGACGAAGGCGTGCCAGCTGTCGCGGGAGACGGTGAGGAGGGGGCCGTCGTCCTGCTTGCTGTCCCGGACGACCCGACCGCCGGGGGCTGTGTCGGCGACCTCTACGCAGTTGTTCTCCGGCCCCGAGTACGAGGACTTCCAGAAGGGGCTTACAACCTCGGTCACGATGTGTCTTCCTTCAGGCTGCGCAGTATGTCTCGGACGAGTTTCGCGCTCGCGTCCGGTGTCAACGCTGACGATCGTAGTAGGTCGTATGCATTGGCGTAAGCGGTAAGGTCCTTGGCCCCTTCGAGAACCGAAGTGCCCCGGAGATTGTCCATGGTGACAGCTTCGACCGTCGGCTCCTCGTCGAAGCTGAAGGAGGAGAAGGCGGAGGTGTAGCCGGCGAGGACGCCTGCACTGAACGGCAGCACCTGCACGGTGACGTTCTTCCGCCGCCCGATCTCCAGGATCGCGGACAACTGCTCCCGGTGTACGTCGACGCTCACCAGTGGATGCGCGAGGACTCCTTCCCAGAGGATGGCCGTGTACGAGGCTCCGCCCTCTTCGATCTTCGCCTGCCTCCCCGTACGGACCTTCACCAACTGGGCGGCCCGCTCCGGCTCGATGCAGTGCGGACCGGCCGCGATGACCGCCTCCGCGTAGGCCGGAGTCTGCAAGAGCCCCGGCACCATGATCGGCTGCCACTCCCGGATGTACGTCGCGTCGTCCTCGAGCGCGATGTGATCCACGTAGTCCGGCCGCAGATGCTCGGCATGTTCGAGCCACCACCCACGTTTCTTGGAGTGTTTGGCCAAGTCCTCCAGTTTGGCGCGGACTTCCGAGTCAGTGATGTCGTACGCGTCGAGCAGCAGCCGCACCTCGATCACACGCGGTGTGGCGTGTCCGCTCTCGATGCGGCTGATCCTGGCCTGGCTCGTGGCGATCACCTCGGCGGCTTGCGGCTGGTCGAATCCGGCGGCCTGCCGGTATTGCCTGAGCGCCGTGCCGAGACGCCTGCTGCGCACGGTCGGCCGTCCACCTGCGGGCATGAGATCTCCCCTCTCCTGCGGAGACCATGCCACATCGGCACCCTCTCAGGTGTGTCATAACTCGATCGAGTGAAACGACTGCATGTATTCGCAGATTCGTATTGCGCGATGGTGCATGCATTCCTAGGTTCAGCCGCATGCCGACAACGGAAACCTTCCGCATCCCCACCCGCAGTCACCACGTCCCCACCGCCCGGCACCACGTCAGGAAGATCCTCGCGGACTGGGGAATCACCGACGACCTGGCCGACCGGGCGATCCTCTCGGTCAACGAACTCGTCACCAACGCCGTGAGCCACTGCCGGGTCGGCTCCGCACGCGTCCGGGTCACCCTCATCCTGTGCGACAGGGAACTGGTCCTGGAGGTCTCCGACCCGGACCGGGACCACCTCCCCCGGCCCCGCGATCCCGGTCCGGACGAAGAGGGCGGACGCGGACTCGCGTTGGTGGCCGCACTGGCCGACACATGGGGGCATCGTCGGGGGCCGTACACCAAGACGGTGTGGGCCTGTTTCACGCTCGGTGCGACGGAGGCGTGACGGGCCGGCCTGCCGGGGACGCGGTACTCCCGCCCTACGTCGTCAGACCCTGATGCTCCGGCGCACGCGGGCGATCACCTGCTGGGCCTCGGCGCCGTAGACGGCCGACTCCGCGAAGGTGTCCCACACGCGGCGGTAGAGAGCGATCGTTTCAGCATCGTCCAGCCAGAGTTCGGCGTGCCAGTCCTCGACAGTGACCAGTCGGTCATCCAGGATCCAGAACGAGTTGCCCGGCGGCAGTCGCAGCCCCGCGTCCAGCGGCACGATACCGAGACGGACGGTGTCCATACCCACCACACCCAACAGGCGATCCATCTGAGCCGCCAGCACCTCCGGCGGACACATCTGCGCCCGCAACGCCGGCTCCCACATGAGGACGTTCAGCCGCCTGCCGGGGCGATACAGCCATTCCTGCCGCTTCATCCGAGCTCGTACCGCAGCCTCCGCGTCCTGCGGGGAGCGACGGAACTCCGCATGCCGTTGGAAGATGTTCCGGGCGTAGTCCGCGGTCTGAAGCATGCCGTTGACCACATGGTCGTCCCACACATGCAGGGTTCGCGACTCGCTGACGAGGGTGTTCCACGTCTCCTGCACAGGAGCGTGTCCTACGGCAAGCAGTCGCTGCCAGGAACGGATGTGGCTTTCGAAACCCTTCAAGCGGGCGCTCAGTTCAGGAAAAACAGAAGGCAGACCCACCGCCTCGGCCCATTCCTGGAGGTCATTGTCCGTGGGGGTCTGCCTGCCGTTCTCCAGCTTGCTGACCTTCGACTGCGGCCATCCCAGCCGATGGGCCAGTTCGGTACCGGTGAGTCGGCCATCAGGGCTCTCGACACGCAACTCCCTGAGCCTGCGGCCCAGTTCAGCGCGTGCTCTCTGATAGTCCGTACTCACCGCTACCCGCTCTTGCCCCTACGCGTCGTCTTGCACCTCCGCCGTGAACCGCTGCCACGGTACGGCGTGATGCCAAGCAGCATCCCGCACCATGCAGCAGCGCACCACCTCTGCGGGCTCCGTGATCAGGTCGACATGCGTGAGCTGATCGTCGTCATCGAACCGCAGGAGCGCGATCAGACGGCTGTCGAACAGCCAGAAGTCCTCCGCCGGGAGCCGAAGCCGGTCCGCCTCCGCACGCCAGAGGTTACGGATGTCCTCACCCAGGCCGCTGTTCCGCTTGGCGTTGTCGAGTAGGTACAACTGCCCAATGGTCGGCGGTTGGTCAACAATCCGCACGCGCTCGACGCGCTTGCCCTGTGCTGTCTGAGCGCGAATCGTCTGGCAGTACTTGCTGTCCGCCGATCCCCAGTCGGCTTGCCCGGTCTCCACGAACTGCCGCCAGTTGTCGTTGGCTTCGTCGCTGGCGTACCGGCGCCGCGTCTCCAAGCGCCAGGCCGTGTGCTCGAATTGGCCGAACAGGTCGCTGAACTCGTCCAAGCCGATCGTCCGCACCTGCCGCGTCCGTTCCTTCGGCGTCCAATCGACGAGCAGATCCCTCGGCACCACGATGGCGACTTCCCCCTCCGAGAGGTGCTCGAGCTGTGCGACATCCTCAGGGTCCGCGAGCGGAGGCCCGTGGACGATCACCTCCCCGGTGTCCAGATCCTCATGCACAGACGGGCATCCGCCGCCGCTGCTCCCCGTCCCGTTGAACCGCAACCTACGTGCCATCTACGACCACCTCTTGAGGCTCGGTGATGTTGCAGGCAGAGCATCTCGGTTCCTCTGAGTGAATGTCCATGCATCCAGAGTGACCGCACGAGAATAATCGCGAATATTCGCCGCCTTGCTCCATCCCCCACCCCTACGGTCGTCCGGCAGCGGTCGGTCCCGGCCGTTGCAACCGAGCAGGAAGGTGCAGTGATGACGGACGGAATCGACCTGTACGCCCTCGATCTCAGCGGCGCCTCGTTCGTGAAGGCATGTGGGGGCAACACACACCCGGACGGTGAGGCATGCGTGACCCTGGCCCGGATCGGCGAGGACGCCTGGGCCCTCGGTGACAGCAAGCGGCCCGACGCACAGCCGCTGCGCTTCACCTCGTCCGAGCTGGAGGCCGCCGGCCTGGACCCGACCCGGTTCGGCCTGTCGGTCTGAACCGTCGACCGGTCCCGGCGTGGTGGAGCCGCGTCGGGACCGGCCGCCCTCCGCCCTCCTCCTACGCACCGACTCGGACACCCCGTGCACCACCACGCCTACCTCTGGACCGGCCCCAAGGCCCGCTTCGACCAGGAGGCACTGCGGCGCCCGCCGCACCCCGAGCCGCCCCCGCCCGGCAGCGGCCCCGAACTGGTCCAGCGCTACCGGGCGGCTGCCGCCGACTTCCCGGTCTCCCCCTTGCCCCCACTGGAAACGGCGCACTGGCTGATCAAGCCCCGTTCCCTGGTACGCGGAACCTGGTCGGAGCCTTCGGCGGCCGGGGCCTGGCTCGGCGAGCGGCTGGCCGAGTACGCGGGCCGGTTCGCCTCGCCCGCGCAATGCGAAGGAGGCCGTCTGGCCGCCCTCGTCGGCTCGGCCCGCGAGCGGCTGGCCACCGGTGGTGACGTCTCGCTGGGCTTCTACCTCGAACGGCCCGCGTTCCTGTCCCTGGCCCTGGTCACCTGCGCCCCCAATCGCGCCCGCCCCGATCTGTCCTGCCCCCTGCGTGGCTGAGGGGCGACCGTCGAGGGGTCCGGTGACAATGGCGGGATGGGTGTGTTCCTTTCGGTTTCCCACGGTGTGTCCGCACGCCGGTCCCGCGCTCTCCTGACCGCCTCGGTGCTCGTGGCCGCCCTGGGCGGTGCCGCCGCTCAGGGCGCCGAGGCCGCCCCCGCCGCCCCCTCCGCCATCACCGCGTCCGAGCCGGCCGGACGCTACGCGGGGAAGGCCGTCGCCCTCGGCGAGGACCTGGTGGCCGTCCTGCGCGACGATCCCCAGGCGGGCGGTCCCGAGGTGTGGGTTCGTGCCGTACCACCGCACTGGCAGCCGGGTGACGCCTACATGTACCGCGTCCTGGACACGCTCGACCGCGACCACCTCGCGACCACCCAGCGCGGTCTCTCGCTGCGGCTGACCGGCGCCGACGGCCCCGCGCCCGTGCTCCTGGCGACCGGCGGCCGGGCCGGCCCGCGCACCTTCCCGCTGCCGAAGGCCGGCACCCCCGACGCCCGGGGCTGCACGGTCGTCACGGAGCACGCCATCGGGGCCGGGACCGTCGCCGTGCTCAGCAACGGCCTGCAGGGACCCTCGGCGTTCTTCAGGAACGCCGCCGACGGCACGCGCGTCGGCGGCGTCGTCGACCGCGCCCATCCCGCGCTGCCGAGGAGCGCCGGCTTCGCCGCCCGCCTCGTGCGTCCCGACGGGCCGGACCCCGGGCTGGTCACGGACATGGAGGGCGGCGGCCACCCGTCGGACACGATCCCCTTCCCGGCCCCGGGGTGCGTGAGCTGACCCCCGGGGCGCGTGAGCCAAGCCCCGCGTACGAGAGCCGGACGACCGGCCGCCTCACCCCCGCCGCAGCCGCCGCAGCCCGAGGAAGGCCGCCACACCGGCCGCGATGATCACGGCGCCCACCGTGAGGCTGGGGCTGCCGTCCTTCTCCGCCGCGTGCGGGCCGCCGTCGCCCGCCGAGGGGGACGCGGCGGGCCGGTCCGGCGCGTCCTTCGCCTGCACGGCGCTCTCCGCCCCCTCGCTGCCGTACATCAGCCGGGTGCCGTCGGCGGAGTACGACACGGACTCGCCCTGCCCCTGGAAGGGCACCTCCAGGCGCCCCTTGCGGGTGATCCGGCCGCCGTTCCAGTCGTAGTACACACCGCCGAAGTAACCGCGTACGGCGAGTTGCCGGCCGTCCGGGGAGAAGGCGGCGTCGGTGGCCCACAGGTCGACGGGGGCGACGGGACGGAAGACGTTGGTGCCGGACGCGGAGAGGGTGGCCGGGCCCTCGTACAGGTGCCCGCCCTCCTCGTTCTTGTCGATGATGTAGACGCGCCCGGTCTTCGGGTGGACGACCAGCGACTCGGCGTCCCGGGGACCGTTCTCGTACTTCACGACGTACTGCGTGGCCGTGACCGTCTGGTCCGTCAGCCGCTTGGGCTCGGGCAGGCGGTAGATCCACACATAGGGCCACTTGCCGCCGAAGTTGTCGCCGATGTCGCCGACGTATATCTCGTTGTGCGGCCCGATGGAGATGGCCTCGACGTCGCGCGGGGAGCCGATGCCGCGCAGGGTGACCCGGGCGACCGTCTTGCCGGTGGCGCTGTCCACGGCGTACAGGTACGGCCCGTCGTCGCTGTCGTTGTGCGTCCAGTAGACGCCCGGGTGCAGCCGGGAGGCGGCGAGTCCGCTGGACTCGGTGATCCGCGGGTCCTTGATGGTGAAGCCGCGGTCTCCCGCCGTCCCGGCGGTCTTCCCGGCGGCGGAGGCGGGCAGGGCACAGGCGCCGGCGAGCAGCACCCCGGCGAGGACGGCGAACGATCGACGCATGCCCCAAGACTGCCATTTCCCGCGGGGGTTCGGAGGACGTGGCCCGGCTCACAACCCCCGCCGGTCCCCTCGGTCCCGGTGATCGTCCATCATGAGCGGATGCTCAGGTTCATGTTCGTGGGCGACTCCATGACGATCGGGAGCGCGGGCGAACACACATGGCGTCACCGGTTGTGGCGGCACCTGTGCGGGGAGTACGGCGGCCCGTTCACCTTCGTCGGCCCGCGCGAGACGCTGTACGACAAGCAGGCCGACGCCCCGGTGTCCCTCGCCTACGCCGACCCGGACTTCCCGCGCGCCCACCTGGCGGGCTGGGGCGAGGGCTGGCTGCACATGGCGCCGCTGATCGGGGACGCGGTGCGCGCCCACCGGCCCGGCATCCTGCTGGTCTCGCTGGGCCTGATCGACCTGGGCTTCTACACCAACGCCGAGCAGACGGCGGAGAACGTGCGGGCCTTCGTCGAGGGCGCGCGGGAGGCGGATCCGCGCATCCGGATGGTGCTGCTGCCGGTCATCCCGAACATCCGGGCCGCGGCGGACGCGTCCTTCGCCGAACAGGTGGACCGGTTCAACGTGCTGCTCGCCAAGACGGTCGCCGACCTGGACGAGCCCCGCTCGCCGCTCCTGCTGGCCTCGCCCCCCGAGTCGTACGACATCCACACCGACACCTACGACGGCACCCACCCCAACGCGCACGGCGAGCACCGGATCGCGGAGGCGTTCGCGGGGGCGATGTGGGAGGCGTGGGGCATCGGACAGCCGTACGCCGCCGGCCGGGGCTGACCCGGGAGACGGGACCGAGCGCGTCCGCAACCGCCGTGCGCCCGGCGCTGCCTGCCGGACGTTCGCCTGATGCTTGCCTCGAGCGCACTCCAGGCCGTTGGCTGGTGGACCATGGAGTACACGCAGCTCGGACGCACGGGACTCAAGGTCGGCCGGCTCGTCCTCGGGACGATGAACTTCGGTCCGCAGACCGACGAGGCCGACAGCCACGCGATCATGGACGCGGCCCTGGACGCGGGCATCAACCTCTTCGACACCGCCAACGTGTACGGCTGGGGCGAGAACAAGGGCCGCACCGAGTCGATCATCGGCAACTGGTTCGCCAAGGGCGGCGGCCGGCGCGAGAAGGTCGTGATCGCGACCAAGGTGTACAGCAGCATGGCCGCCGACGGCCGGACCGCCTGGCCCAACCACGACAAGCTCTCCGCGCTGAGCATCCGGCGCGCGGTGGACGCCAGCCTGAAGCGGCTCCGGACGGACCACATCGACCTCTACCAGTTCCACCACATCGACCGCAACACGCCGTTCGAGGAGATCTGGCAGGCGATCGACGTCCTCGTCCAGCAGGGCAAGATCCTCTACGTCGGCTCCAGCAACTTCCCCGGCTACAAGATCGCCCAGGCCAACGAGGCCGCCGCCCGCCGCTCCGGCACCATCGGCCTGGTCAGCGAGCAGTGCCTCTACAACCTCGCCGAGCGCCGCGCCGAGATGGAGATCATCCCGGCCGCGCGGGAGTACGGCCTCGGTGTCATCCCGTGGTCGCCGCTGAACGGCGGTCTGCTCGGCGGGATCATCAAGAAGGAGGTCCAGGGCGGGCGCCGCGCCTCCGGCCGGGCCGCCGACGCCCTCGCCGACCCGACGGTCCGCGCGCGGATCCAGTCCTACGAGGACCTGCTCGGCAAGCACGGGCTGGAGCCCGGCGAGGTGGCGCTGGCCTGGCTGCTCACCCGCCCCGGGGTGACCGGCCCGATCGTCGGACCGCGCACCGCCGGGCAGCTGGAGTCGGCGCTCCGGGCGGTGGAGCTGGAGCTGAGCGAGGAGCTGCTCGGCTCGTTGGACGAGATCTTCCCGGGGCCGGGTCCGTCCCCGGAGGCGTTCGCCTGGTAGGCGCCCGCCCGTCGGATGCGCGGGGAGCCGCGCGACCGGTGACGGCGGAGCCGCGGCCGGCCCCGGCCGCGGTTCCCCTCCGCTCCTAGCGCCTCTCGTTTGGATCATGCCGGGCTCGCGGGCCCTGGCACCACGCCTCGCCGCGTTGTCGTCGGTTGCCATGGCTCCGCCATGGCGCCCTCCTCCGCCTTGCGATGCACGGCACCAGACCCCGCTCCCTGATCCGGCCTGATCCAAACGAAAGACCCTAACGCCCCGCCGAAGCCAGGGCCACCACCACGAACATCAACACGAGCGCACCGGCCATGATCCGGTTCCGGGTTTTCGGGTCCACGTATTCGAGACTAACCGGCCCCGCCCAGTGCCCAGCGGCCGACCACCTCGTACCGCGGCTGCTCCCCGGGCGTCCCGCCCCGCGGCAGACGGCTGCGCACCAGTGCCAGGTCGGTGACCTCCCAGCTCCGGCCGGAGAACGCGCGCAGCAGTTCCACGTACGGCCGCACGTCCATCCCGTCCCGGCCGCGGGCCAGCGTCAGATGGGCCTTGTACCGGCGGGGCTCCCCCATCGGCACCCCGGCCTTGCGCGCCGCCGCCTCCGCCCGGCCGGCCAGCAGCCGCAGCTCGGCCACGTCTCCCCGGGCGCCCGCCCACAGCGCACCGCCGAACCGGCCACCGCCCGCGACGGCGAGGGTGAAGGGCGCGGCGTGCCGGGCGGCGCGGGCCAGCCGGTCCGTCAGGGCGGGTACGAGGTCGTCGGCGACCTCGCCGTAGAAGGCCAGGGTGAAGTGCCAGCCGGGGCGGCCCGTCCAGCGCAGCCGGCCGGCGTCCGGCAGCCGCCGCAGCCGGTCCACCTCCGCGGCGATCTCGTCCGCGACGTCGTCCGGGGGCAGCACGGCGGCGAAGAGTCTCATGCCCTCACGATCCCAGACGCCGGTGGGCATGATGGGGCGATGACGATCACCATCCGAGAAGGCGGGCCGGAGGATCTCCCGGCGATGCTCGGCATGCTCGACAGCAGCGTGGAGTGGCTGGTCGCCCGGGGGCGCACCCGCCAGTGGGGCACCGAGCCCCTGTCGGGGCGCGCGGGGACGGTGGCGGCGGTGACGCGCGCCATGGCGGCGGGCACCACGTACATCGCCGAGGTGGACGGTGTCCCGGCCGCCACGCTCACCCTCACGGACGCGCCCGGCTCCTACCTGTCCCACCTGCCGCCGCCCGGCGAGCCCGAGCGGTACATCCACTGGCTCGCCTCCGACCGCCGCTTCCGGGGCCGGGGCGTGGGCGCCGCCCTGCTGGCGCACGCCGCCGAGGTGACCCGGCGGGCCGGGGTGGGCCTGCTGCGCGTGGACTGCTACGCCGGTGACGACCGCGGGCTCGTCGCCTACTACGAGGCCAACGGCTTCACACCGACGCACACCTACACCCACGGCCCGGACGCCTGGCCGGGCCAGGTACTGGCCCGCAGAACGGACTGACCCCCTCCGAGACCTCGGAGGGGGTCGGAGCCCGCCACCGGACTCCCGACAGCGAACCAGGTCCGGGACCGCCCGGCGGCCCGGAGCCCACCCTGGACCCCGGGGCATCGGCCCGCGGCCCGAAGTCCACCCGGACCCCGAAGCCATCGGCCCGGGGCCCGAAGCCGCCTTCGGACCCCGGGCCGCCGGGGAACCGGCCGGCCGACGCCCGGCGAACCCCCGGAGGGCTACGCCGCGGCAGCCAGCCGTTCCCGTTCGCGCGGGACGAAGCGGACCCGCGGATGGCCGCCGTGCCAGCCCACCGACAGCCGCAGACCACCGATACGGGACAGCACCAGACCGATCGCACCCGCCGCGACGACCGACACCACGCCACCGGCCGCGAAGCCGATCCGGGCGCCGTAGGTGTCGGTGATCCAGCCGACGACCGGCGCGCCCAGCGGAGTGCCGCCCATGAACACCATCATGAACAGGGCCATCACCCGGCCGCGCATGGCCGGGTCGGTGGCCATCTGCACCGCCGTGTTCGCGGTGACGTTGACAGTCATCCCGAAGATCCCGATCGGGACCATGAGCAGCGCGAACAGCCAGTACGACGGGGCCACCGCGGCCACGGTCTCCAGCGCGCCGAAGGCCAGCGCGGCGGCGATCAGCACCCGCAGCCGGGCCGTGCCGCGCCGGGCGGCGAGCAGGGCGCCGACCAGGGAGCCGACGGCCATCAGGGTGTTGAAGAGGCTGTAGGCACCGGCGCCGGCCCGGAAGACGTCGTCCGCGTAGGCGGAGAGCCACACCGGGAAGTTGAAGCCGAAGGTGCCGATGAAGCCGACCAGGACGATCGGCCAGATCAGCTCCGGCCGCCCGGCCACGTAGCGCAGGCCCTCGCGCAGCTGGCCCTTGCCGCGCGGCGCGCGCTGGACCACGTGCAGTTCGCGGGCGCGCATCAGCAGCAGACCGGTGATGGGCGCGGCGAAGGACAGGCCGTTGGCGAGGAACGCCCAGCCGGTGCCCACACCGGTGATCATCAGTCCCGCGACGGCGGGGCCGACGAGCCGGGCGGACTGGAAGTTCGCCGAGTTCAGGCTGACCGCGTTCTGGAGCTGGTCGGGGCCGACCATCTCGGAGACGAAGGACTGGCGGGCCGGGTTGTCGACGACCGTGGCGAGGCCGACGGCGAAGGCGGCGACGTAGACGTGCCAGACCTGGACATGGCCGGTGAGGGTCAGCGCGGCGAGCGCCAGTCCGGTGAGGGCCATCGAGGTCTGCGTGACCAGCAGGGCGGGCCGCTTGGGCAGCCGGTCCACGAGGACCCCGCCGTAGAGGCCGAACAGCAACATCGGCAGGAACTGGAGGGCCGTCGTGATGCCGACGGCCGCGGAGGAGCCGGTGAGGCTGAGGACCAGCCAGTCCTGGGCGATGCGCTGCATCCAGGTGCCCGTGTTGGAGACGACCTGGCCGATGAAGAAGAGGCGGTAGTTCCGGATCTTCAGCGAGCTGAACATCGAGGACTTGCGGGAAACGGGTGTCGTAGCGGCGGTCGGTGCGGGGGCGGAAGGTGTTCCGGATCCCGTACTCAAAGGGTTTCGCCTCCTTCGGTGGCTGCTTACAGGTGTGCGAGCTTCTCCAGCACGGGGGCGGCGGTGCGCAGGGCGGCCCACTCGTCGTCGTCCAGGCCCTCGACCAGGCCGGCGAGGAAGGCGTTCCGCTTGCGGCGGCTCTCCTCGAGCATCGCCTCGGCCTGTTCGGTCTGGGTGACGACCTTCTGGCGCCGGTCCTCGGGGTGCGGCTCCAGCCGGACCAGCCCCTTGCCCTCCAGCAGCGCGACGATGCGGGTCATCGAGGGCGGCTGGACGTGCTCCTTGCGCGCCAGCTCACCCGGCGTGGCCGAGCCGCAGCGGGCGAGGGTGCCGAGCACCGACATCTCGGTGGGGCTCAGCGACTCGTCGACCCGCTGGTGCTTGAGCCGACGGGACAGCCGCATCACGGCGGAGCGGAGGGCGTTCACGGCGGCAGCATCGTCGCCATGGGTAAGATCCGGCATGTTCTTTAGCGTAACTCATTACTCTGACTAAAGACCACCGGGGCGCACCCGCACGGCCGTGATGCCCGCCACTGCCGGAAAGAACACCGGGGAGAGCATCGTGGAGAACACCGGGCAGCCGCCGGACAGCCGTCGGGGAACCGCCGGGTGAAAAGAACGAGCGCCCGGGACCGTGCGGGTCCGGGCGCTCGTTCGGGACGGCCTCGGGGCTCCCTCTGTGGAGGGGCTACGGGGCCGGGGGGCGGCTCACGTCAGGCCGAGGGCCGGCATCAGGTAGTAGAAGGCGAAGACGGCCGAGACGACGTACATCGGCACCGGGATCTCCCGGGCCCGCCCGGCGACCAGGCGCAGCACCGTGAAGGTGATGAAGCCCATGCCGATGCCGTTCGTGATCGAGTAGGTGAACGGCATCATCAGCATCGTCACGAAGGCCGGGATGGCGATCGTGTAGTCCGCCCAGTCGATCTCCTTGACGGAGTTCGACAGGATCAGGAAGCCCACCGCGATCAGCGCCGGGGTGGCCGCCTGGGACGGGACCATCGTGGCGATCGGGGTGAGGAACAGCGCCACGGCGAAGAGGCCGCCGGTGACGACGTTCGCGAGGCCGGTGCGGGCACCCTCGCCGACGCCCGCCGTGGACTCCACGAAGGCGGTGGTGGCCGAGGAGGAGCTGGCACCGCCGGCGGCGACCGCGAGGCCGTCGACCAGGAGGACCTTGTTGATGCCGGGCATGTAGCCCTCGGCGTCGGTCAGCTTGGCCTCGTCGCTGATGCCCATGATCGTGCCCATCGCGTCGAAGAAGCACGACAGCAGGACCGTGAAGACGAAGAGGATGCCGGTCAGCACGCCGACCTTGGAGAAGCCGCCGAACAGGCTGACCTGGCCGACCAGGCCGAAGTCGGGGGTGGCGACCGGGTTGCCCGGCCACTTCGGCACGGTCAGGCCCCAGGACGGGATGGTGGCGACCGCGTTGATGACCACCGCGAGCACGGTCATGCCGACGATGGAGATGAGGATCGCGCCCGGCACCTTGCGGACGATCAGCGCGAAGGTGAGCAGCGCGCCGAGGACGAAGACCAGCACCGGCCAGCCGAGGAGGTGGCCGCCCGTGCCCAGCTGGAGCGGGACGGTGGTCTGGGCGGCGTCCGGCATGCGGGTGACGAAGCCGGAGTCGACCAGGCCGATCAGCATGATGAACAGGCCGATACCGATGGAGATCGCCTTGCGCAGGCCGAACGGCACGGCGTTCATCACGCGCTCGCGCAGACCGGTGGCGACCAGCAGCATGACCACGAAACCGGCCAGCACGACCATGCCCATGGCGTCCGGCCAGGACATGCGCGGCGCGAGCTGGAGCGCGACGACGGAGTTCACGCCGAGGCCGGCGGCGAGCGCGATCGGCACGTTGCCGATGACACCCATCAGCAGGGTGGAGAACGCGGCCGTCAGCGCGGTCGCCGTCACCAGCTGGCCGTTGTCCAGATGATGCCCGTACATGTCCTTCGCGCTGCCCAGAATGATCGGGTTCAGCACGATGATGTACGCCATCGCGAAGAAGGTGGCGAGACCGCCACGGACCTCACGGACGACGGAGCTGCCGCGCTCGGAGATCTTGAAGTAACGGTCGAGGGCGCCGTAGGCGGGTTCGCCGCCCGGCCTTTCCGGGGTGGGGACCTTGGCCGGTGCCGAGGTGGACATGCGGGACCTCCACCAGCGGGGTTCCCCCGATCCCCGTTGGAGTTTCATACGAGCGGAAGTGGTCAGAGACAAACGGTTTCAGTATGAACATATGAGTCCTAGATCGCTATCTCCGCGCGTAGACACCGGCGCCGCATAAGCTGTGCGCATGGCTAAGTGGACTCCCCAGCACGAGGCGCCGGAACCCCTGGAGGGGCCCGTGGTCGCCACGATCACCGGCGGCACCCTCGTGTGGTTCGTCCTCTTCCTGGTGCAGCTGCCGTTCTACCGCTGGTTCGACGACCACGGGCATCTGTGGTGGCTGTGGACCTGTCTGGCGGGCGGCGGACTGGGCCTGATCGGCGTCTGGTACGTCCGCAAGCGGGACGCGGCGATCCGGCGGGCGGCGGGCGGGCCGGCGGCCTGAGCCCCGGCCCGCGCGGGCCGGCAAGCGTTCGGGCACGGACGCACGTACCGTCGATGGCATGAGCCATATAGACGCGGGCGCCGAACTCGACCCCGGGCGTCCCGCGGCCCCGCCCGTGATCCGGCCGGCGGGGCTGACCGGTGCGGAGGTGGCCGAACGGCGCTCGCGCGGCGAGGTCAACGACGTGCCGGTGCGCAGCAGCCGGTCGCTGGGGGAGATCGTCCGGGCGAACGTCTTCACCCGGTTCAACGCGATCATCGGCGTGCTCTGGCTGATCACGCTGTTCGTCGCGCCGATCCAGGACAGCCTCTTCGGCTTCGTGATCCTCGCCAACACCGGGATCGGCATCGTCCAGGAGTGGCGGGCCAAGCAGACCCTGGACTCGCTCGCGGTGATCGGGGAGGCCCGGCCGACGGTCCGGCGGGACGGGGTGGCGACCGAGGTGGCCACCGACGAGATCGTGCTGGACGACCTCATCGAGATCGGCCCCGGCGACAAGGCCGTGGTCGACGGGGTGTGCGCCGAGGCGGACGGGCTGGAGATCGACGAGTCGCTGCTGACCGGCGAGGCCGACCCCGTCGTCAAACGCCCCGGCGACCCGATCATGTCCGGCAGCTTCGTGGTCGCGGGCGGCGGCGCCTTCCAGGCCACCAAGGTGGGCCGCGAGGCCTACGCCGCCCGGCTCGCCGACGAGGCGTCCCGGTTCACGCTGGTCCACTCCGAGCTGCGCAGCGGTATCTCGACGATCCTCAAGTACGTCACCTGGATGATGGTCCCGGCGGCGCTGGGGCTCGTCGTCACCCAGCTCGTCGTGAAGAACGACGATCTGAAGGGCGCCGTGTCCCGCACGATCGGCGGGATCGTGCCGATGGTCCCCGAGGGGCTGGTGCTGCTCACCTCGGTGGCCTTCGCGATCGGGGTCATCCGGCTGGGCCGCAGGCAGTGCCTGGTGCAGGAACTGCCCGCCATCGAGGGGCTGGCCCGCGTCGACACCGTCTGCCTGGACAAGACCGGCACGCTGACCGAGGGCGGCATGGACGTCACCGAGCTGCGGGCGCTGGACGGGGTGGACGAGACGTACATCCGCAAGGTGCTCGGCGCGCTCGGCGAGTCCGACCCCCGCCCGAACGCCTCCCTGAAGGCCATCATCGACGCCTATCCGGACAGCGAGGACTGGCGCTGCGTGGAGTCGCTCCCCTTCTCCTCGGCCCGCAAGTACAGCGGGGCCGCGTTCAGCGAGGGCGACGGCGAGACCAGCACCTGGCTGCTGGGCGCCCCGGACGTGCTGCTCGCCGCCGAGGACCCGGCGCTGGCCGAGACCGGGCGGCTCAACGAGCAGGGGCTGCGGGTGCTGCTGCTGGCCCGCGCGCACCGCGATCTGGACGACCCCGAGCCGGCCCGGGGCGCCCGCCCCACCGCCCTGGTGGTGCTGGAGCAGCGGCTGCGCGCGGACGCGGCCGACACGCTGCGCTACTTCGCCGAGCAGGACGTCAAGGCCAAGGTCATCTCCGGGGACAACGCGGTGTCGGTCGGCGCGGTCGCGGCGAAGCTGGGTCTGGACGGCACGGCGGTGGACGCGCGGCGGCTGCCCGCCGACCGGCCGGGGATGGCCGGGGCGCTGGACTCGGCGACCGTCTTCGGGCGGGTCACCCCGCAGCAGAAGCGGGACATGGTCGGCGCGCTCCAGTCCCGCGGTCACACGGTCGCGATGACCGGGGACGGCGTGAACGACGTGCTGGCGCTGAAGGACGCGGACATCGGCGTCGCCATGGGCTCCGGCTCGGAGGCGACGCGGGCGGTGGCCCAGATCGTGCTGCTGGACAACAGCTTCGCGAGCCTGCCGTCGGTGGTCGGCGAGGGCCGCCGGGTGATCGGCAACATCACGCGGGTGGCGACGCTGTTCCTGGTGAAGACCGTCTACTCGGTGCTGCTGGCGCTGCTGGTGGTGTGCTGGGGGGTGGAGTACCCGTTCCTGCCTCGGCACCTGACCCTGCTGTCCACGCTCACCATCGGCGTCCCGGCCTTCTTCCTGGCCCTCGCGCCCAATCCGGAGCGGGCGCGGCCCGGCTTCGTGCGCCGGGTGATGCGGTACGCGGTCCCGGGCGGCGTGGTGGCCGCAGTGGCGACCTTCGTGACGTACCTGCTGGCCCGGCACCACTACTCCGGCGCCGGTGCCCTGGACGCGGAGACCAGCGCGGCCACCCTGACGCTGTTCCTGGTCTCCATGTGGGTGCTGGCGATCGTCGCCCGCCCCTACACCTGGTGGCGGGTGGCCTTGGTGGCCGCGATGGGCGTGGCCTTCGTGCTGGTCCTCGCCGTCCCCGCGCTCCAGTCGTTCTTCGCCCTGAAGCTGGTCGGCATGGCGCTGCCGTGGACGGCGGTCGGTGTGGCGGTGGTGGCGGCGGCCGTCCTGGAACTGCTGTGGAAGTGGGTCGGCCGCCGCTTCCCGGACTGAGGTGCGCCCGGGGAGTCCCGGACCGGGACCCTACGTTTCCCTCGCGCACGTCGGCCGCTCGTTTCCCTAGCGCACGTCGACGTAGTCGCCGGCGGCGCTCACGGCCGGGGTGGTCGAGGTGCCCGCGAAGCTGAGGCGCCAGTAGCCGTCGTAGTTGGCGGTGGTGGTGGTCTTGACATTGCCGTACGAGTCGGCGTTCACCGTCTTGACCGTGGTGTAGGTGGTCGTGCCCGCCTTGCGGAACTGGAGCTTGACCGGCTGGCTCGCGTAGCCGTGGTACTGGTGGTCCTCCCAGCTGGCGCGGGACAGCTTGCCCGTCACCGTGAGGGTCTTGCCCTTGTAGACCGGCTCGGGGCCCGCGTCGGTCGTGAGCTTGGAGTAGCGCTGCACCAGGGTGCTGCCAAGGCCGCTCTGGTCCTTGTAGCCGACCTTGCCCATGTCGGGGTTGCTCTGGTCCTGCCCGTTGAAGGCGACCGCCTCGGCGGCCACGTTCCAGGAACCGGCCCAGGCGTTCTTCAGGTCGCCGTCGGCCGGGTAGATGTCGACCGTGCCCTTGCAGGTGGCCGTCGTCGCCGAGGTGGCCGTGCAGGTGGCCGGGTTGTCGCCGTACAGCTCGGCGGTCGGGTCGTCGTACGAGCCCTTGTAGAGGGAGGCGTCGGTGTAGAAGTCGTTCGCGGTGACGTTCACGTCGGAGCCGTGCGTCAGCGTGTACGAGTAGGTGGCGCTGACCTCGTTGGTGGTGCCGACCTTGATCGCCTTGGCGATGGTGACCTGCGAGAAGCTGACGTTCAGCGTGTACGGCGTGCCCGAGTCACCGGTGGCGTGGGCGGCCGGGACTGCGAGGGCGGAGAGGGCCAGGGCGCCGGAGACGGCGGCCACGGTGGCACGTATGCGCATGTGTGTGTTCCCTTGGAGGGAGAAGTGATCGGGGAGTCGGTCGACTCACGCGGTGAGATCCATGGCGCACACGTCAGGTTGTACGGCAAGACCGTCTTCTCGCCAGTTTTGGAGCGGCCATTACCCGTGCATGGCACAAGTGAGAGAAAAGGTTCCGCCCCCGGGGGCGGCGGGCGCTCCCGGGGGCGGTTCAGTACTGCTCACTTCACGACTGCCTATGGCACGTCGGCTTGGTTCGCGCCGGCTTACTTCACGTCGACGAAGTCACCCGCGGCGCTGACCGCCGGGGTGGTCGTGGTGCCCGCGAAGGAGTAGCGGTAGTAGCCGTCGACCGTGGCCTTGGTCGTCGTCTTCAGGGCGCCCGTGGAGTCCGTCTTCAGGGTCTTCAGCGTGGTGTAGGTGCTGGAGCCCTTCTTGCGGAACTGGAGCTTCACGGCCTGGCCGGTGTAGCCGTGGTACTTGTGGTCCTCCCAGTTGGCGCGGGAGAGCTTGCCCGTCACGGTGAGGGTGTTGCCCTTCTTCACCGGCTCCGGGGCGGCGTTGACCGTGAGCTGGGAGTTGCGCTGGACCAGGGTGCTGCCCAGGCCGAACTGGACGGCGGACTTCTCGCTGTCGAAGTCCAGGGCCAGGCCCGCGCCGTGCCAGGTGCCCGCCTGCGCGTTGAACAGCTTCAGGTCGGTGTCGGTCTCGCGCGGGTTGATGTCGACCGGGCCCTTGCAGGTGGCCGTGGTCGCCGTCTTGTCGACGCAGGTGGCCGGGGCCTCGCCGCCGAGGACGTTGTCCGGGTAGTCGGCGGAGCCGCGGTAGATCAGCGGGCCGGTCAGCACGTTGCTGTCGCTGACGTCGATGTCGGCGGCGTGGGTCAGCGTGTAGGTGACGTAGGTGGTGACCTTGTTGGTCGTGCCGACCTTGACCGCCTTGGCGATCTTGAAGTCGGAGAAGGACACGTCCAGGTCGCCGATCGGCGCCGCGGTCGCGGCGAAGGCCGCCTTGCCCGAGGTGTGCTGCGCGAGGACGCGGGCGACGCCGTCCCGGTAGGACGGGCCGCCGTCCGCCGCGTGCGCGGCCGGCAGGGCGAGGGCGGAGAGGGCCAGGGCGCCGGAGACGGCGGCCACGGTGGCGCGAAGGTGCATGTTTGTCCCTGGGTGGTGAGGGGGCTGGGCCGCTTACTTGACGTCGACCAGGTCGCCGGCGGAGTTGACCGCGGCGCTGCTGGAGTTGCCGGCGAAGGAGAAGCGGTAGTAGCCGTCCGCCGAGGCCGTGGTGGTGGTCTTCAGGTTGCCCTTGGAGTCCGCCTTGACGGTCTTCAGCGTGGTGTAGGTGCTGGAGTTCTGCTTGCGGAACTGGAGCTTCACGGACTGCGAGCCGTAGGCGCCGTACTTCAGCGACTCCCAGTTGGCGCGGGTGAGGGCACCGGTGACGGTGATCGTCTTGCCCTTCTTCACCGGCTCCGGGGCGGCGTCGGCCGTGAGCTTGGTGGCGCGCTGGAAGGAGAAGGAGCCCGCCTTCTCCTTCCAGATGTAGTTGCCGTCCTTGGCGTCGACCCACGCGTCCACGTACCAGGTGCCGGCGCTCTTGTTGGTGAGGTAGTCCGTCTTCGGGTCGATCTTCACCGAGGCGGTGCAGGTGGAGGTGGTGGCGTTGACCTTGACGCAGGCGGGCTTGCCGGTCGTCGCGTACCCGTTGTCGGGGCCGTAGAGGTCGAACTCCTCGGCGCCCTTGATGCCCGAGTTGTCCGTGGCGGTGACGCTGACCTTGACGGTCACCGCGGCGGACGTGCCGATGGACACCTTGTTGTCACCGTCCACGACCACCTTGGTGATCTTGGTGTCGCCGTCGCTGCCACTGGCCTGGGCGGCCGGGACGGCGAGAGCGGACAGGGCGAGGGCGCCGCCCACGACGGCGACGGAGGCACGGATGCGCATGTGTTTCCCCACGTTCAGATCCTGGGAGTCGGTATGACTCCACTCATGTGACGCGGGGAAACGGTGAATGGTTGTACCTGTGGTGAGGATTTCGTGTGAAGTCGTCCGAGGGGCGGATGGCTTGAACCGGCCGGCCCGCCGAGACCGGTCGGACCACCGGTATCGGCGGGCCCACCGGCATCGGCCGGACAGGGGCATCAGTCGAACCAGCGGTCCCGGGCCAGTTCCTCCGTCCGCGACGGGTCCTCCAGCAGCGCGGCCACCTCGAACCGGCGCGGCCACTGGCCCGCCGCCCACGCCAGCCCCGCGGCGACCCCCTCCAGGGTGGCCGCGTGCGGCACCCCGTCGTCGGTCAGCCGCCAGTCGATCTCCACGCCGTCCACGACCAGTTCGCCGTGCTCGACGTAGGTCCGCGGGGTCCGCGGCCCGAGCAGCACCCGCACCGCGTCCGGTACGTCGTGCTCCGTACCCTCCGAGTGCACCTCGCCGGTGACGGACTCGCTCAGCCGGCGCACCTGGAACAGCTCGGCCAGCGCGGCGGCCAGCGCGGGCCGCACCGGCAGCAGCGGCATCCCGGCGGTGAACGGCAGCAGGTCCGGCGAGTCGACCACGACGGCCTCGCCCGCGTCCACGACCTCCACCCGCCCGTCCACGACGGCCCGCAGTTCGTCCGGCAGCGTCACCCGCTCCGGCTCCAGCTCCGCCAGCGCGCCGTACAGCCCGTGCAGCTGGGCCGCGCTCACCGTGCGGTCGGGGTCGGCGAGCCGGTCCAGCAGCTCGGCGGCGCCGCCGGGCTCGTCCAGCAGCGCGCCGACGGAGGTGCGCACGCCGAGCGCCCGCAGCACCTGTTCGTCCTCGAACCCGGTGGCGTCGGCCTCGTCGTACAGCCCGCGCAGGAGCGGGTCGCCGCCGGCCGCGAGCAGACCGGCCGGGCGCCGCCCGTCGAGCACCGGGTGCCCGCGCAGCCACCACGCCGTGTACGGCCGGACGACCTCGTGGGTGCCGTCGGGCAGCAGGACGCGCACGGACTGCGTCAGCGCGTCCCGCAGCGGCGGCCGGGCCAGCAGGGCGAGCGCCTCGGGCCAGTGGTCGTCGTCCACCAGGTCCAGGTCCCGTACGGCGACCAGCTCCGTGGCGACCGGCGGCACCGGGCTGTCCGGGAACCGGTCGAGGATGTCCTCGCACCACACGTCCACGGCGTCCAGCAGGCCCGCGTCGTCGGGCTCGGCGTAGTCGCCCTCGCGCGGCTCCAGCTCGTCCGGGTCCAGCACCACGTCGGTGGCGCGGACCAGCGCGAAGTCGGCGAGCACCCCGCACGCGGCGAGCGGGCCCTGCCCCCACTTCCCGGCCAGCTCGGCGTCCACGGCGGCCAGTTCGCCGTCCCGGATCACCCGGGCGAAGGGGCTGCCGGGGAACACCAGCTCTCCGGCGGGGGCCGGTTCGCCGTCCTCGTCGGGCAGCGCGAGCGCGCCGAGCCAGGGCTCCTCCCCCGGCTCCAGGCCCGCGTCCCGCACCAGGGCGAGCACGGTGTCGGCCAGTTCCTCGGCGTCCGGGGCGTCCTCCTCCCAGCCGAGGGCGCCGTCGTCCTCCAGGGAGTTCGCCACGGCGGCCCGCACCTGCGGGGTGGTCAGCACCGCGCGCGGGGTGGCGGGGAGCGCGCCCAGCTTCTCCAGCAGCGGGTGGGCGGCGTCGCCGTGGGCGACCTTCAGCCCGAGCCGGCCCAGTACGTCCGCGTCGATCCGGGCGGCGTCCGGCGTGGGCAGCAGCACCTGCCGGGGCCCGATGGTGGTCCTGCCGTCGGCCAGCGGCACCGGCAGTCCGGACAGCCGCTCCGGGTCGACCCCGGCGAGGCTGTCGTACAGCCGCCACCACCACTCCGGCTCCTTCTCCAGCCCGGCGAGCCGGTCCACGGCGTCGGCGAGCGGCAGCCGGGCGACGCCGAGGGTGCGCAGCTCGGCGCGGCGCTCCAGCCCGGCCGGGAGCAGGGTGGGCAGCACCTCGGCGAGCACCTTCACGGTGTCCGCCCCGGCGCCCTCCACGATCTCCGCGTCCCGGGGCCGCAACGCCGGCGGCAGCTCGTCGTCGTCCTCCGCCACCGCGGCCGGCGGCAGGAAGGCGGTGCGCGGCAGCCGCTCCAGCACGGCCTGCCGCAGCGCCCCGTCCAGTGCGCCCCGGCCGAGCGGTCCGGGCACGAGGTCGATGATGCCCGGGCCCACCGGCCGCCAGCCGGCGAGCAGTTCGGCGTAGACGTCGGCCGCGGCCCGCACCAGGAAGTCGGTGAGGGGGCCGGGCGAGACGTGCCGGCGGGTGGTGTCCAGCGGGAGGGAGGCGATGAGCAGCGCGGGCACGCCGAGGGGTTCGTCGCTCGGCGTCGGCGCGTGCACGACCGCGCTCGTGCGGGGCCGGGCCGGGGCGCCGTAGGCGTCGACGGGCACGGCCCAGGTCACCGACCAGTGGGGGCGCAGCCGCTCCTCCAGGGGCCGGTCGGCGAGCAGGTCGGGGGTGAGCGTCCCGTGCGCGGACGCGGTACGCCAGTTCGTGATGCCGTCCCGGGAGTCCTCCACCACCGTGAAGGACCCGTCGGTACGGCGGCCGAGGGTGCGGGGAGCCTCGTCCCCGATCTCCACGACGACCTCCGCCAGCCCCGGCAGGGCGAGCAGCAGGGCGTCGTCGACACCGGCGAGCAGCCGCTCGGCGAGGTCGGCCGCGGCGGCGTCCCGCAGGGGCAGGATGACGGCGGTGTCGTACGGCTCCGGGGCGGTGCCCTCGGCGGCGAAGGGCAGCCGCAGCAGCGGCACGTGCCCGTCCCGGCGGCGCACCTCGTCGCCCAGTCCCGGGCTGTGCCGGGCGACCTCGCCGGCCAGTTCCCGGGCTTCGGCGAGCGACCAGCGCACCCCGCCGTGCCGGCCCACGACCGCCGGCTCGTCGGTCACGGCGAGTACGGCGGCGAAGCCGACGCCGAACCGGCCTACGGCGCCGTGCCCGGTCCCGGTGTCCCGCTTCGCGGAGGCGCGCAGCGTGGACAGCGACTCGACGCCGGCCGCGTCCAGCGGGGCGCCGGTGTTGGCGGCGACGAGGACGCCGTCGCGCAGGGTGAGCCGCAGCCGCCCGGGGACACCGGCGCGCGCGGCGGCGTCGGCGGCGTTCTGCGCCAGTTCGACGACGAGCCGGTCCCGGTACCCGCCGAGGACGAGGTCCTCCTCCGCGTTGGCGTCCTCCCGGAACCGGGCGGCGCTGGTCGCCCAGGCGTCGAGGACACCGCGCCGCAACCGGGCCGTCCCGAACGGATCGGCCCCCTCGGCCGCCGGCCGCACGAACTTGCTCACGTCCACTCTCCTCGCTCCGCGTGAGGTCGAAGGTACAGCGCGGACGGGTGCGGCGGAGCCGGGGCCGGTGGCCGTACGACCGGGAGGCAACCGGAGCGGCCCGCGGGGTAGGCGGTAGGAGCCCCATCCGTTCGCATGAAAGTGGTGCCCGCCCATGGCCCGGACACAGGACGTCGTCGAGCTGATCCTCCAGGACCACCGGCGCATGGAGGAACTGTTCCGCCGGATGCGCAGCGTCGAGGCCGACCGGGCCGCCGCGCTGGCGGAGTTCGCGGACCTGCTGGTCGCCCACGCGCTGGCCGAGGAGGCCGAGGTCTACCCGGCCCTGAAGCGGTACAAGAACATCGACGACGAGGAGGTGGAGCACGGCGAGCACGAGCACGACGAGGGCAACCAGGCCCTGCTGGACCTGCTCCGGGTCGAGGAGGTCGGCTCCGAGGAGTGGGACGAGAAGCTGGAGGAGCTGGTGAAGGCCGTCACCCACCACGCCGACGAGGAGGAGCGCACCATCCTCAACGGCGCGCGGGAGAACGTGGCCGCCGAGCGGCGCGCGGAGCTGGGCGCGGCGTTCCTCCGGGAGCGGGAGCGGCAGCTGAAGGCCGGCTGCGGCTCGGTCGCCAACCTGCGCCGCCTCGTCGGTTCCTGAGCGGGCGCCGGCGCGGGACTGGCGTCCCGCGCCGGTGTCAGGCCCCCTGCGCCGGGTGTGGCTCCGGGTGGTTCCCGGGTCCGCTGCCCGGCCCCGCCAACGGCGTCGGCGACAGCGCCGTGGGCTCCTCGCCGGGCTCCAGCAGGGTGTTCGCGGCGCCGACGATCAGCGGGTCGGGCCTGCCCACCGCCTCGCGGTCCTTCGCCGGGTAGTCGAAGCGGTCCAGCAGGCTGCGCATCGCCTCCAGCCGGCCCCGCCGCTTGTCGTTGTTCTTCACCACCGTCCAGGGCGCGTGCGTGGTGTCGGTCGCCCGGAACATGTGGACCTTGGCCGCGGTGTAGTCGTCCCAGCGGTCGAGCGAGGCGAGGTCGGTGGGCGACAGCTTCCAGCGGCGCACCGGGTCGACCTGCCGGATCGCGAACCGGGTGCGCTGCTCGGCCCGGGACACCGAGAACCAGAACTTCACCAGCAGGATGCCGTCGTCGGTGAGCAGCCGCTCGAACAGCGGGGCCTGCCGCAGGAACTGCCGGTACTCGGCGTCCGTGCAGAAGCCCATGACCCGTTCGACGCCGGCCCGGTTGTACCAGGACCGGTCGAAGAAGACGATCTCACCGCAGGCCGGGAGGTGCGTCACGTACCGCTGGAAGTACCACTGTCCCGCCTCCCGCTCGGTCGGCTTGTCCAGCGCCACCACCCGGGCCCCGCGCGGGTTCAGCCGCTCGGTGAACCGCTTGATGGTGCCGCCCTTCCCGGCCGCGTCCCGCCCCTCGCAGACCACGACGAGCCGCCGGCCCGTGTCCTTCACCCAGCGCTGGAGCTTGAGCAGTTCGATCTGGAGGACGCGCTTGGTCCGCTCGTACTCGCGCCGGCCGATCCGGTGGTCGTAGGGGTGGTTCTCCCGCCAGGTCTCGATCGGCCGGCCGCCCGCGTCCAGGAGCACCGGCCGCTCCGGCTGGCGGTCGTCGACCTCCAGCCCCCGCAGCAGATCGTCCACGAAACCACCCCTCCCGCCGCACCGGTCACCGGGGCCCCGCCCCGCACTCTCCTCCCACGTGCCCGCGCGGACGGGTCCCAGACGTTCAGCGGCGGGCGGCGTACGCCACGAACTCCGTCCACGGGGCGGGGCGCACGGTGAGACGGGGGCCGTCGTCCTGCTTGGAGTCCCTGATGTGGATGGTGGCGGGGGTGTTGGCTACCTCCACGCAGGAGTCGCCTTCGTTGCCATCGCTGTGGCTGCTCTTGAACCAGCCCAGGCCGACCTCGACGCAGGAGTCCCCTTCACTCCCGCTGCTGTAACTGCTCTTGAACCAGCGGATCATGACTCTCCCAGCGGTCAGCGGCGGGCGGCGTACGCCACGAACTCCGTCCACGGGGCGGGGCCGACGGCGAGACGGGGGCCGTCGTCCTGCTTGGAGTCCCTGATGTGGATGGTGGCGGGGGTGTTGGCGACCTCCACGCAGGAGTCGATCTCGCTACTGCTGCTGTAGCTGCTCTTGAACCAGTCCAGGCCGACTTCGACACAGGAGTCGCCGTCAGGGCCGTCGCTGTAGCTGCTCTTGAACCAGCGGATCATGTTTCTCCCAGCAAGTGCTCGATGAGGGACAGCGACTCCTCGGGGCGAAGAGCCTGCGCCCGGATGGTGCCATACCGCAGCTCAAGGACTCGCAGGTCGCGCAAATTCGAGATGGTGCGGCCGTTGAAGGCGCCGTCGGACCGGCCGACAGCCGTGCCGTCCTCGAACTTGAGCACTTCGATCCTCCCGCTCATGCCAGGGTGCGGCGCGCTGTTCAAAGGCATCACCTGGAGCGTGACGTTGTTCAACCGCCCGATTTCCAGCAGGCGTTCGAACTGTTGTCGCCGCACCATTGTGCCTCCCACCTTGCGGCGCAACGTCGCCTCTTCCAAGACGAAGCTCAGAGCTGGAGCGGGTGTCCGCTCAAAGATGGATTGCCGAGCCACGCGGGCGGCGACCCGCCGCTCCAGGTCCTTCGGCGCATACGCGGGCTGCCAGCACTCCAGAAGAGCCTGCGCGTGCTCCGGTGTCTGCAACAGGCCGTGGATGCTGCTGCATACGTATGCCCCGATCTCAACCGCCTTGGCCTCCGCCTCCGCCAAGTCCCGAACCTTCTTCGGATACCGGACCTTCTCCACGTCCTCCTTCATCGCGGAGAGCAGCCCGCCCGCCTCCAGGAGGGTGTCCGCCTTGTCGAGGTACTCCGGCCTCGGGATGCGCTGGCCGGACTCGATCTTGTACACCATGTCCTCGCTGTAGCCCATGGCCCGCGCGAAGTCGGTCGCGCGCATACCCTTGGCCTCGCGCCGCAGCTTCAGCTGGCGCCCCACCGTGGCGATGACCGCCGCGCCCCACTCGTCATCCGGCTCGACCTCCCAGCCCGGTTCGTCCTCACTCATCCGGAGCACCCCCTTCGATCTACATGGCCGTACACCACCGGTCGCGCACCGGACAGTGACCCTACGCAACCGCTTCGTCACTGTTCACAGGTAGCAGGCACGGCCACTCTGAGTGATGTGAACCAGGAAATCTCCACCCACATCTCCACCCCCGCCCCGAACTACACGGTGCAGTTGTCCCCCACGCCCCGGGGAGCCCGGCTCGCCCGGCTGCTGGCGACGGAGCAACTGCGCTCGTGGGGGCTCCCCGTGAACCCGGCGGCGCTGATCGTCGCGGAGCTGGCGGCCAACGCGGTCACGCACGGCCGGGTCGCGGGGCGGGACTTCCGGCTGACGCTGTACGTCGTCGGGGACACCCTGCGGATCGAGGTCACCGACACGCGCGGTGACCGGCTCCCCCGCCGCACCGAGGCTCTGGAGGACGCCGACTCGGGGCGGGGGCTGCTGCTCGTGGAGACGCTGGCGCGGCGCTGGGGCACGGCGCCGGGGCCGCTGCCCCGCAAGACGGTGTGGGCCGAGGTGTACGTGCCCCGGAGGGAGCCGGTGCCCCCGCCGGGACCCGACGGCGGTCAGGAGTGGCCGAGTTCCGCCGTCTCGTCGTCGCCGGTCTCCGGGACCGAGCCGGAGTCACGGGCCGGGCGGAGCGGGAACGGGTCGACCCGGGTCTCGTCGACGACCGGCGCGGCGGGCTGCGGGGGCTTCGGCATGACCGCCGCCTCCGAGTGGCCGCCGCAGCCGTAGGCGAGGGAGACCACGCGGCCGTCCGCCGGCGCGAACTCGTTGGCGCACACGCCGAACGCCTGGCCCAGGGAGCCGCCGATGGGCGCGAGGAAGCCGCAGCTCTGGCAAGTCGCCGGGGCCGCCTGGGCCATGGCGGTCTTGGGACCGAAGGCCTCCTCCCAGCGGTCGGCGGCGCTGCGCAGGCCGTAGCGGGACAGGACACGGGCGCGGCGCAGGCCGAGTTCCTCGGCGAGGGAGGCGATGGAGCCGCGGGACGGCGTCGTCGGCTGGACGGCGGGGGTGCCCGGGGTGACGTCGGCGTCCTCCGCCTCCGCCAGCTCCCGCATCTCCTCGGAGACCAGCGAGTTCGGCGGGGGCTCCTCCTCGCCGGTGTAGCCGGGCTCCAGGCGCAGGTCGTCCTGGTCGGTGGGGAGCAGATCGCCGGGGCCGAGGTCGCCGGGGCGCAGCCGCTCGCTCCACGGGACCCACTCGGGGGCGAGGAGGGCGTCGGGGCCGGGCAGCAGGACGACCTCGTCGAGGGTGACGACCTTGGCGCGGGAGGCACGGGCCACCGTCACGGCCCAGCGCCAGCCCCGGTACCCCGGTTCCTTGCAGGCGAAGAAGTGCGTGACGACGCGGTCGCCCTCCGACACCAGGCCGGCGTGCTCGCCGACCACGCCGGGCGCGGCGGCCTCCTCGGCGGCGGCGCGGGCGAGGTCGACGGCCTCGGCGCACAGGCGGTCGGGGGTGCGGCTTCGCGTTGTCGCGCTCACAGGTATCGCTTCTCTCCTACGCCGTCTCGTCGAGTGCGGCTGCCTCCGGCGGTTTCGCCGACGGAGCGGACCTGGGGACCGCATCGACGTCTGCATCCGCGCGCCTGGGCGCACCTCTGCCATCCATTCTGCGTTATGGCTGAGACAGGCACGCTACACCGGGCAGGATTCGTGGAGATTCCCACCCGCCACCTGGACCGGCCGGACGGCGGGCGAGGGCCCGCCCGCCGGGGCCGCGGGCCGCCGTCGCGCGCCGCAGCGCACTATCCCACCGGTTCTCGGGGCAGTATGAACGTCGTGGCAGCCGCGGACAGGGAGAAGGAGAGTGACCGGGGCGGCGGTTCGGGCCGGGTGGGTGGTGCCGTCCGCGCGGTCGGCCGTGCCCTGCACCTGCCGGTCACCGGCGCGGCGCGGGGCATCCGGAAGGTCACGCACGCGCACGGCGCGGGCGAGTCGGGCCTCGGCAAGCTGATCGAACTGCACGCGGTGAACGGCGCGGGGGACGTGATGGTCACCGTGGCGCTGGCGTCCACGGTGTTCTTCTCGGTGCCGACCGACGAGGCGCGCGGCCGGGTGGCGCTGTACCTGGCGATCACCATGGCGCCCTTCACGGTGCTCGCGCCCGTCGTGGGGCCCCTGCTGGACCGGCTGCCGCACGGGCGGCGGGCCGCGATGGCCGGGGCGATGCTGGCGCGGGCGCTGCTGGCGCTGGTCATCTCGGGGGCGGTGGCGAGCGGCAGCCTGGAGCTGTACCCGGCCGCGCTGGGCGTGCTGGTGGCGTCCAAGGCGTACGGCGTGGTGCGCAGTGCCGTCGTGCCCCGGCTGCTGCCGCCGCGGTTCTCGCTCGTGAAGGCCAACTCCCGGGTCACCCTGGCGGGACTGCTGGCCACCGGTGCCGCCGCTCCGGTGGCGGCCGGGCTGCACACGGTCGGCGACCCCTGGCCGCTGTACGGCGCCTTCGTGATCTTCGCTGCCGGGACGTTTCTGTCGTTCACCCTGCCGCCCGTGGTGGACTCGGCCAAGGGCGAGGACGTGGCGCTGCTCGCGGCCGACGAACAGCATCTGCGCGGGGCGGACCGCGCACAGGCCAGACGGCCGGGGCTGCGCACGGTCGGGCCCGCCGTCACGCACGCGCTGGGCGCCAACGCCGCCCTGCGGTGCCTGTCCGGCTTCCTGATCTTCTTCCTCGCCTTCCTGCTGCGGGAGCATCCGCTGACCGGGCAGAGCGCGGCGGTCTCGCTGGGCATAGTGGGGGCCGCGGCGGGGACGGGCAACGCGCTCGGGACGGCCGTCGGGGCGTGGCTCAGGTCGCGCGCCCCGGAGATCATCATCGTGACCGTGGTCGCGGTGGTGCTCGGTGCCGCCCTGGTCGCCGGGGTGTTCTTCGGGGCGTTCCTGGTGGCCTGTCTGGCGGCGGTCGCCGGGTTCGGGCAGGCGCTGGCCAAGCTGGCGCTGGACGCGCTGATCCAGCGGGACGTGCCGGAGCTGGTGCGCACCTCGGCGTTCGCCCGGTCGGAGACGTTGTTGCAGATGGCGTGGGTCTTCGGCGGCGCGGTCGGCATAGTGATGCCGCTCAACGGCACGGTCGGGCTGCTGGTCGGCGCCGCGTTCGTGGCGGTCGGCTGGCTGGCCACCGCGCGGGGCCTGCTCGCCTCGGCCCGGCCCCGCCGGGCACGCGTGGCGTAACGAACCGGGCACGCCGCACCCCGCGTGGGCGGGCGGCCGAGGGCGCCCGATAGCCTTCGGCCATGACCACGCTGCAATCCGCTGTGCGACGCCGCCGCGCCGTCGCCGCCGCCGGCGCCGTTTCCGCCGGACTGCTCGTCCTGTCGGCCTGTGACAAGCCCAGTCCCGTAGCGACGCTCACCGTCGGCGGGAACTCGGTCAACTCGGAGGCCCTCTGCTACAACGACGGCGACAAGCTGGACGCCAAGTCGCTGAAGGACTGCGTCAAGAACGCCGAGGACGTGAAGTCGATCGAGGTCGGCCAGGACGAGACCGTCCGCATCGGCGTCGACCCGAAGATCGCGGACGCGGGCTGGACCGTGCTGGTCAACGGCCGCCAGTTCACCGACACCAGCAAAGAGACGTACCGCACCATCCCGAGCAGCGCCTTCTTCAACGCGCAGTACGGCACGCAGGGCGAGACCAACACGCTCACGATCCAGATGGGCGAGAACCCGAAGAAGGGCTACTGGTCCTTCAAGCTCAAGAAGGCCTGATCACGCCTTCCGTACCGGTCCTCGTCGCCACCGCGGTCCCCGTCGAACGGGACGCGGTGGCCCGGGCGCTGCCCGGGGCGGCCGAGGAGGTACGGCTGCCGGGCGCGGTCCTGTGCCGGACGGCGGCCGGCTGTGACCTGCTCGCCGCCGGCGTCGGCCCGGCGCTCGCCGCGGCCACCACGGCCGGTGCGCTGACCGCCGCCGCGCTGGCCGGCCGGCCCTACGGCCTGGTCGTCTCGGCCGGGATCGGCGGCGGCTTCCAGCCCGCCGCGCCCGTCGGCTCGCTCGTCGTCGCCGACGCGATCACCGTGGCCGATCTGGGCGCCGAGACCGCCGACGGCTTCCTGCCGGTCACCGAGCTGGGTTTCGGGACCGTCAGCCACCGCCCGCCGGAATCACTCGTACGAGCTACAGCCGTGGTCACCGGCGCCCGTACCGGCACGATCCTGACCGTCTCCACGGTGACCGGCACCGCCGGCCGCGCCGCGGCCCTGCGCGCCCGGCACCCCGCGGCGCTCGCCGAGGGCATGGAGGGGTTCGGGGTGGCGGAGGCCGCCGCCGCGCACGGCGTGCCCGTGCTGGAGATCCGCGCGGTCTCCAATCCGGTGGGGCCGCGCGACCGCGCCGCCTGGCGCATCGGCGACGCCCTGACCGCCCTCACCGAGGGCTTCGGGAAGCTCGCGCCCGTATTGGAGAGTTGGAACCCACATGACCAGTGAGCCGCTGAAGATCGCGTACTCCCCCTGCCCGAACGACACCTTCGTCTTCGACGCCCTCGCCCACGGCCGCGTCCCCGGCGCCCCCGCGCTGGACGTGACCTTCGCCGACATCGACGTCACCAACGGGATGGCCGAGCGCGGCGAGCACGACGTGCTGAAGGTGTCGTACGCCGTCCTGCCGTACGTCCTCGACACGTACGCGCTGCTGCCGTGCGGCGGCGCGCTGGGGCGGGGCTGCGGGCCGCTGGTGCTCGCGCGCGAGGCCGGCGCCGACCTGACCGGCGCCACGGTCGCGGTGCCGAGCGAGACGTCGACGGCGTACCTGCTGTTCCGCCTGTGGGCCGCGGACACGCTGCCCGGCGGGGTCGGCGAGATCGTGGTCATGCCGTTCCACGAGATCATGCCGGCCGTGCGGGACGGCAAGGTGGACGCGGGCCTGGTCATCCACGAGGCCCGGTTCACCTACCGGGACTACGGGCTGCACAAGCTCGCCGACATGGGCGAGCACTGGGAGCTGACCACCGGGCTGCCGATCCCGCTGGGCGCGATCATCGCCAAGCGGTCGCTGGGCGCGCGGACGCTGGCCCGGCTCGCCGACTCCGTCCGCGCCTCCGTGCGGGCCGCCTGGGACGACCCGGAGGTCTCCCGGCCGTACGTCATGGCGCACGCCCAGGAGATGGACCCGGCCGTCGCCGACCAGCACATCGGGCTGTACGTCAACGAGTTCACCGCCGACCTCGGCGAGGACGGCTACGCGGCGATCCGCGGGCTGCTCACGCGCGCGGCGGCCGAGGGACTCCTGCCGCCCCTCGGCCCGGACGCGCTCGCGTTCCCCTGACGGACTCCCCGATACCGGGGTCCGCCGGGAGTGCTCAGACGTCCAGTTGGTCGGCGACCGCGCGGAGCAGACCGGCGATCTTCTTGCCGGACGCCTTCTCCGGGTAACGGCCCTTCTCCAGCATCGGCGTGATGTTCTCGAGGAGGGTCGTCAGGTCCTGCACGATCGAGGCCAGCTCGTCCGGCTTCTTCCGCTGGGCGGCGGCGACCGACGGCGTCGGGTCGAGCACGATCACCGACAGCGCCTGGTCGCCGCGCTGACCGGCGACCACCCCGAACTCCACACGCTGTCCCGGCTTGAGCGCATCGACTCCGGCGGGGAGAACCGAGGAATGGACGAAGACGTCACCGCCGTCGTCGCGGGAGAGGAAGCCGAAGCCCTTCTCGCTGTTGAACCACTTGACCTTGCCGGTAGGCACGTCTGTCCTCGTCCTCGTACTCGTCGGGAAAACTGCTCTGGAAACGGCTCTTTACAGCACTAGAGCGGGTCGACCCTGACCCGCCGCTACCAAGGCTAATGGTCTTCGGGCGGGTGACAAGACGTCCCCCGGTTGTTCTCTCGCGCTGGGAACTACCCTGGTCCGGTGCGTGACAAAACCCAAGCGAATTCCGCCGCGCCCGGAGAACGACTGATCCGTGCCGGTGCCGTCGTCTTCTTCCTCGGGGCGCTGGCCACCCTCGTCACGGTGGCCCCGCTGTTCTTCGGAGCGAAGCCTTTTCCGACCTACATGTTCGGGCTGAGCATGCTCATGGCCGTCGGATTCCTCGTGGCCGGTGCCGGTGTCCTGCGGTCGATCGCCGCCGGACGGCGTCAGGCGCGGGAGGCCGCGGCGGGCGCCTCGCGGTAGCCGGCGAGCCACGCCGGGAACGCGGACAGATCGGTCAGCACGACGTCCGCGCCGGCCGCGCGCAGCTCGTCGGCCGGGCACGGTCCGGTCGCGACGGCGACCGAAAACGCACCTGCCGCGCGGGCGCCGCGGACATCTCCGACGTGGTCGCCGACGTACACGCCCGCGCCGTGCGCGCGCAGCGCCTCCGCCTTCCGCTCGGCCCACAGGTCGCCGACGACCACGTCCGGTTCGATGCCGAGGTGGGACAGGTGCAGCCTGGCGTTGGGCTCGTACTTCGCCGTGACCACCATCGTCCGGCCGCCGGCCGCCCGCACCGCCTCGACCGCCTCCCGGGCGCCGGCCAGGGCGGGCGTGGCGGTGATGGCTATGCCGGGGTACAGCTCCCGGTACAGGTCGGCCATCGCCGGCACCTGCTCGGCCGGGAACCAGTTGACCAGCTCGTCCACGAGGGGCGGGCCGAGCCGGGTCACCGCCAGGTCCGCGTCGATGAACGCGCCCGTCCGCTCCGCCAGGGCCAGGTAGCAGGCACGGATGCCCGGCCGGGAGTCGATGAGGGTCATGTCCAGGTCGAAGCCGACGGTGAGGGGGGTTGTGGGGGCCATGGGGGCCATTGTGCCGGGTGACGTCCGTCGGTTGTGGCGGGGTGGGTGCGTTGTGGGGGGCCAGTGTGGCGCCGGGCCGGGTGCGGGGTCGTGGGGGCTGGTCGCGCAGTTCCCCGCGCCCCTGATTTCTGGCAGGCCTGCGTTGTGAGGTGACGGGTGGGTTTCGGCGGGGCCGGATTGGGGTGGTGAGTGTGGGGGGCCGGGTGCGGGTTCGTCGGGGCTGGGCGCGCAGTTCCCCGCGCCCCTTGCGGGGCTGGGCCTGCGCTGTGGAGTGACGGGTCAGGTTTTGCTGCGGGTTTGGTGGAGTAGGTAGAGGGCCGAGGCCAGGGCTGCCGCGCGGACCACCCAGGGCCAGGTGGCGCCCACCGCGTCGGCCATGTGGCCCTGGGCGATCGGGTCGCCCCAGCGGCCGTCCGTGCGGCCCCACAGCCAGACCACGCCGGCCGCGACCGCCGCGCCCGGCAGCACCATGACCGCCCACTTGGTCTGCGCGGGCGACAGCCGGCGGGAGCCGTAGGCGATCGCCCAGCCCAGGAACAGCGCGAACCAGTTGCCGAGGACCGCGCCGGCGACGAGCGCGGCGGCGGCCAGCAGCAGCAGGGGGCTGGACCAGCCGGTGAGCAGCCCGCGGGCGGGCGCGTCGGCCGGGGCCGCCCCACGGGCCGGGAGCAGGCCGAGGAGGCGGCGGCGCGCGGTGGGCTCCGGTGCGGTCCCGGCGGGCTCCGCCGCGGGTTCCGGCTGCCGGGCGGGCGGCTCCGCCGGAGGGCGTTTGAGCAGGTCGGGGATCTCCACCCCGCCGACGAACCCCGGTACCGGGTCGACGTCCGCCAGGGGGCTGCCGGTGTTCGTGCGCCACCAGTCGGGCGGTGCGTCGCCGTCCCCGAGTTCGTGCGCGGGCGCGAGGTGCGGCGGCAGGACCGTGTCCCGCGCGGCGGGCGGCTCCGGCTCGGCCGGGCGCGGGCGCGGGACGACCCGGCGCAACCCCTTCGGCCGCTCCCGCTCCGCCGCGCCCTCCCGGGGCGCGGGCTGCGCCGGTACGGCGGTGGCGGGCGGCTGCGGGACACCACCGCCGCCGCCCGCCGCGGTGACCACCTCGTCCGGGCTGCCGAGCTGGTCCAGGATGCGGCGGACGGCGGCGGGCGAGTCCACCGTCGCCTTCGCCCGGTGCCGGTCGATCTCGTTGCGCAGCTCGGACACGAGCCGCATGCGCGTCGCCGACGGCAGCTGCCGCTGCTGGGCGATGTCACCGACGCGGCTCAGATACTCGTAGACGACCTGGTCGCTCTCAATCCCCACGGAACCCCTCCGGGGTGCGCCGACGTGAACCCCGGGGAGGACGGTACCGGTTCCTCCGCCCCGCCCGGGGTGCGGCGACCGCCCCGGGACCCGCTCCCTCCGGTCCGGCCGGGATCTCCGCTACCGTTGACCGGATGAGCCCCGAGGCCACCTCAGCCCCTCGGTCCCTGGCGGAGGCGCTCCGCGCCCGGGACGACTCCTCCCTGGCCGCGCTGCTGCGTGGCCGCCCGGATCTCGTCACCCCCGTACCCACCGACCTCACCCAGCTCGCCACCCGTGCCGGTACCCGCGCCTCGGTGCTGCGCGCCCTGGAGCGGCTGGACCGGTTCGCGCTCCAGACGGCGGAGGCGCTGGCCGTCGCCCCGGACCCGGCGTCGTACGGCACCCTGCTCGCCCTGATGGCCGGGGACGCCGGCGACGAGACCGTGGCCGGCGCGCTGCCCCGAGCCGTCGGCACGCTGCGCGAGCAGGCGCTGGTGTGGGGCGACGACGACCGGCTGCGGCTGGTGCGGACCGCCCGCGAACTGCTGGCCCCCTCGCCGCAGCACCCGTCCCCGACCGGGCTCGGGCCGACCGTGCGGGAGGCCACCTCGGGCATGTCGCCGGGGCGCATCCAGGAGATCGTGACGACGGCCGGGCTGCCCTCGACGCACGACTCGGTCTCCGCCGTCGACGCGCTGACCGCCCTGTTCACGCACCGGAAGAAGATGGCGAAGCTGCTCGCCGGGGCCCCGGAGGCGGCCCGCGAGGTGCTGTCCCGGCTGGTGTGGGGGCCGCCGTACGGGCAGGTCACCGCGGAGCCGGCGGCGCACCTGCGCTGGCTGCTGGACCGGGGGCTGCTGCTGCCGACCGCGCCCGGCACGGTGGTCCTGCCCCGCGAGGTCGCCCTGCATCTGCGCGCGGGCCGCGCGCACCGCGTGCCCGAGCCGCTGCCGCCCGCCGTCACGCCGGCCGTGACGCACGGCGCGCAGGTGGTGGACGCCACCGCGGCCGGGCAGGCGTACACCGCGCTCGCCACCGTGGAGGAGCTGCTCAAGGACTGGGACGAGGGCGGTCCGGCCGTGCTCCGGGCGGGCGGGCTGAGCGTCCGCGACCTGAAGCGGACCGCCGTGGCGCTCGACGTGTCCGAACCGGTGGCCGCGTTCTGGGTGGAGCTGGCGTACGCGGCCGGTCTGATCGCCTCCGACGGGGAGGCCGACGAGCGCTACGCGGCCACGCCCGCCTACGACGAGTGGCTGGAGCGGCCGCCGGCCGAGCGCTGGGTCCGGCTCGCCCAGGCGTGGCTGACGGCCACCCGGACACCGGGGCTGGTCGGCGGCCGGGACGCGAAGGACCGGACCCTGTCGGCGCTCGGCGCGGGGCTCGACCGGTCCGCCGCGCCCGAGGTGCGGCACCGGGTGCTGTCCCTGCTGGCCGGACCGCCCCCGGGCGCGGCCCCGGACGCCGAGTCGGTGCTGGCCCGGCTGCACTGGGAACGACCGCTGCGGGGCGGTCGCCGGGACGACCCGGACGACCTGCGCTCCCGTCTGGCCCGCTGGACGCTGGCGGAGGCGGAACTGCTCGGCGTGACCGGCCGGGGCGCCCTGTCGGCCCACGGCCGCGCACTGCTCGGCGCCCCGCCCGCCGCCGGCACCGGCCCGGCGCCCGCCGTCCCCGAGGGCCCCGGTGACAAGCTCCCGGTGCACCACCACCGCCCGGCCGGGCGGACTGGGCCGCTGCCCGCCGCCGAACAGGCCGTCGCGGGTGCCGCCGCGGCCCGGCTGCTCGCCCCGCTGCTGCCCGAGCCGCTGGACCACGTGCTGCTCCAGGCCGACCTGACGGCAGTCGCCCCCGGCCCGCTGCGGCGCCCGCTCGCGGACGTGCTGGGCGTGCTCGCGGACGTGGAGTCCAAGGGCGGCGCGACCGTGTACCGGTTCACACCGGCGTCCGTCCGCCGCGCCCTGGACGCCGGCCGTACCGCCGCCGACCTGCACGCCTTCCTCACCGAGCACTCCCGCACCCCGGTCCCGCAGCCGCTCGCCTACCTGATCGACGACGTGGCCCGGCGCCACGGCCACCTGCGGGTCGGCGCCGCCTCGGCGTACGTGCGCTGCGACGACGACGCCCTGCTGAACGAGATCCTCGCCGACAAGCGCGCCGCCGGGCTGCGGCTGCGCCGGCTGGCGCCGACCGTGCTGGCCGCCCCGGTCGATCCGGCGGCGCTGCTGGAGGGGCTGCGCGCGATGGGGTACGCGCCCGCCGCCGAATCCGCCGAGGGCGATGTGCTGATCACCCGCGCCGACGCCCACCGCACCCCGCCGCGCACCGCGCCCGAACCGGTGCCGGACGGCCCGCCGCCGCCGGACGCCACCCTGCTCACGGCGGCGATCCGCGCCATCCGGGCCGGTGACCTAGCCGCGACCGCCCCGCGCAAGCCGGCCGGCGAGCCCTTGGCGGGCGGCGAGCTGCCCCGCACCTCCTCCGCCGAGACCCTGGCCACCATGCAGGCGGCCGTGCTGACCGGCGACGCCGTGTGGATCGGCTATGTCAACGCCGAGGGCGCCGCCAGCCAGCGGGTCATCGCGCCGGTCCGGGTGGAGGGCGGCTTCGTGACGGCGTACGACCACACGGCGGACGAGGTGCGGACGTTCCCGCTGCACCGGATCACGGGGGTCGCCGAGCTGGCGGACGACTGAGCCCCCGGTCCGCCCGGCCGATGAGGCACACTGGACGTTTGGCCGTAGTGGAAAGGTGTGCCGCGCGTGAATGGTCCACTGATCGTCCAGTCCGACAAGACCCTGCTGCTGGAAGTCGACCACGAGCGGGCCGACGACTGCCGGCGGGCCATCGCGCCCTTCGCCGAGCTGGAGCGGGCGCCCGAGCACATCCACACCTACCGGGTGACCCCGCTCGGCCTGTGGAACGCCCGCGCCGCCGGCCACGACGCCGAGCAGGTCGTGGACGCCCTGGTGCAGTACAGCCGCTACCCCGTGCCGCACGCGCTGCTCGTGGACATCGCCGAGACGATGGACCGCTACGGCCGCCTCACCCTGTCCAAGCACCCCACGCACGGGCTGGTGCTCACCACCACCGACCGGCCGGTGCTGGAGGAGGTACTGAAGTCCAAGCGGATCGCCCCGCTGGTCGGCGCCCGGATCGACCCGGACACCGTGGTGGTGCACCCCTCCGAGCGCGGGCAGATCAAACAGACGCTGCTCAAGCTGGGCTGGCCGGCCGAGGACCTCGCCGGGTACGTCGACGGTGAGGCGCACCCGATCGAGCTGCTGGAGGACGGCTGGACCCTGCGGCCGTACCAGAAGCAGGCCGTGGAGAACTTCTGGCACGGCGGCAGCGGGGTGGTCGTGCTGCCCTGCGGCGCCGGGAAGACGCTGGTCGGCGCCGGGTCGATGGCCCAGGCGAAGTCGACCACGCTGATCCTCGTCACCAACACCGTCTCCGCCCGGCAGTGGAAGCACGAGCTGGTGAAGCGGACCTCGCTGACCGAGGACGAGATCGGCGAGTACAGCGGGACGAAGAAGGAGATCCGGCCGGTCACCATCGCCACCTACCAGGTGCTGACGACCCGGCGGAAGGGCGTCTACCCGCACCTGGAGCTGTTCGACTCCCGGGACTGGGGGCTGATCGTCTACGACGAGGTGCACCTGCTGCCCGCGCCGGTCTTCAAGTTCACCGCCGACCTCCAGGCGCGCCGCCGGCTGGGGCTGACGGCCACCCTGGTGCGCGAGGACGGCCGGGAGTCGGACGTGTTCTCGCTCATCGGGCCGAAGCGGTTCGACGCGCCCTGGAAGGAGATCGAGGCGCAGGGCTACATCGCGCCCGCCGACTGCGTCGAGGTCCGGGTGAACCTGACCGACTCCGAGCGGCTGGCGTACGCGACGGCCGAGACGGAGGAGAAGTACCGCTTCTGCGCGACCACGGCGACCAAGCGGAAGGTCACGGAGGCGATCGTGCGCCGGTTCGCCGGGCAGCAGGTCCTGGTCATCGGCCAGTACATCGACCAGCTGGACGAGCTGGGCGAGCACCTGAACGCCCCGGTGATCAAGGGCGAGACCTCCAACGCGCAGCGCGAGAAGCTCTTCGACGCGTTCCGCGAGGGCGAGATCAGCGTGCTGGTGGTGTCGAAGGTCGCCAACTTCTCCATCGACCTGCCCGAGGCGACGGTCGCCATCCAGGTGTCCGGCACCTTCGGCTCCCGGCAGGAGGAGGCCCAGCGGCTCGGCCGGGTGCTGCGCCCCAAGGCCGACGGGCATCAGGCCCACTTCTACTCGGTGGTCGCCCGCGACACCATCGACCAGGACTTCGCCGCCCACCGGCAGCGCTTCCTGGCCGAGCAGGGCTATGCCTACCGGATCATGGACGCGGACGAGCTGCTGGCCGAGAGCTAGGCAATCCCGCCGGATCAGCCCGCCCGTTCGGCGGCGGCGGCCGGGCGGCGGCCGGCCGTGCCGTCGTAGGTGACGATCAGAGCGAGCGCCAGGACGGGGTAGGCGGAGGCCAGGGGCTGCTGCCACCAGGGCAGTTCCAGGTCCAGGTCGCCCTGGTGGGGCACCAGCCACATGGTGCGGGCGGTGAAGACGAGGGCCACCAGCACGGCCGTGCGGGTGCGGCCCTCCGCCAGCAGCACCACGAGCAGCGGGACGCACCACACCCAGTGGTGGGTCCAGCTGATCGGACAGATCAGCAGGGCCGTGAACGCGGTCAGCAGGACGCCGTGGCCGTCCCCCGGCGCGCGGGCGGCCAGCCGCAGGCCCGCCACCGCGACCACCGCCGCCGCGAGCAGCCAGACCAGGCCCGGCGCGGGGTCGCCGAGCGCCCGCGCGGTCAGCCCCTGGAGGGACTGGTTGTCGACGATCCAGGGCTTGCCGACCCGGGCGGTCTCCCACAGCCGGCGGGTCCAGAACGAGGCGGTCGCGGAGGGCAGCAGGACGGCGCCGAGCGCGACCGTCCCGGCGAGGGCCGCCGCCGCCGTCGCCGCCTCCCGGACCCGGCCGCGCAGCAGCAGGTACGGCAGGAAGACCGCCGGGGTCAGCTTGATGCCGGCCGCCAGGCCGAGGACCAGGCCCTTGGCGCGGGCGCCCGCCGGCCGGGTCAGGTCCCACAGGGCCAGGCAGGCGACGGCCAGGTTGATCTGGCCGTACAGCAGGGTCTGGAAGACCGGTTCGAGCCAGAGGGCGAGGGCGGTGGCGGCGCAGACGAGGGGTGGCGCGGGGGTGCGGTGGGCCAGCCGGGCGGAGAGGGTGACGAAGGCGGCGAGCAGGGCCACGTTGCCCGCCAGGACCACCGCCTTCAGGGCCGGTACGGGGAGCCAGGCCGCCGGCACGAACAGGATCGCGGCGAAGGGCGGGTAGGTCGCGGGGAGCCGCCACCGGGTGACGGTGAAGCCGTACAGATCGGTGCCGTGGGCCACGGCCGCGCCCTCGGCGCGGTAGACGAGGAGGTCGGCCATGGGCGCGCCGCGCAGGGCGCACAGCGTGCCGAAGGAGGCGAGGGACAGGGCGAGGAGAAGCAGGGCCGTCCGTTTCCGCACGGATGCGACCCTATGTTGTTACTTGCGATGTACGCCCGCCTCCTCGCCGTACTCGCCGAGGATGACGACGCCGAACGCCGCCTCGGCGAACACCTTGACGGCGCGCAGGGCGTCGCCCAGCAGGTGGTGGCGCGGACCGTCCAGGGCCGTCGCGCCGGACGGGGGACGGCCGGAGGCCGGGGTGATGGTTGCTGCGCTCATGTCTCCATGGTGGAACGCCGGACCCCGGACCCGCATCCATCCACGGGGCCGGTCCGGGCGGCCGCTCGCAGGCCCCCGGACGGACCCCGGCCCCGAGCCGCACGGGCCTCCGTCCCCCCGCGTCCCCCAGGGGACACGCGCCGGCGCCGGGGGACGGAAATGCGCTGGATCCGGCGCGCCGCCCCGCCTACAATCTCCGCTCTTGCCCGCCTCCCCCACGGAGTGCCGCCGCCCGGCCGGAAACCGGGCGGCATCGTCGTAGCCCACGCAGCAGGCCCACCGGAGGCACCCCCTTGTCCGCGCCCGTCCACGAACCGCCCGCCGACCCCCTCGCCCGCGAACGCTCCCACCTCGGCGCCTCCCGCGCCGCCCTGCGCGCCATGCGCGAGGACGTGGAGGCGCTGGACATCAAGGACGTCACCGCGAACTGGGTCAACGCCGCGGTGCTCGCCCGTCAGATCGACGACCGCATCAAGGCGCTGGCCGACCTCAGCGACACCCCGCTGTTCTTCGGCCGGCTCGACTACCTGCACGCGCCGGGCGCGGCGCGGGCCGAGGGCGCCGGGGGCGAGCGTTTCTACATCGGGCGGCGGCACGTCCACGACGCCGACGGCGACCCCATGGTCATCGACTGGCGGGCACCGGTCTCGCAGCCGTTCTACCGCGCGTCCCGGAAGAACCCCATGGACATCGGGCTGCGCCGGCGCTTCGGCTACACCGGCGGCGACCTGACCGCGTACGAGGACGAGCATCTGTCCGACCCGGGCGAGACCGCCGCCACCAGCAAGCTGCTCCAGCAGGAGATCGAACGGCCGCGCGTCGGACCGATGCGGGACATCGTCGCCACCATCCAGCCCGAGCAGGACGAGATCGTCCGGTCCGGGCTGTCCGGCACCGTCTGCGTGCAGGGCGGCCCCGGCACCGGGAAGACCGCCGTCGGCCTGCACCGGGTCGCGTACCTGCTCTACGCCCACCGGGAGCGGCTGGCCCGCACCGGCACCCTGGTCATCGGGCCGAACCGGTCCTTCCTGCACTACATCGAGCAGGTGCTGCCCGCGCTCGGCGAGCTGACCGTCCAGCAGGCGACGGTGGACGACCTCGTCGCCCACGTCGAGGTGCGCGGCACCGACGAGGCCGCCGCCGCGATCGTCAAGGGCGACGCCCGGATGGCCGTCGTCCTCAAACGCGCCCTGTACTCCCACGTGACCCTGCCCACCGAGCCGGTCGTGGTGGTGCGCGGCTCCCGGCGCTGGCGGGTGCCGGCGTACGAACTGGAGGAGATCGTCCGCGAGTTGCTGGCCCGGGACATCCGCTATGGCGCCGCCCGCGAGGCGCTGCCGCAGCGCATCGCGCACGCCGTGCTGGTGCGGATGGAGCAGGCCGGGGAGGCGCCCGACGACCGGGTGCAGGACGCGGTCGCCCGCAACAGCGCGGTGAAGGCGGCCGTGAAGGCACTCTGGCCGGCCGTGGACCCGGCCCGGCTGGTGCTGCGGCTGCTGACCGACGCGGAGTTCCTCGCCGAGCACGCCGAGGGCGTCCTGGACGAGGACGAGCGGAAGACGATCCTGTGGGCCAGGCCGGCGCGCAGCGTGAAGACGGCCAGGTGGTCGGCGGCCGACGCCGTCCTGGTCGACGAGGCGGCCGACCTGATCCAGCGCACGCACTCCCTCGGGCACGTGGTGCTGGACGAGGCACAGGACCTGTCCCCCATGCAGTACCGGGCGGTGGGCCGCCGCTGCACCACCGGCAGCGCCACCGTGCTGGGCGACCTCGCCCAGGGCACGACCCCGTGGGCGACCCGGAGCTGGGCGGAGGCGCTGGACCACCTCGGCAAGCCGGACGGGGCCGTGGAGGAGCTGACGGCCGGTTTCCGCGTGCCGACGGACGTCATCGCGTACGCCTCCCGGCTGCTGCCGCACATCGCGCCCGGCCTCGCCCCGGTCGCCTCCGTCCGGGAGAACCCCGGCTTCTTCGAGGTCCGGGAGGCCACCGGGACGGCCGACACCGTCGCCGCCTGCGCGCAGCTGCTGGGCCATGAGGGCTCCACCGGCCTGATCGCCGCCGACGCCCGCGTCCCCGCCCTCGCCGAGGCCCTGACGGAGGCCGGCATCCCCTTCCTGGCCCCCGGCGAGGAGACCACCCGCGAGACCCGGCTGACCCTCGTCCCGGCCTCGCTCGCCAAGGGCCTGGAGTACGACTACGTGGTCCTGGACGAGCCGCGGGCCGTGGTGGACGGCGAGCCGGACGAACGCACCGGGCTGCGCCGCCTGTACGTGGCGCTGACCCGTGCGGTGTCGGGCCTGATCGTGACGCACACGGCGGCGCTGCCCGCGCAGCTCGCCGGGTAGGGTGCCGTACCGATCCGGCAAGTCCCCCTGGAAGGGCTCCCGTTGAGCACGTCGTACCCGCCGCCCGCGTACCCGTACCAGCAGCCGCCCGGACCGTACCCGCCGCCCGTCGGACCGGGGTGCGAGGTGTGCGGGGCGATGCCCGCGGCACCGGTCACGGTGCGCGGGCACCAGGGCATGCTGGTGGTGATGCGGTTCCTGCGGCGGCGGGGCGTGCTGTGCCGCACCTGCGGGCTGGCGGTGTTCCGGCGGATGCAGGCGGACACCCTGGCGCAGGGCTGGTGGGGACCGCTGTCGCTGTTCATCACCCCGGTCACCCTGCTGGTCAACCTCGGCGCGCTGAACCGCCTGCGCACGCTCCCGCCGCCGGCGACGGCCGCCTGGCGCCCGCCGCTGGACCCCGGCCGCCCGGTGCTGCGGCGGCCGGCCGGTCTGGTCGCGCTCGTCCCGCTCGGCGGGCTGGCCCTGCTGCTGATCGCCGTACCGGTGCTCATGCTCATCGGCATGGCGGTCGGCTCCGGGAGCGGGCAGCCGACCCTGGCCCCCGGCTCGTGCGCCGCCAACGACGCGGCCTGGCCCGAGCAGGAGCTGCGCCCGGCGGAGTGCGGCACGCCGGACGCCGAGTACCGCGTCCTGATGCCGGACAGCCCCTCCTGCGGCCCCGGCGACTACGCCGCCTACCCGGAGTACAGCGAGAGCCGCGACCTGTCACTCTGCCTGCACCCCCTCAACGGCTGAGCCTCCCGGACTCCGGGCAAGTCGGCCGGGGGCCGGAAGCCGGGAACCCGGAGGGCAGGGAGGCCGGAAGGCCGGAAGGCCGGAAGGCCGGGAGCCCGCAGACCCGGGAGGCCGGGAACCGGGGGGCCGGGAGGCCAGGAGCCCGCCGGGCCGGGACCCGGAGGGCCGGGACCCGGAGGGCCGGCAGGCCCGGGGGCTAAGCCGTGTAACCGTCCAGCGTCGTGCGCCACTCGGCGACCGCGTCCGCCGAGACCGGGCCGCGCCAGCCGTCGGGGCGGGCCGCCCCGCCGATGTGGAACGCCTCGATCCCGCCCGCCCGGAGCCGCGGCACGTGGTCCAGACGCAGTCCGCCGCCGACCAGGATCTGCTGCTCGTACCCGGGACCGCTGTCACGGGCGGCCTCGGCGAGCAGCGTGGGCAGGCCGTCGTCCACCCCGGTGGCGGACCCGGCGGTGAGGTAGGTGTCCAGGCCGGGCAGGTCGGCGAGCTGCTTGCGCAGGGCGTCCCGGTCGGCGGCCCGGTCGATCGCCCGGTGGAAGGTCCAGGGGCAGCCGCCGAGCGCGTCGACGACCCGCTCCACCGCCGCCAGGTCGGCGCCGCCGTCCGCGGCGAGGAAACCGAGCACGAACTGGTCGGCGCCGGCCTGCCGCAGCTCGCCGGCCACGCCGACGAGCCGGTCCACGTCCCCGGCCGCGAAGCCGTCCGCGAGGCGGAGCATCACGCGCAGATCGATGTCGACGGCGGCACGGATCGCGGCGACGGTCGCGGGCGAGGGGGTGAGCCCGTCGGCCGCCATCTCGGTGACCAGCTCCAGCCGGTCCGCGCCTCCCGCCTGGGCGGCGACCGCGTCCTCGGTGTCGAGGGCGATCACCTCCAGGACCGCACGCTTGCTCATGGCACCCCATTCATCGGCATTCATCGGGCGAGTACAGGTCTAGTCCAATTCAAGAGTACGCCGGTACCGGAGCGCCACGGGGCCCGTGTACGTCGGAGAATGGGCCCATGGCCGACCTCGACGCCCTGCGCCTCCGTTTCGCCCGCGCCCTCACCACGGCCCGCGCCCCCGGCGGCGGCCCCGACCCCGCCCCCTACGCCGACAACCTGCTCGCCCGCTGGCAGGAGCCGCAGCGGCACTACCACACGCTGACCCACCTCACCGCCGTGCTCGACCACGTCGACACGCTGGAGCGGTACGCGGCCGACCCGGACGCGGTGCGCCTGGCCGCCTGGTTCCACGACGCCGTCTACCTCCCCGAGCGGTCCGAGAACGAGGAGCGGTCCGCGCGACTGGCCGAACGCGCCCTGCCGGAGGCCGGCGTGCCGGCCGCCCGGACCGCCGAGGTGGCCCGGCTGGTCCGGCTCACCGTCGGCCACGACCCGGCCGACGACGACCGCGACGGCCAGGTGCTGTGCGACGCCGACCTGGCGATCCTCGCCGCGCCCCCGTCCGCGTACGCCGCCTACACCGCCGCGGTCCGCGAGGAGTACCACTTCGTCCCGAACGACGCCTTCCGCGCGGGCCGTTCGGCGGTCCTGCGACAACTCCTCGACCTGCCCCGGCTGTTCCGCACCCCGTACGGCGAGGAGCACTGGACGGCCACCGCCCGCCACAACCTGGCGGCCGAGCTGGAAATGCTGTCGACCTGACGCGGCCGGGCGCCTAGGGTGCGCCCATGCGAGCGATGAGCGGTGACCACGTGATCGAGGCCGTCGCGGGCTGCACCGCGGCCCTGCGCCCGGCGGTGGGCGGCGACTGGCGGACCGTGCGGGCCGGACGGCTGGAGTGGGACTGCCACACCACCGCCGTGCACGTCGCCGACGACCTCATCGCCTACGCCGCCAACCTGGCCGGACGCGCCCGGGACGGCTACCTCCCGTTCGAGCTGACCCTCGACGAGGGCACCGGCAACGCGGACCTGCTGCACGTGATCGAGACGACCGGCGCCCTGCTGGCGGCGGCCGTCCGCACCGCCCCGCCCGGCGTCCGCGGCTTCCACAGCTACCCGTTCCGCAGCGCCGACCGCGAGGGCTTCGCGGCGATGGGCGTCGCCGAGGTGCTGCTGCACACCCATGACATCGCCGAGGGCCTCGGCCTGCCCTACGAGCCCTCCGCCGACCTCGCCGAATCCGTGCTGACCTGGCTGTTCCCGCACGTCCAGCCCGGCCCCGCGCCCTGGCCGACCCTGCTGTGGGCCACCGGCCGCGGCGAGCTGCCCGGCCGCGCCCCGGTCACCGCGTGGACCTGGTACAACAACCTGGTCATCGGCGCCGGACGGCTCGACCTCGTCGGTATCCGCCCGGCCGCCGCCCGCGACCTGAGCCTGGGCGGCGACGGCGGGTTCGAGTGGATCGAGGGCGGGCCGTACGAGGGCACGCGCCAGGCCGCCGGCTTCCTGCTGAAGGCGTACGAAGCCGGCGTGCACCGGCCGGAGTTCGGCGTCTTCGCCCTGGTCCGCCGCGAGGACGGCCGGGCGGTCGGCGGCATGGGCTTCCACTCCGCCCCGGACGAGGAGGGCCGGGTGGAGATCGGCTACGACCTGGCGGAGGGCGCCCGCGGCAACGGCTACGCCACCGAGGCGCTGCGCGCGCTGGCCGACTGGGCGATGGCCCGCGACGACGTACGGGCCCTGTCCGCGACCGTCGAGACCGGCAACACCGCCTCCCGGGCGGTGGTCGCCCGCGCCGGCTTCGTCCAGGTGAGCGAGGACGCCGACGAAGTGGCCTACGAGCTGCGGCGCTGAGCCAGGCCCTTGCGCCGGCGCAGCCCGGACGCCCGCAGCAGCCGCACCACCTCGCGGCTGCCGACCTCCACCGCGCCGGCCGCCACCATGTCCGCGTACCGGTGCGCCGGGACGTCGTAGTGGTCGCCGTCGAAGGCCCGCCGGGGCAGGCACAACCGCTCCGCGAACACGTGCAGTTCGTCGTAGGACACGTCGCTGACCAGGTGCGACCACATCCGGCCGTGGCCGGGCCAGTCGGGCGGGTCGACGTACAGCGTCACGAGGACACCGTTCCGCCGGCGGCCGACCCCAGCGAGCCCACCGGCGCGACCTGCACGCCCGCCTTGTGGCAGACCCAGTGCGGGTCGGGGCCGAGTTCGGGCTCCACGTCCAGCGCGTGCGGGTCGCCGGAGCCGCACACCGGGCACAACGGCCAGCGACCGTGCCGCTCCAGCAGCGCGTCCTGCACGTCCTGGGCGACGAGTCCCGCCACGAAGTTCACGCCGTCCGGCCACTGCTCGACCCACCAGCGCCGCTGCGCTATCGAGTCCTCGACCAGCGAGACCACGTCCGCCTCGGCGACCTCGCCCGCGACCAGATCGGCGAGCACCAGGGCGCGTGCCGCGTGCAACGCCTGCTCCAGGGGGGTGATGGGTTCCATGCCCCCCATTGTGCGCACTCTTGACCGCGACACCGAACCGAAAATATCTTTCAAGCGTGAACCAGGACATGAAGGAAAGTTTCGGCAGTCCGGGCGGCTCGCTCGCCGCCAAGGTGCGCACGCTCGCCCCTTCCATGACCCGGTCCATGCAGCGCGTCGCCGAGGCCGTCGCCAACGACCCGGCCGGCTGCGCCGCCCTCACCGTCACCGGCCTCGCCGAGCTGACCGGCACCAGCGAGGCCACCGTGGTGCGCACCGCCCGGCTGCTGGGCTACCCGGGCTACCGCGACCTGCGGCTGGCCCTCGCCGGCCTCGCCGCCCAGCAGCAGTCCGGGCGCGCGCCCGCGATCACCACCGACATCGCGGTGGACGACCCCCTGTCCGACGTCGTCGCCAAGCTGGCCTACGAGGAACAGCAGACCCTGGCCGACACGGCCGCCGGACTGGACACCGGGCAACTGGGCGCGGCCGTCACCGCGCTGGCCGGTGCCCGGCGCACCGACGTGTACGGCGTCGGGGCGTCCGGACTCGTCGCCCAGGACCTCACCCAGAAGCTGCTGCGGATAGGTCTCATAGCCCAGGCGCACGGCGACCCGCACCTCGCGGTGACCAACGCGGTGCAGCTCCGGTCGGGCGACGTGGCGATCGCGATCACCCACTCCGGGTCGACGGGGGACGTCATCGAACCGCTCCGGGTCGCCTTCGAGCGCGGGGCGACGACGGTGGCCATCACCGGCCGGCCCGACTCCGCGGTCACCCAGTACGCCGACGTCGTGCTGACCACGTCGACCTCGCGGGAGACGGAGCTGCGGCCCGCCGCCATGTCCTCCCGGACGAGTCAACTGCTGGTGGTGGACTGCCTGTTCGTGGGCGTGGCGCAGCGGACGTACGAGACCGCGGCGCCGGCGCTGGCCGCGTCCTACGAGGCGCTGGCCCACCGGCACCGCAGTGCTTCTCGCTAGGGGGTTTCGTTTGGGTCAGCCCGGGTCCGCGATGCCCGGCACGGCCCTCCCCCAGCCTCCGGCCGGGGGGGGACCCCCACGCCGCGTTGTCGGACCATCCGAGTACGCCCGGTACGCGGGTGATCCTCCGCCTTGCGATGCACCGCGCCGGACGCCGCGGCCTGATCCGACCTGATCCAAACGAAACCCCCCAGGTCGCGGCCCGCCACCGGCCGCGGGAACCACAGAGCCCCCTCCGGAGAGAGCCACCCCCCTCATGACCACTGATGACCTGCGCAGTCAGCTGGCTTCGCTGACCACCGAAGCCTTCCGGCCCGAGCTGGCCGACATCGACCGGCTGCCCACCCTCGACATCGCCCGGCTGATGAACGGCGAGGACACGGGCGTACCCGCCGCCGTCGCCGCCCAGTTGCCGCGGATCGCCGCGGCCGTCGACGCCGTCGCCGAGCGCATGGCCCGCGGCGGGCGGCTCGTCTACGCCGGGGCCGGCACCGCCGGACGGCTGGGCGTGCTGGACGCCTCCGAGTGCCCGCCCACCTTCAACACCGACCCGGACCAGGTCGTGGGCCTGATCGCGGGCGGTCCCGCCGCCATGGTCACGTCCGTGGAAGGCGCGGAGGACTCCGCCGAGCTGGCCTCCCGGGACCTGGACGCGCTGAAACTCACCCCCGACGACAGCGTTGTGGGCGTCTCCGCCTCCGGCCGCACCCCGTACGCCGTCGGCGCCGTCGCGCACGCCCGCGCCCTGGGCGCCCTGACCATCGGTCTGGCCTGCAACGAGCACAGCGCGCTCGCGGCCGCCGCCGAGCACGGCATCGAGGTGGTCGTGGGCCCGGAGCTGATCACCGGCTCCACCCGGCTGAAGGCGGGCACGGCGCAGAAGCTGGTGCTGAACATGCTGTCGACGATCACGATGATCCGGCTGGGCAAGACGTACGGGAACCTGATGGTCGACGTGCGCGCCTCCAACGCCAAGCTGCGGGCCCGCGCGCACCGGATCGTCGCGCTGGCCACGGGCGCGGACGACGCCGAGATCGAGAAGGCGCTCACGGAGACCGGCGGCGAGGTGAAGCACGCGGTCCTGACCCTGCTCGCCGGCGTCGACGCCCCGACCGCCGCCCATCTGCTGACCGAGTCCGGCGGCCGTCTGCGGGCCGCGCTGACCCGGGCCCCGCGCTGATCCCGCGGTCCGCCGCGCGGCTGGGCGTCAGCGGCCGTGGTGCACCAGGCTGCCCTCGCCGCACGCGGCGGGGGCGCCGGTCAGCGGCAGCGGGGACACGGCCTTGACGGCGGGCAGGGCCAGCTCGCCGGCGCAGGCCGCGGTGCCGGTGGCCGTCCAGCGGCCGTCGGCGTGGGCCGGCCCGGCGAGCGCGGCGGCGGAGGCCGTGAGCACGGCGGCGGTCAGGAACGTCCGGGCCGTACGCGGCGGGAGCTTCGTCGTCATGCCCGGCGGGCGCTTCTTCGTCATGCCCGGGAGAACGACCGGCACGTCCGCCCGTCACGCACCCGACGGGTCCCCGGCCCGCCCCGGGGCGCCGGGGGCCCGCCAGACGAGGGTGTAGCGCCAGAAAAGGCGGCGGCGCAGCCGGGCGCCGGGCAGCAGCCGGCGGGCCGTACCGGCGATCTCGACGAAGGTCTCCGCCGGATCCCGGGTGCGGGCCGTCAGGGACACGGGCCGTCGCGGCGCCGGCCGGAAGCCGTTCTTCACCCAGCCCAGCAGCGCGTTGAGCGGTACGGCCGACAGCCCGATCACGTGGTCCCGGAACCCCGACGCCCGCGCGCAGCCGATGACGACCAGCGTGCCGCCGGGCGCGAGCCGCTGCCGGAAGCGGACGAGGGTGTCGGCGAGCGGGAGGTGGTGCAGCGCGGCGACGCAGGTGATCACGGAGTACGGGCCGTCCGGCAGTTCCCGGGAGGCGTCGGCGACGGCGTACCGGACGGGAACCGAACCGTCCGTCGCCGTCCGGGCCGTGGCCACGATCCGGGCGTCGGCGTCGATGGCGTGCACCTCCCGCGCCCGCCGGCCGAGCAGCCGCGCCAGCTCCCCGCTCCCGCACCCGACGTCCAGCGCGGTCCCGAAGCGGCGGGGCAGCCGCCGCAGCAGCCAGGGGTGGTAGCGGGCGTTGTGGTCCTGGGCCCTGTCGTCAAACTCCCGCCGTCCGCCCGCAGGGCGGGCCTCGCGGCGTCAGGTGCGTGCTCTCGGCGTGCCGGGCCCCGGCCCTCGTACTGGACGTACTTGGGTCGGGGCCCGGTGCGGCGAGAGTGCGCGCATGGCGTCGCGAGGCAGGCGGGAGTTTGACGACAGGGCCCAGGGGTGGGCGGCGTTGAAGCGGTGCAGGGCGGTCAGCAGGCGGGCGGTAAAGGTCGTCGTCACGGGTGTCAGCCCACCACGGCTCCGCCCGGGGGCGGAAGCAGGGCACCATGGGGGAGAGGAGGCGACCGACCGATATGAATCACGCCCAGCTCACCGCCCTGGGGCGGGCCCTTCGGCTGCTCGGGGAGCACGGGGAGGCGCTGACCGCCGACACCCCGGACGCCCGGCTGCACGAGATCCGGGACGATCTGCGGCGGGCGGTGGACCTGCTGGACGAGAGCGTCACCGGCGGGCCGCCCGCCACCCGGTGCCGCGAACACCCGCAGGGCCCCGTGGACGAGGGCGCGCCCGACCTGTGCCTGCTGTGCGAGACCCGGCGCCGGGCCGCGCGCCGGTCGGAGTTCCAGGGCGGCCGGCCCCGCCCGGCCGGGCCGGCCCCCACCGCGCCCTCCCGGTACGGCGTGCGCGGCGACCGCCCTCAGCCCCAGCAGCGCTGGCTGCCGGAGCTGTGGAACGGACAGGAGTGGCAGCTGTGCGGCACGCCCCGCCGGGACCGGCACGAGGCGGAGGCCTACCTCGCCGCCCAGCGCCGCGGGTCCCGGCCCGCCATGGCGTACCGGCTCGTCCACGAGTTCACCGACTACGAGGTGCTGCGGGTGTGGGGGACGCCGGTGCGGGTCGACATCGAGCCGATGGGCAACCTGTAGCCGGGGCCGCCGGCACGGGTCAGCTGAGGGTCTTCACCGCGGCCGCGTCGTACGGCGCCAGCTCGTCGTAGCGGTCGCCGAGGACCTTGGCCGCCCACTGCGGGTCCTGGAGCAGCGCGCGGCCGACCGCGACCATGTCGAACTCCTCGGCCTCCAGGCGGTCCAGGAGGTTGTCGATGCCCTTGACCGGGGAGCCCTCGCCCTGGAAGGCGCCCATGAAGTCGCCGTCGAGGCCGACCGAGCCGACGGTGATGACCGGCTTGCCGGTGAGCTTCTTGGTCCAGCCGGCCAGGTTCAGGTCGGAGCCGTCGAACTCGGGGAGCCAGTAGCGGCGGGTGGAGGCGTGGAAGACGTCGACGCCGGCCGCCGCGAGCGGGGTGAGGAGGGCCTCCAGCTCCTCGGGGGTCTCGGCGAGGCGGGCGGTGTAGTCCTGCTGCTTCCACTGCGAGTAGCGGAAGAGGACGGGGAACTCCGGGGAGACGGCCTCGCGGACGGCGGCGACGACCTCCGCGGAGAACCGGGTGCGGGCCACCGGGTCGCCGCCGTAGGCGTCGGTCCGGCGGTTGGTGCCCTCCCACAGGAACTGGTCCAGCAGATAGCCGTGGGCGCCGTGGATCTCCACGCCGTCGAAGCCGATGCGCTCGGCGTCGGCCGCCGCCTTGGCGAAGGCGCCGATGACGTCGTCCAGGTCGCTCTGGGTCATGACCTTGCCGGTGGGCTCGGCGCCCGCGGTGACCAGGCCGGAGGGGCCGACGGCGGGGGCGTCGGCGAAGGGCGGCTCGCCCTGCTTGCGGACCATGCCGACGTGCCACAGCTGCGGGACGATGGTGCCGCCCGCCGCGTGCACGCCCTCGGCGACCTTCGCCCAGCCCGCCAGCTGCTCCTCGCCGTGGAACCGCGGGACGCGGTCGCTCTGGCCGGCCGAGTCGTGGCCGACGTAGGTGCCCTCGGTGACGATGAGGCCGACGCCGGCGGCGGCGCGGCGCGCGTAGTACGAGCGCACGTCCTCGCCGGGGACGCCGCCCGGGGAGAACATGCGGGTCATCGGCGCCATCACGATCCGGTTGGGGACGGTGAGCCCGTTCAGGGCGATCGGGCGGGACAGGACACGGGCCGCGCGGGACTCGGCGGGCGTGGTGACGGTCATGGGGGGCTCCTGGCGAACGACGGGTTTACCGGCTGGTATGTGCGTGCGCATTGTTACAGCTTCTTAAGCAATGCCGGTACCCCGGCCCCGCATTCCCCGTCCGGGCCACGAGTGGGGCGTGATCCACGTCATACGGCGGGCCCGGCGGGCAACCGAGTGAAATGCCCCGACTCCCTCGCCCCCCTGCGGGGAAGATCGAGCGACGAGCCTTAAATAACACAGCGTGACTATTACGCACCAGAGCGCCCTGACCGCCCTGCGGGAGCGGCCCGAACGGATCGCCGCACAGGCCGCCGAGCGACTGCGCGCCGACGGCGTCCCGCTCGACGACGCCCGCGTCCTGATCCTCGGGGCGGCCCGCGAGCCGGGCGTGCCCGACGTCCGGGAGAGCCCGGCGCTGCGGCTCCTCGGGCTCCTCGCGGCCCGGGGCGCCGACGCCCGCTACAGCGACGGCCATGTACCCCGCCTCACCCTGGACGGCCAGGAGCTGTGGTCGGTGACGGACCCGCACGAGGAGCCCTGGGACCTCGTGATCGTGCACACCGTGCACCCCGGTGACGACCTCGGCTGGCTGGACGCGGTGCCCCTGGTGCTGGACACCCGGTACCGCCTCCGCTCCCCCGCCCCCGCCCCCCTGCGGTGAACACCGCGGTGAACACGCCCTCGACGCCCCGCCGGCGGCCTCCGTCCGGGCCGGCCGACCCCGGCCGTCTCCCCGCGCGGCGTACGGATCGCGTGGACGGCGGCGCCCCGCTGGTGGCCCGGTCCGCCGACGGGCCCGTCGCCGCCCGCAGCGGCGGCGGTCTGTCGCCGGCCGTGCGCGACGAGGACCGGGGCGCGGCCCGGCCGCGGTTCACCGCGCCGCGCGTCGTGCCCTGAGCGGACGCGGACCGCGACGGGCCGCACAACGCGCCGAGGGCGGCACCCCCTGTCGGAACAGGGGGTGCCGCCCTCGGCTTGGCAGACGCCGATCAACCCGGGGGTCGATCAGAAGTCCATGTCACCGCCCGGCATGCCGCCGCCGGCCGGCGCGGCGGCCTTCTCCGGCTTGTCGGCGATGACGGCCTCGGTGGTGAGGAACAGCGCCGCGATGGAGGCGGCGTTCTGGAGCGCGGAACGCGTCACCTTCGCCGGGTCGATGATGCCCTCGGCGACCAGGTCGACGTACTCGCCGGTCGCGGCGTTCAGGCCGTGGCCCGGGGTCAGGTTGCGCACCTTCTCCACCACGACACCGCCCTCGAGGCCGGCGTTGACGGCGATCTGCTTCAGCGGGGCCTCCAGGGCGATGCGCACGGCGTTGGCGCCGGTCGCCTCGTCACCCTCCAGCTCCAGCTTCTCGAAGACCTGGGAGGCCTGGAGCAGGGCCACGCCACCACCGGCGACGATGCCCTCCTCGACGGCCGCCTTCGCGTTGCGGACGGCGTCCTCGATGCGGTGCTTGCGCTCCTTGAGCTCCACCTCGGTGGCGGCACCGGCCTTGATGACCGCGACGCCGCCGGCGAGCTTGGCCAGGCGCTCCTGGAGCTTCTCGCGGTCGTAGTCCGAGTCGCTGTTCTCGATCTCGGCGCGGATCTGGTTGACCCGGCCGCCCACCTGCTCCGAGGAGCCGGCGCCGTCGACGATGGTGGTCTCGTCCTTGGTGATGACGACCTTGCGGGCGCGGCCCAGGAGGTCCAGGGTCGCGTTCTCCAGCTTGAGGCCGACCTCCTCGGAGATGACCTCGCCGCCCGTGAGGATGGCGATGTCGCCGAGCATGGCCTTGCGGCGGTCACCGAAGCCCGGGGCCTTGACGGCGACGGACTTGAAGGTGCCGCGGATCTTGTTGACGACCAGGGTCGACAGGGCCTCGCCCTCGACGTCCTCGGCGATGATCAGCAGCGGCTTGCCCGACTGCATGACCTTCTCCAGCAGCGGGAGCAGGTCCTTGACGGAGGCGATCTTGGAGTTGGCGATGAGGATGTACGGGTCCTCGAGCGACGCCTCCATGCGCTCCATGTCGGTGGCGAAGTAGGCGGAGATGTAGCCCTTGTCGAAGCGCATGCCCTCGGTGAGCTCCAGCTCCAGACCGAAGGTGTTGCTCTCCTCGACGGTGATGACGCCTTCCTTGCCGACCTTGTCCATGGCCTCGGCGATCAGCTCGCCGATCTGGGTGTCGGCGGCGGAGATGGACGCGGTGGAGGCGATCTGCTCCTTGGTCTCCACGTCCTTCGCCTGCTCCAGCAGGGCGGCGGAGACGGCCTCGACGGCCTTCTCGATACCGCGCTTCAGAGCCATCGGGTTGGCGCCGGCGGCTACGTTGCGCAGGCCCTCCTTGACCAGGGCCTGGGCGAGCACGGTCGCGGTGGTCGTACCGTCGCCGGCGACGTCGTCCGTCTTCTTGGCGACTTCCTTGACCAGCTCGGCGCCGATCTTCTCGTACGGGTCCTCCAGCTCGATCTCCTTGGCGATGGACACACCATCGTTGGTGATCGTGGGGGCGCCCCACTTCTTCTCAAGGACGACGTTGCGGCCCTTGGGGCCGAGGGTGACCTTGACGGCGTCGGCGAGCTGGTTCATACCGCGCTCAAGGCCGCGCCGCGCCTCCTCGTCGAAGGAGATGATCTTGGCCATGGGAAGTGGTCCCTCCAGGACTGGGGGTGATTCCTTCGGACCGCGCCCGCGCCCGCGACGGACGGCTCGCCGGCCTCGTGGTTCCTTGCCCCACCCGGCCCGCGGGCCTCACCGACCCGGTCCTTCACTGTCACTCTCACCTTCAGAGTGCTAACGCAATGATTAGCACTCGGCATGCTCGAGTGCAAGCGCCCGAGCGGGGTCCGGAGCGCCGTCGGCCATCCGCGGACGCCGGTGACCCGGCACGGCGAAGGGCCCGCACCCCCTGCGAGGTGCGGGCCCTTCGGACAAGAAACGTTCAGGCGCTGAGGCGAACCATGTCGGCCTGCGGGCCCTTCTGGCCCTGCGAGATCTCGAACTCCACCCGCTGGCCCTCTTCGAGGGTGCGGTAGCCGTCCATCTGAATGGCGCTGTAGTGGACGAAGACGTCCGCACCACCGTCGACCGCGATGAAGCCGTACCCCTTCTCCGCGTTGAACCACTTGACGGTGCCCTGAGCCATGCCTAACTCCCCTATTACTGGCCCTTGCACAGATCCACACTTCGCGGACCCGGGTCAGACCTCACCCCCCAATCGGTCGGGGGCGTGCGCCGGAACGCGTCGACCGCGGCCGAATGTATCTGTCCAACTGCCGTCTGCAACAGGTCAATCGGACGAGAAATCCGGACGCGAGAGGTCCGGACTCTGGTGAGGATTCGCCCGACTTCAGGGCAAGTCGGGCCACACAAAGGCCACAAAAGGCGCAAAAAACCCGCACACTTTGGCTACTTCTTGTCGGGCGGGCGAGAGAAATCCAAGGTCCGCAACCCGGAGGCCGCGACCGTGTTCCCCAACTCTACCGCGCTCAATCACACTGAATTGCCCCCTCCGTTTCTCTCACGGAGGGGGCAATCGAATGAACGGTCAGTTACCGGTGTTACCGGAGGTAATGATCAGCCGCCGGCCACGGCCGGGATGATCGAGACACCGGCGCCGTCGGGGGTCGCCGTGTCCAGTCCCTGCTCGAAGCGGACGTCGTCGTCGTTGACGTACACGTTCACGAACCTGCGCAGCCTGCCCTGGTCGTCCAGGACGCGGGCGCCGATCCCGGTGTGGTTCTTCTCCAGGTCGGCGATGACCTCGCCGAGGGTCGCGCCCTCCGCGCCGACCTCGGCCCGGCCGCCGGTGTAGGTGCGCAGGATGGTGGGGATGCGAACGGTCACGCTCATGCGAGGCCAGCCTCTCGGAAGGAGTCCAGGGTCGGGCGGATGGTGGCGGTCAGGCCGGTGCCGGCCACCGCGTCGAGGGTCTTCAGGCCGTCGCCGGTGTTGAGGACGACCGTGGTCTTCGCCGGGTCCAGCACGCCGTTCTCGATCAGCTTGCGGGTGACGCCGACGGTCACCCCGCCCGCCGTCTCCGCGAAGACGCCCTCCGTGCGCGCCAGCAGCTTGATGGCGTCCACGATCTCCTCGTCCGTGACGTCCTCCACGGCGCCGCCGGTGCGGCGGGCGATGTCGAGGACGTACGGCCCGTCGGCCGGGTTGCCGATGGCGAGCGACTTGGCGATGGTGTCCGGCTTCTGCGGGCGGACCACGTCATGCCCGGCCTTGAAGGCGGTGGACACCGGCGAACAGCCCGCGGCCTGCGCGCCGAAGATCTTGTACGGCCGGTCCTCGACCAGCCCCAGCGCGATCAGCTCCCGCAGACCCTTGTCGATCTTCGTGAGCTGGGAGCCGGAGGCGATCGGGACCACGATCTGGTCCGGCAGCCGCCAGCCGAGCTGCTCGCAGATCTCGTACGCCAGGGTCTTGGAGCCCTCCGCGTAGTACGGCCGCAGGTTGACGTTGACGAAGCCCCAGCCCTCGCCGGCCGGGTCGCCGATCAGCTCGGAGCAGAAGCGGTTCACGTCGTCGTAGTTGCCCTCGATGCCGACGAGTTCACCGCCGTAGACCGCGGCCATGACGATCTTGCCCTGCTCCAGGTCGTGCGGGATGAACACACAGGAGCGCAGCCCGGCCCGGGCGGCGGCGGCGCCGACGGCACCGGCGAGGTTGCCGGTGGAGGAGCAGGAGAGCGTGGTGAAGCCGAAGGCGCGGGCGGCCTCCAGGGCCTGGGCGACCACGCGGTCCTTGAAGGAGTGGGTCGGGTTGCCGGAGTCGTCCTTCACGTACAGGCCGCCGGTCACGCCCAGCTCGCGCGCCAGGTTGTCGGCCTTGACGAGGTTGGTCCAGCCCGGATTGAGGTTGGGCTTGCCGGCGACGTCCGCCGGGACGGGCAGCAGCGGCGCGTACCGCCAGATGTTCGCGGGGCCCGCTTCGATGCGCCGGCGCAGTTCCTCGGCGTCGAGTCCGGAGAAGTCGTAGGCGATCTCCAGCGGGCCGAAACACTCCTCGCAGGCGAAGACCGGGCCGAGCGGCACCCGGTGGCCGCACTCGCGACAGCTCAGGGCCGAGGCGGGACCGAGGTCGACGGTGGAGTCGGTGGTGGCAACTGTCTGCACAGCCATGGAGGCGAGGCCCTTTCTCCTCATCTTCCTCACGACGCGTTTCGCCATGAGACGGATTTGGCACCTTCCCTAGCCGGGAGCCTCGCGGAAACGATCAGAACTGATCTACGAGAACCGGCTGGAGGGTTGCCGGGGCTTCATCGGGCCGTGTCCCTCTGCCCCTCTGGATGAGCTGTATGCGGTTGTGGACGCCCGCCGACCCCCGACATGCGATGGTCACCGGCGTTGTTCAAGACTGTAACCGACGGCCAGGACAGTTGAGATAGTCGTCCGAACCGCGAGATGCATCACACGGTGACGTGTGGTCGTGACAGTGAGGAGCCACCGACCGTGCTGGAAGAAGTCGAGCGCTGGCTGAGCACCCGCTCCTGGTCCGTGGCCGACCGCCCACCGCACCAGCTCCTGGCCGCCAAGCAGCGCACGGGACAGACGGTCAGCGTCGTGCTGCCCGCGCTGAACGAGGAGGAGACGGTCGGCGACATCGTCACCGTCGTCCGGCACGACCTCGTGGAGCAGATCCCGCTCGTCGACGAGATCGTGGTCGTCGACTCCGGCTCCACCGACCGCACCGCCGAGGTCGCCGCGCGCGCGGGCGCCCGGGTGGTCCACCGGGACGAGATCCTGCCCCGGCTCCCCGCCGTCCCCGGCAAGGGTGAAGTCCTCTGGCGCTCGCTGCTGGTGACCGGCGGGGACATCCTCTGCTTCGTCGACGCCGACCTGCGGGAGTTCTCCTCCGACTTCGTCACCGGGATCGTCGGCCCGCTGCTCACCGACCCCGGCGTCGACCTGGTCAAGGCGATGTACGACCGGCCGCTCACCGGCGCCGGCCTCTCCGGGCAGGGCGGCCGGGTCACCGAACTGATGGCCCGTCCGCTGCTGAACATGCACTGGCCGCGGCTGGCCGGGTTCGTGCAGCCGCTGGGCGGCGAGTACGCGGCCCGCCGCTCCCTGCTGGAACAGCTCCCCTTCCCGGTCGGCTACGGCGTGGAGCTGGGCATGCTGGTGGACGCGCTGCACCTGGCCGGCCTGGACGCGCTGGCCCAGGTGGACGTGGGCGTGCGCAAGCACCGGCACCAGGACGGCCAGGCCCTCGGCCGGATGGCCGCCGCCATCTACCGCACCGCCCAGCTCCGGCTGGCCCGAGGCCACCTGGTCCGGCCCGCGCTGACCCAGTTCGAACGGGGCGAGGACGGTTTCGAGCCGCGTACCTACTCGGTCGACACCGAGGAACGGCCGCCCATGGTGGAGATCGCCGAGTACACCGAGCGGAAGGTGGCGTGAACGGTGCGGACGCGGTCGCCCACCGGAGCGGACCGCACGTTTGAGGGTTTGCGGTCGGGGCTAGGTTGAGGCGTATGGCTTCCTCGCACGGTGCTGCCGAAAAGGCTCAGGTGCTGGTCGCGTCCAACCGCGGCCCGGTCTCCTACCAGGTACGACAGGACGGCTCGCTGCACGCCCGGCGGGGCGGCGGAGGACTGGTCTCGGGACTGTCCGCCATCGGTCCGGACACGGACTCCGTCTGGGTGTGCGCCGCGCTGGGCGACGGCGACCGCGCCGCCGTCGGGCGCGCGGACGGCGGGCTGCTGCCGGCCGGGGACACCGGCGGACAGCGGGTCCGGATGCTCGACATCGACGCGGCCGTGCACGCCGACGCGTACAACGGCATCGCCAACTCGGTGCTCTGGTTCGTCCACCACATGCTGTACCAGACCCCGCTGGAGCCGGTGTTCGACGCGGAGTTCCGGCGGCAGTGGGCGGCCTACCGGGCGTACAACCAGGCGTTCGCCGAGGCGCTGGCCGAGGAGGCGGCCGAGGGCGCGGCGGTGCTGATCCAGGACTACCACCTGGCCCTCGCCCCCCGGATGCTCCGCCGGCTCCGTCCCGACCTGCGCATCGGTCACTTCTCGCACACCCCGTGGGCCCCGCCGGACTACTTCCGGCTGCTGCCCGACGACATCGCGGCCGAGCTGCTCACCGGCATCCTGGGCGCGGACCGGGCGGCGTTCCTCACCCGGCGGTGGGCGGACGCCTTCACCGCCTGCTGCCACGCGGTGCTCGGCCCCGGCATCCCGTCCGGCACCCGGATCGGGGTGCACGGGCTGGGCGCGGACGCCGACTTCCTGCGCGAGCGGGCGCACCGGGAGGACGTGGCCGAGCGGATGGCTGCGCTGCGGGAGGAGATCGGTCCGGGGCGCCGGGCGATCGTCCGGGTGGACCGCACGGAGCTGTCCAAGAACATCGTGCGCGGGCTGCTGGCCTACCGGCAGCTGCTCGACGACCACCCCGAGTGGCGCGAGCGGGTGGTGCACGTGGCGTTCGCCTACCCCTCCCGGCAGGACCTCGCCGTGTACCGCGACTACACCGCCGAGGTGCGGCGGGTGGCGGACGAGATCAACGAGCGGTACGGCACGCCGGGCTGGACCCCGGTGGTGCTGCACGTGAAGGACGACTTCGCCCGCTCCCTCGCCGCGTACCGGCTGGCCGACGTGGCGCTGGTCAACCCCATCCGGGACGGTATGAACCTGGTCGCCAAGGAGGTGCCGGTCGTCTCGGACGCGGGCTGCGCGCTGGTGCTGTCCCGGGAGGCCGGGGCGCATGAGGAGCTGGGCGAGGACGCGTTCACGGTGAACCCGTACGACATCACGGGCACGGCGCGCGCGCTGCACGAGGCGCTGGGCCTGCCGGCGGAGGAGCGGGCGGCCCGCTCCAAGCGGCTGGCCGCCGCCGCGACCGCGCTGCCGCCCGCCCGGTGGTTCCTGGACCAGCTCCGGGAGCTGACCGGTCAGCCGAGCTGAGCCGCGAGTCCGCGCAGCAGTTCCACCACGCCCCGCGGGCCGTCCACCACCAGGTCGGCCCGTTCGGCCAGCTCCGTGACCTCCGTGCTGCCGCTGCACACCAGCAGGCCGGGGGTGCCGTTCCGCCGGAGTTCCTCGACCGCGGCGAAGGCGGGCAGGTCGCCCAGGTCGTCACCGGCGTAGACGACGCAGCCGGCGCCGGTGGCGCGGGCGTGGTCCAGCAGGGCCACGCCCTTGTCCATGCCCGGCGGGCGCAGTTCCAGGACCAGCCGGCCGGGTTCGACGATCAGGCCGTGCCGGGCGGCGAGGTCGGCGAGGGGGGCGCGCAGGGCCTCGAACGTGGCCTGCGGGTCGGCGGCGCGGCGGGTGTGGACCGCGAGGGCCCGGCCCTTCTCCTCGATCCAGGTGCCCTCGCCGGCCCCGGCGCGCTCCAGCAGGCCGGGCAGTTCCGCGCGGACGGCGGCGACGCCGGGGTGCGCGGGCGGCGCGGTGACCGTGCCGGTGGCCGCGTCCCAGCGTTCGGCGCCGTAGTGGCCGAGGACGGTGAGGTGTTCCAGGCCGGGGACGCCGGCGAAGCCGCCGTGGCGGACCGCCACCTCGGCCGGGCGGCCGGTGATCACGGCGACGGAGGCGACCTCCGGGGCGAGCACGGCCAGTGCGGGGACGGCGTCGGGGTGCGCGCGGGCCTGCTCGGGGTCGGCGACGATGGGGGCCAGGGTGCCGTCGAAGTCGAGGCCGATCAGCGCGGTGCGCGGCCGCGCGAGCAGGGCGGCGAGACCGTCCCGGCCGGGCTGGGTCCGCGGGGTGGGCGATGCGTCCATACCGGGACAGTATCCGGTGCGGGCCCGCTCACGCCTGGGGTCGCGCGTCCCGCTCCGCCCGGAGTCGCGCGCGCCGGCTCAGCGTTCGGCGCGGCGCGTCTCGCGCACGCGGCGCAGGCGGTTGACCGTCACCGGGTCGTGGGCCAGGGCCCGTGCGTCGTCCAGCAGGGCGTTGAGGAGCTGGTAGTAGCGGACCGGGGCCAGGCCCAGCTCCTCGCGGATCGCGCGCTCCTTCGCGCCGGCCCCGGAGAAGCCCCGGCGCTCCAGCGCGAGGATGGCCTTCTCGCGGCTGCCCAGTTCCATGACAGCCACGGTAGCGCCGGGCACCGACACCCCCTAGCTCGCGGTACGGCTGTCGGCCGCCGTGGCGGTGGACTGGAGCCGGGTGAGGACACCGGAGGGGCTGCCGCCGACGGCGACGGCCTGGCCGATGTTCTGCTTCACGGCCGCGCTGACCGCCGCCCAGGAGGTCTTGCCGACGGGGTACAGCTCGGAGGTGGGGAGCTGCTCGAGGAAGGGGCGCAGGGACTTGTCGACGGCCTTGTCCGAGCTGGTCATGGCGGTGGAGGCGGAGCTGGTCACCGGCAGCAGTCCGTAGTCCCGGGAGAAGTCCAGGACGTTCTTCCTGCTGTAGACGAAGTCGAGGAAGTCGCCGACCTGGTCGGCGTGCCCCTTCTGCTTGAAGCCCATCATCCAGTCGGCGACGCCCACGGACGCCCGGGCCTTGCCGGTGCGGCCGGGCGTCGGGACCATGCCGAAGTCCACGCCCTTCTTCGCGGCCTGCCGGATCAGCGTCGGGTGTCCGTTGACCATGCCGACCCGGCCGTCGGCGAAGGCCGCGAAGGCGGCGGCGCGGTTGAGCCTGCCGGGGGCGACCGGCCCGGTCAGGCCCTTGTCGACCAGCTCGTCCTTGAGCCAGGTGAAGGTCGAGACGTTGGCGGCGGAGTCGATCGTGTAGGTGCCGATGTCGTCGGTGTAGCCGCTGCCGCCGTTGCCGCCGCCGAGCAGCCACTGCATGGTCTCGGCCTGGGCCTCCTCGGGGCCGAGCGGCAGCGCGACGGGGTACTTCACGCCCTTGTCCTTCAGCGCCGCGGCGTCGGCGGCCAGCTCGTCCCAGGTGGTGGGCGGGGTGATGCCGGCCTTGGCGAACAGGGTCTTGTTGTAGAAGAGCACGCGCGTGGAGGCGGCGAACGGGATGCCGTACTGCGTGTGCTTCCACTGGCCCGCGTCGGAGAGCTGGGAGAGGAAGTCGGCCTGGGTGCGGATGGAGAGCAAGTCGGAGACCGGGTACAGCTTTCCCTCGGCGGCGTAGTCGGCGTAGGCGCCGATCTGGGCCATGTCGGGGGCGTCGCCGGCGTCGACCATCTCCTTGACCTTGCGGTCGACGTCGTTCCAGGAGTAGACGCTGACCTCGACCTTCACCTCGGGGTTCCGGGACTCGTACTCCTTGGCCAGGGCGTCCCAGTACTTCTTGGAGCTGTTCGCGGCGGTGTCGCCGTAGTCGGCGGCGACGAGCCGGATGGTCACGTCGGCGGAGCCCGTGCTCCCGCAGCCGCCGAGGACCGCCGTCATGCCCAGTGCGGACACCACCGCGATCGTTCCTGCCGTACGCCGACGCACCCTCAAAACCCCAACCCTGCTGTCTGACCGTTCAACATATGGACACATAAGGTCTACACCACGCGAGTGGACTAGACCTCTCATGGGTGCGAGGGTCACACTAGGCCCCGTGGTGAGACATGTCATCGCCCTCGACGTGGGCGGTACCGCGATGAAAGCCGCCCTCGTCGGCGACGACGGCGCACTGCTGCACCGCGCCCGCCGCGCCACCGGCCGCGAGCGCGGCCCCGAGGCGGTCGTGGCGGACATCCTCGACTTCGCCGCCGAGTTGCGCGCGCACGGCGTCGAGCGGTACGGCGAGCCCGCCCGCGCGGCCGGCATCGCGGTCCCCGGCATCGTCGACGAGGCGACCGGCACCGCCGTCTACGCCGCCAACCTCGGCTGGCGGGACGTACCCCTGCGCTCCCTGCTCGCCGACCGGCTCGGGGTGCCCGTCGCCCTCGGCCACGACGTCCGCACCGGCGGCCTCGCGGAGGGCCGGATCGGCGCGGGCCGGGGCACGGACCGGTTCCTGTTCGTACCGCTGGGCACCGGGATCGCCGGCGCCATCGGCCTGGACGGACGGGTGGAGGCCGGCGCGCACGGCTTCGCCGGCGAGATCGGCCACATCGTCGTACGGCCCGGCGGCACGGCCTGCCCCTGCGGGCAGCGCGGCTGCCTGGAGCGGTACGCCTCCGCGTCCGCCGTCAGCGCGGCCTGGGCCGCGGCCTCCGGCGACCCGGACGCGGACGCGGCGGACTGCGCCGAGGCCGTCGCGTCCGGTGACCCGAACGCCGTCCGGGTCTGGCAGGAGGCGGTGGACGCGCTCGCCGACGGGCTGGTCACCGCCGTCACCCTGCTGGACCCCCGCACGCTGATCATCGGTGGCGGGCTCGCCGAGGCGGGGGACGTGTTGTTCCGGCCCCTGCGGGACGCCGTCCGGCGGCGGGTCACCTTCCAGAAACTGCCCACCATCGTCCCCGCCGCCCTCGGCGACACGGCCGGCTGCCTGGGCGCGGGGCTGCTCGCGCGGGACCTGCTGGCGACCACCACCCCAACGACTGCGGAGGTAAGCACCTGATGGCCAACGAGCGGGAAACTCCGGGTGCGGACAGCGCCCCGCCGGCGGCGCGGACCACCACGACGAACCCGCTGGTGCTGACCGGCGCGCACGTGGTCCTCCCGACCGGCACCGTGCGGAACGGACAGCTGGCCGTCGACGGCACGCGCATCGCCGCCGAGGCGCCGGCCGGCGCCCGGCGCGTCGACGTGAGCGGGCACTGGCTGCTCCCCGGCTTCGTCGACATCCACAACCACGGCGGCGGCGGGGCCTCCTTCTCCGGCACGCCGGAGGACATCCTCAAGGCCATCCACACGCACCGCGCGCACGGCACCACCACGCTCGTCGCCTCCACCGTCACAGACGAGACGGACCTGCTGGTCCACCAGGCCGGACTGCTCAGCGAACTGGCCGAGCAGGGCGAGATCGCCGGCATCCACTTCGAGGGCCCGTTCATCTCGCCGTGCCGCAAGGGCGCCCACTCCGAGGCACTGCTGCGCGACCCGGAACCGGCCGAGGTGCGCAAGCTGATCGACGCGGCGCGCGGCCAGGCGAAGATGGTCACCCTCGCCACCGAGCTGCCCGGCGGCATCGACTCCGTACGGCTGCTCGCCGAGCACGGTGTGATCGCGGCCATCGGGCACACGGACGCCAGTTACGAGCAGACGGTGGCGGCGATCGACGCGGGCGCCACGGTCGCCACCCACCTCTTCAACGCCATGCCCGCCCTGAACCACCGCGCGCCCGGCCCGATCGCCGCCCTGCTGGAGGACGAGCGGGTCACCGTCGAGCTGATCAACGACGGCACCCATCTGCACCCCGCCGCGCTGGAGCTGGCGTTCCGGCACGCGGGCGCGGACCGGGTCGCGTTCATCACCGACGCGATGGACGCGGCCGGCATCGGCGACGGCCGCTACATGCTCGGCCCGCTGGAGGTCGAGGTCAGCGAGGGCGTGGCCCGGCTGGTGGAGGGCGGTTCGATCGCGGGCTCCACACTCACCCTGGACCGCGCCTTCCGGCGAGCGGTCACCGTCGACAAGCTGTCCGTGGAGGACGCCGTGACCGCCCTGTCGGCCAACCCGGCCCGGCTGCTCGGCCTCTCCGACCGCATCGGCTCCCTGGAGCCCGGCAAGGACGCCGACCTCGTCCTGCTGGACGCCGACTTCGAGCTGAAGGGCGTGATGCGGCGGGGCGAGTGGGTCGTCGCGCCCCAACTGGCCTGATCCGTCCAGGTTTTCCCCGCACGGCGGCCGACCCGGGACTGGGCCGGCCGCCGTCTCTTTGGCATGATCGTGGCCCCGGAAACCGATGACACGCGCAGGGACTTCGAGGGAGGTCGGCCCGGGTGATCCTCACGGTCACACTGAACACCGCTCTCGACATCACCTACCGGGTGCGATCGCTCCGGCCGCACACCTCGCACCGCGTCACGGAGGTCGTCGAGCGGCCCGGCGGCAAGGGCGTGAACGTGGCCCGGGTGCTGGCCGCGCTCGGCCACGAGGTGACGGTCACCGGATTCGCGGGCGGGCCGACCGGGCGCGTGCTGCGGGAGCGGCTCGCGGAGACCGAACGGCTGACGGACGCGCTGGTCACGGCCGTCGGACCCACCCGCCGCACGATCGCCGTGGTGGACGGCCGGTCGGGCGACACCACCCAGCTCAACGAGCCCGGCCCGCAGATCGCCCCGGCCGAGTGGGGCGCCTTCCTGGACCGGTACGAGGAACTGGTGACCGGCGCGGCGGCGGTGGCGCTCTGCGGCAGCCTGCCACCGGGGGTGCCCGTGGGGGCGTACGCCAACCTGGTCCGCACGGCCCGCGCCGCCAGCGTCCCGGTCCTGCTGGACACCAGCGGGGAACCGCTGCGCCGCGGGGTCGCCGCCCGCCCGGACCTGATCAAGCCCAACGCCGAGGAACTGGCCGAACTCACCGGCTCGCACGAGCCGTCGCGCGCCACCCAGGACGCCCGCCGGCGCGGGGCGCACGCGGTGGTCGCCTCCCTCGGCGCCGAGGGGCTGCTCGCCGTCACCCCCGAGGGCCGCTGGCGCGCCACCCCGCCCGCCGCCCTGCCCGGCAACCCGACCGGCGCGGGCGACTCGGCGGTGGCGGGCCTGCTGTCGGGCCTGGTGGAACGGCTGCCCTGGCCGGACCGCCTGACCCGCGCGGTCGCCCTGTCGACGGCGACCGTGCGGTCCCCGACAGCGGGCGACTTCGACCGCGCGGCCTACGAGAAACTCCTTGCGCGAGTGTCGGTGACGGTGGCGTGAAGCCCTGCAAACGCTCACGGGACATGCCCGCCTGGCAGTTTGGCCGGGAAAGGCCCTGTTCCTCATGTCACCGGGATGATCAGATGATCATCCCGTTCGCTACATCGACCGAAAGCGAACAGTTCGGGAACGAGGACCTGTGAGCGTACTCAAGAAAAGCCTGACAACAATCGCCGTCACCGGCGCATTGCTGGGCGGCACCTTTGCCACACCGGCTGCGGCGGCCGACCCCAACACCTGCCCGAAGGGCAAGTTCTGCGGATGGTCGGGGACGAACAGGACCGGAACCAGGACAGTCTACTCCGAAGCGCCCGGCTGTTACCCCCTCGACCACATCGCCCGATCCGTCTCGAACCAGACTTCTTACACTCTGGCTTTCTGGAAGGTCACCCTCGGCTGCGGGACCGGCACCAAGCTGGTCACTCTGAAGCCGGGCACCTACGCGAACGACCCTGGCAGCGCCAACGGGGTCGAAATTTTCGGCTGAGGTGCGCCAAAGCGGGAAGTCGCAATGTTCGGCAGCCGCCGGAAATCAACACTTCCGGCGGCTGTCGCGATTGACGGACCGCATCGGCCTCTACTTGGTGATGTAGAGCTGGTCCAGGACGGCATTGCACTGGTTGCCGTCATTGCAGGCGACCACGATCGTGTTGGTGCCCTCGTTCAGGTTGACGTTGGCCCACGTGGTCTTCCAGCCCTTCTCCCAGTCACCTGCGGGAGTGTTGCCGAAGTTCTTCATGTTCAGCGGCTGCGTGTTCGCCTGGCCGTTGACCAGCAGGGTCGCGTTGGCGTCTGCGCCTGGGACGCCGTAGCGCACGTACAGTCGGTAGGTGCCGGCGTTCTGGATGCCGTTGACAACCCAAGTGACCTTGGCCCCCACCTGGTTGAAGCCGGTCACATAGACGCCGCCGGTGGCCTTGGCACCCTTGACGTCGGACGCCTTGGTGGCTCCGCCGTCCAGACCAAGGGCCTCCGCGTCGCTCTTCGGCAGCTCACCCGGCGTCGCCGAGCTGCTTCCCGAAGGGCTCGGGCTGCTGGTCTGGGACTGCGTGGGGCCGGGCTGGGCCTGGTCGCCGGACTTGTCGTCGTCCGTGTTGCCGTTGATCATCGCGACGCCGATGCCGATGACGACCGCGGCGACCACCGCTATCGCGCCGATCAGCAGTCCCTTGGTGTTCGGGCCGCGGCGGCCGGTGTTCTGCGGCGCGGCCCGGCGGCCGGACGGGGCGCCCCCGGGCAGCGTCTCCGGCGCCTGGTAGTGCGCGCTCGGCTGGCCGTACCCGCCCTGCTGGGGCACGCCCTGGCCGTAGGTGGCCTGCTGCTGGCCGTACTGGCGCTCACCGACCGCGCGCACCCTGCTGACCGAGTTCGGGTAGCCGTAACCCCCGCCGGACGGCGGCTGGGCTCCCCGGGCCTGGCCGTCTGCGTACAGGTAGCCGAACGGGTCGTCATCCTCGGGCGTGCTCGCGCCGTTGTCGCCGGGCGTCATCCCTTGGTACTCCTCAACAGGTGCGGGCGGATGCGGTAAGGGTTGGAATGGCGAGCCTACCCGTTCTCATTCGTCCAAACGGGTGACTCAGACCGCATCAGCGCGCTGACCTGGGGATCATCCGGCACGTCGGTGTTGTTTGGGACGAGATCGTTTCTCTACGTACATCCGCTCGTCAGCTGACTTCAGCACCTCGTCCGCCGTCATGCCGCAGTGCGCCCAGCCGATGCCGAAACTGGCGCCCACCCGCACCGCCCGGCCCTCGGCCCGGATCGGCTGGATGATCTCGTTGCGCAGCCGTACGGCGAGGTCCTGGGCGTCCGCCCGGCCGAGGCCGTCGGCGAGGATGACGAACTCGTCGCCGCCGAGCCGGGCGACCGTGTCGCCGTCCCGGACGCCGTTGCTCAGCCGCCGGGCCACCTCGATGAGGACCGCGTCGCCCGCGTTGTGCCCGAACCGGTCGTTGATCGACTTGAAGCCGTCGAGGTCGCAGAAGAGGACCGCGAGGCCCTTGGTGCCGTCGTCGCGGCCGTCCGCCGGGGCGACGGTGTGCACATGGTGGTCGTAGGCGTCGTACGCCTCCGCGCCCGGCGCGAAGTCGAAGCCGTGGCCGGCGGGGGCGTCGAAGGCGGGGTGGCCGTAGGCCGCGTCCAGCGAGTCGACCGCGTCGGCGTGGGCGGGGCGCTGGCACAGCCGGGCCGACAGCCGCGAGCGCAGCTCGGCGGAGTTCGGCAGGCCGGTCAGCGAGTCGTGGGAGGCCCGGTGGGCGAGCTGGAGCTCGCGCCGCTTGCGCTCCTCTATGTCCTCGACGTGGGTGAGCAGGAAGCGCGGGCCGTCGGTGGCGTCCGCGACCACGCTGTTGCGCAGGGACACCCAGACGTACGTGCCGTCCCGGCGGCCGAGCCGGAGTTCCGCCCGCCCGCCCTCGGCCGAGGTGCGCAGCAGCGTGCCGATGTCCTCGGGGTGGACGAGGTCGGCGAAGGAGTAGCGGCGCATCGCGGAGGCGGGGCGGCAGAGCAGCCGGCACAGGGCGTCGTTGGCCCGCAGGATGCGGCCGTGCTGGTCCCCGCCCATCTCGGCGATGGCCATGCCGGAGGGGGCGTACTCGAACGCCTGCCGGAAGGATTCCTCGCTGGCGCGCAGGGCCTGCTGCTCGCGCTCCAGGCGGACCAGGGCGCGCTGCATGTTGGCCCGCAGCCGCGCGTTGCTGATCGCGATGGCGGCCTGGAACGCGTACATCTGGAGGGCCTCGCGGCCCCAGGCGCCGGGCCGGCGGCCGTTGCGCGGCCGGTCGACGGATATCACGCCGAGCAGCTCACCGCAGGAGCCGCCCTGCACGCCCGGGGTGTACATGGGCGCGAAGAGCCGGTCGGAGGGGTGCCACTCGTCCTCGAAGCGCGGCTCGGGCCCGTCGGTGTACCACTGCGGGACGTCGTCGTCGTCGAGGACCCAGCCCTCGGTGTGCGGTATGAAGACGAGGTCGCCCCAGCGTTCGCCCATGACCAGCCGGCGGTCCCAGGAGTCGCGGGAGCCGACCCGGCCGGTGATCAGCGACTCGGCGGCGGAGTTGCCGGAGAAGGCGGCGACCACGAGATCGCCGTCCTGGCGTACCAGGTTCACGGCCGCCATCTCGTACCCGAGGGCGCCCACGACGCCGTCGGCGACGGTCTGGAGCGTGTCCGCCAGGCTGCGCGCCGTGTTCATGTCGGCCATGACCTGGTGCAGCTGACGCAGGGACGCAAGGCGGACATACGGTTCCGACTCGGTCTCCATGCTCGCCCTCCCCCCGAGACCTCGCAGCGAATCAAGGGTTGTCTTCGGCGCTTCTCCCGCGTTTTCCGCGGTGGCTCTCCGCGTTGTGGTGTGCGTTGCCTTGCGGCTTCCCGCCACTGAATCACAGCGCGCTGCCCACTCGGTACACAGGGTCAACAATTCCTGCCCCTTGTGACTCAAGTCACAGCAAAAGGTGAACAATTGAGTGGAGTTCCCGCGTTTGCCCCGTGCGTTCACCGGACGCGATGCGTACAGGTGTGCTCACATGATGCACGGATGAATGCGCCGCTGGTCCTAGGACCCGGCTCGGACGAAGGCCCGATGCGCCCCGCGCCGCGCGAAGACTAGCGTTTCCGGCGTGCTGAAGACTCCCTCCCCCACCACCCCCCTGACTTCCGGGCATGCTGAGGGGGTGAGCGACGACGAGTTCCGGGCCGCGATGTCCCGGCTGGCCGCGGGCGTGGTCCTGGTCACCGCGCAGGAACCGCCGCTGGACCCGGACGACCCGGGGGCGCCGGGCGTGGAGGACGTCGGCATGACCGCCACCGCCTTCATGTCCGTCTCCCTCGACCCGCCGCTGGTGCTGGTCAGCCTGCGCGAGGGCTCCCGCATGGACGACCTCCTCGCGGAACAGCCGCTGTGGGCGGTGTCGGTCCTCGCCGAGAGCCAGCGGCACATCGCGGGCCGCTTCGCCATGAAGGGCCGGATCAGCGACCGGCTGCTCTTCGAGGACATCCCCTGCGTCCGCGGCGAGGCCACCGGCGCCCCGCTGGTCGGGGGCGCGCTGGCCACCCTGGAGTGCCGCACCGAGCAGCGGGTGGCGGCCGGCGACCACACCCTGGTCATCGGCCGCGTCCTCACCGCGCACGTGCCCGGCACCGAGGGCGGACCGCTGCTCCACTTCCGCAGCCGGTACCGGCAGTTGGGCTGAGCCCTCGGACACGGGCCCGGAACGCCGGTCCGGGAACGCCGGTCCGGACCGGATCCCATGGCGCCGGGGCCGGGAACAATTCCGTGGCTTCGGCGGGGGCGCTCCGCTTACGGTGCGCGGATGGCACCCCGTCTGGAAGCGGTCACCCCGCACAACTTCGAGACCGCCGTCGGCATCCGCGTCCGCCCCGGCCAGGAGCACGCCGTGGCACCCGTCGTGCGGTCCCTCGCCGAGGCGTACGTCCATCCGGCCGGGGTCGCCTGGCCGCGCCTGATCGTGGACGAGGGACGGGCGGTCGGCTTCCTGATGGCCTTCCTCGACATCGACTGGCACGGCGACGGGAGCCTGCGCCGCTCCGGGCTGTGGCGGCTGAACATCGCCGCCGGCGAACAGGGCCGGGGCTACGGCCGGTTCGCGGTCGACGCCGTGGCCGCCGAGATCCGCCGCCGCGGCGGCACGGAGCTGTACGTCAGCTGGCATCCCGGCCCGGACGGCCCGGGGGCGTTCTACCACCGCCTCGGCTTCCGGGAGAACGGGGAGCTGAGCGGGGACCAGACGGTGGGGGTGCTGCCCCTCCGCCCCCGCGACCGGCCCGCCCCCACGCCCCCTGGACAGCCCCGGCGGTCGGGTCCGCCGGCCGGGACGGCTCGGTGACGATGTCGACCGCCAAGACGCGGCCGGCGACGAAGGTGACGGCCGGGACCCGCTTCGGCCGGCCGTCGGCGAACACCGCCGGACCGGTGACGCCGTCCACCGGCACCGGACGGGCGACGGGCCCTCAGCCCCAGTCCCGCCCCGACCGGCCGCGCTTGGTCTGCGCGCGCGCCTTCTTCTCGCGCAGCCGGCGTTCGTTGATGCCGCGCGGGACGCGGGTCGGCCTGCGGGGCTTCGGCGGCGGCGCGGTGACCTCGGCGAGCAGCGCGGCGAGGCGTACGGCGGCGGCCTCGCGGTTGCGCCACTGCGAGCGGTGCTCGGAGGCCCGTACGGACACCACCCCGTCGACCAGGCGGCCGGCCAGCCGGTCCAGCGCCCGTTCCTTCCACACCGCGGGCAGCGCCTCGGTGCGCGCGAGGTCGAAACGGAGTTCCACCTGTGAGTCGCTGGTGTTGACGTGCTGTCCACCGGGCCCGGACGACCTGGAGAAACGCCACATCAGCTCGGCCTCGGGGAGCGAGACGGAGCCACGGATGAAGTAGGGCCCGGACATGTATCCCATGTTCCCGGCCGGGCCCGGCACCCGTCACCTGGATTTCCGGCTCGGTAAAAAAGGTAAAGGGACCCGGAACCACCGGGACCCCCCGCGACGTTGTCCCGGGTGACGGTAGCTTCGTCGGCACAGCAGTGCACCGATATGCACGGGTATCTAAAGGAAGGGACTCCCAACATGGCTGTAAGCCTGTCCAAGGGTGGCAACGTCTCGCTCACCAAGGAGGCTCCGGGCCTGACCGCCGTCACCGTGGGACTCGGCTGGGACGTCCGCACCACCACCGGCACGGACTTCGACCTGGACGCCTCGGCCATCGCGGTGAACGGGCAGGGCAGGGTCTACTCGGACGGCCACTTCGTCTTCTTCAACAACAAGCAGACCCCGGACAACTCGATCGTCCACACCGGTGACAACCGCACGGGCGAGGGCTCCGGCGACGACGAGTCGATCAACGTCAACCTGGCCGCGCTCCCGGCCGACATCGACAAGGTCGTCTTCCCGGTCTCCATCTACGACGCGGAGAACCGCGGCCAGAACTTCGGCCAGGTCCGCAACGCCTACATCCGCATCGTCAACCAGGCCGGCGGCGCCGAGATCGCGCGCTACGACCTGTCCGAGGACGCGGCCACCGAGACCGCCATGATCTTCGGCGAGCTGTACCGCAACGGCGCGGAGTGGAAGTTCCGCGCGGTCGGCCAGGGCTACGCCTCGGGCCTGGTCGGCATCGCGCAGGACTTCGGCGTGAACGTCTGAGCACCGGACCCGGCGCGCGGGTCCCCCGGCGTCCGCCCGGGGGCCCGCCGCCCCGGGCGGGCTCACGGCAGCCGCGGGAAACGGGCCTGGAGCGTCCAGAGGGCCGGGTTCTCCGCCAGGTCCTCGTGCAGGTCGGTCAGGTCCGCGAGCAGGTCGTGGAGGAAGTCCCGGGCCTCCCGGCGCAGCGCGGTGTGGGAGAAGGAGAGCGGGGGCTCCTCGGCCGGCGACCAGTCCGAGGTGATGTCGACCCAGCCGAAGCGGCGCTCGAACAGCATCCGGTCGCTGGACTCGGTGAAGTCCAGCTCCGCCCGCTGCGGCCGGGCCGCGCGGGAGCCCATCGGGTCCCGGTCCAGCAGTTCCACGATGTCGCACAGCGCCCACGCGAAGTCCAGCACCGGCACCCATCCCCAGGCCGTGGACAGCTCCCGGTCGGTCTCGGTGTCCGCGAGGTAGACGTCCCCGCAGAACAGGTCGTGCCGCAGCGCGTGCACGTCCGCGCGCCGGTAGTCGGTCTGCGGCGGGTCCGGGAACCGGTTGGAGAGGGCGTAGCCGATGTCGAGCACGGGGAGATGGTGTCACGCCGGTCCGCCGGGGACCGCCCTCGGTGCGCCCCCGCCCGCCTACGATCGGTGACATGTCCCGGTCCGTACGCCTTGTCCCGGTGATCGCCGTCCTGCTCGCCCTCGCCCTCACCGGCACCGCGTGCGGCGGCGGCAGCGGTCGAGGCGTCCCGGGCGGCGCCGGGCTGGGCGACCCGTACTTCCCGAAGGCCGGCAACGGCGGCTACGACGTCGGCCACTACGACCTCACCCTGGACTACACCCCGGCCGGCCGCCGGCTCACCGGCACCGCGGTCGTCACCGCCCGGGCCACCCGGGACCTGTCCGCCTTCGACCTCGACCTCGCCGGGCTGCGCGTCGACTCCGTCCGCGTGCGGGGCGAGGACGCCCGCTGGGAGCGCGCCGGGCGGGAACTCACCGTCCGCCCGCGCACCGCCCTCACCGCGGGCGACACCTTCCGCACCACCGTCCGCTACTCGGGCACCCCGCGCACCCTCACCGACCCCGACGGCTCCGCGGAGGGCTGGCTGCCCACCGCCGACGGCGCGCTGGCCCTCGGCGAACCCGTCGGCTCGGCGGCCTGGTTCCCCGGCAACCACCACCCCTCGGACAAGGCGGCCTACGACCTCACCGTCACCGTCCCGGAGGGACTCCAGGCCGTCTCCAACGGGGAGCCGGCAAAACAGCGCACGCGGGGCGGCCGTACGGCCTACCACTGGCACACCGCCGAGCCCATGGCGAGCTACCTCGCCACCGTCGCCATCGGGCACTTCGACATCACCCGCACCACGGGCCCGCACGGGCTGCCCGTCGTCACCGCCGTCGACCCCGCCGAGGCCGCGGCGAGCGCCGGGGTGCTCGCGAAGATCCCCGGGATCATCGGCTGGGAGGAGGACGCCTTCGGGCCGTACCCCTTCTCCTCCACCGGCGCGATCGTCGACCGCCGGGACGACGCCGGCTACGCCCTGGAGACGCAGAACCGCCCGGTCTTCCCCGGCGCCCCCGACACCTCGACCCTGGTGCACGAACTGGCCCACCAGTGGTACGGCGACTCGGTCACCCCCGGGTCCTGGCGGGACATGTGGCTCAACGAGGGTTTCGCTACGTACGCGCAGTGGCTGTACGACGAGGACCACGGCGGCCCCACCGCCCAGCAGACCTTCACCCGTCTGTACGAGGGCGACCACCCCGAGATCTGGGCCTTCCCCCCGGCGGAGCCGCCGAGCGCCGCGCACATCTCCGGCAGCCCCGTCTACCAGCGCGGCGCGATGGTCCTCCAGAAGATCCGGCAGAGGACCGGCGACGACACCTTCCGCGCCCTGCTGCGGGGCTGGGCCACAGCCCACCGCCACGCCACCGCCACCACCGCCGACTTCACCGCGTACGTGCGGCGGACGGCACCGGACGAGGACTTCACCGAGATCTGGAAGGACTGGCTGTACGGCGACGGCAGACCGGCCCGCCCCTGAGGACGGACGGGAGGACGGACAGGAGGACACGCGAGTGGCCGGACGGGAGGACGCGCAGGCGGCCGGGCGGGAGGACGGACGGCAGGTCCCCGAGCCCGCTCCCGCTCCCGCTCCCGCGCGGGCCGCACACCGTTCAGTCCTCCACCCTGATGCCCAGCTCCGCCGCCAGCACCGGCGCCAGGTCCAGCAGTTGGCCCGTGCCGATCACCGCGCCGGACAGCCGGTCCAGGCCACGGGAGATCTCCAGGGGCGCGGCGCCGCGCAGGTCGACGTCCTTCAGGGTGGCGTTGCCGAAGTCGGCCCCGCGCAGGGCGCAGCCGGTGAACTCCACCCGCTCCAGCCGCGCGCCCGCGAAGTCCGGCTCGACCAGCACGCAGGAGTCGAAGACGACGTCCTTCAGCCGGGCCTCGCGCAGGTTCAGGTAGTCGATCTTGCCGCCCCGGACCACCACCCGCTCCAGCACGGCGCCGTGCATCTGGGTGCCGCCCAGCCGCGCGTCGACCAGCTCGACGTCGCGGAAGGTCGACTCGGCCAGCTCCGTGCCGACACCGCGCAGCCCGGTCAGGACCGAGTCGAGCACCCGGGCCCGGCCCAGCGCCGTCCCGTCCACCGCGCAGCCCGTCAGCGCGCAGTCCATGAACCGGGCGCCCATGCCGTCCTGCCCGGCCAGGTCCAGCTCCCGGAACTCCAGCCCGTCGTAGTCGCCGTCCGGCTCCAGCCCGCCGTCCGTCCAGGGCTCCAGCGGCGGCAGCCGGACCTCCGGCCGCCGCGCGCCCCGCACCGCCGCCCGGCCACCGGACCGGCTCTCCGTCGCTCGCCTCACCATGCGCCCATGCTGCACCCCGCCACTGACAACCGCCCCGGACCGGGCCGGACCGGCCGGGACGGGACGGGACCCGACCGGCCGGGACGGGTCAGTGCCGGCCCGCCACCCGGTCCGCGAGCTTCGCCAGCCGCGAGGACTCCAGCCCCGGACGCAGGCGTTCGCGCTGGTCCGCCGTGCGGTAGGTGGCGTACATGCCCTGCACGCCCAGCCAGCGGAAGGGCTCCGGCTCCCACTTGCGGACCTTGTGGTTCACCCAGGGCAGCTCCGTCAGCTCGGTCCGGCCGCCCTGCCCGGAGTCCCGCTGGACCAGGTCGCGCAGGGTGCGCGCGGCCAGGTTGGCGGTGGCGACGCCGGAGCCGACGTACCCGCCGGCCCAGCCCAGGCCGGTGGAGCGGTCCAGCGTGACGGTCGCGCACCAGTCGCGCGGCACGCCGAGGACACCGGACCAGGCGTGCTCGACCCGGACGCCCGCGAGGGACGGGAAGAAGCGGGTCAGGATCTCGCGCAGGGCCTCGACGGTCGCCGGCTGGGTGCGGCCGTCGTTGTCGGTGCGCGAGCCGAAGCGGTACGGCACCCCGCGCCCGCCGAGCGCGATCCGGCCGTCGGCCGTGCGCTGGGCGTACATGTAGGCGTGCGCCATGTCGCCGAGCGTCTCCCGGCCCGCCCAGCCGATCGCCGCCCACTGCTCCTCGGTGAGCGGCTCGGTCGCGATCATCGAGGAGTTCATCGGCAGCCAGGTCCGCCGCTGGCCCTTCAGGGAGGCGGTGAAGCCCTCGGTGCAGCGCAGCACGTAGGGGGCGCGGACGGTGCCGTAGGGGGTGACCGCGTGCTTGGGACGGATCTCCGTCACCGGCGTCGACTCGTGGATCGTCACCCCCAGCGCCTCCACCGCCGCCGCGAGCCCCTTGACCAGCTTCACCGGGTGCAGCCGGGCCCCGTGCGGGGTCCAGGCGGAGCCGACCGCGTCCGCCACCCTGATCCGCTCGGCGGTCTCCCGGGCGCCGTACAGCTCCCGGTCCTTCTCCCCGTACGCCAGCTCGTGCTCGTGGAACGCCTTCAGCCGCGCCAACTGCGCCGGGGTCGTGGCCACTTCCAGGACCCCGCCCTGGTGCACCCCGGCGTCGATCCGCTCCGCGCCGGCGACCGCGACCACCTCGGCCACCGTCTCGTTCATCGCCTTCTGGAGCCGTACGGCGGCCTCATGCCCGTGCAGCTTCGCGTACCGGTCCCGGCCCGCGATCCCGTTGTACAGCCAGCCGCCGTTGCGGCCGGAGGCGCCGTACCCGCAGAACTTCTGCTCCAGCACGGTGATCCGCAGGAAGGGCGCCGCCTTCTTCAGGTAGTACGCCGTCCACAGGCCCGTGTAACCACCGCCGACCACGACCACGTCGGCGGTCGCGTCCCCGGACAGCGGCTCCCGCACCGCCGGAAGACCGTCGTCCGCGTACCAGAACGAGATGCCACCGTTGACGACACTGCTTCCCGAGCTGCTCATGGCCGGGACGTTAACCCCTGAGCCCGGCCAGTGTCTCCTTCGGATTCCATGGTTTCGCGCGCCCTTTGACCAGCGGACGGCAGGCGAGGCCGATCAGCACCGCGGTGAAGTGGCCGACATCGGTGAAGGTCCGCCCGGCGGCCAGCGGCAGGGCGAACACGGCGAGCACCGCCGCCAGGTACCCGTACCGCCAGGGCGCCGCGATCCGGTAGCCGAGCACCGCGATCACCCCGGCCAGCGCGTAACTCACGCCGATGTCCAGGGTGTCGGCCGCCGTCGACGGCGCCAGGCCCCGGCTGATCGCCGCCAGCAGCATGGCCTCGCTGATCAGCGAGGCCAGGACGTGGGCGAGGGCGCACACCGCCAGCCAGCGGGCCGTGCCCAGCCAGCGCTCGGCCGGCGCGTGGAACACCGTGTACAGGAAGGCGTACGGCAGCCAGTGCCCGCTCTCGTTCCACATCGCGCTCGCCACCAGGACCCGCACCGGCGTGTGCGACAGCTCGTGGATGTTGGTCGACCGGTGCCGCAGGAAGTTCTGCTCGAACCCCGGTGGCATGTGGTGCAGCACCACGGTCGTGACGAACAGGATGCCCAGCCACACATAGGTGCCGGGAGCACTGCGGACGTACGCCCACACCCCGCTCACGCCCCGGATAATTCGCATGACCCGATTCACCCACGCCGGTATCGTCCGATTCGTGATCGACATCCCCGGTGGGCTGGCCGAGGCGCAGGAGAGGTACAACGGCGCGGCGGGGCGGGCGTTCATCGACGGGCTGCCGGACCTCGCGGCCGGCTTCCTGGACCGCTGGCGGCTCCGGCTCGACGGGCCGTCGATGAACGGCGTCAGCGCCCTGGTGCTGCCGGTCGTCCGTGCCGACGGGCTGCGCGCGGTGCTCAAGCTCCAGTTGCGCGACGCGGAGAGCGAGGGCGAACCGGTCGCGCTGCGGATCTGGGACGGCGACGGCGCCGTACGCCTCCTCGACCACGACCCGGCCACCGGCACCATGCTCCTGGAGCGGCTGGACGAGACCCGGATGCTGGCCGGCCTCGACGACACCCGCGAGGCGGTCCTGGTCATCGCCCGGCTGCTGGCCCACCTGACCTCCTTCCCGGCCCCGCCCGGACTGCGCCGGCTCGGCGACATCACCGCGGCCATGCTGGAGCGGACCCCCCGGGCTCTGGAGCGCGTCACGGACCCGGCCGCCCGCCGGATCGTCGCCGACTGCGCCGCCGCCGTCCGCGAGGTCGCCGGCGAACCCGGCGACCGGCTGCTGCACTGGGACCTGCACGACGAGAACGTCCTCGCCGCCGACCGCGCCGACTGGCTCGCCATCGACCCCAAACCACTGGCCGGCGACCCCGGCTTCGAGCTGTGGCCCGCCCTGGACAACCGCTTCGACGCGGCCGAGGTCCGCTGGCGGTTCGACGCGATGACCGAGGTCCTCGGCCTGGACCGGGACCGCGCCCGCGCCTGGACGTACGGCCGCCTGCTCCAGAACGCCCTGTGGGACCTGGAGGACGGCCGCCCGATCGAGGAACGCCAACTGGAGATCGCCCGCCGGCTGGCATGACAGGACCCGGGCGGAACACACCCACCCGGGCCTCGAAGAGCCCCCTGTCGGATTCGAACCGACGACCTTCGCTTTACAAGAGCGGCGCTCTGACCAGCTGAGCTAAGGAGGCCTGCGCGCGCGCAGCGCGTGCGTGCCTGTGCAGTCTACCCACGTCCCGGCGCGGCACCGGAGAGAATTTCCGTGAAGTTCACAGGGTTGGACCTACTGACAGATCGGGTGAACGCCAGGTACCGTCCTGATCCAGTTCACCCGCGTGGACTACACCAACCACCTTCCTACAACGGATCGTCCGGCACGTTCCTGCCGGTAGAAGGGGGCCCATTCACCATGGCCACAGTCACGTTCGACAAGGCGACCCGGATCTACCCGGGTGCCACCAAGCCCGCCGTCGACGGTCTCGAGATCGCGATCGAGGACGGCGAGTTCCTCGTCCTGGTCGGCCCGTCCGGTTGCGGCAAGTCCACCTCCCTGCGGATGCTCGCGGGCCTGGAGGACGTCAACGGCGGTGCCATCCGCATCGGCGACCGCGACGTCACGCACCTGCCGCCCAAGGACCGGGACATCGCCATGGTGTTCCAGAACTACGCCCTCTACCCGCACATGACGGTCGCCGACAACATGGGCTTCGCGCTCAAGATCGCCGGCGTCAACAAGGCGGAGATCCGGCAGAAGGTCGAGGAGGCCGCGAAGATCCTCGACCTCACCGAGTACCTGGACCGCAAGCCGAAGGCGCTCTCCGGCGGTCAGCGCCAGCGTGTCGCCATGGGCCGCGCGATCGTCCGGGAGCCGCAGGTCTTCCTCATGGACGAGCCGCTGTCCAACCTGGACGCCAAGCTCCGCGTCTCCACCCGTACGCAGATCGCGTCCCTCCAGCGCCGCCTGGGCATCACCACCGTCTACGTCACCCACGACCAGGTCGAGGCCATGACGATGGGCGACCGCGTGGCGGTCCTCAAGGACGGTCTGCTCCAGCAGGTCGACTCGCCGCGGAACATGTACGACAAGCCCGCGAACCTCTTCGTCGCCGGCTTCATCGGCTCCCCCGCCATGAACCTGGTCGAGGTCCCGATCACCGACGGCGGCGTGAAGTTCGGCAACAGCGTCGTCCCCGTCAGCCGGGAGGCCCTGAAGGCCGCCGCCGACAAGGGTGACCGCACGGTGACCGTCGGCGTCCGCCCCGAGCACTTCGACGTGGTGGAGCACGGCGGCGGTGCCGCCGCGTCCCTGTCCAAGGACAGCGCGGACGCCCCGGCCGGTCTCGCCGTCTCGGTGAACGTCGTCGAGGAGACCGGCGCCGACGGCTACGTCTACGGCACCGTCGAGGTCGGCGGCGAGAAGCGGGACCTGGTGGTCCGCGTCAGCAGCCGCGCCGTGCCGGAGAAGGGCTCCACGGTGCACGTGGTGCCGCGGCCGGGTGAGACCCACGTGTTCTCCACGTCCACGGGCGAGCGGCTGTCCGACTGACCCACCGGACGACGAAGGGCCCCGCGGCCGGACCGCGGGGCCCTTCGCACGAGCGGGGCGGGGCCCCGGCGCCACGAGCCCTCCGGGCCGTGGACGTCAACCCCTTACCCAGAAAGCAGCCCCGTCTCATCCCCCATAAGGGTGACGCACGGTCTCCGTGTCATTACGGGGCGCTACCCTCACACGCGTGAAGCACTCCACCACCCCACAGACGCGACGCGGCCACCGGGGCGGCCCTGCCCGCCGGATCGGCCGCACTCTCGCCCTCGTCCTGCCCGTCGTCATGGTGCTCTCCGGGACCCTCGCGGTCACCCGGGTCAACTGGACGGGGAGTCCCTCCAGCTCGGTGCTGGCCGCCTCCGACGTCTCCTCGGCGGAGATCTCCACCAGGTCGGCCGCCCGCGCCCCGCAGGACGTGCTCCGCGACCAGCTGATGACCGAACTCCGGCACAAGGACCCGGGCGTGGTGCTCGGCCACCTCCAGCGGGCCGTCAACGGTCGTCCCGCGCTGGCCCGGCACTGCTCCTCCATCGCCCGCGCCCTCGGCACGGCCGCGGTGCGCCTCTACGGCGCCTCGCGCGCCCAGTCTTACGCCCGGCCCGTGTGCGACACGGCCTTCGCCTCGGGCGTCCTGGCCGCCCACAGCTGAGGCGGGACACCGGCGACGCCTCCCCCGGGGAACGCGTCGCCGCCGGTCCACGGCGGTGGGGCGCCACGTACAGTGCGGTCATGACCCATCCGAGCGCCGCGCCGCGCCCCACTCAAGCCGTGGTCCTGGCCGGGGGCCAGGGCTCCCGGCTGCGTCCGTACACCGACGACCGGCCCAAGCCGATGGTCGAGATCCCCGGTACGGGCACTCCGATCATCGGCCACCAGCTCACCTGGCTCGCCGAGGAAGGCGTGACGGACGTCGTGGTCTCCTGCGGCCACCTCGCCGACGTGCTCCAGAAGTGGCTGGACTCCGCCGACCTGCCCGTCTCCGTCACCACCGTCGTGGAGACCGAGCCCCTCGGCCGCGGCGGCGGTCTGCGGTACGCGGCGGCCCGGCTGCCCCACCCCGACCAGCCCTGGTACGCCACCAACGGCGACATCTGGACGCGGTTCTCGCTGCGGGAGATGGCCGACTTCCACACCGAGCGGGACGCGGTCGCCACCCTGGCGCTGGCCCGTCCGCGCATCCCGTGGGGCGCGGTGCAGACCGACGGATTCGGGCACATCACCGACTTCATCGAGGCGCCGCCGTCCACGTTCGAGATCAACGCGGGCGTGTACGTCTTCTCGCCGGGGTTCGCCTCGCTGCTGCCCGAGCGCGGGGACCACGAGCGGACGACGTTCCCGCGGCTGGCCCGGGAACGGAAGCTGGCCGGCTTCCCCATCCCGCACGGGGCGTACTGGCGGGCCATCGACACCGCCAAGGACCTGACGGAGGCGGCCAAGGAGCTGGCGGCGCTGGGCCGCTGACGGACCGCCGTCATTCACGGCGCAGCCTTCACCGACGGCCGCGCTCATCGACAGCCTCGGCCACCGGTAACCGCGAACAACCTCGGTCACCGACAACCGCGAAGGGCCCCGTACCTGCGAGAGGTACGGGGCCCTTGTCCGTCGTGCCGTCGTGCTGTCTGGTGTCGTCGAGCCGCCGTCGAGCCGCCGTCAGCCCAGCAGCCCGCCCACCAGGCCCGGCTGGCCCGAGGAAGTGCTGCCGCCCGAGCCGGTGGTGCCGCCGCCCGTCGACGCGGGGGCGCCGCCGGAGGTGCTGGTGCCGCCCGTGGTCGTCGGCCCCGCCGTGGTGCTCGGGGCGCCGCCCGTCGGGGCGCTCTGGCGGAGCGGGACCTGGCCCGTGGCGCCCTGGGTCTGGCTGGGCGTCGTGGTGGTGGCGCCGGTGGTGGCCCGGCTCGCGCCCGGGGTCGTCGCCGCGCCGGAGGGGCTCGCGCCGGCCGTGGCGCCGCCGGTCGGCGAGGCGGGCGCCGTCGGCGTGCTCGTGCCCCGCTCGCCGGGCTCCTCGGGGAGCGGGGAGCCGGGGAGCTGGTTGCGGGGGGCCTCGCCGGGGCCGGGCACGACCACGCGGCTGGAGTCGCGGACCGCGCCGCCCAGCAGGGAGCCGGCCAGCAGGGTCAGACCGACCGTGACGGCCGTGATCAGCGCGCCGCGGCGCAGCACGTAGCGGCGCAGTTCCCAGATGTCGGAGCGGGGGCCGAGCCGGCGCCAGGCGCCGCCTGCGAGCCGGCCGTCCACGGAGTAGACGGGGGCACCGGCGATGATCAGCGGCGACCAGGCGGCGAGGCAGATGATGTCCGGCGCGTCGTAGACCGGGACCGTCTTCCAGCTGACGGTGACGAGCAGCGCGGCCGAGAGCAGGGCACCGACGACCGCGGCCACGCGCTGCCAGCAGCCCAGGACGGTCAGGACGCCGACGACGACCTGGAGGAAGGCGATGACCAGGCCGGAGCCGACCGGGTGGTGCAGGGCGAACTGGCGCAGCGGCTCGGCGACGGCCCAGGGGTGCAGGCTGTTGAGCCACTTGACCATGGAGCCGCGCTCGCCGCCGTCGAAGTAGACGGGGTCGCACAGCTTGCCCATGCCGGCGTAGACGGAGATGAAGCCCAGGAAGATGCGCAGGGGGAGGAGGACGACCCCCAGGTTCATCCGGCGGCCGGGGTAGTACGCGTGCCGGGCCGGGTCGTCGCCCTGGCGCCGGGCGGAGCGCGGGCCGTCGGCGTCCGGGGCGGGCCCGGCCGGATGGGTGTCGGCCGGATACGTGTCGGCCGGGTGGCTGTCGTACGGGTGGGCGTCGTACGGCTCGTAGCCGGCGCCGGGGTGGGACGGGTGGTCGTAGCCCCCGGTGCCCGGGCGCACGGACGGCAGCAGGCGGGTGCCGTCGGCGTCGGGAGCGGTGCGCTGGTGGCCGACGAGCGGGGTCTCGACGGTCCGGTCGAGTCCGGAGTAGGTGTCGGCGTAGCCGGTCTGGACGCGCGGGATGACCTGGGTGGCGCCGGCCTCGGGCTCGTCGGCGTGGCGGACGCTGCTGCCCCGCACGGCCTGGAGGAGCCGGTGGGCGCCGGTGTCGTCGGGGGCGGACCTGCCGCTCCACACGACGGGGCGGCGGCGGCCGGTGGCGCCGGCCGCCCGGCCCGCCGTGCCCAGCACGGGCATCCGGGCGGAGTCCTGGCCGGCGCTCAGGTGCCGGGCGATCCGTGGGGACTGGGTGCCCCTCGCCGCCGCGCCCAGCTGTACGCGGAAACTGGCGTGATTGACGATGATCTGCGCCGGATCGCTCGGCACCTTCACCATGCTCAGCGCGGGAGCGTCGTCGAATCCCGACGAGCGGTCCCCCGTGGGTGTGCGGGGTGTTCTGGTGTCCACACTCATCTAACCGAGTGACATGGCGTTAGGACACTGCTTTGACCGCCCGGAAGTGTCCGGACCCCGTCAAAGCCGTTCCGAGCGCCGTTCGGACGCCTCGATCACCCCGCGCGGGTGACGGTCCGGACGGGTGTCCGGACCGCCCGGGCCCTGCCTCAGCCGCGCCTGCGCGCGGCCTCGTACAGCACGATGCCCGCCGCCACACCGGCGTTGAGCGACTCCGCCCCGCCCGGCATCGGGATGCGGACCCGGTAGTCGCAGGTCTCGCCGACCAGGCGGGACAGGCCCTTGCCCTCGCTGCCGACGACGATGGCGACCGGCCCCTGGAGCGCCTCCAGCTCGCCGAGTTCGACCTCGCCGTCCGCGGCCAGACCGACCACCGTGACACCGGCCTTCTTGTAGGCCTCGAGGACCCGCGTGAGGTTGGTGGCACGGGCGACCGGCGTGCGCGCGGCCGTACCGGCGGAGGTCTTCCACGCGCCCGCGGTCATACCGGCCGAGCGGCGCTCGGGGACGACCACGCCGTGGCCGCCGAAGGCGGAGACCGAACGGACGACGGCGCCGAGGTTGCGCGGGTCGGTGACCCCGTCCAGGGCGACGACCAGCGGGTCCTCGCCCTCGTCGGCCGCCGCGTCGAGGAGGTCCTCCGGATGCGCGTACTCGTACGGCGGGACCTGGAGCACCAGACCCTGGTGGTTGAGGCCGTTGGTCATGCGGTCCAGCTCGGGCCGCGGGGCCTCCATGAGGTTGATGCCGCCGCGCTCGGCGGCGAGCTGGAGGGCCTCGCGGACGCGCTCGTCGTTGTCGATGAACTGCTGGACGTAGAGGGTGGAGGCGGGCACGCCCTCGCGCAGCGCCTCGACCACCGGGTTGCGGCCGACCACCAGTTCGGAGGCGGACCTGCCACCGCCCCGGCGCATCTGCGGGCGGCCCTGCGCGCGGCGGGACTTGGCCGCGGCGACGCGCTGCTTGACGTGTCCCTTGCGCATCTCGGCGGGCGGGGTCGGGCCCTTGCCCTCCAGGCCCCGGCGCCGCTTGCCGCCGCTGCCGACCTGCGCGCCCTTCTTGCCGGACATGCGGCGGTTGTTCGCGGCCATGAGTTACCCGTCTGTCGTGAGCTTCGTACGTACGTCTTATGCAGTGTGCCGCCCGGGGGGCCGGGCGGCACAGTCGATCAAGCAGGGTCAGCGCGCGCCGAGGCTCCAGCGGGGCCCCTGCGGGCTGTCCTCGATGACCAGACCGGCCTGGCCGAGCTGGTCGCGGATGGCGTCGGCGGTGGCCCAGTCCTTGCGGGCGCGGGCGGACTCGCGCTGGTCGAGGACGAGGCGGACGAGGCTGTCGACCACGCCGTTCAGGTCCTCGCCCCGGTCGCCCTCGCCGGCCCAGTGCGCGTCGAGCGGGTCGAGACCGAGGACGCCGAGCATGGCGCGCACCTCGGCGAGCCGGGCGACGGCGGCTTCCTTGTCGTCGGCGGCCAGGGCGCTGTTGCCCTGCCGGACGGTGGTGTGCACGACGGCGAGGGCCTGCGGGACGCCCAGGTCGTCGTCCATCGCCTCGGCGAAGGCGGGCGGGACCTCGGCGGCCGGCTCGACGGTCTTGCCGGCCAGCTCGGTGACGCGCTGGACGAAGCCCTCGATCCGGGAGAACGCGGACTCCGCCTCGCGCAGCGCCTCCTCGCTGTACTCGATCATCGAGCGGTAGTGCGGGGTGCCCAGGTAGTAGCGGAGCACGACCGGCCGCCACTGCTTGACCATCTCGCCGACCAGGACGCTGTTGCCGAGCGACTTGGACATCTTGTCGCCGGCCTTGGTGACCCAGGCGTTGTGCACCCAGTACCGGGCGAAGTCGTCGCCGTACGCCTTGGCCTGGGCGATCTCGTTCTCGTGGTGCGGGAAGATCAGGTCGAGGCCGCCGCCGTGGATGTCGAAGGCGCTGCCCAGGTACTTGTGGGCCATCGCCGAGCACTCCAGGTGCCAGCCGGGGCGCCCGGGGCCCCAGGGGGTCGGCCAGGTCGGCTCGCCCGGCTTCGCCGACTTCCACATGGCGAAGTCGCGCGGGTCGCGCTTGCCGGTCTCGCCCTCGCCGGACGGCTGGAGCAGGTTGTCCAGCTCCTGCCGGGACAGCTCCAGGTAGCCCGGGAAGGACCGTACGTCGAAGTAGACGTTGCCGTCGGCCTCGTAGGCGTACCCGCGCTCGATGAGGCGCTGCATCATCTCGATCATCTCGGTGATGTGGCCGGTGGCGCGGGGCTCGTAGGTCGGGGGCAGGCAGCCGAGGGCGGTGTAGCCGTCGTCGAAGGCGCGCTCGTTCTCGTATCCGATCGACCACCACGGCCGGTCCTGCTCACGGCTCTTGGCGATGATCTTGTCGTCGATGTCGGTGACGTTGCGGATGAACGTCACCGTGTAGCCGCGGTACTCGAACCAGCGGCGCATGACGTCGAAGTTGAGGCCCGAGCGGATGTGACCGATGTGCGGTGCCGCCTGCACGGTGGCGCCACACAGGTAGATCGAGACGCAGCCCGGCTTGAGCGGGGAGAAGTCACGGATCTGCCGGGCGCTGGTGTCGTACAGGCGAATAGTCACCACTCCAGAGTAGTGGGCGCCGGGCAGTGCCATGCGCCCGCCGCCGAGGATTCCCCGGCATCCGCGCCCGGCGGGCCCGCAGGCCCCGTCACAGCATCCCGACCACCTTGCGCGGCTGGATCCGCACCACCACCCGCTCGGCGTCCTGCGCCGAGGCGGGGTTGAAGTCCGTGTACTTCCTGCCGGTGTACTTCACGCTCAGCTCGTCGATGAGGTCCTGGCCGCCCTCGGTGGTCGTGTCGGCGGTGCCGCGGATCTCGGCGTACTCGTAGGGCTGCTCGGGATCGACCACGACGACCGTCACCCGGGGGTCGCGCCGGAGGTTCTTGTACTTGCGGCGGTCGACCGTGGTGGAGAACAGCAGGGTGTCCCCGTCCCGCTTCACCCAGACCGGGGACATCTGCGAGCTGCCGTCGGGCTGGACGGTACCGACGACGATGAACACCTTGCCGTCGAGCAGGGACTTGAGCCGGTCGGACAGGGCGGCGGGCATGGGGTACCTCCGAGGCCAGGGTCAGCGGTCACTTAGCGGGTACCCTCGCACGCTCTCAGCCCACGCGCACCACGAGTGCCGTCGCCACCGCCATCAGCCCCTCGTCGCGGCCCGGGAAGCCGAGGCCGTCCGTCGTGGCGCCGGACACCGACACCGGGGCGCCGGCCGCCTCGGAGAGGATCCGCTGGGCCTCGTCGCGGCGCTTGCCGATCTTCGGGCGGGGGCCGATCACCTGGACGGCGACGTTGCCGACGGCGAAGCCCGCCGCGCGGACGATCCGGGCGGCCTCGGCGAGCAGCGTGACCCCGGAGGCGCCGGACCACTCGGGCCGGCCGGTGCCGAAGTGCTGCCCGAGGTCGCCGAGCCCGGCGGCGGAGAACAGCGCGTTGCAGGCCGCGTGGGCGACGACGTCGGCGTCGGAGTGGCCGGCCAGACCGGGTCCCTCGCCCTCCCACTTCAGGCCCGCGCACCACAGCTCGCGGCCCTCCTCGAAGGCGTGGATGTCGGTGCCGATGCCGACCCGCGGGAGCGGCGGTGTCTCAGAAGCCATCGTTCAGCCTCCTGCGGGCCAGTACCGCCTCGGCGAGGACCAGGTCCAGCGGGCGGGTGACCTTGAAGGCCTCCTCATGGCCGGGGACGGCCACGACCGTCAGCCCGAGCTGCTCCACCATGCTCGCGTCGTCGGTGACGTTCTCGGTGACGGTCTCGTGGGCGCGGGCCAGGGTGGCCCGGTCGAAGCCCTGCGGGGTCTGGACGGCGCGCAGCCGCGCCCGCTCGGGGGTGGCGACGACCGGCTCGGGGTCGCCCGCCGCGGTCGCGGGCTCGACCTCCTTGACCGTGTCGGCCAGCGGCAGCGCGGGCACCACGGCGGGGGCGCCGTCGCGTACGGCCTCGACGACCGCGTCGACGGTGTCGACCGGGACGAGCGGGCGGGCCGCGTCGTGCACCAGGACGATCCCGTACCGCTCCGGCAGGGCCTCCAGGCCGAGCCGGACCGACTCCTGGCGGGACTCCCCGCCGGGGACCACGAGGAAGTCCGTCCGCTCCGGCAGGGCGTGCGCATCCAGCAGCGACTTGACCTCGGCGGCGCCGTCCGGCGGGGCCACGACGACCACCAGCGAGACATGGCGGGACGCGGCGAGGGCGCGGACCGCGTGGATGAGCATGGGCGTGCCGTTCAGCGCGCGGAGTGCCTTGGGGGCGCCCGGACCGAGGCGCACGCCCCGGCCGGCGGCCGGAATCACGGCGGCGACGGGGGTCTGCGCGGGCGTGGGGCGCGATTCGTCAGACATCGGTTCCTGTCAGGTTTGTGTGCTCGACCTAGGTGGGTATGGCCTGGAGGAGTGCCGGGCGCGACGCCTTGACCGGACCCCTTCCGTGACCCTGGTCGAGCCATCCGCCCGGGCCCGGCACATCAAGTATCGGGGGGCCGTGTCGCGGATTTCCCCGAGGAGCACCCCGCTGCGGGGACGGCGGGGACGGGCCGGGGAGCAACACGGCCGCGGGGACGAAGATGCCGCAGCGCCCGGCGACAGGGTGAGTGTCATCGGGCACCGCGGCATTTCAGTGTGCTGAGCGTGTCGGCAGCGTGGGTCCGCCGCCGCCGCGCGTCAGGATCAGGAGGCGAGCACCTCGTCGAGCAGGGCCTCGGCCTTGTCCTCGTTCGTGTTCTCCGCGAGAGCCAGCTCGCTCACCAGGATCTGGCGGGCCTTGGCGAGCATCCGCTTCTCACCGGCGGACAGTCCGCGCTCGCGCTCGCGACGCCACAGGTCACGCACGACTTCCGCGACCTTGATGACATCGCCGGAGGCGAGCTTCTCCAGGTTTGCCTTGTAGCGACGGGACCAGTTCGTGGGCTCCTCGGCGTACGGCGCGCGCAGCACCTCGAAGACCCGGTCCAGTCCGTCCTGACCGACCACATCACGCACGCCGACGAACTCCGCATTGTCCGCTGGCACACGTACCGTCAGGTCACCCTGGGCGACCTTCAGCACCAAGTAGGTCTTGTCCACGCCTTTGATCTGGCGAGTTTCGATAGCCTCGATCAGCGCGGCCCCGTGATGGGGATAGACCACGGTGTCGCCAACCTTGAACGTCATGTGACAGGTACCCCTTCCGTGGCTATCCAGGGTAACACGGATACGGCGTCTTCTGAATGGCGTTTTCGCAGGTCAGGGCATATCTCGGGGCTTGACAACAGTAACCGGGACGTGCTGCGGGGGCTGCGGGGAGGCGGGTATTCGCAGGTGGGAGGGGCTTCACGGGCAAGGGGAAACGGTTACGTTACACGCCCCGGACGGCCGCTCCAAGTGGAGGAACATCCCGATATGTCCCTACCCAAGCGTGCGACTTCCGCTACTCCGTTCGGTGGCCGGAGGCGGTTGTGAGCCGAATCGAAAATTGATCAACCACTGCCGGACGGGCATCCCGTGATCAATATCGAGGGGGCTCCCACATTCCTCCACGGACATTTCGCAAGGGCCGACGAGAGGCCGCCGCCTTCGCGTTATGTGAATGGCAGACGAGCGCTCCCGCAATGTGACCGCGGAGTCACTTGTGCCCCTCGAGGTACCCCCACGTGGAGGGAAGCCCGGTGCTTGGGGGAGGGTCGGGTGCGGTCGCGCGGGAACGGCTCGGTAACCTGAGGCCGCTGACAGACACTTAGGACGGCTTTACAAGGGAGGCCGTCCGCGCGTTCAAGGAGTTGCCGCCGCCGTGAGCAGCAGCCTTCGACGCGGCGCCCTCGCCGCCTCCGCCATCGCCTTCTCGATCGCCTCGCTCGCCGCCTGTGGCGCCGGCAACAACGCCCAGACCCTGGAGATCAAGCCGGACAACGCCGCGACCAGCGTCGGCGACATCAAGATCCAGAACGCCACGATCATCACCCAGCCCGACCTGAAGGCGACGGGACCGGCCGCGGTCTCCGCGACGCTGTTCAACGGGGGCAGGACCGACCAGAAGCTCCAGTCGATCGCCATCCCGGGCTCGAACGAGACCGTGAAGCTGACTCCCGCCAAGGGCCAGAGCCTGACCGTCCCGGCCCACGGCTCCCTGGTCATCGGCGGCAAGGACAACGCCTCCGCGGTGATCCCCAACGGCCGCGAGTCGGTCCAGGACGGCAACGTCCAGAAGGTCACCTTCACCTTCAGCAAGACCGGCACGGTGAGCCTGGGCGCCTTCGTGGTGCCGGCCACCAGCTACTTCGGCACGTGGGGCCCGTCCGAGGTCCCGTCCGCCCCGGCGTCCGCCTCGCCGTCCGGCTCCGGTGCCCCGGGTCCGGACGCCTCCGAAAGCGGCAAGCCCGGGAAGCCCGGGAAGAACGGCAAGGCGACCCCGTCCGGCTCGCCCGTGACCCCGAGCGACTCCACCTCGCAGTCGGCCGCCGGCCACTGACCCGCCGTACGGCGAAGGGCGGCACCCCGCGCGGGGTGCCGCCCTTCGCCGTGCACACGTTCGTCACGGTCGCCGTCCCGGGCCGTGCCGCGGGCCCGGCGCCGCCACGGGGCACCGCGGGGCGGCCCGGGCACCGGGCCGCCCCGCGGGACTCCGTACGGCGGGAAAGGGGCGCCCCTCGGCGCCCGTCCCGGTCACGGCTCGAACTTGTACCCCAGGCCCCGGACCGTCACCAGGTACCGCGGCGCGCCCGGGTCCGGCTCGATCTTGGCGCGCAGGCGCTTCACGTGGACGTCGAGGGTCTTGGTGTCGCCCACGTAGTCGGCGCCCCAGACCCGGTCGATGAGCTGCATGCGGGTGAGCACCCGGCCCGCGTTGCGCAGCAGCATCTCCAGCAGGTCGAACTCCTTCAGCGGGAGGTCGACCTTGGAGCCGCCGACGGTGACCACGTGGCGGTCGACGTCCATGCGGACCGGGCCCGCCTCCAGCGCGGCCGGGGCGACCTCCTCCGGCTCGCCGCGCCGGCGCAGCACCGCGCGGATGCGGGCGACCAGCTCGCGGGAGGAGAACGGCTTGGTGACGTAGTCGTCGGCTCCTATTTCGAGACCGACGACCTTGTCGATCTCGCTGTCCTTCGCGGTCACCATGATCACGGGGACGTTGGAGCGGCCGCGCAGCTGGCGGCAGACCTCGGTACCGGGCAGGCCCGGCAGCATCAGGTCGAGCAGGACCAGGTCGGCGCCGTTGCGCTCGAACTCGTCCAGGCCGTCGGGGCCGGTCGCCGCGACGGCGACCTCGAAGCCCTCCTTGCGGAGCATGTACGACAGGGCGTCGGAGAAGGACTCCTCGTCCTCGACGACGAGCACTCGGGTCACGGAAGGACCTCCGGGGCGGGAAGCGGTTCGTACGGGGATGCGTCAGGGCCGGCCTCGTCTTCGAGGTCCGGGTGCTGCGGTGCGCGGTCGCGGGCCGCGCCCGCCTCCGGCAGCCTGAGGGTGAAGGTGGAGCCCTGGCCTTCGGCGCTCCACACCGTGACCTCCCCGCCATGCGAGGCGACCACGTGCTTGACGATCGCGAGACCCAGACCGGTGCCGCCGGTGGCCCGGGACCGGGCCGGGTCGACCCGGTAGAAGCGCTCGAAGATGCGCTCCTTGTCCCGGTCGGGGATGCCGATGCCCTGATCGGTCACGGCCAGTTCGATCATGTCGCCGCCGGGCCCGCCCAGCCGGCGGGCGGCTATGCCGACGCGGGTGCGGGCCGGGGAGTAGTTCACGGCGTTCTCGACCAGGTTGCCGAGGGCGGCGGCCAGCTGCCCCCGGTTGCCCCACACGCGCAGGTCGGCGGTGCCTCCGGCGGCCATCGTGATCTGCTTCGTGCCCGCCTGGTGGCGGCAGCGGTCGACGGCCTCGGCGACCAGCTCGTCCACGCGGACCGGCTCGGCGTCCTCCAGCGGGTCGTCGTTCTGTACCCGGGAGAGGTCGATCAGCTCCTGGACCAGGTTGGTCAGGCGGGTCGCCTCGATCTGCATCCGGCCGGCGAAGCGCTGTACGGCCTCGGGGTCGTCGGAGGCGTCCATGACGGCCTCCGAGAGGAGGGAGAGCGCGCCGACGGGCGTCTTCAGCTCATGGCTGACGTTCGCCACGAAGTCGCGTCGCACCGCCTCGATACGGCGGGCCTCGGTCAGGTCCTCGACCAGCAGCAGGACCAGGCGGGAGCCGAGCGGGGCCACGCGCGCGGAGACGGCGAGGGCCTCGCCGCGTCCGGTGCCACGCCGGGGGAGATCCAGTTCGACCTGGCGTATCTCCCCGTCCCGTCTGGTGTCCCGGGCCATCTGGAGCATCGGCTCGACGGCGAGCTTGCCGCCGCGGACCAGCCCGAGGGCGTAGGCCGCGGAACTGGCCTTGACGACGGCGTCGGCCTCGTCGAGGACCACGGCGGAGGAGCGCAGCACCGACAGAACGGTGTCCACGCCGGGCGGGAGTACGGGATCGGTGTGCAAGGAAGTCCTGGTCGGTCGCTTCTGGTCGCGTTCGCTCCAGCGGAACGCCAGCATGGCGATGACGCCGGTGAGCACCCCGGCGATCGCTGCCGCTGCGGCGACCGCCGCGTTCACGTCCATGCCCCCAGGTTAGGCATGGGGTACGACATGACCACAGCCGTCCGGGTGCGACCTCGAACACTCGTCGCCCAGAGTTCACCTTGGAGCCAGTACCGGTTCATTTGGGGTGGCGGAAACAGACGCGTACGGGGCAGAGCGTGGCAGCGTGGGGTTCGCACCGCCGGTTCCACCGGGGGCGCACACCTGATGTGACGGCCCCCCGTGGCCCCGGACGCCCGGACGAACCCGGGACCGACCCGGGACGACCCCCCGGACACGACGCACGAGAGGGAACCCTGATGCGGGACGCGTACCACGAGGAACTGGACTCGATCGGCGACGGACTGGTGGAGATGGCCCGGCTCGTCGGGTCGGCCATCGGACGCGCCACGACCGCCATGCTCGACGCCGACCTGAAGCTGGCCGAGAACGTGATCGAGGCCGACCAGAAGGTCGACGAGCTCCAGCACGACCTGGAGGCCCGGGCGATAGCCCTTTTGGCCCGGCAGCAGCCGGTGGCGACGGATCTGCGGATAGTCGTCACGTCGCTGCGCATGTCCGCCGACCTGGAGCGCTCCGGCGACCTCGCCCAGCACGTGGCGAAGCTGGCCCGGCTGCGCTTCCCGCAGCGTGCCGTCCCGCAGGACCTGCACGCCACCATCCTGGAGATGGGCCAGCTCGCGCAGCGCCTGATGGCGAAGGCGGCCGAGGTGATCGTGACCAAGGACGTCGACCTCGCCCTCCAGCTGGAGCAGGACGACGACGAGATGGACCTGCTGCACCGCACCCTCTTCCAGCACCTGATCGACGACCGCTGGAAGCACGGCATCGAGACGGCCGTGGACGTCACCCTGCTGGGCCGGTACTACGAGCGGTACGCCGACCACGCCGTGGCCGTCGCCAAGCGCGTGGTCTACCTGGTGACCGGCGAGCACGCGGACGAACTCCAGCAGGACATCCAGCCGGTGACCGGCGTCGAGGGCGCGTAACCCCCGAGGGGAGCCGGTGCCCCGGGGGGCCGGGCGCCTCCGTGCGCCGTTGACGCGCCCGGCCGGGCGGGCATGCAATGGGCGAGGGCAGCCCTGCCCCCAGGTCTAGGAGGGACCCATGGCCGAATCCCCGGGCACCACCCCCGACCCGACGCGGGAGCGCGAGACCGAGCAGTCCGCCGAGATCAGGAGTCTGCCGTTGTTCGGCGCGTGCGGCTGCGGCTCGGGCTGCGGCTGCGGGTGCCAGTCGGGCAACCCCTGCCAGTGCGGCTGAGCGACCACCGGGGCCGGTGCGGAAGCGGTTCGCGCCGGCCCTCCGCCGTACCGGATGCCCCGTCCCGCCGCCGGGCGCAGCATGGACGTGGAATCACCGGCGGCAAGGAGGTGTGAGGCCATGGCCAGGTTCATGGACGTACACCGCGGCATGCAGGGCATCACGGCCGACGAGCTGATGGCGGCGCACCAAGCCGACCTCGCCATCGAGGCGGAGGAGTCCGTGCACTTCGAACAGGCGTGGGCGGACCCGGAGTCCGGCACCGTCTACTGCCTCTCCGAGGCACCCTCGGCCGAGGCCGTCCAGCGCGTCCACGAACGTGCCGGCCACCGCGCGGACGAGGTCCATCCGGTACCGCTCCGGGCCTGACGCGGCGCCCCCTCCCGGATCCGGGACGCGTCCGGCCCCGGGTCTCAAGCCGACCGCGCGCGCCGGTGCAGGTCGTCCAGGGCGCCGCGGAGCGTCGTCGCCCGGTGCCAGTCCAGCCAGGCACCCGCCTCGCGGGCGATCCGGTCCAGCGCGTCGAGTTCGGCCGCGCTGTAGGCGTGCCCCGGCCGGGTGTGGTGGGTGGAGAACACGCCCTGCGGCCGGCCGTCGGCGCCCGGGATGGGGGTGCTCTGGAGGCTGCGGCTGTGCGCGGCGAGCAGCACGGCCCGCGCGTCCTCGTCGAAGCAGGCGGCGGTGACGACGTCGTCCACGACGACCCGCTCCCGGCCGCGGGCGACGGCGCCGCAGGCCGTCGTACCGGCGTCGATCACCGCGAAGAAGCGGACGAACGCGGCGGGGCACCCGCAGGACGAGGTCAGCCACAGCGAGTTGTCGGCACGGTCCACGAGCTGGACGTCGGCCATCCGCGCGCGCGTGACCGCGCAGACGGCGTCCCGCAGCGCGTCCAGGAAGGCGGTCCGGGTCGGCGGCCGGTCACCGGGCGGACCGAGGAAGCCGACGGCGGGCGGGGCGTGGCGGCCGTACTCCGGGGCGCCCGGCCCGCTCGGAGCGGGCGCCGGCGTCCCGGCGAGCGAGGCGGCCAGCACCGCGCGGGGCAGCCGATGCGTCCGGGCGACACCGCGCAGCAGGGTGTCCGCGGTGCGCAGGTCCCTGAGGCCGTACCGCTCCACCAGGATGCCCTGGGCGCGGGCGACCCCCGCCTGGCCGAGCAGCCGGTGGCGCAGCCGCAGGGCGCTCGGGCGCAGCGCGGCACCCGGCGCTGCGCCGGTGCCGGACCTGGCGGCGCGGATGACGGCGGCGGCCAGCGCGGCGGGCACCGTCGAGTGCAGTTCCGGTCCGGCGGACCCGGCCGGACGGGCGCGGGCCAGGACGGCGGCCGTGTCGGCGGAGCAGCCGGCCAGCCGCAGGCGGCGGTCCCGGGCGGCACCGGCCGCCGCGAACCGGTGCAGGATCTCGGCCGCGTCCGGGGACAGCCGGTCCAGGCCGCCCAGATCGACGACCAGTTCGGTCTCCCGCCGCCCGGCGAGCGCGGACTCCAGCGCGGTGCCGACGCCCGGGTCGCCGTACAGCGCCAGCACGGTCAGCCGGCCCGCCGGCAGGCCGGGCATGTCGAGATCGAGTACGACGCGGCAGGAGAAGTTCGGCATGAGGGAACCCTCCTGCCTGGTGCCCGCCGCGGAACCCCGGGGTCGCGCGGTTCGCCATCCCGGTGCGCGGTCCGGCTCCTTCCACGCTAGTCCGGTGCGGACGGCGCGTCAGCTCGGCCGGGGACCGGCACGGCGGTGAGGACGGCGTCCGGGCGCAGGGTCCGCCGGACCAGGGCATGGGCCGCGTCCAACAGGCGTCCCCGGCGGCGCTCGGCGTAACCGCGCAGCGCCGCGCGGGCCTGGCCGGGGGTGATGCCGCCGGCCTCGGCGAGCATGCCGGTGGCCATGTCGACGGTCGCCTTCGCGGCCAGTGCGGCCTGGACACGGTTGCTGATGTCGGTCGCGCGCAGCCGCTCCGGACGCCAGTTGACCAGGGCGACGGCCGTGACGTCGGCGAGCGCCTGGGCCAGCTCCAGGTCCAGCTCGGACAGCCCGCCGGACCGGCGCAGCAGCAGGTTGACCGCGCCGACGGTCTGCCGGTGCACGCGCAGCGGCAGACCGTGCAGGGAGAGGTAGCCGCTCCGTACGGCGAAGGGCACCACACGGGGCCACCGCCCCGCGCTGCCCGCCAGATCGCGCACGTCGACCCGGCAGCCTTCCCGGTAGGCGTCCAGGCAAGGGCCCTCGTCGGCCTGGAGCTGGAAGAACTCGAAGAAGGCGGCCTGCTCCTCGGTGACCGCGATCGGGCGCAGGTCGCCGCGGGAGGTGACCACCATGATGCCGACCGCGTCCGCGCCGGCCAGCTCGACGCAGTTCCGCGCCAGCCGGTCGGCCAGGACGACCGGGTCGACGTCGTCGGCGAAGGAGTCGGCCAGCCCGACGAGTGCCTCGGCGAGCTGCTGTTCACGGCTCATCACCGTTCACCGTCCCTTCCCTCGTCACCGGCGTCCCGTCCCTCGTCACCGGCGTCCCGTCCCTCGTCACCGCCGGCCCGCTCACCGTCCTCCCCACTGGATGCGGCGGGTTCGCCGCCGTACGCCTCCGGCCGGAAGTTCAGCCGGCGGGTCAGCACCTCCCGGGCCACCTGGCTGACCGTGCGGCCGTCCGCGTACGCGCGGGCCCGCAACCGGTCCAGGGCCTGCTCGGGGTCCACGTCCAGCTGCACCATCACCATGCCGACCGCCTGGTAGACCTCGGTGTGGTCGGCCTCCGAGGCCGCTACCCAGGACGCTACCTCGTTCTCCGTCTCCGCATCGGTGTCCTCCTCCGCCCCGCCGTGGTCGCCGCGCTCGGCGGCCTGGAGGTTCATCAGCGCGAAGGTGACCGCGTCCCGCACCCACAGCGCGGTCCGCAGGTCCGGCTCCGCCAGCCCGCCGACCTGATGGCTGTAGAGGTCGAGCGTGCCGATGGCGGCGCCGCTGACGCCGAGCGGCAGCGAGAACACCGCGCGGACCCCGAGCCCCACCGCCTCGTGAGCGAAGATCGGCCAGCGGCGGGCGTCGGAACCCCTGGTCAGGTCGGCCGCGAGCACCGGGGCACCCTCGTCGAGCGCGGTCTGGCACGGTCCGTCGCCCACGGTGTACTGGAGTTCGGCCAGCCGGGCGGCCACCCGGTCGCTGGCGCACCACGTCACGCGGACGCCCTTGCCGCCGGAGATCGACACCGAGGCCCCGGTGACCGGCAGCAGCCGCACGCACGCCGCGCACAGCGCGCGGGGCATCGCGTGCGGGTCGTCGGCACCGTGCGCGGCGGCGGCCAGGGTCTCACTGACCCGCGAGCGCACTTCGGCGTCGGGCGGCACGCCGCCACCCGTCCACGACCCGGACTCCTCGGGCGGCATGGTCATCACCCCCGCCGCGCCTCACGCTCGACCGACATCGTTGACCAGTATCCCGTCGGCTGCCGAGTTCCCCGCACAGGAGAAGTAACTGCGCGTTTTCCCCGCCACCGCCGCACGCCCTTGACCGGCCGCTCCCCCGCCCCCTGCCGGGCTCCGCGCCCGGGGCTTGACCCTCGACCTGGTGCAGGGCCCAGGCTTCCGGGTGTGGAGAGCGAGATGCGCAGTATCGGTGAGCTGGCCCGGGACAGCGGGCTGGGGGTGAGCGCCCTGCGGTTCTACGACCGTACCGGTGTGCTGGTCCCCGCCCGGGTGGACCCGGTGACCGGCTACCGCTGGTACGGCCCCGCCCAGCTCGGGGAGGCCCGGCTGCTGGCCCGGTTGCGCCGGACCGGCATGCCGCTGGCGGACGTCCGGCTCGTCCTGGCCGGCTGGTCCGGCGCGGACACGGAGCTGGTGACCGAACTGCTCCAGGCCCACCTGCGCCGCCTGGAGCGGGGCCTGTCCGACGCGCGCGAGGAGTTCTCCACGCTCCGGGAACTGCTCGCACACAGGGAGAACACCGTGCCTTCCACCCGATCCACCACCAGCCGGCTGACCGCCCCTGCCGCCGAACTGGCGGCAGCGCTGGACGCCGTCCGTTTCGCGGCCGGCACCGATCCGGAGCTGCCGATGCTGGGCGGTGTCCTCTTCGACATCGACGGCGAGGCAGTGCGCGCCGTGGCCACCGACCGCTACCGGATGGCCGTCGCGCGAGCCGCCGCCACCGGGCACGAGGGGCCCGCCGTGCGGATCACCGTGCCCACCCCACTCGTCGACGCGATGCGGGCCCTGCTGACCGGCGCGGGACCCGCACGCCTCGCCGTCGACGGTGACCGGGTGACGCTGGAGACGGAGGACGGCCAGGCGTCGGGCCGCTCCCTCGACCACGACTTCCCCGACTACCGCCGCCTCGTCCGCCTGTCCCCCGGCCGCCGCGCCCTCGTCGACGCGCCGGCCTTCCGGGAGGCGGTGACGAACGGCCCCGTCCGCCCGGGCGAGACACGCGACCAGGACGGCGGGCCGCACGACCTCAGCGTGCTGAAGGTGACCCCGGACGGCACCGTGGCCCTCTGCGACGACGGCGACGACGACCCGGACCAGGTGGCCGTCAACCGTGCGTTCCTGCTGGACGCGCTCACCGCCGGAAACCAGGACCGGCTGGTCCTCGAGCTGGGCGCCCCGACGGCCCCGATGGCCATCCGCCGCCCCGACGACGAGGAGACGTTCTCGCTCCTGATGCCGGTACGGCTGGAACGGTGAGGGGGTGGTCGGCGGCGCCCGGGGCGGCCGGCGCCGGATGCCACGGAGATCGTCGGCCCTGGCGGACGCGCCGGTGCGGTGGCCGGCCGGCGACCTACGAACCGACGGGCAACTCCCGTGCCCGTTGCCGCGCTTGGGCCCGCAGCTCCTTCAAGCGGCCGTGGAACGCGTTGTGGCGGTTCTGGTCGAGGTTCAGCGGGAGGTCGAGCCGGGAGATGAGCTGTGACTCCAGGTCCCACGGTTGGTCCTGCTCGATCCAGCACACCCGCGCGTTCTCCGCCATCCACTGGCTGAGGGCGGCTTCGCCGGTCTTGCCGAAGGTCATCCGCTTCCCGCTGCCCACGCGGCGCAGCTCAAGACCGAGCAGACACCCGAGGGTGAACCGCAGCGTCGAGCCGGCCGCGTTGCCCCGGAAGTGGTAGCGCACCCGCTTGCGCAGGTTCTGGGTGCTGGTCCGGTTGGCCATGTAGCGCGGGGCTATCCCGACGTAGAGCAGGCGCCCGGCGTCCAGGTCCTGGTGGGGCGGCTCCAGGAAGTGCCACCCGTAGACCCCGGCCGCCGCCGGGACGGGGCTCTGCCGGACCAGGACCTCCGGCGCCGACCACAACCGGTCGGGACTGACGAGAGCGGTGGCCCGTCCGGCACGATCGAGCATGTGGCCGATGTTGTTCCACGTGAAACCCTCCCGCCAACCGGGCTTGCCCAGCATCCAGCCGAGAAGCGCGTGCAGGACCTTCTCCTGCGACACGGTCAGGGTCCGGTAGTGCTCCGCGGGGACGCCGTCGCGGTACTCCAGCTGGTACGTGTTGTTCTCACGGAGCCAGACCTGGATGTACCAGTCACCCTCCCGCCCCTCCTCCCACCGCTCAAGGATCAAGTGCTCGTTGCCGCGCCGCAGGTTGGCGAGCATGGTCCCCACTGCGGGCTTGGTGGGACGCTTCACTACGTGGCCATGGCCGCTGGTCGCTGTCAGCATGGGGGAAGCATGGCTGGTGGGTCTGACAGTGGGGGGCGGTTCGTCTTTGGCTCTGGTCGGGATCAGTGGACGCGCGCGTCTGATGGTCGTCGTCGATCGCCACCGGTCACTGAAGAGCGGCCTCGAAGGACCCGGCGACGGTTCCTTCGAGTCGGAAGGCTCCGAAGCTTGTGTCACCGCGAAGTCGTTTCCCCGGTACGGCAGTTCGGGCACTCGCACACCGGGTAGGCGGATGTGAACGGTGGCGGTCCCTCGGCGGGTGGGACGCTCACCGAGCCGTACTCCTGGACGACAGCGCCGTAGCGGTTCACCCGGTACACCCTGATCGTCATCTTGGCGGGCGGCGGATGCTCGCCGGACGGGGATGCAACGCTTGTCATGTCGACGCTCCTTCGCAGCGCTGGCCGGCCCCGGGGTCGTTCGCGCGACCGTCGGGGCGCTGTCATCTGAGACAAGGGTGGCCAGTTGCGAGGAGCGCAACGCTCACAGTTCTGTGAGCGTTGCCGGCAGGTCTACAGGCCGACCCAGGCCGCCATGTGGTGCAGCGTCTCCGGGGTACGCCGGGACTGGTGCACCAGACCGGTGAGGGTCTCGCGGGCGGCGGGGTGGTAGCGGGTCTGCTCGGGGGCCAGGCGGCGGGCCTCCACGAGGGATTTCAGGGCGGCGTCCGAGCGTCCTGTCTCCATCTCGGCACGTGCCCGGTCGATCAGGAAGTGGGCGCGGCGGGAAGTGGGCAGCCGATCGGGCAGCTCCAGGTTCCGGGCCTGCTTGAGGGCCTCGTCGTACCGGCACATCTCGACAGCGCCGGACATCTTGTGCAGGGCGACGTTGGCCGGGCCGAAGCTGAGCCAGTGCACCTCCGTAGAGTCGCCTGTCCGCTGGGCGATCCGGTGGGCTTCGGCGATGTGCTGTTCGACGAGCGCTCGCTGTTCGGCGCGGGCGGCGATGACGGAGCCCCCGAGGTGCAGTTGCCCGGTGACGGCGAGCGTCTCTCGCGTGTGTTCACCCTGCGCGAGAACGTGGTGCCCGGCGGCGATGAGGCGCTGCCCGATCCGGTACTCGCCCTCGCGGAAGTAGACCAGGGCCCGCATGTACTGCCGTACGGCGGCCAGGCAGGGGTCGGAGGCGCGTTGCGCCGCCCAGTCCATGCGGTCCAGCGCGACCGCGGACAGGTCGTAGTAGCCGAGCTTCACGCTGATGTCGTGGGCCGTGCGGTAGGCGGACGCCAGCGCCCGCCACAGTGCGGTGGAGGGTGTCGACCATGCCGTGTGGGTCAGCTCGGCGATGAGCCCGGGCAGCTCGCGGGCCGCGTTGCGCAAGCGGGTCGCCCGTACCTCGGCGCAGAGGCGGTCGGTCCCGGTGATGAGCTGTTGCGCCGGGCGCGCGGACAGGTCGGGGTTCGGGCCGAGGTCGTACAGGTCAAGGGATTCACGGATGGGCCGGACCAGTTCCGCGAGGCGGTCGCGTTGCAGTTCGGTCACGTACGGCTGACCGGTCAGGACGGTGACGTCGATGTTGAGGGATCTGGCGCAGGCGGCGACGAAGGCGGCGGTGGCCGGACGCGCCCCGCACTCGACCTGATTGAGGTAGCTGTAGGAGTAGGGGAGCCGCTCGGCCAGCTGCCGTTGGGTGAGTCTGGCCAGTCTGCGCTGTTCCCTGATGCGTACGCCCGTGTGGTCTTCATCCCGTGTGGGCATGCCGGCCTCCGCTCTGAGCACCCGCCGGGAACGGTACCCAGGCGGTCGTACGGTTACCTGCTTTCCGCTGTCTACTCACCCGTGGGGTGGAGCCGTCGGGTGTGGTCCGATAGGCACATGACGACGCCGCGCCCTGTCCTCTACCTGTTCGGCTCCGCCGCTCCGCCGGTGTTCGACGTGGCGCAGGTCGTCGCGGACGCGCGGGAACGCGGCTTCGACGTGTGTCTCGGGCTGACCCCGACCGCCGCTCGGTGGCTGGAGCCGCAGAAGGCGGAGCTGGAACGGCTCACCGGGCACCCCGTGCGCAGTGCCTACAAGCTGCCGGGCGAGCCGGACGTGTGGCCGAAGGCAGACGTGATCGCGGTGGCACCCGCCACCTTCAACACCGTCAACGCGTGGGCCCTCGGCCTCACCCGTGACTTCGTGATCGGCGTCGTGGCCGAAGGCATCGGCAAGGGCATCCCCATGGTGGCGATGCCCTGCGTGAACGCGGCGTACGCGCAACACCGGCAGTTCGGACGGAGCCTGACGGAACTCCGCGAGACGGGTGTGCGGGTCCTGTACGGAGAGGGCGGTTTCGTCCCGAACGCCCCGGGTCAGGGCAAGCCGGAGCAGTATCCGTGGCACCTGGTCCTCGACGCGGTCGAGGAGATGGCCGCCGCGCGGTAACCAGCGGGGAGCGCTGCTGCCGTTCGGTGCTGGTCCGGGTGCGTGAAGGCCCCTGCCGACGGATGGCTTGTCGACAGGGGCCCGGGTACAAGGAGGAGGGTTACTTCTTCTTGCCCTGGTTCTTGACCGCCTCGATCGCCGCTGCCGCCGCCTCCGGGTCGAGGTACTTGCCGCCCGGGGTGACCGGCTTGAAGTCGGCGTCCAGCTCGTAGTAGAGCGGGATGCCCGTCGGGATGTTCAGGCCCGCGATGTCGGCGTCGGAGATGCCGTCGAGGTGCTTGACCAGGGCGCGCAGGCTGTTGCCGTGGGCGGCGACCAGGACCGTGCGGCCGGCCAGGAGGTCGGGGACGATGCCGTCGTACCAGTACGGCAGCATGCGGACGACGACGTCCTTCAGGCACTCGGTGTCCGGGCGCAGCTCCGGCGGGATCGACGCGTAGCGCGCGTCGTGCGCCTGGGAGAACTCGGAGTCGTCCGACAGCGGCGGGGGCGGGGTGTCGTACGAGCGGCGCCAGAGCATGAACTGCTCCTCGCCGAACTCGGCGAGCGTCGCCGCCTTGTCCTTGCCCTGGAGGGCGCCGTAGTGGCGCTCGTTCAGGCGCCAGGAGCGGTGGACCGGGATCCAGTGGCGGTCCGCGGCCTCCAGCGCCAGCTGGGCCGTGCGGATCGCGCGCTTCTGGAGGGACGTGTGGACCACGTCGGGCAGGAGGTCGGCGTCCTTCAGGAGCTCGCCGCCGCGGACTGCCTCCTTCTCGCCCTTCTCGTTCAGGTTCACGTCCACCCAGCCGGTGAACAGGTTCTTCGCGTTCCACTCGCTCTCGCCGTGGCGGAGGAGGATCAGCTTGTACGGTGCGTCGGCCATGGTCCTGAGCCTACCTAACGAACCTCGGGGCCGCGCCGCGCCCGGCCTCTCTAGCACGCCGGGAGACGGGGTGACTGTCGACGCGCCCGGTTCCTCGCTAAATTACGGTTAATTCATCTACAACCTTTCGCCACATCCACGTGTCTGGTAATCGCCGGGGAAGGTTGAGGCACCAGGAAGAGGAGCACAGAACGTGACCGTGCGTTCCTTTGCGCGGCGGATCCGACCGCGAGTCGAGCGGAAGGCCGCCGAGCGCGTGTGGCAGCTGCGCACCATGCGGCGGCGCCGCCGGGCCGCGGTCACGGATCCGGTGCTGCGCCCGGTGACCGTCCGCGGCCAGCAGTTCTACGGCCGGGTCGTGGACCGGTTCACCGCGGTCGAGGCGGCCGCCCAGAACCTCGATCTCGTCGTGGGCGCCCTGGAGCAGGAGGGCATCCCCTACTTCCTGGTGTCCTCCCGCGCCCGGTACACGGTCGGGGTGAACGCCGTCGACCGGGAGCGGTTCCTCACCGCCCTGGAGACCCGCAACGCCGGCACGGCCGTGTTCATCGGCCGCCCCCTGCCCGGCGGCCAGCTCAAGCACCCCGCCCTGTTCCTGGACGGCGTACTGCCCGCCGCCCTGCGCACCGCCCCCGTGCTGCGCGTCGGCGAGAACCACCTCGGGCCCGCCGGCCAGCTGCTCGCCGGGCCGGAGCTGGCCTGTGACGTCGAGTTCTGGGAGGACGGCGCCGAGCTGCTCGCCTCCGCCGACGGGCCCCGGCGGCTGGCCAAGGTGCAGCCGCAGGCCTCGGCCGACGTCTTCGCCGAGTCGCTCGTCACCCCCCGCAACAACGGGATCACGGACGTGCTGCCGGCGAGCGAGCAGAAGCCGACGACCGTACGGGTCGGGGACCGCGAGCTGCCCAGCTTCACGCCCCTCACGCTGCCCACCGTGAACCAGGTCACCTTCCCCGTCGACATCGTCTACACCTGGGTCGACGGCGAGGAGCCGGCGATGCGGGCGAAGCGGGCCCGCTACCAGGACCGCGGCATCGCCGAGATCCTGGACAAGGAGACCAACGCCTCCCGCTACACCAGCCACGACGAGCTGAAGTACTCGCTGCGGTCGCTCGCGATGTACGCCGACTTCGTCCGGCACATCTACATCGTGACCGACGGCCAGAAGCCGCACTGGCTCGACGACACCGCCCCGGGGATCACGGTCGTCGACCACCGCGACATCTTCCCGGCGGACGTGCTGCCCGTCTTCAACTCGCACGCGATCGAGACCCGGCTGCACCACATACCGGGCCTCTCCGAGCACTACCTCTACTTCAACGACGACGTCTTCGTCGGCCGCCGGGTCACCCCGGAACACTTCTTCTTCGGCAGCGGCCTGATGAAGATCCCGGTCTCCCCGCTGAAGATCGGCGTCGGCAAGCCGCACGCCGAGGAGACCGCGACCAACTCCGCCAGCAAGAACGTACGGCGGCTGCTGCTGGAGAAGTTCGGCCGGATGACGACGAACAACTTCATGCACACCCCGCTGCCGCAGCAGCGCGGCACGCTGCGGGCGCTGGAGGAGCTGTTCCCGGTGGACATCCAGCGCACCACCGCGTCCCGGTTCCGCTCGCCGCAGGACATCGCCATGACGGCGCCGCTGCTGTACCAGTACTCGCTGATGACCGGCCAGGGCGTGCCCGGCAAGTTCAGCTTCCGGTACGTGAACATCAGCCGGCCGGACGCCGAGCGACGCCTGGCCGACCTGCGCCGCAACCGCCGCTTCGACTTCTTCTGCCTCAACGACGTCGACGTGCCGCCGGAGGAGCGGGAGCAGGTCAGCGTCCGCATGCACGAGTTCCTGGAGAACTACTTCCCCTTCCCCAGCCCCTTCGAGAAGCAGAGCTGACGGGCCGCGCCCCATGGCCATCGACCTCCGTCACCGCTTCGCCGTGCCGCCGCCCGGCTCGCGGGCCCTCAGGAGCCTCCTGGTCCGCCTGCGGCTGTGGCTGTCGGCCCGGCTCTGGGCGCTGCGCGTGGCCCCGGCCCGCCGCCGGCTGCGCGCCGCCGTCCCGGGCCTGCGCCGGGTGGGCCGCGGACCGGTGCGGCTGTACGGGCGTACGGTCGCCCGGTACACCGCGGCGGAGGCCGCCGCCGCCGACCTGGAGCAGGTCTGCGCGCTGCTGGAGGCGGCCGGGGTGCCGTACTTCCTGGTGCCCGCCGAGCCGGGGCCCGAGGTGGGGCCGCCGGTGGTCGGGGTGGTGGAGTCCCACCGTGCCGCGGTCCTCGACCGGGCCGGGCGGCACTTCGCCCGGGGCGCCGGGTTCGTGGGTGCGGTGGGCGCGGACGGCGCCGTGACGCGGGCGGTGCTGTGGGCCGACGGGAAGCTGCCGCGGGCGGTGCGCGGGGCGCCGGTGCTGCGGACCGGGGTGGTGCGGCTGGGGCCGCGCGGGCAGGTGCTCGGCGGGCTGGAGACGGGCTGCGACATCGAGTTCTGGCGCCACGGCCGGGACCTGGGCGCGGACCCCGCGTACCTGACCGTGCCGGGCACCCGGCTCGGCGACGACTTCGGCCCGTCCCTGGTCGCCCCGCGCCGCAACGCCGTCTCGGAGGTCCTGCCGGCGACTGCCTGGCAGCCGGGCGTGGTGGCCGCACGGCCGGGCACCACGGATGGGCAGCCGGACACTCCGGCGGCCCGGGCCGACGTGACGGACAGGCGGCCGGGCACCCTGACGGCGCACGCGGACATGGCGGCGGACATGGCGGATGGGCGGTGGCCGGGCGCGGTGGCCGCGCAGAGCGGCGTGGCACCGGGGCGGTGGCTGAGCGCGCTGCCCGCGCAGCAGCCGGCCACGCCGGCCACGCCGGCAGGGCGGCACCCGGTCGTGGCCGCCGGGCAGCCGGCCGCCCCGGCGCCGGGAGCGCGGCGCGAGGTGCCGACGTTCGCGGCGTTCGCCGAGCCCGGCATCGGCCAGGTGTGCTTCCCCGTCGACGCGGTGTACACCTGGGTCGACGGGGACGACCCGGTGATGGCCGTGAAGCGCCGGGCCCACCAGGCGCTCTCCGACAACGCCATCGCCGCGCGCGAGACCGGCGCCTCCCGCTACACCAGCCACGACGAGCTGAGGTACGCGCTGCGGTCGCTGGAGATGTACGCCGGTTTCATCCGGCACGTCTACCTCGTGACCGACTCCCAGACACCGTCCTGGCTCGACCCGGACACGCCGGGGCTGACCGTGGTCGACCACCGGGACATCCTCCCGGCCGCCGCGCTGCCCGTCTTCAACTCGCACGCGATAGAGAGCCGGCTGCACCACATACCGGGCCTCTCCGAGCACTACCTCTACTTCAACGACGACGTCTTCATGAACCGCCCGGTGCGGGCCGAGCACTTCTTCCACGGCAACGGCATCGCCCGCATCCCGCTCTCCCCGCTCAAGCTCGGGGTCGGCGCCCCGCACCCGCTGGAGCCGGCACCGAACTCCGCCGGGAAGAACGCCCGTGAGGTGATCCGGCGCTTCCACGGCAGGTACGTCACCCACAAGTCGCTGCACACCCCGCACCCCCAGCTGCTGTCGGTCATGCGGGAGATGGAGAGCCTCGGCATCGAGGAGCTGGAGCGGACGGCGTACTCGCGCTTCCGGTCCACCTCCGACGTCGCCCCGGCGTCCACGCTCCACCACCACTGGGCGATCGCGACCGGCCGGGCGGTCCCGGCCGACTACCGCTTCCGCTACGTCCAGTTGGGCACGCCGGACATGCGGCGGCGGCTGGCGCGGCTCGCGGCCGGTGAGGACGTGGACTTCTTCTGCCTGAACGACGTGGACACCAGCCCGGAGGAACGGGCCGCGGCGCGGACGGACATCCACGGCTTCCTGGAACGGAAGTACCCGTTCCCGAGCCGCTTCGAGCGTGCGGCCGGAGGCGCCCCGTACCCGGCGGCACCGCGCGAGGTGTCCCGGCGCCGGACGCGCCGCGGCTCGATTGACGCGACCTGTTAATCGGGTGGCGGCGCCGAGGCCCCCGCTCGTAACTTGTGGCTGCCGTCCGAGCCGCTTACCACCGTGGGGGATCCCTGATGTCACCAGCCCGTGTGAGACGTGCCGTCCACGAATCCGTCTCCGGGCTCCCCCGCGCCTTCTGGTGGCTGTGGGCCAGCACCCTGGTCAACCGGCTCGGCGCCTTCGTGGCCACGTTCATGGCCCTGTACCTCACCCTCGACCGCGGTTACTCCGCCTCGTACGCCGGTCTCGTCGCCTCCCTGCACGGGCTGGGCGGGGTGCTGTCCTCGCTGGGCGGCGGGGTGATGGCCGACCGGTTCGGCCGGCGGCCCACGCTGCTCATCGCCCAGCTCGGCACCGCCGCCTCCGTCGCGGTGCTCGGCTTCGTGACCGACCCGGTCGCCATCGCCGCCGTCGCCTTCGTCGTCGGCGTGGCCTCCAACGCCTCCCGGCCGGCCGTGCAGGCGATGATGGCCGACATCGTCCGACCCGAGGACCGGGTGCGCGCCTTCTCCCTCAACTACTGGGCCATCAATCTCGGCTTCGCCGTCTCCTCCATGGCGGCCGGGTTCATCGCCGAGGTCAGCTACCGCGCCGGGTTCCTGCTCGAGGCCGGGATGACCCTGGCCTGCGCCGTCGTCGTCTTCGCCAGGCTGCCGGAGTCCCGGCCCACGGCCACGGCACGGCAGGCGGAGGCGCACGTCGGCCTCGGCACGGTGCTGCGGGACGGGCGTTACATGGCCGTCGTGGGGCTGTCCTTCCTGGTCGCGCTGGTCTTCCAGCAGGGTTCGGTCGGACTGCCGGTGGCCATGGGGCGGGCCGGTTTCTCCCCCGCCGACTACGGCCTGGCCATCGCCGTCAACGGCATCCTGATCGTCGCCCTCCAGATCCCGGTCACCAGGTTCATCGAGCACCGCGACCCGCGCACCCTGCTGGTCGCCTCCTCGCTGCTCGCCGGGTACGGCTTCGGGCTCACCGTCTTCGCCGGATCGGTCGGGGTCTTCATGCTGACCGTGTGCGTGTGGACCCTCGCCGAGATCGTCAACGCCCCGACCCAGACCAGCCTGGTCGTCACCCTCTCCCCGGTCCACGGCCGCGGGCGCTACCAGGGCGTGTACACCATGTCCTGGTCCCTCGCCGCCCTGGTCGCGCCCCTGATGTCGGGCGCGGTCATCGACCACCTCGGCGCGGACTGGCTGTGGGCCGTGTGCGCGGTGGTCGGGACGGTCGCCGGCCTCGGCTACGGCCTGGTCATGCGCCGGCTGCCGCAGGAGCGGCCGGCCCCGGCCACGGCGGTGACGGACGCGGCGGCCGAGGTGCGGGCGGCCTGACCGGGCGGCCCGGCCGGCTGGTCCGACGGAACGGGCTGGTCCGACGGGCTGGTCCGAGCGGGCGGCTCGGCCATGCCGCCTGACCGTGCGGTCCGACCGGTGCGGCTTGCGCGACCGCGGCACGGACGGATGTGACCCGAGTCACTTCCGCCCGTGTCACATTTCCCCGGCCGCCGCCGTCAGTGAGGTGACAGCAGCCGCAACCACCCCGGAGCAGACCATGGACGCTCGGCTCGACCTCCACGCCAACCCCCTCGCCGGGAAGCTGTACAAGCACCTCAGCGCCGCCGGCAAGGTGATCACGGAGTCCACACTGCCGACCACCACGCAGGAGCTGGTGAAGCTGCGTGCCAGCCAGATCAACGGGTGCGGGTTCTGCACCGACATGCACGCCAAGGACGCCCTCGCCGCCGGGGAGAGCCAGACGCGGCTCAACCTGGTCGCCGTCTGGCGCGAGGCCACCGTGTTCACCGAGGCCGAGCGGGCCGCGCTGGAGCTGACCGAACAGGGCACCCGGATCGCCGACGCGGCCGGCGGGGTCAGCGACGAGGTCTGGGCGAACGCCGCCGGGCACTACGACGAGGACCAGCTCACCGCCCTGGTCGCCCTGATCGCCGTGATCAACGCCTACAACCGCGCGAACGTCATCGTGCGGCAGCCCGCCGGCGACTACGTGCCCGGCATGTTCGGCTGACGACCGGCCCACTCGCCCGACCGGCCCGCCAGGGGTGTGAACCGGACGGAAGCCGCCCGTCCGCCGATCACCCCTGGTTAGCCTCCCCCCATGGATGACACCCGGAAAGCACAGGAACCAGCACAGGAACCAGAGACTCCTCGCGAGGCATCCACCCCCGCCCGCACGCTGCCGCTCCGGCGGATCTCGGCCATCGTGGCGGGCGCGGCCGCACTGGCCGCCCTCGGCGTCGGCGTGGCGCTCGCGGCGCCCTCGGCCGACCGTCCCCGCCCCGGGCACGCCGTCGCGGACACCGTCCCGCCGGACACGGACACCGGGGGCACGTCCGGTTCAGGCGTGTCCGGCTCCTCCGACGGCAGTACGTCCGACGGGAGTACGTCCGGCTCCGGCGACTCCGACGGGAGCGCGTCCGACGGTGGCGGGGACTCCGGCGTCGTCGCCGGGTCCGGCAGCACCGGGGGCCTCGTCGACGGCGGCACCGACGCGGGCACCGACGGCGGCGCCGAGCCCAGCCCGAGTGACTCCGGACCCACGGACGACCCCACCGGGTCCGTCGACCTCGAGCAGCTGAACCGGCGCATCACGGAGCTGGACAGGAAGGTCGACCAGCTGCCGACCAAGAAGGAACTGGCCGACGCCCTGCGGGCGTTCGCCGACGAACTCGACCACGGCGGCGCGAGCGGGAAGCCCCTGCCCGACCCGTCCTGACCCCGCGGCAGCACCGCCCCGGCCCGGCGGCCGGCTCCCGGTCGGTCCGCCGGGCGGCCCCGGTGAGTCCGCGGGTCAGTCCGCCGGGCGGTCGATCAGGTGCTTGAAGGCGTCCAGGTTGCGCGTGGACTCCCCGCGCGCGACCCGCCACGCGTACTCCTTGCGGATCGAGGAGGCGAAGCCCAGCTCCAGCAGGGTGTTGAAGGCGCCGTCGGCGGCCTCCAGGACCTGGCCGAGGAGGCCGTCCAGCACGTCGGCGGAGACGGCGGCGAGGGGCAGGCGCGCGGTGACGTAGACGTCGCCGAGGCGGTCCACGGCGTAACTCACGCCGTACAGCTTGAGGTTGCGCTCCAGCAGCCAGCGGTGCACGCCCGCCTCGTTCTCGTCGGGATGACGGATGACGAAGGCGTTCAGCGACAGGGAGTGCCGGCCGACGCGGAAGGAGACCGTGGTGGACAGCTTGCGGGTACCGGGCAGCGTGACCACGTAGGTGCCGGACTCGGGGCTCTCCCACTCCAGTTCGGCGTCCCGCAGGACGTCCTCCAGGACCTTTCCCGCCTTCTCGACATCACCCATGGTGGGAGCGTACGTGACGGCGGTGGGACTGGGTCGCGGCCGTGTAGACGTCGGCGGTGGCGGCGGCGGCCGCGTCCCAGCCGAAGGACTGGGCGTGCCGGGCGGCGGCGGCCCCCATGCGCGCGGAGAGGTCCGGCTCGTCGGCGAAGCGGCGCAGCACGCGCGCGTAGTCGGCCGGATCGTGCCCCTGGACGAGGAAACCGGTCTCGCCGTCCCGCACGGCGACCGGCAGCCCCCCGACCGAGGCCGCGATCACGGGCGTCCCGGCGGCCTGCGCCTCTATGGCCACCAGGCCGAAGGACTCGCTGTACGACGGCATGACCAGGACGGACGCGGCCCGGAACCAGTCCGCCAGCTGCTCCTGCCCGACCGGCGGCCGGAACCGCACGACGTCCGCGATGCCCAGCCGGGCCGCGAGCTTCTGGAGCCCCTCCGGTTTGGCGAGGCCGCTGCCGCTGGGTCCGCCGACGACCGGGACGAGGATGCGGGAGCGCAGCTCGGGGTGCTCGTCCAGCAGGACGGCGACGGCCCGCAGCAGCACGTCCGGCGCCTTCAGCGGCTGTATCCGGCCGGCGAAGAGCGGGATCAGGGCGCCCTGTGGCAGCCCGAGGCGGGCGCGGGCCGCGGCACGGGCGTCGGCCGCGGTGACATCCCGGGCGTCGCCGCGCGGGACGGGGCGGAAGCGCTCCAGGTTCACGCCGGGGTGGACGACGGCGACCTTGCCCGGGTCGGCCGCGTAGTGCCGGACCAGTTCGCCGGCCTCCTCGGCGGTGTTGGCGATGAGCCGGTCGGCGGCGGTCACGATCTGGGTCTCGCCGATGACCCGGGCGGCGGGCTCGGGGGTGTCGCCGTCGGCCAGACTGGCGTTCTTGACCTTGGCCATCGTGTGCATGGCGTGCACCAGGGGCACGCCCCAGCGCTGGGCGGCGAGCCAGCCGACGTGGCCGGAGAGCCAGTAGTGGGAGTGGACGAGGTCGTAGTGACCGGGGCGGTGCCCGGCCCACGCCTGCATCACACCGTGCGTGAAGGCGCACAGCTGGGCCGGGAGGTCCTCCTTGGCCAGGCCCTCGTAGGGACCGGCGTCGACGTGCCGGACGAGGACGCCCGGGGCCAGCTCGACGGCGGGGGGCAGGCCGCCGGCCGTGGCCCGGGTGAAGATCTCGACCTCGATGTTGATCTCGGCCAGTCGCTGCGCCAGTTCCACGATGTAGACGTTCATGCCGCCGGCGTCGCCGGTGCCGGGCTGGTGGAGCGGAGAGGTGTGCACGGAGAGCATGGCGACCCGCCGGGGCCTGCGATGGAGCCGCAGCCGCGGGGCGGCCGACGGAGAGCGTCGCCCGAGCCTGCTGACGTACTGGCTCACGTGGCGGTCCTCCTTGCTACGGCATGCCTGCGGAGGCGCGGCGAGTCCTCCGAAGGACTCCAACAGCGAGCGAGTGCCCTGCCATTTCCCGATCAAGCGGCTTTGCCGAATCATTACCCGGTATCGCTCATGCGTTCGATTCCCGGCGAGGCGGGTGTCCTCCCCGCTTACCCTCGTACGCATGAGAGCCCGCACAGCGCCCCTCCCCCGCCCCCGGCTCCGCCCGTCCGGGGGGAGCGCTGTCGTGGGAACGGTGACGCGCGGGACGACCAACCCCAACCGGCTGCGCCGGATGGACCGCTGGATCGCGGCCACGCACGGCGCCGAGCTGCGGCGGGCGGACGATCCGGTCGCCGTCGACCTGGGGTACGGCGCCGCGCCCTGGACCGCCGTGGAACTGCTGGCCCGGCTCCGCGCGGCGACCCCCCGCGCCCGTGTGGTGGGCATCGAGATCGAGCCGGAACGGGTGGCGGCGGCGCGGCCGTACGAGCGGGAGGGGCTCACCTTCCGGCACGGCGGCTTCGAGGTGCCGGTCCCCGGCCGCCCGGTCCTGATCCGGGCCGCCAACGTGCTGCGCCAGTACGACGAGCCGGAGGTCGCCGCGGTGTGGGAGCGGCTCCGCGCCCGGCTCGCCCCGGCGGGCGGCGGCTCGCGCGGCGGACTGCTGGTGGAGGGCACCTGCGACGAGATCGGCCGTCGGCACGTCTGGGTGGCGCTCGGCCCCGAAGGACCCCGCACGGTCACCTTCGCCACCCGGCTGGGCTCCCTGGACCGCCCCTCCGACCTCGCCGAGCGCCTGCCGAAGGCGCTGATCCACCGCAACGTCCCGGGCGAGCCGGTGCACGCCTTCCTCCGCGACTTCGACCGTGCCTGGGCCGCCGCCGCCCCCTACGCCTCCTACGGCGCCCGGCAGCGCTGGATCCGCGCGGTGCGGGAGCTGACGGCGGACTGGCCGGTGACGGACTCCCCGGCGCGTTGGCGGCAGGGCGAAGTCACCGTCGCCTGGGAGGCGTTGGCACCGGCACGCTGACCGCCGGTGCCCGCCGGGCGGGCCACGCCCGGGACGGGAACCTCCCGCGCGCTTCATCCGTCACACCGAAGGGGTGATCGCCGCACCCGGCGGTCGCGCACCCGGCGGTCGCGCACCCGGTGATCGCCGTACCCGGCGGTCGTCGCATCCGGTGGCCGACGGACGCATCCGGTTTCCGGTGCCCTCTGTCGCTTTGCGCGCGGCCGTGGCACGATCCCCCCGACGTCCGTAAGTTACTGACGGTAAATCAGGTGGGGGGAACCAGGTATGGGTTCGGGCAAGCGCGGCATGCTCACGGCCGCTCTCACCGTGGTGTGCGCGGTGACCGTCCTCGCGGCGCCGGGCACGGCGTTCGCGGCCCCCGTCCCCACACCCGCGTCACCGGCACCCCCCGCGCCCGCTTCGACTCCCGCGCCGAACAAGGGCCTTGAGGAGATCCGCGAGAAGCTCGACCGGCTCTATCACGACGCGGAAGTCGCCACCGACGCCTACAACGCGGCCGAGGAGAAGACGAAGGAGCAGTCCGCCGAGATCGTGGCGCTGGCGAAGCGGATCGACCAGGGGCAGCAGCGGCTGGACGGGCTCAAGGAGCGGGCGGGCGCGGCGGCCCGGGACCAGTACCGCACCGGTGGCCTCTCGGACACCACCCGGTTCCTGCTCAGCGACGACCCGGGCCGTTTCCTGGACGGCGCCGGCCGGGTGCTCCAGGGCCAGCGGGCGGCGACCAGGCTGATGAGCGAAATGGCCCGCACCCAGAAGGAGTTGCGGCAGTACGCCGACGACGCCTCCGCCCGGTGGAAGAAACTGGAGACCCACCGCAAGGCCAAGGCCGCCGCCAAGAAGAAGATCGAGGAGCAGATCGACGCGGCCGAGAAGCTCCAGTCGCGGCTGGAGAAGAAGGAGAAGGAACGGCTCGCGCAGCTGGAGCGGGAGGCCGCCGACAAGGCGCAGACGGCCTGGCTGAACACCGGTGTCCTCAAGAACGCCGGGGACAGGGACACCGGGGAGAAGACCACCGGGGGCAAGGCCACCACGCTGGGCGAGAAGGCCGTGAAGTACGCCACCGCGCAGCTCGGCAAGCCGTACGTGTGGGGCGCCGAGGGCCCGGACTCCTTCGACTGCTCGGGCCTGACCTCCCAGGCCTGGGCGGCGGCCGGCCACGCCGTCCCGCGCACCTCGCAGGAGCAGTGGAGGCAGCTCAGGCACGTCGACGTCAAGGACATGCGCCCCGGCGACCTCGTCGTCTACTTCGACGACGCCAGCCACGTCGCGCTGTACATCGGCGACGGCGCGATCATCCACGCCCCGAGGCCCGGGCGCACGGTGACGATCGCGGGCGCCGGCACGATGCCGATCCTGGGCGTCGTACGGCCGGACGCCTGACGGCCGCCGCATCGGAACGTCCCAAGCCGCACCGGACCGCCACGGGCCGCCCCGGACCACCGTGGACCGCCCCGGACCGCCGTGGGTTCCGGCCGCGCGCCCGGTGACGCGCGCCATGTGACCCACTCCACGCCAATCCCCGCCCAAACCACCGCCGGACGTGAGCTTCGTCATCCCCCGCGCACCGCCACCGTGTCCAACTGCGGTGCGGCAAGCGGCACATGACAGCGGCGGGCCCCGGAGCGACGCGGCTCACACCATTCCGCCGGGGCGGTCCCAGCCGCTATGGTCCCGGTCGGTGGCTCGAGACCCCTCGACGCCGCCGTGCCCTCGGGGGGAGGGAAGGAACCCAAGACGATGCCCGTACCCGTACCGCGGCAGAGAGCGATCCCGGCCGTGGAGAGTGGTCAGGCGCAGGCCGCCCACACCGTCGGCGGCCCCCTCAAGGAAGAGGCCCACCGCGACGCCACGGCCGCGCACGGCACCGGCGCCACTCTCACCCTGCTGCTGATCGAGGACGACCCGGCCGGCTCGCCGATCGTGCCCGACCTGCTGGACCCGGCGGGCAAGCCGATGCGCGTGCGCACCGCCCGCAACCTCACCGAGGCCGAGCGGCTGCTCACCGACGACGTCCACTGCATCCTGCTGGACCTGGCGCTCCCCGCGCCGGGCGGCGGCGAGGCCGACGACGAGCTGGCCGTGCTCAAGCACGTCCTCCGGCTCGCGCCCCGGCACGCCGTGCTCGCGCTGACCGCCTCCGGCGACGCCGAGCGCGGCACCGAGGCGGTGCGCGTGGGCGCGCAGGACTACCTGTTCCGGGACGAGCTGGACGGCCGGCTGCTCAGCCGCGCCATCCGCTACGCCGTGGAGCGCAAGCGGTCCGACACGGCCGAGCGGCGGCTCGCCGAGGGCCGGCTGCGCGCGCAGGAGAACCGCCGGCTGGAGCGCGGGCTGCTGCCCACCCCGCTGCTGGACGGCTCCGCGCTGCGGTTCGCCGCCCGCTACCGCCCCGGCCGCTCCCGGGCGCTGCTCGGCGGCGACTTCTACGACGCCGTCCGCACCCCGGACGGCACCGTGCACGCCATGATCGGTGACGTCTGCGGGCACGGTCCGGACGAGGCCGCGCTCGGCGTGGAGCTGCGCATCGCCTGGCGGGCGCTGACCCTGGCCGGGCTGTGCGGGGACGAGTTGCTGAACACCCTCCAGCAGGTGCTGGAGCACGAGCGCGCCGACGAGGAGATCTTCGCGACGCTGTGCACGGTGGACATCGCCCCCGACGGCCGCCGCGCGGGCCTGTGCCTGGCCGGGCATCCGGCCCCGCTGGTCGCCCGCCCCGGCCGGCCGCCGCGGCTGCTGCCGTACGACAACAACGGCCCGGCCCTCGGTCTGCTGCCCGGCGCCCGCTGGCCCCGGATGCAGGTGGAGCTGGGCGCCGAGTGGAGTCTGATGCTCTACACCGACGGCCTGATCGAGGGCCGGGTCGGCGCGGACGGGGAGCGGCTGGGGCAGGACGGCATGGTGGAGATGATCCACCGGCAGCTGTCCGAGGGGCTGCGCGGGGAGGAGCTGCTGCGGGCGGCGGTGCACGAGGTGCGCGAGCTGAACGGCGGCGAGCTGACGGACGACGTCGCGGTGGTGCTGCTGGACCGGACGGCGTAGAGCCCACCGCTCACCGCCACCGGCCACCGGCCACCGGCCACCGGCCACCGGCCACCGGCCCATCGTGGCCGACCACCGGACCGTCGCGGTCGGTCGCCGGCCCATCGCACCCGGCCGCCCGGTCACCCACGCCCTCGGGGGACGCGCGGACGCGGGACGCGGGGGGTGCCTCAGCGGCCCCCGTTGTACGGCCCGTACGGACCGTCGCTGCTGCTGCCCCGGCGGCGCCCCCAGCCGCCCCGGCCGCCCCGGCCGCCGCCGACCTGCTGGAGCGCGGGGCGTACGTCCACCAGGTACACGATGCACGCCACCGCGCCGGCGATCGGCAGGATGGACAACAGCGAGAACAGATAGCTGACCACGAGCGCGATGCCGAGGATGATCAGCCAGAAGACCTTGTTCTGCTTGTCGGCCGCGCGGAAGGCGTCCTCGCGCCGGAACGCGGCGTCGAACAGCCCCAACGCGGCCAGGGCCATCAGGATGATCTTCAAGATCCCCATGAACCCCGCGAAGCCCAACATCAGCATGCTGCCCACCGCCCGTTGATTCCCGACGCCTGCTACGCCGCCACCGTACCCACAGAACGGGCCGGACACCCCCAAGGTGCCCGGCCCGCGTCGGTATCGCCGCTCACGCTCACTCGGCCGACGGCGCGGCCTTCTTCGCGGGGGTGGCCTTGCGGGCGGCCGGCGCCTTCTTCGCCGCGGGCTTCTTCTCCACGGCGGGCTCGGTCCTCGCCCCGGCCGGCTTCGACTCGTCGCCGTTGACCACGACCGGCTCGGGCCGCGCGGCGACCGGCTCGGGCTTGCCCTCGACGACGATCGCCAGGTCCTCGATCTCCTCGGCGGCCTCGCCGCGCCAGGTCTTCACGGCCTGCTCGCCGTGCTCGGCGACCTTCTCGTAGGTCTCGCGGGCCTTGACGGCGTACTCGGCGGCGACGCCGACGCCGCGCAGGGCGAGGTCCTGGGCGGTCTCGCCGAGCTTCTTCAGGTCGACGTCGAGGCTGCCGATGAACCCGTTGACCTTGGTCTGGAGGGTCTCCTGCGCCTCCTTGGCACGGGCGGCGGCCTTCTCCTGGACAGCCTTCGGGTCGGTGTTGCGCACGGCCTCGATGCGGGCCGGGGCCTCGGCGCGCAGCTGCTCGACCAGGGCGGGCACCTTCTTGGCCTGCTGAAGCGCCAGGTCGGCGGTGCCGGCCGCGAAGTAGAGCGGGGTCGGGTCGCTCAGGGTCTTGCGCAGATCGTCGGTGATGGCCATGGTGGGTGTCCTCCCGGATCGGATTCGCGTCTGGCTGGGTCGATGTGGTCCGCGGCGGGCGTCCGAGCCCTGGTCCGGCGTTATCCGGCCGTCCGCCGCGGACCGGCGTCCGTGTCACTTCCCATGGCACCGCCCGCACCGGCCGTACGGCTGCCGCCGCCGGTCCCCGGGTCGGCCGTCCCGTCCCCCGCGCCCCCGGCCGGTTCGCCGGTCCCGAATCCGTTCTCCTTGCGGAAGGACTCGTAGATCTGGAGCAGCACCTGCTTCTGCCGCTCGTTGAGCGAGGGATCGGCGAGGATGACGGCGCGCGTCTCCACCTCGTCCCGGTCCCGCTCGGCGTCGAGGATGCCGGCGCGGACGTACAGCGTCTCCGCGGAGATGCGCAGGGCCTTGGCGACCTGCTGGAGCACCTCCGCGCTGGGCTTGCGCAGCCCGCGCTCGATCTGGCTCAGGTACGGGTTGGACACCCCGGCGGCGTCGGCGAGCTGCCGCAGCGAGAGCTGGGCGTGCCGCCGCTGCTCGCGCAGGTACTCACCGAGATTGCCGACGTTCAGCGATGCCATGTGTCCACCTTGCCCCACCCTCGCTAACAATTGCAAGCACCCGCTTGCAAGAGTGTGTCACGCCGGACGGCCCGCTCCGCGTGAGCCCGGCTTCAGCGCGTGACGATGCAGAAGGGGTGCCCGGCCGGATCGGTGAGGACCCGCGCCCTGTCCCCGTGCGGCTGGTGATCCGGCTTGCCGGCACCCAGCGCCAGCAGCCGGGCCTCGGCCTCGTCCAGGCCGTCCGCGACCTTGAAGCAGAGGTGGAGCTGTTGGGGAACGGCCTGGTCGGGCCAGCTCGGAGCCCGGTGGTCCGCGACCCGCTGGAAGCCGATGAAGAGTCCGTCCGCACGGGTGAGACCGGCGAAGTCGGCGTCCGACTTCGGGTGCGGTTCGAAGCCGGTGGCCTGCTGGTAGAACGCCGCCAGGGCCGGCGGATCAGGGCAGTCGAGGGTGATCGCGACCAATTCCAGCTGTGGGGACATGAGACCTCCGAGCCGATCAGTGGACTTCCGCGCCCGCCATGGAGGCGGCCGTGGATCATTCTCACCGGGGCGGGACAGCGGGAATGCCGTGATCTTCAAGGGAGTTGGGCTTCTGCGACAGCACCGGTCAGGGGAGGACTTCTCGTGCGCGCCGTACGGATCGATCGCTTCGGAGGCCCCGACGTCCTCGACGTCGTCGACACGCCCGAGCCCGTGCCGGGCACCGGGGAGGTGCTGATCCGGACCGTCGCGACCAGCATCAACCCCGTCGACGACAAGACGCGGGCCGGGGCCATCGGCGACGGCGCACCGCCGCCGCCGATGACGCTCGGCTGGGACCTGGCCGGCATCGTGGTCGACGGCGGCGGCAGCGGACTGCGTGCCGGGGAGCGCGTCGTCGCCATGTCCCACCAGCTGGAATCCGGCCGGGGCACCTGGGCCGACCTGGTCGCGCTCCCGGCACACGCGGTCGCCGCCGCCCCGCGCTCGGTCAGCCTGCCGGAGGCCGCCACCCTGCCGCTTCCCGGACTGACCGCCTGGCAGACGCTGGACTGGCTTCAGGTGCGGGCCGGGGAGCGGCTGCTGATCGCCGGTGCCGCCGGAGCGGTCGGCGGGCTGGCGCTCCAGATCGCCCGTGCGCGCGGCGTGCGGGTCGACGCCCTCGTCTCCCGCGACACCCAGGCCGCCTTCGCCCGCGAGCACGGCGCCGGTCTCGTCACCACCGACCCCCGCGCCCTCCCGGACGGCGCCTACGCCGCGGTCTTCGACACCTTCGGGGCGTTCGTGACCGGCGCGGTGGCGGACGGCGGCCGGTACGCGTCGATCGCCACCCAGGCGGGTCCCGTGCCCGACCTGTCCTCCCGCGGCGTGCGCACCACCGTCCACCAGGTGCGGGAGGACGGCGCCGCGCTGGACGGACTCACCCGGCTCGTCGACGGCGGCTCCGTGCGGCCGCGGCTGCACGCCGCCTTCGGCCTCGGGGAGATCCGGGCCGCGCACGCGCGCTTCCACCGGGGCGGTCTGACCGGGAAGATCGCCGTCGTCCTCTGACCTCCGGGGACCGCGGCGGCCGGGTCCGGAGCGGGTTCGGACCCGGCCGCGAAACCGGTCAGGAATCGAGAAGCGGCCGGCGGGCGGGCGCGGCTAGCGTGTCGATGGCCCGACGGACGGAGAGACGATGAGCACGACCACGAGGACGGCGACCACGGGGGCGGCGCCGGGGGGCACGCCGCACGCCGCCGACAGTCACGAGCTGATCCGGGTGCACGGCGCGCGCGAGAACAACCTCAGGGACGTCAGCGTGGAGATCCCCAAGCGCCGGCTCACGGTGTTCACGGGTGTCTCCGGCTCGGGCAAGAGCTCGCTGGTGTTCGACACGATCGCCGCGGAGTCGCAGCGGCTGATCAACGAGACGTACAGCGCGTTCGTCCAGGGCTTCATGCCCACGCTGGCGCGGCCCGACGTCGACGTGCTCGACGGGCTGACCACCGCGATCATCGTCGACCAGCGGCGGATGGGCGCCGACCCGCGCTCCACGGTCGGCACCGCCACCGACGCCCACGCGATGCTGCGCATCCTGTTCAGCCGGCTCGGCACCCCGCACATCGGCTCCCCCAAGGCGTTCTCCTTCAACGTCGCCTCGATCAGCGGGGCGGGCGCGGTCACCGTGGAGCGGGGCGGGAGGACGGTGAAGGAGCGCCGCGCGTTCAGCGTCACCGGCGGCATGTGCCCGCGCTGCGAGGGCCGCGGCTCGGTGACCGACATCGACCTGGAGCAGCTCTACGACGCGGACAAGTCGCTCGGCGACGGCGCGCTGACCGTCCCCGGCTACAAGCCGGGCGGCTGGAACCACCGCCTCTACGCCGAGTCCGGCCTCTTCCCCGCGGACCGGCCGGTGCGCACGTTCACCAAGCGGCAGCTGGACGACTTCCTGTACCGCGAGCCGACCCGGATGAAGATCGCGGGCATCAACATGACCTACGAGGGTCTGGTGCCGCGGATCCGGAAGTCGATGCTCGCCAAGGACCGGGAGGCGATGCAGCCGCACATCCGGGAGTTCGTGGACCGGGCGGTCACCTTCACGACCTGTCCGGACTGCGCCGGCACCCGGCTCGGCGCGGCGGCCCGCTCCTCGAAGATCGACGGGATCAGCATCGCCGACGCCTGCGCGATGCAGATCAGCGACCTGGCCGAGTGGGTCCGCGCGCTGGACGAACCGTCCGTGGCGCCGCTGCTCGCCTCGCTGCGCGGCACGCTCGACGCCTTCGTGGAGATCGGCCTCGGCTACCTCTCCCTGGACCGGCCCGCGGGCACCCTCTCCGGCGGCGAGGCGCAGCGCACCAGGATGATCCGCCACCTCGGCTCCTCGCTGACCGATGTGACGTACGTCTTCGACGAGCCGACCACCGGTCTGCACCCGCACGACGTCCGGCGGATGAACGACCTGCTGTTGCGGCTGCGGGACAAGGGCAACACGGTGCTCGTGGTGGAGCACAAGCCGGAGGTCATCGCGATCGCCGACCACGTGGTGGACCTCGGCCCGGGCGCGGGCGCGGCGGGCGGTGCCGTCTGCTTCGAGGGCACGGTCGCCGCTCTGCGCGCGAGCGGCACGCTGACCGGCCGCCACCTGGACGACCGGGCCGCCCTGAGGAAGACGGTCCGCGAGCCCGTCGGCGCCCTGGAGATCCGGGGTGCCGGGACCCACAACCTGCGCGGCGTCGACGTGGACATCCCGCTCGGGGTGCTGGTCGTCGTCACCGGGGTGGCCGGCTCCGGGAAGAGCTCGCTGGTGCACGGGTCGATCCCGGCCGGCGAGGGGGTGGTCTCGGTCGACCAGACGCCGATCCGCGGTTCGCGCCGCAGCAACCCGGCGACGTACACCGGGCTGCTGGAGCCGGTCCGCAAGGCGTTCGCCAAGGCCAACGGGGTGAAGCCGGCGCTGTTCAGCCCCAACTCCGAGGGCGCCTGCCCCGGCTGCGACGGCGCCGGAGTCGTCTACACCGACCTCGCGGTGATGGCGGGTGTCGCCACCACCTGCGAGGAGTGCGAGGGCCGCCGGTTCGACGCCTCGGTGCTGGAGTACCGCCTGGGCGGCCGGGACATCAGCGAGGTGCTGGCGATGCCGGTGACGGAGGCGGCGGAGTTCTTCGGCGCCGGGGACGCCCGCACCCCGGCCGCCCACCGCGTCCTGCGCGACCTGGCCGACGTCGGCCTCGGCTACCTCACCCTCGGCCAGCCGCTGACCACCCTCTCCGGCGGTGAGCGGCAGCGGCTGAAGCTGGCCACGCACATGGCCGACAAGGGCGGTGTCTACGTCCTGGACGAGCCCACCACCGGTCTGCACCCGGCCGACGTGGAACAGCTCCTCGGACTGCTCGACCGGCTGGTCGACGCCGGCAAGTCGGTGATCGTCGTCGAACACCACCAGGCGGTCATGGCGCACGCGGACTGGATCATCGACCTCGGTCCCGGCGCCGGCCATGACGGCGGCCGGATCGTCTTCGAGGGCACCCCCGCCGACCTGGTGGCGGCCCGCTCGACCGTCACCGGCGAGCACCTGGCGGAGTACGTGGGCGGCTGAGGGCGGACGGCCGCCGCCCCTCAGAACGGCAGCGGCCGGGGGTGGACCACGTCGAGGCGGGAGACCGCGCGGGTCAGGACGACGTACAGCCGGTGCGCGCCCCGCTCCTCCGCCTCCGCCACGGCGGCCGGTTCGACGGCGAGGACGTGGTCGTACTCCAGGCCCTTGGCCTCGCTCGCGGCGACGACGGTCAGCCGGGCGCCGGGCGCCTCGGGCCCGGCCGGGTCGAGGCCGGGCCCGGCGCGCCGCCCGCACCCGGCCGGCGTCCGCGCCGGCCGCCCCCTCCCCGCC
>NZ_JOCB01000003.1 GCF_000718775.1 Streptomyces sp. NRRL S-31
CCGCCGGGCAGCGAAGGCGCCGCACCCGGAGCGCGGCGGGCGACGACGGCCGCCGCACAGCCGGGGCGAAGGCGGACCGACGCAGGCCCGCCGACTCCCGCCCCCGGTCGTCCGCCGCCGAAGCCGCCCGCCCCGGCACCCGGAGCCCGAGCGCCACGCGCGCACGCGCGGCGGACGCGGGTGACTCCGCGGCCGGCGGGACGCCGTCGGACGGCACGCACCGGCGCCCCCAAGGCGACGGATGAGCACCGACCGGTGTCAGCCCGGGCAGGCGACGGTTGCGACGCATCCGCTACCGGTGGTGCGTTCGGTACCCGCGCTGCGACAGCCGGACGGGACGAAGTGCCCGGTGGCGGACGGTCCGCGCCTGGGCGCCTGACGTCGTACGACCGGGCGCCTGACCTCGTACGACCAGGAGGATGAACCTTGGACGACGCCATATGACCGGAGCACGGGTCCGGCCCCGCGCGCCATGCCGGAACGAAGCGGAATCGCCGTCGATACGCCCGATGAGGGGAGTGTTTATCGTCAGGAAGACGACTATGATCGCCGCATGCCCTACGACCCGTCAGCCTTCCCGCCCTTCGCCGTCACCGTTGACCTGGTCGTGCTGACCGTGCGCCGCCATGCCCTGTGCGCACTGGCGGTACGCAGGGGCGAGCCTCCCTTCCAGGGACGCTGGGCGCTGCCCGGTGGCTTCGTACGGGACGACGAGGACCTGTCCCAGGCGGCGGCGCGCGAGCTGGCCGAGGAGACCGGGCTGTGCGCCCACGAACCCTCGGCCCCCGCCCAGGACAACGGAGCCCATCTGGAGCAGCTCGCCACCTACGGCGACCCCAAGCGGGACCCGCGGATGCGCGTGGTCAGCGTCGCGCACCTCGCCCTCGCGCCCGACCTGCCCGCACCGCGCGCCGGCGGTGACGCCAGCAACGCGCGCTGGGCCCCGGTCGAGGAACTGCTGGCGCGGGGCGGGTACGGCCGGGACGGCGAACCCGTCGCACCCCTCGCCTTCGACCATGCCCAGATCCTCGCCGACGGGGTCGAACGGGCGCGCTCCAAGATCGAGTACTCGTCGCTGGCCACCGCCTTCTGCCCGCCCGAATTCACCGTCGGCGAGCTGCGCCGGGTGTACGAGGCGGTGTGGGGCGTGGCACTCGACCCGCGCAACTTCCACCGCAAGGTCACCGGAACCCCCGGTTTCCTCGTGCCCACCGGAGGCACGACCACCCGCCAGGGCGGCCGTCCGGCCCAGCTCTTCCGGGCCGGTGGCGCCACCCTGCTCAACCCGCCGATGCTGCGCCCCGAGGTCTGAGCGGCGGGGCGCGGAGCGTCAGGCGCCGGAACCGCCGGGCGGTGGGTCCGCCGGTCGCCCGCGCCGAGCGCGGGTTCCATCCGGCCGAGCGCGGACTCGGGTGCGGGCTCGGGCTCCGTCGAACGGCGGACAAAGGCGGGGCGAGGTCACACGGCATCTAGTCGCAAGTCGCCTTATACCCGAAAAACCAGACATGTCGCGCTATCTTGCTTCAGGTGATCCAGGCCTTCGGACTGACCAGCAACCCCCGCAAGGCGCATCCGCCCGCCGTCGACGACGTCTCCTTCGAAGCGCGCGCCGGGCACGTCACCGCGCTCCTGGGGCGTGCCGGCGCGGGCAAGACGACGGCGCTCAAACTGATGCTCGAGCTCCAACAGGGGCGTGGTGTCACCTACTTCAGAGGGCGGCCCCTGCACCAGATCGCCCATCCGTCCTGGGAGGTCGGCGCACTCCTCGGCGATGTGCCGGGTCACCCCGCCCGCTCCCTCCGCGGCCATCTGCGGATGCTGTGCGCGGCGTCGGGAGTCCCCGCGCGGCGAGCCGACGAGGTGCTCGAAGCCGTCGGTCTGGTCAGCCTCCGTGAGGAGCGCCTCGGCACACTGTCACGCGGCATGGACCGCAGGCTCGGCCTCGCCTGCGCCCTGCTGACCGACCCGCACACACTCGTACTGGACGAACCCACCGAGGGCCTCTCCACCCGCGAGGCGCAGTGGCTGCACGGCATGTTGCGGGCCCACGCCACCCAGGGCGGCACCGTGCTCTTCACCACGGCCCAGCCCAGGGAAGCCGCACGCACCGCCGACCGGGTCCTCACACTCGACGACGGCAGGCTCGTCGCCGACCAGGAGGCCGGGGTGTTCGCCCGCACCCGGCTGCGCCCGCGCGTGGCCGTGCGCAGCCCCCATGCCCCGCGCCTCGCGGCCCTGCTCGCCAAGGAAGCCCGCACCGCCCGACGCTCCGTCGAAGTCGTACGGGAGGGCGGCAACCGCCTCTCGGTGTACGGCAGCACGACCGCCGACATCGGGGAGATCGCGTACCGCCACGGCATCCTCGTCCACCAACTGGCCGACGAGGTGGGCGACATGGGCCCGGGCGCGGGAGAAGAGGAAGACGCCGGGACGCCCTCCGGAGCACCCCGGCAGCCGGTACCGGACGCGCCGCCCGCGGCGCCGGGGGACCGGCCGGAGCACGGAACCACGGGGCGGGACCCGGTCACCCCCGATGCTCCGCGCGGCGACAGGAAGCGGGTCTCGGCCGCCCGTGCGCGGGTGGGGATCGGACACGCGGTGCCCGGCGGCGTGGCACGGGAAGCCGCTCCCGCCTCCGCGCCGGACGCCGCTCATGCGGCGTTCGCCGGTTCGCCCGGAGAACCGGGCCGGGCAGCGGGCGGCACGCCGACGAAGACGCCGACGAAGACGCCGACGGAGCCGGAACACGCGAGACCGGCTGTACCGCACGGGGCCGCGCCCCCGGGCCTTCCCCCGGGCCTTCCCCCGACCGGGCCGCGTGCCACCGAGCCGCCGGTGCGGCCGGGTCCGGCCGCGGCCGGATCGAGTACGGCGACCCGTGATCGCTCCGCACCGGAACCGCGCACCCCGGCGCCGGGACGTACCCCCGCCCCCGGTCACCCGACCGAGCGGCGGGAGCGCACCTCCGCCGGCGACCTGCCGACACCGGAGAAGGAGCGGACCAAGGCCGGCCCCTCTCCGGTGGGGGAGGGCGAGTCGGCGACCGGTCGTACGGTCCCGGAACGTTCGTACGGCCCCGGAGGCGAGCGGTCGGCGCGTGCCCAAACTCTCGACCGGGAACCCGGGCCGGACCGCCCGGTGAGCGCCTCCGGCACTCGGCCCCGTGACGTGCCACCGGCCGCCGCGACCTCCTCGGCGGGAGGCACGACTCTCGGCGGCACCGCGCCGGGCGGCAGGAGCCGGACCGGCGAGGTGCCGGGCAACGCCGCCGACGGCCGGCCCACCGGGGCGACGGCCCGCCCGGAGGGCGGCCCCGGCCCGGCCACGGCGCCCCGCGAGCCGCAGACCGGCGGCGCGGGGGCTCCCGCCGCGACCGTCACCGGCACCCGCACCCTCCTGCCCGGGGCCAGGACCCCCGGCACCCCGCCGTCGCGGACCGATCGCACCGCCCGTCCAGACCATGTGCGGGTCGCCGCCGTCTCCTCCCCGCTTCCTCCTCCCATCTCCGTCCGGGCCGCCCCGAGTCCCCTGCGTCCCCTCCGCTACGAGATCCGGCGCGCCGCCGGCATCGGTACCGGCTTCCTCACCTGCGGCGCCGCGCTCCTCCTGTCCGCGCTCATCGCCGTACTCCTGGCACGGATCGGGCACACTCCGCAGGCGCGGCTGTTCGCGGCCTGGCCGCGGCAGGTGCCGTTGCCGCCCGCGGCACTAGCGGCGGGGCTGCTCGGCGCGCTGGCCTTCGGCGACGAGTTCCGCCACCCCGCCCTGGCCGCGGACCGCGGCACCGTCCCCCGACGGCTCGGGCTGCTCACCGCGAAACTGCTCGTCTCCGGGGTCACCGCGGGGCTGCTCGCCTTCCTCACCGTGGGCTGCGACGCCGAGGTGCTCTACATCGTCTACGGACGGGAGCTGACGGAAGTTCCCGCGGACTGGCTGCCGCTGACCGCGGGTTGGTTCGGGCTGGTCGTCGGCTGTGCCTGGGCCGGTGTACTGGCGGCCGGCGTGTTCCGGTCCACGACGGCCGGACTGGCCGCGGTCCTGGCCGTACCGGTCGTCGTCGTCCCCCTCGTGCACAAGGTGCTGCCGGGCCCGGCGACGCGGATGGCGGCCGGCTTCCCGGTGCGGATGCGGGAGGTCCTCCTGTCGCAGTGGCCGTTCGGAGGTGATCGGTACCTGCTCGCGGCCACCCGTGTCCTCGGCCAACCCGTGGGCGGGGCACTGGTGTTGTCCCTCGCGGGGCTGCTCTGCGCGTATCTGCTCACGGCGCTCCGCACCAGACCGCGATGACCGCCGCCTGTCCGCTTGTGGTCCTGCTCTGCGCACAACTCCCCGCAGGAAGCCCATTTCTTTCCGATAAGGCGTCAATTGCGACGGGGTGAGCGATCACCCTTTCGTGTGCTTTTCACCAAAGACCTCAAGGGAGTTGGAGGCGGCGCCGACAAAGGATCCGTGAGTACCCTTGCGCACACCATGATGAACGCCGCCCGCTCCACCGACTCAGGTCTGGTCGGCCCGGGCGAACTCGACCGCTACCCCTACACCGAGGCCCCGGTGACCGACCGCGTCGGTCCGCCCGCCTGGGACGGCGGGGAACCCGAACTGGGCCGTGTCGGCCGGCGGGCCACGGGCAGCCGCGGACGCGGACTGCACGGCCAACTCGTCCAGCAGCTGGGACAGATGATCGTCTCCGGCGACCTGGGCGCGGACCGCCCGCTGGTGCCCGAGGAGATCGGCCAGCGGTTCGAGGTCTCCCGCACCGTCGTCCGCGAGTCCCTCCGCGTCCTCGAGGCCAAGGGCCTGGTCAGCGCCCGGCCCAACGTCGGCACGCGCGTGCGTCCCGTCAGCGACTGGAACCTGCTCGACCCGGACATCATCGAGTGGCGGGCCTTCGGGCCACAGCGCGACGACCAGCGCCGGGAGCTCAGCGAGCTGCGCTGGACGATCGAGCCGCTCGCCGCCCGTCTCGCCGCCGGCCACGGACGCGAGGAGGTGCAGCAGCGCCTGTGCGACATGGTCGAGATCATGAGCCACGCCATGGCGCAGGGTGACGCGCTCACCTACTCGCGCGCCGACACCGAGTTCCACGCGATGCTCATCCAGATCGCGGGCAACCGCATGCTGGAGCACCTCTCCGGCATCGTCTCGGCGGCGCTCCAGGTGTCCGGCGGCCCGGTCACCGGCTGCGACCGGCCGAACGAGGCGTCCCTCGCGCAGCACGCGCGGATCGTCGACGCGCTCGGCACCGGCGACGGCACGGCGGCGGAGGCGGCCATGCGCCAGCTGCTCACGGTCCACCCCGAGGTGGAGCGTGTGGTGCCCGCCCCGCGCGAGCACTGACTCCGCGAGGGGCGCGGTGCGGTCGCCGGTGTGCGGTGTCCTCGTGGTGCTCGGGTTGGTGCCGGGGCCGGGCACCGGCCATCGCCGGACCCCGTCGGATCTTCGGGGGATCCGGCGGGGCCCGGCGGTGCGACGGGAGGCCTGGTCATCGGCACGACCGCCTTGGTGGCGGCTGATGATCTCGTCTGTACGTATCTGACTGCTTTTGGCCACTTACGGGGTGTGACTCGGACCACGCAGAATGGGCGTAACGCTCGCGGAGACAGCGCGATGACCTAAGAGGTGATAGCCGCGGAGGGAATACGGACGCCGTACACGGCGCTGTGCATCTTCCCGGCCCCGCCCGCGCCGTCGGCCCATCCCCAGGCCGGTGGTCGGCTCCCGTCCGCAGTGGACGGTGCCGGAAGCCGTTTTCCAACGTTCCGAGAGGTTGTTCGTGTCGGCCAGCACATCCCGTACGCTCCCGCCGGAGATCGCCGAGTCCGTCTCTGTCATGGCGCTCATTGAGCGGGGAAAGGCTGAGGGGCAGATCGCCGGCGACGATGTGCGTCGGGCCTTCGAAGCTGACCAGATCCCGGCCACTCAGTGGAAGAACGTACTGCGCAGCCTCAACCAGATTCTTGAGGAAGAGGGTGTGACGCTGATGGTCAGTGCCGCAGAGCCCAAGCGCACCCGCAAGAGCGTCGCAGCGAAGAGTCCGGCCAAGCGCACCGCCACCAAGACGGTAGCGGCGAAGACGGTGACCACCAGGAAGGCCACCGCCGCCCCGGCCGCCCCCACGGCAGCCGCCGCTCCGGCCGCGGCCGATTCCGCCGAGGATGCCGCATCCGCCAGGAAGGCTGTCGCGAAGAAGGCGACGACCGCCAAGAAGGCCGTCGCCAAGAAGACCGTCGCCAAGAAGACGGCCGCGAAGAAGACCGCGGCCAAGAAGGACGACGTCGAACTCCTTGAGGACGAGGTCCTCGAGGAGACCAAGGTCGCCGACGAGCCCGAGGGTGCCGAGAGCGCCGGGTTCGTCCTGTCCGACGAGGACGAGGACGACGCGCCCGCGCAGCAGGTCGCCGCGGCCGGCGCCACCGCCGACCCGGTCAAGGACTACCTGAAGCAGATCGGCAAGGTCCCCCTGCTCAACGCCGAGCAGGAGGTGGAACTCGCCAAGCGCATCGAGGCGGGTCTGTTCGCCGAGGACAAGCTGGCCAACTCCGACAAGCTCGCCCCCAAGCTCAAGCGCGAGCTGGAGATCATCGCCGAGGACGGCCGCCGCGCCAAGAACCACCTCCTGGAGGCCAACCTCCGTCTGGTGGTCTCCCTGGCCAAGCGCTACACCGGCCGCGGCATGCTCTTCCTGGACCTCATCCAGGAGGGCAACCTCGGTCTGATCCGCGCGGTCGAGAAGTTCGACTACACCAAGGGCTACAAGTTCTCCACGTACGCCACCTGGTGGATCCGGCAGGCGATCACCCGCGCCATGGCCGACCAGGCCCGCACCATCCGTATCCCGGTGCACATGGTCGAGGTCATCAACAAGCTCGCGCGCGTCCAGCGCCAGATGCTCCAGGACCTGGGCCGCGAGCCCACCCCGGAGGAGCTGGCCAAGGAACTCGACATGACCCCGGAGAAGGTCATCGAGGTCCAGAAGTACGGCCGCGAGCCCATCTCGCTGCACACCCCGTTGGGCGAGGACGGCGACAGCGAGTTCGGTGACCTCATCGAGGACTCCGAGGCCGTCGTCCCGGCCGACGCGGTCAGCTTCACGCTCCTCCAGGAGCAGCTGCACTCCGTGCTGGACACCCTCTCCGAGCGCGAGGCCGGCGTCGTCTCCATGCGCTTCGGTCTCACCGACGGTCAGCCGAAGACCCTCGACGAGATCGGCAAGGTGTACGGCGTGACGCGTGAGCGCATCCGCCAGATCGAGTCCAAGACCATGTCGAAGCTGCGCCACCCGTCGCGTTCGCAGGTGCTGCGCGACTACCTCGACTAGGTCGCGGTCGTATGACGGCGAAGGCCCGGCTCCCCTTCGTGGAGCCGGGCCTTCGCGCTGCGCGATCCCGTGTCGTGGATCACTCTGGGTCCCCAGCAGGACTCCAGAGTGAGGAGCACGCATGCGCCGTTCCGTAGCCCGGGCACTGGTCCGACCACTGGCCCTGATGGCCGCCATGACCGCGATACCCCTGGTCAGCGCGGCCCCGGCGGTCGCCGACAGTGTGGTGGTCGGAGGCTTTCCGATCGATGTCTCCCAGGCCCCGTGGACGGTGGCGCTCGCCAGCCGTGACCGGTTCGGAGGTACGCGGGCGGGGCAGTTCTGCGGCGCCGTGGCCGTCGGGCGCACCACCGTGCTCACGGCGGCCCACTGCATGGCCGAGGAAGTCCTCGGGGCACCGCCGAACCGGATGCGCGACCTCAAGGTCATCGCGGGCCGCACCGATCTGCTGTCGTCGGAGGGCCAGGAGATCGCCGTGCGGGACGTCCGGGTCAACCCCGGATACGACGTCACGACCAACTCCGGGGACTTCGCGGTCCTCACGCTCGCCGAGCCGCTGCCGTGGAGCAGTGTCGTCACCATGGCCCGCCCGGGTGATCCGGCCTACGCGCCGGGCACCCCGGCGGTGGTCTCCGGGTGGGGTGACACGAGCGGTGACGGAGCGTACCCACGGCGCTTGCGGGCCGCACACGTACGCGTACTCCCCGACGAGCAGTGTGCCCGCGCCTACCCCGGCGGCCCGGACGGCGCCTACCAGGCCGCCACGATGCTGTGCGCCGGTGAGGTCGCCGGCGGTCCCGACGGCTGCCAGGGCGACAGCGGCGGCCCGCTGGTGGCGGGAGGGCTGCTGATCGGCCTCGTCTCCTGGGGCAGCGGCTGCGGGCGCCCGGGGCTCCCCGGGGTCTATACACGCGTCTCCGAGGTCGTACGGGCGCTGGAGCCCGCCACGAAGGCCCGGAAGGCGCCCCACGGGAGCGTGTGAGCCCCTCCGGGGGCGTGCGCGGGCATGAGCACGGGCGGTCGCTCCTGGTGGGAGCGACCGCCCGTTCACCGGCCTGAACCGGGGCTGGCTCGTCGTGTGTGCGAGATTCAGCGCTCTTCTTCGGAAGCGGTGTTCGGAACGGACGTCAGCCGCTCCGTCTCGTCCTGTATCTCAGCGGCGATCTTCTTGAGTTCCGGCTCGAACTTGCGACCGTGGTGGGCGCAGAAGAGCAGTTCTCCGCCGCTGAGCAGGACGACGCGCAGGTATGCCTGGGCGCCGCAGCGGTCGCAGCGATCGGCGGCCGTCAACGGGCTCGCGGGGGTCAGAACAGTAGTCACGTCGCCTCTTCTCTAGCTCGACGAGCTGTCGTACCAGGGTCAACATCCAACCAGCCCCAAACGTTCCCGCTCGTGGCTTTCCCTCGAAAAAATCTCCGGGGGCGGCTGTCTGCTGCCGGTTGGCGGCGAATGTGCCGTATTGCGTCTCTATGTGCGTACGGTTTCGCGCTGTCTTGCTGTCTCGGTCCTCCCGGCCGGGTTGCCGGTTGTTCATGAGGACGTGCCCGGAGCCTAAATGGTTCATGCCCCAAAGGGAACGTGATATGTGCTTCACTCCATCGAGGGATCGAACAGGCATGCGAGGCTGGACTAGTGTGAGTTGCCACCGAGGGTGGCGTTACACCGGCTCTACCAGGGCTCGGTACCCTCTGAGCGGCGACCGAAGCCGCCCCCTTACCCAAAAGGGGGCCATCTGAAATTCAGCGAGGAGCGAACCGCGTGACCGCCGATACGTCCGTGCCGTCCACAGCGCTGCTGGCAGGAGCAGACCGGGACGGTTCCAACTACACCGCGCGGCACCTCCTCGTCCTTGAGGGCCTCGAGGCCGTGCGCAAGCGCCCGGGCATGTACATCGGCTCGACCGACAGCCGCGGCCTCATGCACTGCCTGTGGGAGATCATCGACAACTCCGTGGACGAGGCCCTCGCGGGGGTCTGCGACCGCATCGAGGTGATCCTGCACGACGACGGCTCCGTGGAGGTGCGGGACAACGGCCGCGGTATCCCCGTGGACGTCGAGCCGAGGACCGGCCTGTCCGGCGTCGAGGTCGTCATGACCAAGCTGCACGCGGGAGGCAAGTTCGGCGGCGGTTCCTACGCCGCCTCCGGCGGCCTGCACGGCGTCGGCGCCTCCGTGGTCAACGCCCTCTCCGCCCGTCTCGACGTCGAGGTGGACCGCGGCGGCCACACCCACGCCATCAGCTTCCGGCGCGGCGTGCCCGGGGCCTTCGCGGCCGGCGGTGCCGACGCGAAGTTCGAGGCCGCGAGCGGACTGCGCAAGACCAAGAAGGTTCCCAAGACGCGCACCGGCACGCGCGTGCGGTACTGGGCCGACCGGCAGATCTTCCTGAAGGACGCGAAGCTCTCCCTGGACACGCTGCACCAGCGCGCCCGGCAGACCGCGTTCCTGGTGCCCGGCCTGACCATCGTCGTCCGTGACGAGTTCGGTCTGGGCGAGGGCGGCAGCAAGGGCGAGGAATCCTTCCGCTTCGACGGCGGCATCAGCGAGTTCTGCGAGTACCTGGCGAACGACAGGGCGATCTGCGACGTCCTCCGCTTCTCCGGCAAGGGCACCTTCAAGGAGACCGTCCCGGTCCTGGACGACCACGGTCAGATGACCCCGACCGAGGTCACCCGCGAGCTGGGCGTCGACATCGCGCTGCGCTGGGGGACCGGCTACGACACGACGGTCAGGTCGTTCGTCAACATCATCGCCACCCCCAAGGGCGGCACGCATGTGGCCGGCTTCGAACAGGCCCTCACCCAGACCATGAACGATGTGCTGCGCGCCAAGAAGATGCTGCGCGTGGCCGAGGACAACATCGTCAAGGACGACGCGCTGGAGGGCCTCACCGCCGTCGTCACGGTGCGCCTGGCCGAGCCGCAGTTCGAGGGCCAGACCAAGGAGGTCCTCGGCACGTCGGCGGCCCGCCGTATCGTGAACAACGTCGTCACCAGCGAGCTGAAGGCGTTCCTGACGGCCGCCAAGCGGGATGCCGCCGCCCAGGCCCGGGTCGTCATGGAGAAGGTGGTCGCCGCCGCCCGCACCCGGGTCGCGGCCCGCCAGCACAAGGACGCCCAGCGCCGGAAGACCGCCCTGGAGTCCTCGTCCCTGCCGGCCAAGCTCGCCGACTGCCGCAGCGACGACGTCGACCGCAGCGAGCTGTTCATCGTGGAGGGCGACTCCGCGCTCGGCACGGCGAAACTGGCGCGGAACTCCGAGTTCCAGGCCCTGCTGCCCATCCGAGGCAAGATCCTCAACGTGCAGCGGTCGTCGGTGACCGACATGCTCAAGAACGCCGAGTGCGGAGCGATCATCCAGGTCATAGGAGCGGGCTCGGGCCGCACCTTCGACATCGACCAGGCCCGGTACGGCAAGATCATCATGATGACCGACGCCGACGTCGACGGGTCCCACATCCGCTGCCTGCTGCTCACGCTGTTCCAGCGGTACATGCGGCCCATGGTCGAGGCCGGCCGGGTCTTCGCCGCCGTGCCCCCGCTGCACCGCGTCGAGCTGATCCAGCCGAAGAAGGGCCAGGACAAGTACGTCTACACGTACTCCGACCGCGAGCTGCGCGACAAGCTCATGGAGTTCCAGAGCAAGGGCATCCGGTACAAGGACTCCATCCAGCGCTACAAGGGCCTGGGCGAGATGGACGCCGACCAGCTGGCCGAGACCACGATGGACCCGCGCCACCGCACCCTGCGCCGCATCAACCTCTCCGACCTGGAGGCCGCCGAGCAGGTCTTCGACCTGCTGATGGGCAATGACGTGGCTCCCCGCAAGGAGTTCATCTCCGGCTCGGCGGCGACGCTGGACCGGTCGCGCATCGACGCCTGACCACTGCGCCGGGTATCGGCCGAGGGGGGTGGCGGACAGAAGTCCGCCACCCCCCTCGGCCTTGGGTGACGCACCCCCGACGCCCGTTCGCCGGCCGTCGGCGGGCACCCGCACACCGTGCGGCTTCGCCCTGCCCGGTTGTCCGGCCCCGAGGGTTTCTCCACCCCTGGGTGGAGATGAACCGCCGTGCGGATCTCCACCCGTGATCCACCCGGGGTCCGATCCGCCGGCCCGCCGATCTCCGTAACTTCGAAGGCACCGGGGCGGTGCTCGCTCCGGCTCCGCCTACTCGCTCACGGAGGATCCGATGTCCGGGCTCGTCGACGTGCTGGTGATCGCGGCCGTGGCCGCCCTGGTGATCGCGCGGCAGTTCCGCGCCCGCCCGATCGACACGGACCGTCGCTGGTGGCTGCTGCCCGTGGTCCTCGCCGCCGTCGCGTTGCGCGAGCCCGGCGTCCTGGACCCCCACCACCGCGCGGAGTCGGCCGCCCTGCTCGTGGTCGAGCTGTTCATCGCCCTGGTCACGGGCGCCGGCTGGGGCTGGACCACCCGCGTCTGGACGGCGGCGGACGGCGTCGTGTGGACCGCGACCACCAAGGCCGGTATCGGCGTGTGGGGCGTGGGCATAGCCCTGCGCGCCGGTGCCTTCGCCCTCGGCTCCGTACGCGGGCTGCACCAGGACAGCTCCGCGCTGATGCTCGGCCTCGCCGGCACGCTGCTGGTCCGCGGCGCGATCCTGACCTGGCGGGCCCGGTCCTTCGGTGCCGCGAGCCCTCCCGCCCCGGCGTACGGTGGCGGCGTCCGGCCGGCCTGGAAGGAGCGCGTGTGACGGAGAACGTCTGGACACGCTGGCCGTCACGCGAAGCGCTCGGCCCCACCGGCATCAGCCGGCCCCGCCGCCTGCTCGCCTGGGCCGTCCGCCTGCTCGTGCTGGCCATGCTCCTGTGGGCCGCCTTCAGCCAGCGGCACGTCGGCCCCTGGGGAGCGCTCGCGGCAGTGGGCGGGATCGTCGTCGCCGCTCTCGTCTCCTGGGCCTTCTTCCGGACGACCTATGATCACCGGCTGGTGCCGTCCCTCGCGCTCATGGGCGTGCTCCTGGGCATCGCGGTCGCCGCCGAGGCGACGGGATTCACCGGACCGGCCCTCGTGATCTGGTGCGGCTGCGGAGTCAGCGCGCTGGAGCGGCTCCCGCTCGGTGCCGCGGTCCCGAGCGCGTCGGTGGCGCTGGCCTCCTACTCCGCGTTCACCAACGACGTCTGGCTGACCACGGCGGCCACGGTGGCCGGCATGGCCCTCGCCGGATACGTCCTGCGGCTCGACGCGGAAGCCCGGGGCGGCGCGCAGCGGCTGCTCGCGCAGGAACGCGCCGCCCGCGCGGCGGAGGCCGAGTCCGCGGCGCTGGCCGAGCGGACCCGCATCGCACGGGAGATCCATGACGTGCTGGCACACAGCCTCTCGGCGCAGCTCGTGCACCTGGAGGCGGCCCGGCTGCTGATCGAGAACGGCGCGGATCGCCAACGGATCCTGGAGCGGGTGGTGGCCGCCCGGGGGATGGCCCGCGACGGCCTCGCCGAGACCCGGCAGGCGCTGTCCGCGCTGCGGGGCGAGCTGACCCCGCTGGAGGACTTCCTGACCGGCCTCGTCAGCGGCGCCGACGGTGCCGAGGTCACCGTCACAGGTGAACGCAGACCCCTGCCGGCCGAAGCGTCCCAGGCCGTGCGGCGGGTCGCGCAGGAAGCGCTGACGAACGTCCGCAAGCACGCCCACGGCGCCAGGGTCGACGTCCGGCTCGACTACAGCGAGCACCAAGTGACGCTCGATGTGCGGGACTCGGGCGGCCGGCCGGGCGAACTCGACGGCTCCGGAGGTGGGTACGGTCTGCTGGGCATGCGCGAACGCGCGGAGCTGCTGGGCGGTTCGCTGGACGCCGGACCGGACGAAGAGGGGTTCGTGGTGACGCTGAAGGTGCCCGTATGACGGATCCGGAGGTGGAGAGGAAGTCCGCGCGGGTGGTCGTGGTCGACGATCAGACCGTGGTCCGGGAGGGCATCGTGATGCTGCTCGGCCTGCTGCCCGGCGTGGACGTGGTGGGGGCCGCGGGCGATGGCGAGGAGGCGGTGCGGCTGGTCGGTGAACTCGCGCCGGACGTCGTGCTGATGGACCTCCGGATGCCGCGCTGCGACGGCGTGGAGGCCACCCGGCGGATCCGGACGCGGTATCCCGGCACCCAGGTCGTGGTGCTCACCACCTACGCGGACGACGAGTCGCTGTTCCCCGCGCTGCGGGCCGGCGCCCGGGGGTACCTGACGAAGGACGCGGGCGGGGAGGAGATCGTCCGTGCCGTGCACAGCGTGCTGTCGGGGGACGCGGGGTTGTCGCCGAGCATCCAGCGGCGGCTGCTCGAGCGGCTGGCGCAGCCCGAACCCGAGCCCCTGCCGGCGGCGGGGCAGGCGCCCGACGGACTGACCGCGCGGGAGACCGAGGTCCTGGTGCTGATCGCCGAGGGGCTCAGCAACCAGGAGATCGCTCGCAGGCTCCATGTGTCGACCACGACCGTGAAGACGCACACCAACAACCTCTTCGCCAAGACGGGCCTCAAGGACCGAGCGCAAGCGGTGCGTTACGCCTACGGCAAGGGGCTGGTGCGGCCTTCTCCCCGGTAAGTCACCTGATGGAGTGAAGAGCCGGAGGAAGAAGAGTCAGGGATGGTCCCGGTCTGTCCATCCTTGGGCATGCAGTCAAGCAATGGTCGTCCCCAGGGAGCCGGGAACGGTCCCGAGAGTTCGGGCGGGAAGCACGAGGACCACGGCGGGCCCACCCGTGACGTGACGTACCAGGACCCCTGGTACGACGCCGCGGACGCGGGCTGGGCGAACCTGGACGGGGCGGGTCTGCCGACGCCGTCCGTGCCGCCCGCGCGGGGCGGGCCCGGCGAGCCGGGGGTGCGCGCCCGCGATGTGTACGTCGAGGTGCAGCGCGGGCCGGCGTTCCAGGAGGTGCGCGGCAGGTACCGGCGGTTCGTGGTGCCGGGAGTCGCCGGCTTCCTGCTCTGGTATGTGGGTTATGTGATCGCCGCGACGACGGCGCCCGCACTCATGGCCCGGCCCGTGGTGGGGGCGGTGAACGTGGCCATGTTCGCGGGGCTCGCGCAGTTCCTCACCACGTTCCTGTTCACCTGGGCCTACGCCCGGCACGCGCGGCTGCGCCGCGACCGGGCCGCGCTGGAGCTGCGCTGGGACACCCAGGAACTGGCCCGCGGAGCCAGGGGAGGTGCCGCGTGAACGGTGACCATCAGACCCTGGCGCTGCTGCTGATCAGCGGGTTCGTGGCGGTCACGCTCGGGATCACGACCTGGGTGAGTCGCGGACGGCACGGTTCCGCGGAGGAGTTCTACGCCGGCGGGCGGCTGTTCACCCCGATGGAGAATGGTTTCGCCATCGCGGGCGACTACATGTCGGCCGCCTCCTTCCTCGGCATCAGCGGACTCATCGCGCTGTACGGGTACGACGGGCTGCTCTACGGCGTGGGCTTCCTCGTGGCCTGGCTGGTCGTGCTGTTCCTCGTCGCCGAACTGGTGCGCAACTGCGGGCGGTTCACCCTGGCCGACGTGGTGGCCGCGCGGATGAGGGAGCGGCCGGTGCGGATCGCCGCGGGAACGTCCTCGGTGGTGGTGTCCGTCCTGTATCTGGTGGCACAGATGGTCGGCGCGGGCAGCCTGGTGGCGCTGCTGCTCGGGCGGACCGGGGGCGCGGCGCAGGTCTGGGCGGTCATCGGCGTCGGCGCGCTCATGGTGATCTACGTGTCGCTGGGCGGGATGCGGGCCACCACCTGGATCCAGATCGTGAAGGCGGTCCTGCTGCTCGGCGGGACGGTCCTGCTGACCGTACTCGTCCTGCTGCGCTTCCACGGCGACGTCGACCGGCTGCTCCTCACCGCCGCGGAGCGCAGCGGGCGGGGCAAGGCGTTCCTGGCGCCCGGGCTGAAGTACGGCGGGGACTGGACCGCCCGGCTCGACTTCATCAGCCTGGGGCTCGCGCTGGTGCTGGGCACGGCCGGACTGCCGCACATCCTGTCCCGCTTCTACACCGTGCCGACCGCGCGGGCCGCCCGCCGCTCCGTGGTGTGGTCCATCGGTCTGATCGGCGGTTTCTACCTGATGACGATCGTCCTCGGCTTCGGCGCGGCGGCGGTGGTGGGGTCCGGTGCGGTACGCGCGTCCAACGCGGCGGGGAACACCGCGGTGCCGCTCCTCGCCCTGGACCTGGGCGGCGGAGCGGGCTCGACAGGAGGCACCGTGCTGTTCGCGGTGGTCGTCGCCGTGGCCTTCGCGACGATCCTCGCCGTGGTCGCGGGCATTACGCTCGCCTCCTCCGCCTCGGTGGCCCATGACCTGTACGCGACGCTGCGGCGCCCCGGTGGCAGGGTCCCGCGCGGCGAGGTGGCGGTGGCACGGTGGGCCGCGGTCGGCGTCGGCGTCGTGGCGATCGCGCTCGGTCTGCTGGCTCGCGATCTCAACGTCGCCTTCCTCGTCGGGCTCGCCTTCGCGGTCGCCGCGTCGGCGAACCTGCCGGTCCTGCTCTACTCGCTGTTCTGGCGCTCTTTCACCACGCGGGGCGCGGTGTGGGCGGTGTACGGCGGTCTGGTGCCGGCGATCGCACTGGTGCTGCTCTCCCCGGTGGTGTCCGGCAGCCCGGAGTCGCTGTTCCCGGGCGTCGACTTCCAGTACTTCCCGCTGGAGAACCCGGGGGTCGTCTCCATCCCGCTCGGCTTCCTCGCCGGCTGGCTGGGCACGGTCACCTCGGACGAGGTCGTGGACGAGGCCACGTTCGCGGAAACCGAGGTGCGTTCGCTGACCGGGGCCGGAGCCGTGTGACCCGCCCGCGGGCCCGGCCCTTCCCGGACGCGAGGCCCTACGGCGCCACCCAGGCGTACCGGTGTTCCGGGCGGCCGGTGTCGCCGTACTTCAGGGACAGCCGGAGACGGCCCGCCTGCTCCAGATGGCGGAGGTAGCGCTGGGCGGTGGAGCGGCTCAGCCCCGTCCGGGCCGCCACCTCGTGGGCCGAGAGCGGATGGCCGGCGCGGTGCAGGACGCCGCAGATGAGGTCGGTCGTGGGCTCGGAGTGCCCGGTCGGCAGGCCGGGCGCGGAGGGAGCGGTGGCGGTGCGCAGGGCGCCGAAGATCCGGTCGACCTGCTCCTGCCCCGCCAGGCCGCGTCCGCCGACCCGGTCGACCGTGCGGCGCAGGGCGGCGTAGGAGTCCAGGCGGGTGCGCAGCGCGGCGAAGGTGAACGGTTTGACCAGGTAGTGCAGGGCACCGAGGCGCATCGCCTGCTGGACGGTCGTCACGTCGCTGGCCGCCGTGATCATGATGACGTCGGTGCGGTGGCCCTGCTCCCGCATGCGGTGCACGAGTTCCAGGCCGGTCCGGTCCGGCAGGTAGTGGTCGAGCAGGACCAGGTCGACGGTGCCGCGTTCGACCGCGGCCAGGGCCTGGGCGGCGGTGTGCGCACGGGCGGTCACCCGGAAACCGGGAACCTTTCCCACGTACTTGGCGTTGATCTCGGCGACGCGGAAGTCGTCGTCCACCACCAGGACGTCAATCATCGGGGCCTCTCCTTCAAGGCCGGCGAGCGTGGAGCCCGTCTTTCGGCTCCGCAGTTGTAGCGCGAGCAAAACGAGCACAACAGGTTCTTGCGAGCAAAAGAACGGCTTGAGCTCACAAGACTCCTGCCGTGACCGGGCCGCGCCTACCGTCCCGGCCCATGAGCGCATACACCGGCCCCGCCATCGAGCTGCGGGGCGCCGGCAAGATCTTCAAAACCCCGTCAGGGGGGCTGCACACGGCCGTGCACGGCCTGGACCTCACCGTCGGGCGCGGCGAGTTCGTGGCCGTCGTAGGTCCGACCGGCTGCGGCAAGTCCACCACCCTGACGCTGGTCAGCGGCCTGGAGGAGCCCACCGAGGGTGAGGTGCTGGTGGCCGGGGAGGCGGTCGACGGCGTCGGCGACAAGGTCGGCTTCGTCTTCCAGCAGGACGCCACCTTCCCCTGGCGGACGGTCCTGTCCAACGTCATGGCGGGTCCGCGCTTCCGGGGCGTACCCAAGGCGGAGGCCAGGGAGAAGGCCCGCGAGTGGCTGGCCCGCGTCGGACTCGCCGCCTTCGAGGACCGCTATCCGCACCAGCTCTCCGGCGGTCAGCGCAAGCGGGTCGCCCTGGCGGCCACGTTCGTCAACGACCCCGAGATCCTGCTGATGGACGAGCCGTTCTCGGCGCTGGACGTGCAGACCCGGGCGTTGATGTCGGACGAGCTGCTGGAACTGTGGGAGGGCACCGGTGCCTCCGTCGTCTTCGTCACCCACGACCTGGAGGAGTCCATCGCGCTGGCCGACAAGGTCGTCGTGATGACCGCCGGACCCGCGACCGTGAAGCAGGTCTTCGACATCGACCTGCCGCGCCCCCGCAAGGTCGAGTCGGTGCGGCTGGAACCGCGGTTCATCGAGATCTACCGCGAGATCTGGGAGTCCCTCGGCGAAGAGGTCCGCATCACCCGTGAGAGGGGTGCCGCCCATGTCGCCTGAGGTTCTCAAGCCCCCGGTCGTCGACACCGCCGCCGCGACGCCCGGTCGGGCCCAGACCCGCGCCCGGGCGGCACGCCGGCACAAGCTCCTCGTCAACGCGGCACGCGTGGTGGTCCTGGTGGCCGTCCTCGGGCTGTGGGAGGCGCTGTCCCGCGCCGAGGTCATCGACCCGTTCAACTTCTCGATGCCCTCGAAGATCTGGGACCAGATCCACACCTGGGTGACCCATGGGACGGCCCTCGGCTCCCTGGGCGAGCAGATCTGGTACACGCTGTACGAGGCACTGCTCGGCTGGGTCATCGGTGTGGTCGGCGGTGTCCTGCTCGGCATCGCGCTGGGGCGGATCAGATTGCTCGCCGAGATCTTTGGTCCGTACATCAAGGTGCTCAACTCGATCCCCAGGATCGTCCTGGCGCCCATCTTCCTGATCTGGTTCGGCCTCGGGCCGTCCTCCAAAGTCGCCTCCGCCGTGGTGCTCGTCTTCTTCCCGGTGTTCTTCAACGCCTTCCAGGGCGCCCGCGAGGTGGACCGCAACCTCGTGGCGAACGCCCGAGTCCTGGGCGCGAGCGACCGCAGGGTGACCCTCCAGGTGGTCGTGCCGTCGGCCACCTCCTGGATCTTCACCAGCCTCCACGTCAGCTTCGGCTTCGCGCTCATCGGCGCCATCGTCGGCGAGTACATCGGCGCGACCAAGGGCATCGGCCTGCTCGTCGCGCAGTCGCAGAACACCTTCAACGCGGCCGGCGTGTACGCCGCGATGGTCATCCTCGCCGTCGTCGCCCTCGTCGCCGAGGGCCTGCTGACCTTCGCCGAGCGCCGCATCTTCCGCTGGAAACCGACCGGTTCCGACAGCTGAGCCGACCTGCCCGCTTCCCTCCCGCACCCGCACCGCCCCCTCACAAGGACGTGAACCGCATGCGCAAGCCCACCGGACCCGTGGCCCTGGCCGTCGCCGGACTCCTCGCCCTCTCCTCGCTCACCGCCTGCGCCAACGACGCGGCCGGCCCCACGGCCGACACCGGCGGCGGAGGCGGCAAGGGCGAGACCGTCAAGATCATGGTCGGCGGACTGGACAAGGTCATCTACCTGCCCGCCATGCTCACCCAGCGCCTCGGCCACTTCCGGGCCGAGGGCCTGAACGTCCAGCTCCTCAGCGAGCCCGCCGGGGTCCAGGCCGAGACCGCGCTCGTCTCCGGCCAGGTGCAGGGAGCGGTCGGGTTCTACGACCACACCCTCGATCTCCAGGTGAAGGGCAAGTCGGTGGAGTCCGTGGTGCAGTTCTCGCACGCGCCCGGCGAGGTCGAGGTCGTCTCGGACAAGGCGGCCGGTGAGCTCACCTCGCCCGAGGACTTCAAGGGCCGCAAGCTGGGTGTGACCGGGCTCGGCTCCTCGACCGACTTCCTCACCAAGTACCTGGCGGTGAAGAACGGCGTGCCGATCAGCGAGTTCACACCGGTCGCGGTGGGCGCCGGGCCGACGTTCATCGCGGCGCTCCAGAAGGGCGCGATCGACGGCGGTATGACCACCGATCCGACCGTCGCGACGATCCTGGCCAAGAAGGCCGGGAAGATCCTCGTCGACATGCGCACCCCCGAGGGCTCGCAGAAGGCGCTGGGCGGGCCGTACCCGTCGTCCAGTCTGTACATGCAGACGGACTGGGTGAACGGACACAAGGACACCGTCCAGAAGTTGGTCAACGCATTCGTCAAGACGCTCAAGTGGATGTCCACGCACAGCGCCGACGAGATCGCCGCCAAGATGCCCGCCGACTACTCCCAGGGTGACAAGGCCCTGTACACACAGGCCGTCAAGAGCACCCTGCCGATGTTCACCGACGACGGCGTGATGCCCCAGGGCGGCCCCGAGACCGTGGAGAAGGTGCTCAAGGCGTTCAACCCCAACATCAAGAACGCCGACGTCGACCTGGACAAGACGTACACGACGGAGTTCGTCAAGGCGGCCGGGTGACCGCCGCGTAGGCGGCGGACCGGCCACCGCATGAGGTCCGCTCAGGCGCGGGTCGCCCACACGTAACGGTGTTCCGGGCGGCCCGCGTCGCCGTACTTGAGGGTGAGCCGGGCCCGGCCGGTGCGTTCCAGGAGCTTCAGGTACCGCTGCGCGGTCTGCCGGCTCACCCCCGTCCGCTCGGCTATCTCCTGGGCGGACAGCGGGTGTTCGGTGCTCAGCAGCGCCTGGCGCACCAGCTCGGCCGTCGTGGGGGAGTGGCCCTTGGGCAGACCGGGCTCCGACGGGGCGGACAGGGCACCGAAGATGCGGTCCACCTCAGCCTGCTCCGCCTCGCCGCCACCGTCCAGAGTGCGCCGCAGTTCGGCGTAGGCCTCCAGCTTGGCGCGCAGACCGGCGAAGGCGAACGGTTTCACCAGGTACTGCAACGCCCCCTGCCGCATGGCCGCCTGGACGGTCGACACGTCCCGGGCCGCCGTCACCATGATCACGTCGGTCTGGTGGCCGCGCCGGCGCATCTCCCGCACGACCGCCAGCCCGGTGTCGTCGGGCAGGTAGTGATCCATCAGGACGAGGTCCAGCGCCGGAAGGTCCTCCACCCGGCGCAGCGCCTCGGCCGCGTTGTGCGCCTCGCCGGCCACGTGGAAGCCGGGCACCTTCGCCACGTAGGCGGCGTTGACCCGGGCCACCCGGGTGTCGTCGTCCACCACCAGCACCTCGATCATCACGCTTCCTCCTCGGCGGCGGCCGGGACGTGCGCCGTCCGCGGGACCGGCACGACCGGGCCGGTGGGCTCCGGCTCCGGTTCCGGCTCGGTCAGCGCCTCGGGCAGCACCACGGTGAACTCCGCGCCACCGCCGGCGGCCGTGCCCACGGCCGCGCTGCCGCCCTGCCGCTCGGCGAGCCGCCGTACCAGCGACAGCCCGATGCCCCGCTTGCCGTGCGCGGGCGGCTTCTTGGTGGACCAGCCCTCCGTGAAGACCACCTCCCGCTGCTCCGCCGGGATCCCGGGGCCCGTGTCACGCACCCTGAGGACGACCGTACGGCCCTCCGCGCGCAACTCGACCTCCACGCGCGCGTGCGGTGTGCCCGCCACCGCGTCGAGGGCGTTGTCCACGAGGTTGCCCACGACCGTGACCAGACCCCGCGGATCGATCAGCCGGTCCGGCAACCGGGTGTGCTCCGACACCCACAGGGCGACCCCGCGTTCGGCCGCCACGGTCGCCTTGCCGACCAGGAGCGCGGCCAGCAGCGGGTCCTGGATCTTCTCCGTCACCTGTTCGGCGGTGGCCCGGTGGTCCCCGACCACCTCGCCGACGAACTCCACCGCGTCGTCGTACATCTCCAGCTCCAGCAGCCCCAGCAGGGTGTGCATGCGGTTGGCGTGCTCGTGGTCCTGGGCGCGCAGCGCGTCGATCAGCCCGCGCGTGGAGTCCAGTTCGCGCCCCAGCTGCTCCAGTTCGGTGCGGTCGCGCAGGGTGGCCACGGCGCCGCCGTCGTCGGTGGGCATGCGGTTGGCGACCAGGACGCGCTGGCCGCGCACGGTGAGCAGGTCGGTGCCGGTCACCCGGCCGGCCAGCACGTCCGTCGTACGGCCCGCGCCGAGCGCCTCGTCCGGCAGCCGTCCGACGGCCTCGTCGCCGATGCCCAGCAGCCGCCGCGCCTCGTCGTTGAGCAGGCGGACCCGGCCGCTCCCGTCCAGCGCGACCACGCCCTCCCGGATGCCGTGCAGCATAGCCTCGCGCTCCGCGAGCAGCGCGGAGATGTCGGAGAAGGCCAGGTCCCGGGTCTGCCGCTGGACACGGCGCGAGATCAGCCAGGCGGCCAGCGCGCCCACCGCGAGCGCGCCCCCGGCGTACGCGAACAGCCCCGGGATGGCGCTGATCAGCCGGGCCCGCACACTGTCGTAGGCGATGCCGACGGAGACCGCGCCGACGATGTGGTGGTCCGCGTCGTACAGCGGCACCTTGCCGCGCGCCGAGCGCCCCAGGGTGCCCTTGTCGATCTCCATGACCTCCTGGCCGGCCAGGGCGTCACGGGGGTCGGTGGAGACCTGCCGGCCGATCTCCGAGGCCGTGGGGTGCGACCAGCGCACCCAGTTCCGGTCCAGCACCACGATGTACTCGGCGTGGGTGGCCCGCCGGATCCGCTCGGCCTCCCGTTGCACGGGCCCGTTCCTGCTCGGCGGGGCGGCGCGGACGCCCTCGGCGATCTGCGGGTCCTGCGCTGTGGTCTCGGCGATGGCCAGCGCGCGGCGCATCGCCTCCTGGTCGAGCTGCTCGCTCAGCGGCGCCAGGAAGAGCCCGGTCGCGAGCACCGCCACCCCCGCGGCGATGGCCACCTGCATCAGCAGCAGCTGCGAGAACATCCGCCGGGGCAGCCCTAGGCGCAGTCGGCGTGCGGGGGGAGTGGGGCTCATACCGACGACGGTACGTGGGACAGCCGGGAGCGCCCCAGCGAGTGTGGGGTGGATCTCTTGATCAAGTCATGCCGACAGGGTGGACACGGTCCGCACCGGCGGAAACGGCGCCTCCGCCGGTCCGGACCGGGAAACGGCGACTCCGCCTCCGCTCCTAGCTCGCCAGCGCCGTCGGCCTCAGTTCCCGGACCTCGACCACGTCCATCCGCGCGGGCGTGCCGAGCACCGCGGTGCCACAGCTGTCCGGTCGCGGTGGCAGGGACGCCCCCTGCGCGACGGTGACCCGCCACCGGCGGCCGTCGGTGTGGGCGACGGTGACCTCCCAGCGGGCGGCAGCGCCGTCGGTCCGCACGACGCTGAGCACACCCGCCCGGTACTCGCCCGCGGCCGACCGCACGGCCAGCTCCGCCGCCTGGCCGGGCCGCTCCCACGCGGAGCACCCCCGGCACCCCTCGACGACCACGCGCCCCTCCCGCGCGCCGTGCAGCGCCTCCTTGACGGTGTGCGCCCCGGCACGGCCGTAGGCGTAGCCGTACGGCAGGACGAGCACCGTGGGAGCGAACCGATGTCCACCCAGATGGGTGACCTCCCAGACGCCCCGCACGCCCGACGCGACCAGCTCGGCGGCGAGGGGACGGCCCAGCAGGGCGCAGCAGCGGTCGCGCTTGCCGTTGGTGCACACGAGCGCCAGTGGCTCTCCCTGGTGGGGCCGCCCGCCGAGCACCGCGCCGAGTGAACGGTGGTCGCCCGCCCCGAGGCCGGCGAAGTCCAGGTCCAGCAGGCGCCGCGGCTCGCGTGTGGTGGCACTGTGCAGCCATCCACGCCCGGGAACGGTGTGCGCGGCGTACACCTGCCGCGTCGCGGATGTGCCGGGGTCGGCGTGGCGTCCGGGGCGGCGGATGAGCGCGACGCGGACGCCGGTTCCGTCGGCGGCGGCCTCCAGGGCCCGGCCCAGCTCGGGGTCCAGGTGGCTGGAGGTCAGGGCCTTCGCGCCCCACGGGCCGGGCTGTTCCAGCAGCAGCCACGTCGTCGCCGTGGCAGCCGTGCCGGAAACCGGCTCGTCAAGGCTCTGGGAGACGGTCGCACACCTACTCACAGAGGTGAGCCTAACCTGACTCGCCCGGGGGCGACTTCCGGCCCGGGCATGTCCTACTCCGGGAGGGGCCGCGGCGGCCGGGGACCGACGTAGTGGCCGGTGGGCCGCATGCGCAGCGGCCGTTCGCCGTACTCCTCCAGGGCGTGGGCGATCCAGCCCGCGGTCCGTGCGACGGCGAAGATCGTCTCGCCGGCCGTGGCGGGCATGCCGCTGGACGCGGTGAAGACTGCCAGGGCCAGGTCCACGTTGGCGTGCAGCGGGGCGTGCCGGGCGGTCGTGGCGACGACGTCCCGGGCCGCGAGCAGCGCGGACTCCGCGCGCGGGACCCGCTCCAGCAGCTCGAACAGCACCCGCGCGCGGGGGTCCTCGCCCGTGTACAGCCGGTGGCCGAGACCGGGGACGCGGCGGCCCGCACGCAGCTCCTCGGCGATCACCGGGACCGCCGTGCCCTGGTCGAGGACGTCCAGGAGCATCCGGTGGGCCAGGCCGCTGGCCGCGCCGTGCAGCGGGCCCTCCAGCACGCCGAGCCCGGCCGAGACGGCCGCGTAGGCGTGCGCCCGGGCAGAGGCGGCGACCCGGACCGCGAGCGTGGAGGCGGCCAGGTCGTGGTCGGCCAGCAGGGCGAGTGCGGTGTCCAGGACGCGCAGGGAGGCATCGTCGGCCGGGCGGCCGGAGAGCCGGCCCCACAGGCGGTGGGCCAGCGGACCGTCGTCCTCGCGGTCGTACAGGACCGGCGGCAGGGCGGCGACCAGGGTGGGGATGAGGGTGCGCGCCGTGTTCAGCACGGCCTCCTCGGACAGGTCGAAGCGCAGCGGGTCCTCCGCCGCCGCGGCGATCGCCGCCACCCGCAGCCGGTCGACGGGCGAGGCGTGTTCGGACAGGGCGTCCACCGCGCGGCGGGCGACCTCGACGGTGTCCCGGGGTGCGGTGAACCGCACCCCCGCGGCCGGCCGGCCGGTCCACAGCCACTCGGCGACCTCCTCGTAGGAGTGGCGGGCGGCCAGTTCCACCGAGTCCACGCCCCGGTAGAAGTACCGGTCCCGCTCGATCAGCGTGATCCGGGTGCGGACGGACAGGTCACCGCCGGAGCCCGGGCCGCCGGCGGCCTCGCGCCGGTTGCGGCGGGCGAGGGCCTCCACCTCCCCGGCCTCGAAGGTGCTGGCCCGGCCGCCGGGCTCGCGTCTGCTGCTGAGCAGACCGCGGCTCACGTACGCGTAGACCGTCTCGGGCTTCACACCGAGCAGTTCGGCGGTCTCCCGGGTGGTCAGCCGGCGCCCGGGGCGGTGGGGGGCGGTGTCGTGATCGCGCATGGAGGTCACCGTAGTCGTCCCTGCACATATTGATGACTACACATTGATTCAATCAACATTGACAGCAATATCGTCAAGCATGGACAGTCGGATCAAGTTCGGGAACACGTCCGAGGAGGCACCGTGACCGCCACCAGCCCCAGCCCCAGCGCCACCGCCCCCAGCACCGCCACCCCACTCATCGACGCCCCGCGCGGCCTCGCCGGCGTAGTCGTCGCCGAGACCGAGGTCGGTGACGTCCGGGGCCGGGAGGGCTTCTACCACTACCGCCAGTACCCGGCCGTCGCCCTCGCCCGCACCCGGAGCTTCGAGGACGTCTGGCACCTCCTCGTCCACGGCACGCTGCCCGACGCACGCCGCGGCGCCGCCTTCGCCGCCGAGACCGCGGCCCTGCGCCGCCTGCCCGGGGAGGTGCGCGCCGCGCTGCCCGCCATCGCCGGGGCCGGCCGGCTCGCCGGACCCCTCGCGGGGCTGCGCACGGCCCTGTCCCTGCTGGGGGCGGCGCGGGGCTTCCGGCCGGTCTACGACATCGACGCCGACCGGCGGCGCGCCGACACCGTGGCGGCCTGCGCGGCCGTACCCACCCTGCTCACCGCGCTCCACCGGCTCGGCCGGGGACTGGATCCGGTGGAGCCGCGCGAAGACCTGCCGTACGCGGCCAACTACCTGTACATGCTGACCGGTTCGGAACCGGACCCGCGCCGCGCCCGTGCGGTCGAGCAATACCTGATCTCCACCATTGACCACGGATTCAATGCGTCAACCTTCACCGCGCGCGTCATCGCGTCCACGGGCGCCGACGTCGCCGCCTGTCTGACCGGCGCCGTCGGCGCGCTCTCCGGGCCGCTGCACGGCGGCGCGCCCAGCCGGGCCCTGGACACACTGGACGCGATCGGCACCCCCGACCGGACCGACGCCTGGATCCGCGAGCGGGTCCTCGCCGGCGACCGGATCATGGGCTTCGGGCACGCCGTCTACCGCACGGAGGACCCCCGCTCACGGATGCTGCGCGAGATCGCCCTCGGCTTCGGGGGTCCGCGGGTGCGCCTCGCGGTGGAGGTCGAGCGCAGGGTGGAGGCGATCCTCGCCGAGCTGAAGCCCGGCCGGGAACTCCACACCAACGTCGAGTTCTACGCCGGCGTGGTCATGGAACTCTGCGGCCTGCCCCGGGAGATGTTCACCCCCACCTTCGCGACGGCGCGGGCGGTGGGGTGGAGCGCCAACATCCTGGAACAGGCCGCGGATCCGAAGATCATCCGCCCGGTGGCGCGCTACGTGGGACCCCGGCCCACCGCCGAGGTGCCCGCCGCCGGCTGACACACCCGCCCCGGCAGCCCTCTTATCCTGGTCCGCAGCCCGTCCACAGGAGAGAGGTCATCCCTTGGGGAACACCATGGCGCGGACCAGCCCGGCGCCGCACAGCGTGCCGCACGGCCGGGACGGCGGCCGAGGTCCGCGGCAGATACCGGTCGTCGTGCTCGCCGGTTTCCTCGGCTCCGGCAAGACCACGCTCCTCAACCATCTGCTGCACCGCAGCGGAGGCAGCCGCATCGGCGCCATCGTCAACGACTTCGGCGCGATCGAGATCGACGCGATGGCCGTCGCGGGCGCCCTCGGCGACTCGACCGTCTCGCTCGGCAACGGCTGTCTGTGCTGCGCCGTCGACGCGAGCGAACTCGACGGCTACCTGGACCGGCTCGCCGCGCCGGCCACCGGCATCGACGTGATCGTCATCGAGGCCAGCGGACTCGCCGAGCCCTGGGAACTGGTGCGCATGGTCCTCGCCAGCGAGCATCCGGGCATCGTCTACGGCGGGCTGGTCGAGGTGGTCGACGCCGCCGAGTTCGACGCCACGCGCGCGAAGCACCCCGAGATCGACCGGCACCTCGCCCTGGCCGACCTGGTGGTCGTCAACAAGCTCGACCGCGCCGACGACGCCGACCGGGTCCTGGAGCAGGTCCGCTCGCTCACCGGCCGCGCGGCCGTCGTCCCCGCCACCTACGGCCGCGTCGACCCCGAGTTCCTCTTCGACTGCCGGCCCGGCGAGGAGCGCGTCGGACAGCTGTCCTTCGACGACCTCCACGCGCACGGGGCGGAGGACGGCCACGCCGCACACCTGCACACCGGCTACGACAGCCTGTCCTTCACCGCCGACGTCCCCCTGGAGCCCCGTCGGCTCATGCGGTTCCTGGACAGCCGGCCCGAGGGGCTGTACCGGATCAAGGGGCATGTCGACTTCGGGCCGTACGACCCGGGCAACCGCTACACCGTGCACGCCGTCGGCCGGTTCCTGCGCTTCTACCCGGAGCCCTGGGCACCCGGCACGCCCCGCCTCACCCAGCTCGTGCTGATCGGTTCCGGCATCGACGCGCAAGCCCTCCGCACGGAGCTGGAGGCGGGCCAGGACGACACCCCACACGCCGATGAACACGGCATGTGGGGCGTCCTGCGCTACGTCCAGGGACCGGAGGAAGCGGAAGCCGACGTGGACGACGCGCAGGACCCGCCCTTCGACGACGGGCCCTAGGAGACCGGCCCCGCCACCACCGCCACGGTCTTCGGCAGCGACACGCCCGAGCCGTCCCGGCGCGGGTCAGGCTCCGGCAGCTCGGCCGGGGTGCCGTTCCGCTGCGCCGCGCGCGCGGGCGCCGGGCCCGCCCAGGCCAGCGACAGGCAGTCCTCGCCCTTCAGGAACCGCTGGCAGCGCACACCGCCCGTGGCCCGGCCCTTGCGCGGGTACTGGTCGAACGGGGTCAGCTTGGCCGTCGTCTGCACCGAGTCGTCCAGCGTGCCGCGCGAGCCCGCCATCGTGAACACCACCGCGTCGACGGCCGGGTCGACCGCCGTGAACGAGATCACCTTGGCGCCCTCGGCCAGCTTGACGCCCGCCATGCCGCCCGCCGGACGGCCCTGCGGGCGCACGATGGATGCCTGGAAGCGCAGCAACTGCGCGTCGTCCGTGATGAACACCAGGTCCTCCTCGCCGGTGCGCAGCTCCGTCGCGCCGACGATCCGGTCGCCCTCCTTGAGTGTGATGACCTCCAACTCCTCCTTGTTGGAGGGATAGTCGGGCACCACGCGCTTGACGACACCCTGCTCGGTGCCGAGCGCCAGCCCCGGGGACGACTCGTCCAGCGTGGTCAGGCAGACCACGGTCTCGTCGTCCTCCAGCGAGACGAACTCCGCCAGCGGGGCGCCCCCGGAGAGGTTCGGCGCGGTCGGCTCGGGCAACTGCGGCAGGTCGACCACGTTGACCCGCAGCAGCCGGCCCGCGGAGGTCACCGCGCCGATCACCCCGCGCGCGGTCGTCGGCACCGCCGAGACGATCAGGTCGTGCTTGACGCGCTTGGCGCCCGCCGCCCGCGGGAACGGCTCGTCCGTCGCCGTACGGGCCAGCAGCCCCGTCGAGGAGAGCAGCACCCGGCACGGGTCGTCGGCCACCTGGAGCGGGACGGTGGCCGCCGGGGTGCCCGAGGACTCCAGCAGGACCGTACGCCGGTCGGTGCCGAACTTCTTCGCCACGGCGGCCAGTTCGTTCGAGACCAGCTTGCGCAGCTCAGCGTCGGACTCCAGGATGCGGGTCAGCTCCTCGATCTCCCGGGTGAGCTTGTCCTGCTCCGCCTCCAGCTCGATCCGGTCGTACTTGGTGAGCCGGCGCAGCGGCGTGTCGAGGATGTACTGGGTCTGCGTCTCGCTCAGCGAGAAGCGCCCCATCAGGCGCTCCTTGGCCTGCGCGGAGTTGTCGCTGGACCGGATCAGCCGGATGACCTCGTCGATGTCGACCAGCGCGGTCAGCAGGCCCTCGACCAGGTGCAGCCGGTCGCGCCGCTTGCCGCGGCGGAACTCGCTGCGGCGCCGGACCACGTCGAAGCGGTGGTCCAGGTAGACCTCCAGCAGCTCCTTCAGACCCAGCGTGAGCGGCTGGCCGTCGACCAGGGCGACGTTGTTGATGCCGAAGGACTCCTCCATCGGGGTCAGCTTGTACAGCTGCTCCAGGATCGCCTCCGGCACGAAGCCGTTCTTGATCTCGATGACCAGGCGCAGTCCGTGCTCGCGGTCGGTGAGGTCCTTGACGTCGGCGATGCCTTGGACCTTCTTCGCGTTGACCAGGTCCTTGATCTTCGCGATGACCTTCTCCGGGCCGACCGTGAACGGCAGTTCCGTGACCACCAGGCCCTTGCGGCGGGCCGTGACGCTCTCGATCGTGACCGTCGCGCGCATCTTGAAGGTGCCACGGCCGGACGCGTACGCGTCCCGGATGCCGCTCAGGCCGACGATCCGGCCGCCGGTGGGCAGGTCGGGGCCCGGGACGTGCTTCATCAGCGTGTCCAGGTCGGCGTTCGGGAACCGGATCAGGTGGCGGGCGGCGGAGATGACCTCGCGCAGGTTGTGCGGCGGCATGTTCGTCGCCATGCCGACGGCGATCCCCGAGGAGCCGTTGACCAGCAGGTTCGGGAAGGCGGCCGGCAGCGCCACCGGCTCCTGCTCCTGGCCGTCGTAGTTCGGCGCGAAGTCGACCGTGTCCTCGTCGATCGACTCGGTCATCAGGCTCGTCGCCTCGGCCTGCCGGCACTCCGTGTACCGCATGGCGGCCGGCGGGTCGTCGTTGCCCAGCGAGCCGAAGTTGCCGTGGCCGTCGACGAGCGGCACGCGCATGGAGAAGGGCTGCGCCATGCGCACCAGCGCGTCGTAGATCGACGTGTCGCCGTGCGGGTGCAGCTTGCCCATGACCTCGCCGACGACACGCGCGCACTTCACGTAGCCGCGTTCGGGGCGCAGGCCCATCTCGTTCATCTGGTACACGATCCGGCGGTGCACCGGCTTGAGGCCGTCACGGGCGTCCGGCAGGGCGCGCGAGTAGATGACCGAGTACGCGTACTCGAGGTAGGAGCCACGCATCTCGTCCACGACGTCGATGTCGAGGATCCTCTCCTCGAACGAATCGTCGGGCGGCGGGGTCTTCGTGCTGCGGCGGGCCATCGCTGCCGGCTCCTCCTGGTCTGGTCGCTCACCGAGTGGGCGCGCACCCTCCGGCTCGCTCTTGCTGAAGAGATTGACGGATCTGTCGCGGACCATTGTGGACCGCGGTACTGACAACCCGTGCCAGGACCCGGTCCCAGCGGCCCCCTCCCGCACCGGGAGGGAATCCGGGGGCGGGTCCGACGCAGGCTACGCGATCCGCTGTGGGCGTACGTCCCGCGGGAACTTCGCCGAGGCCCCGCACGCTTTGCATACAGTGGCAGGAACGGCAGGAAAAGCGCGGTTTCCAACAACCGCCTCCGCTCGCGAAGGGACGTACATGCCCATGGGTCACACGACCACAGCCGAGGCAGGCTCCGGGGGCCTGACAGCGACCGAGCACCGCCTGGCCAACGGTCTGCGCGTGGTGCTCTCCGAGGACCACCTGACCCCGGTGGCGGCGGTCTGCCTCTGGTACGACGTCGGTTCCCGCCACGAGGTCAAGGGGCGTACCGGCCTGGCTCACCTCTTCGAGCACCTGATGTTCCAGGGCTCCGCGCAGGTCAAGGGCAACGGCCACTTCGAGCTGGTGCAGGGCGCCGGCGGCTCGCTGAACGGCACCACCAGCTTCGAGCGCACCAACTACTTCGAGACCATGCCCACCCACCAGCTGGAGCTCGCCCTCTGGCTGGAGGCCGACCGGATGGGCTCGCTGCTGGCCGCCCTGGACGACGAGTCCATGGAGAACCAGCGGGACGTCGTCAAGAACGAGCGCCGCCAGCGTTACGACAACGTTCCCTACGGCACCGCCTTCGAGAAGCTGACCGCCCTCTCCTACCCGGAGGGCCACCCGTACCACCACACGCCGATCGGCTCGATGGCGGACCTGGACGCGGCCACCCTGGAGGACGCCCGCCAGTTCTTCCGCACCTACTACGCGCCGAACAACGCGGTGCTCTCCGTGGTCGGCGACATCGACCCCGAGCAGACCCTCGCCTGGATCGAGAAGTACTTCGGCTCCATCGCGTCCCACGACGGCAAGCCCGCGCCGCGCGACGGCTCCCTGCCGGACGTCATCGGCGAGCAGAAGCGCGAGGTCCTGGTCGAGGAGGTCCCGGCGCGCGCCCTGATGGCCGCCTACCGGCTGCCGCACGACGGCACGCGCGCGTGCGACGCGGCCGACCTGGCCCTGACCGTCCTCGGCGGCGGCGAGTCCTCCCGGCTCTACAACCGCCTGGTGCGCCGCGACCGCACGGCCGTCGCCGCCGGCTTCGGCCTGCTGCGCCTGGCCGGCGCGCCCTCCATGGGCTGGCTGGACGTGAAGACCTCCGGTGACGTCGAGGTGCCGGTCATCGAGGCCGCCATCGACGAGGAGCTGGCCCGGTTCGCCGAGGAGGGCCCCACGCCCGAGGAGATGGAGCGCGCCCAGGCCCAGCTGGAGCGCGAGTGGCTGGACCGGCTCGGCACGGTCGCCGGCCGCGCCGACGAACTGTGCCGGTACGCCGTCCTGTTCGGCGACCCGCAGCTCGCCCTGACCGCCGTCAAGCGCGTCCTGGAGATCACCCCGGAGGAGGTCCGGGAGGTCGCCGAGGCCCGCCTGCGGCCCGACAACCGCGCGGTCCTCGTCTACGAGCCGAAGTCCCCGGAGGCCGCCCCGGACGCCGACGTCCCCGACGACCCGGAGCAGGAAGCGACCGTAGAGGCGGGTCGCGACGAGACCGAGAACGAGGAGACGGCCAAGTGACCGAGCTCGCCACCATGGAGTTCCACCCCCAGCCGCAGCCCGGTGCCGCCAGGCCGTGGGCCTTCCCGGCCCCCGAGCGCGGCACGCTGGACAACGGTCTGACCGTGCTCCGCTGCCACCGCCCCGGCCAGCAGGTCGTCGCCGTCGAGGTGCTGCTGGACGCGCCCCTGGACGCCGAGCCGGCCGGTCTGGACGGCGTCGCCACGATCATGGCGCGGGCGTTCTCCGAGGGCACCGACCGGCACTCCGCCGAGGACTACGCCGCCGAGCTGGAGCGCGCGGGCGCCACCCTCGACGCGCACGCCGACCACCCCGGCGTCCGGATCAGCCTGGAGGTCCCGGCCTCCCGCCTGGCCAAGGGGCTCGGCCTGCTCGCCGACGCGCTGCGCGCCCCCGCCTTCGCCGAGAGCGAGGTCGAGCGGCTGGTCCGCAACCGCCTGGACGAGATCCCGCACGAGCTGGCCAACCCCTCCCGCCGGGCCGCCAAGCAGCTGTCCGAGGAACTGTTCCCGGCGGCCTCGCGCATGTCGCGCCCGCGCCAGGGCACCGAGGAGACGGTCGAGAAGATCGACGCGGCGGCCGTACGCGCCTTCTACGACCGTCACGTGCGGCCCGCCACGGCCACCGTGGTCGTCGTCGGCGACCTGACCGGCACCGACCTGGACGCGCTGCTCGGCGAGACCCTGGGCGCCTGGACCGGCACGCCGGGCGAGCCCCGGCCGGTGCCGCCGGTGACCGCCGACGACACCGGGCGCGTGGTCATCGTCGACCGGCCCGGCGCCGTGCAGACGCAGCTGCTCATCGGCCGGATCGGCCCCGACCGGCACGACCGCGTGTGGCCCGCGCAGGTCCTCGGCACGTACTGCCTCGGCGGCACCCTCACCTCCCGTCTGGACCGCGTCCTGCGCGAGGAGAAGGGCTACACCTACGGCGTGCGCTCCTTCGGGCAGGTCCTGCGGTCCGCGCCGGACGGCACGGGCGCGGCCATGCTCGCCATCAGCGGCTCCGTGGACACGCCGAACACCGGCCCGGCGCTGGACGACCTGTGGAAGGTGCTGCGCACCGTCGCGGCGGAGGGCCTGACCGACGCCGAGCGGGACGTCGCCGTGCAGAACCTCGTCGGTGTGGCGCCGCTGAAGTACGAGACCGCGGCGGCCGTCGCGAGCACGCTGGCCGACCAGGTCGAGCAGTACCTGCCCGACGACTTCCAGGCCACGCTGTACCGGCAGCTGTCCGCCACGGGCACGGTGGAGGCCACCGCGGCCGTCGTGAACGCCTTTCCGGTGGACCGCCTGGTGACCGTCCTCGTCGGCGACGCGTCCCAGATCAAGGCACCGGTCGAGGCGCTCGGCATCGGCGAGGTGACCGTGGTGTCGGCCGAGTAGGCGGCACCCGCGCGCGGAGCCCTGGCGACCGACGGGTCGTCAGGGCTCCCGTCCGTCCGCTCGTCCCGCCAGATGCCCGTTTTGGGGCGGAGGTTGCCTGTCTGGCCTGTGGGATGCGCTACAAAAAGCCAGATTCGTTTGATGATCGAAAGCGGGCCGCCGTAGCGTCGTCCGGGCTGTTCGTCAGGCAGTGCGCCGCGCCCGCGGCACCGGACAGTCATCGCCGAGTCCCCGTACGGCGCGAGCCAGGGGAGCCGGGGACCCACGCAGTCCCTGGGGTGAATCGGGCGCCCGCGCAGCCGCGAGGGGGCCCGTAGGAGACCTTCCTGCTCCGAACCCGTCAGCTAACCCGGTAGGCGAGAGGGAAGGAAAGGACCAGCCACTTCATGGCGTTCATGTGCGCCACCGGGAAGCACCGCAAGCCCGGCCGGGTCAAGCGGACCACCGCTCAGGCGGCCGGCGTCGCGGCCCTCACCACCACCGGTGTCATCGGTGGTCTCACCGCCTCCCCGGCGCTCGCCGCCGACAACTCCGCGGACCAGACCGGCCTCACCCCGGTCCTCGCCGCGACGGAGGACGTCGCCGCGCAGATCGACGCACAGGCCACCGCCCAGCAGCAGGCCGCCGATCGCAAGGCGGCCGAGGAGGCCGCGGCGAAGGCGGCCGCCAAGCGGGCCGAGGAGGTGCGCGAGGCCCGGGCCCGCGCCGCGCGCGAGGCCGAGCGCAAGCGGCTGAACGCCTTCGTCGCCCCCATCGCGCACTCCTACGTCTCGACGGCCTACCGGGCCAGCAGCTCCCTGTGGTCCTCGGGCTCGCACACCGGCATCGACTTCCACGCGGCCAGCGGCACGGCCGTGCACGCGGTGGGCTCCGGCACGGTCGTCTCCACGGGCTGGGGCGGCGCCTACGGCAACGAGGTGGTGATCCGGATGGCCGACGGCATGTACACCCAGTACGGCCATCTGTCCTCCATCGGCGTCACCGTGGGCCAGCGGGTCGTCCCGGGCCAGCAGATCGGCCTGTCCGGCGCCACGGGCAACGTCACCGGCCCGCACCTGCACTTCGAGGCGCGTACCAGCCCCGACTACGGCTCCGACGTCGATCCCGTCGCCTACCTCCGCAACCACGGCGTGCACATCTGACACGCGCGCCTGGCGCGCACCGCGCGGACGCCCCCGGCGCGCATCGCGCGTCATCGGGCACATCGCGCGGGCGTCACCGCCCGCACCGCCCGGACATCCGAGGCCCCGGCTCACCGAGCCGGGGCTTTCGCCGTTTCCGCTGCGTCCGCCGGATCCGCTGTCCAAGAAATATCCAAGAATTATGGCCCGCCGTCGGAAATGCAGGTCCGCTGGAATAGAGTCTCGGAAACACATGTGCATCGTCAATGTTTCACGGGGATCAAGGCGGAGGTCGTATGCGTATTCCGGCGCACTCGGTGTGCACCGCGGTCCGGGACGACATCGTGGCCGGCGTCCACGAGCGCGGCAGCCGCCTCACCGAGGAAGTCCTCGCCCGCCGCTACGGCGTCTCCCGCGTCCCCGTGCGCGAGGCGCTGCGCACGCTGGAGGCCGAGGGCTTCGTGGTGACGCGCCGGCACGCGGGCGCGTGCGTGGCCGAACCGACCGAGCAGGAGGCCGCCGACGTGCTCCAGATGCGGATGCTGCTGGAGCCGCTGGGTGCCGCGCGGGCCGCCCAGCGACGCTCGGAGGCCCATCTGAAGGTGCTGCGCGGCCTGGTCAGGCTGGGTCAGGAGCGGGCGCGGAAGGGCACCAGCGAGGATTTGCGCTCGCTGGGCGGCTGGTTCCACGACACGCTCGCCCAGGCGTCCGGCAGCCCCTCGCTGACCTCGGTGCTGACCCAGTTGCGGCACAAGATCGCCTGGATGTACGCGGTGGAGGCGCCGCTGAACCCGGTGGAGTCCTGGACGGAGCACGGCGCCGTCGTGGACGCGGTGGCACGCGGCGACGGCGAACGCGCGCGGGTGCTCACGGCCCTGCACGCCGAGCGCGCGGCGGAGGCCAGCAGACTGCGTTTCGCCGTGACCACGGGGCCGGTGGCCGGAGAGCCGGTGGCCGGGCAGCGTGTGAGGACTTCGCAACACGCCGTGAACACGCCGGGTCCGGGGATTTAACGAGGACGCCGTATACAAAGAGAAGTTATTCGGCTGCGCATGTTTTCCGCCACCCTTTTCTGCCACCCTTTTCCGTCACCGGGAAATGCGGGCCGGAGTACTGCCGGGACGCGGTGCGCGCCAGCGATGAATTCCGGCCGGAAAAACGCGGAAGCCGCGCCGTCCGGTGGTGCGGACGGCGCGGCTTCCCGGTACCCGCTCAGACGGTCTCGGGCAGTTCGTCCAGACCCTCGGAGACCAGCTTGGCCAGACGGTCGAGGGCGGCGTCCGCGCCCTCGGCGGCGGAGGCGAGGACGATCTCCTCGCCACCCTGGGCACCCAGGCCCAGGACGGCCAGCATGGAGGCCGCGTTGACGGGGTCGCCCCCGGCCTTGGCGATCGTCACCGGGACGCCTGTGGCCGTGGCGGCTCGGACGAAGATGGAAGCGGGGCGGGCGTGGAGGCCCTCGGCCCAGCCGACGTTGACGCGGCGCTCAGCCATGTGTTGCTGCCCTTCGGTGTTCATGTTGTCTAGACCAGTTTCCCATATCGTGAAGCGTGCCCGGAGGGGACCAGGGTCCCGCCTGGGCGCGGGGCCGGACCGCGGCCTCGGTCCGGCCCCCCGTCGTGCACAGACTGCCTCGCGCCGTTGTCGTACGCGAGCCGTACTCTGGGGCCCATGCAGACCTCGGCGGACCGGCAGGACCGGCACCAGTACCCCGCCCACTGGGAGGCGGACGTGGTGCTGCGCGACGGTGGCACCGCGCGCATCAGGCCCATCACCATTGATGACGCCGACCGCCTGGTCAGTTTCTACGAGCAGGTCTCGGACGAGTCGAAGTACTACCGCTTCTTCGCGCCGTACCCACGCCTCTCCGCCAAGGACGTCCACCGCTTCACTCACCACGACTTCGTGGACCGGGTGGGACTCGCGGCCACCATCGGCGGCGAGTTCATCGCCACCGTACGCTACGACCGCATCGGCGGCGACGGTCTGCCCGCCTCCGGTGCCGCCGACGAGGCCGAGGTCGCCTTCCTGGTGCAGGACGCCCACCAGGGCCGCGGGGTCGCCTCCGCCCTCCTGGAACACATAGCGGCCGTCGCCCGCGAGCGCGGCATCCGCCGTTTCGCCGCCGAGGTGCTGCCCGCCAACACCAAGATGATCAAGGTGTTCACGGACGCCGGCTACACCCAGGAGCGCAGCTTCGAGGACGGCGTCGTCCGCCTGGAGTTCGACCTCGAGCCCACCGACCGCTCCCTCGCCGTGCAGCGCGCCCGGGAGCAGCGCGCCGAGGCCCGCTCGGTGCGGCGGCTCCTCGCGCCCGGCTCCGTCGCGGTCGTCGGCGTCGGCCGCACCCCCGGCGGGGTGGGCCGCAGCGTCCTCGGCAACATCCGCGAGGCCGGCTACCCCGGCCTGCTGCACGCCGTGAACAGGGCCTTCCCCGAGGACCTCAAGGAGGTCGACGGGGTGCCCGCGCACCGCTCGGTGCGCGACATCGACGGGCCCGTGGACCTCGCCGTCGTCGCCGTACCGGCCGAACACGTGCCCGCCGTGGTCGCCGAGTGCGGTGAACACGGCGTCCAGGGGCTGGTCGTGCTCTCCGCCGGATACGCCGAGAGCGGCCCCGAGGGCCGGGAGCGGCAACGGGCCCTGGTGCGGGCCGCACGCGCGTACGGCATGCGGATCATCGGCCCCAACGCCTTCGGGCTCATCAACACCGCCGCCGGCGTCCGGCTGAACGCCTCCCTCGCCCCCGAGATGCCGCGCCCCGGCCGCATCGGCATGTTCGCCCAGTCCGGCGCCATCGGCATCGCCCTGCTGTCCCGGCTGCACCGGCGCGGGGGAGGGGTGACCGGGGTCACCGGCATCTCCACCTTCGTCTCCGCCGGCAACCGTGCCGACGTCTCCGGCAACGACGTCCTCCAGTACTGGTACGACGACCCGGAGACCGATGTCGTCCTCATGTACCTGGAGACCATCGGCAACCCCCGCAAGTTCACCCGCCTCGCCCGGCGGACGGCGGCGGCCAAGCCGCTGGTCGTCGTGCAGGGCACCGGCACCGCCCCGCAGGGGCACGCGGTGCGCGCCACCCGGCTGCCGCACGCGACCGTGTCCGCGCTGCTGCGGCAGGCCGGGGTGATCCGGGTCGACACGATCACCGAACTGGTCGACGCGGGACTGCTGCTCGCCCGGCAGCCGCTGCCCGCCGGGCCGCGCGTGGCCATCCTCGGCAACTCGGAGTCGCTGGGCGTGCTGACGTACGACCGGTGCCTGGCGGAGGGGCTGCGGCCGGCCCGGCCGGTGGACCTGACGACCGGGGCGACGGCGGCGGACTTCCACCGGGCGCTGGCCGCCGCGCTGGCCGACGACTCGTGCGACTCCGTGGTGGTGACGGCGATCCCCGCCATCGGGGAGGCGTCACCGCCGGACGCGGAGCTGGCGGAGGCACTGCGGTCGGCCGCGGCGGCCGTGCCGGGGAAGCCGGTGCTGGTGGTGCACGTGGAGCTCGGGGGGCTCGCGGAAGCGCTGTCGGCCGCGGCGAGCACCGCGCCGGGGGCCGCCGGCAAGACGCCCGGCACGGCCGCGGCGACGGCTCCCGCCCCCGCCGCCGTACCCGGCACCGCTCCCACCGTCCTCCCCGCCACCCCGCCCGAAGGCACCCACCTCATCCCCGCCTACCCCGCCGCCGAACGCGCCGTGCGGGCCCTCGCCGAAGCCGTGCGGTACGGGCAGTGGCGGCGGGACGCCGCGGACCCCGGGAGGGTGCCGGAGTTCGACGACATCGACGAGAAGGGGGCCGCCCGGCTGATCGGCGAGCTGCTCGCGCGCGGGGAGGGCCTCGCCCTCTCCGACGAGCAGACCTGTGAGCTGCTCGGCAAGTACGGCGTCCCCGTGCGCCGCGCCCTACCCGCGCCCACCCCGGACGCCGCCGTGGAGGCCGCCCGCGCGCTCGGCTACCCGGTGGCCCTCAAGGCCACCGCCCCGCACCTCAGGCACCGCGCCGACCTGGGCGGCGTCCGCCTCGACCTCTCCGACGAGGAGCAACTGCTGCGGGCGTACGGTGAGTTGACCGAGCTGTTCGGCCGGCCGGAGGAGCTGCGGCCGGTGGTGCAGAAGATGGCACCGCGCGGGGTCGACACCGTCGTACGCGCGGTGATCGACCCGGCGGCCGGTGCCGTGCTCTCCTTCGGCCTGGCCGGCGCCGCCTCCCAGCTGCTCGGGGACATGTCCCACCGGCTGGTCCCCGTCACCGACCGGGAGGCGACCTCGCTGGTCCGGTCGATCCGCACCGCGCCGCTGCTGTTCGGCTGGCGCGGCTCCACGCCCGTCGACACCCCGGCCCTCGAGGAACTGCTGTTGCGGGTGTCCCGGCTGGTCGACGACCACCCGGAGGTGGTCGCGGTCACCCTGGAGCCGGTCGTCGTCGCGCCGCACGGCGCGAGCGTCCTCGGCGCCACCGTACGGCTCGCGCCCCCGCCCGTCCGCGACGACCTCGGCCCGCGGACGATGCCGGCGTACTGACCGGAAAGGCGCCGACCGGAAAGGTGCTGACCGGAAAGCTGCCGACCGGAAAGGCGCCGGGCACGGAGGGCCGACCGGGGACGGAGGGACGGCCGGGGGCGGGGACACCGCACGGAGGCCGCCGGGCGGGAGCCGCCCGGGGGCAGCCGACGGGACGATCTCACGTACCCCGGATACCCCACGTACCCCACGCCCCGGCCCCGCCCCCGGCCTGGCCGCGGTGGAGGGACCGGCCGTCCCGCCCGGGCCCGGGCGCCGGCGCCCCGCCCCGGCGAGCGCGCGCGGGGTGCCACCGGTCCGCGCGACTGGCCCGGACCCCCCTTGCCCACGGATTAGGATGGACGCCATGGCCAAGACCAGTACGACGACCCAGGGGCTGCGTGCGGCGATCGAGCGCAGCGGCTACTACCCGGCCCTCGTGGCCGAGGCGGTGGAGGCCGCCGTGGGCGGCGAGCCCATCCGGTCGTACCTGGTCCACCAGGAGACGACGTTCGACCAGAACGAGGTGCGCCGGCACGTGACCGTGCTGGTGCTCACCGGCAACCGCTTCATCGTCAGCCACACCGACGAGCAGGCCGCCGACACCACGTCCCCGACCCCGTACGCCACCACCTCCACCGAGTCCGTGAAGCTCGACCGGATCTCCTCGGTGGTGGTCAGCCGGGTGGTCGCGAACCCGGAGCAGTACACCCCGGGCACGCTGCCCCGCGAGGTCGTGCTGACCATCGGCTGGGGCGCGGTCAACCGCATCGACCTGGAGCCCGCCGCCTGCGGCGACCCCAACTGCGACGCGGACCACGGCTACACGGGCAGCTCCACGGCGGACGACCTCAGCCTGCGCGTCAGCGAGGCCGGGGACGGGCCGGAGACGGTGCGCCAGGCGCTCGTCTTCGCCCAGGCCATCTCGGAGGCGACCGCGGACCTCACGCGCTGATGTCCCAGCTCTCCGCCTGGGACCACCCGGAGCCCCTCGCCCTGCACAGCGCGCCGCTGCCCGAGTACGGCACCGGCTCCCTCGCCGACCTGCTGCCCACCCTGGCCGCCGGCCTGGGCGTCCCCGGAACGACCGCCGCGATCCGGGAGCTGACCGCCGCCGACCGGGTCTGCGTCTTCCTGGTCGACGGCCTCGGCTGGGAGCAGCTCAGGGCCCACCCGGACGAGGCGCCCTTCCTCACCTCCCTGCTCGGCAGCTCGCGCGGCGGCACCGGCCGCCCGCTGACCGCCGGCTACCCGGCGACCACCGCCACCTCCCTCGCCTCCGTGGGAACCGGCCTGCCGCCCGGCGCCCACGGCCTGCCCGGATACGCCGTGCGCAACCCGGCCACCGGCGAGCTGATGAACCAGCTCCGCTGGCAGCCGTACACGGACCCGCGCCCCTGGCAGCCGTACCCCACCGTCTTCCAGCTGGCCCACGAGGCCGGCGTGCACACCGCCCAGGTGTCCTCGCCCGCCTTCCAGCACACCCCGCTCACCAAGATCGCGCTCAGCGGCGGCACCTTCCACGGGCGGCTCGCCGCCGAGGAGCGCATGGACCTCGCGGCCGAGCAACTGGCCGCCGGGGACCGCTCGCTCGTGTACACGTACTACGCGGAGCTGGACGGCTCCGGACACCGCTACGGCGTCGCCTCCGACACCTGGCGCGGCCAGCTCATGCGCGTCGACCGGCTCGCCCAGCGCCTCGCCGAGCAACTGCCCCCGCGCAGCGCCCTGTACGTCACCGCCGACCACGGCATGGTCGACGTCCCGTTCGACGAGCGGCACCGCATCGACTTCGACGAGGACTGGGAGCTGCGGGCCGGCGTCGCCCTGCTGGGCGGCGAGGGCCGGGCCCGGCACGTGTACGCGGTGCCGGGCGCCCGGAACGACGTGCTGGTCGTCTGGCGCGAGGTGCTCGGCGAGCAGTTCTGGGTGGCCTCGAGGGACGAGGCGATCGCGGCCGGCTGGTTCGGGCGGCCCGGCGAATGCGACGAGCGCGTGTACCCGCGGATCGGGGACGTGGTCGCCGCCGCCCACGACGACGTGCTGATCATCGCCTCCGAGCGGGAGCCCAAGGAATCGGCGCTGGTGGGCAACCACGGCTCGATGACCCCGGCGGAGCAGCTGGTCCCGCTGCTCGAAGTACGCTCCTGACCCCGCCCCGCCCTCCGTTGCCGAAAGGTGCTCAACCCCTCATGCCCGAGCTGGTGTTCTTCTCCGGAACGATGGACTGCGGGAAGTCGACGCTGGCTCTCCAGATCGAGCACAACCGGTCCGCGCGCGGTCTGGCCGGCATGATCTTCACCCGGGACGACCGCGCGGGCGAGGGCAAGCTGTCCTCCCGGCTCGGCCTGGTCACCGACGCGGTGGAGGTCGAGGACGGCCAGGACGTGTACGCGTATCTGGTGGACCACCTCTCGCAGGGCGGCCGGGCCGACTATGTGATCGCGGACGAGGCGCAGTTCCTCGCCCCCGAGCAGATCGACCAGCTCGCGCGCGTGGTGGACGACCTCGGCCTGGACGTGTTCGCCTTCGGCATCACCACCGACTTCCGCTCCAAGCTCTTCCCCGGCTCGCAGCGGCTGGTGGAGCTGGCCGACCGGATCGAGGTGCTCCAGGTGGAGGCGCTGTGCTGGTGCGGCGCCCGCGCCACGCACAACGCCCGCACGGTGGGCGGCGCGATGGTGGTCGAGGGCGCCCAGGTGGTCGTCGGGGACGTCAACCAGTCCGCGGGCGAGGTCGGCTACGAGGTGCTGTGCCGCCGCCACCACCGGCGCCGGATGACCGCCGCGTCGGCCCGCGCGGCGGCCCTCTCCCCGGACGTGCTGCCCGTCTCGCCCTCCTGAGGGCTCAGCGCGGGCCCTGGACCACGGAGAACTCGGCGCCCTCCGGGTCCGCCACCGTCGCCGTCCGCCCGTGCGCGCCGTCGTGGGCCGGTCTGAGGATCCGTCCGCCCAGCCCGGTGACCCGCCGCAGCGTCTCGGCGATGTCGGCGACCTCGAAGTACGTCTGCCAGTAAGACCCCCGCTCCCTCGGCAGGCCGTGCCCCATGCCGTGCAGCCCGGCCACCGGCCGGCCGTCCAGACGCAGGGTCAGGTAGTCGAAGCCGGCGGAGACCACCGGCTCCTCCTGGTAGCGGAAGACGCTCCGGTAGAACTTGGCGACGCTCTCCGTCTCGAAGGTCAGCAGCTCGTTCCAGACGGGCGTGCCGGGCACACCGGTGATCGCCGTGCCGAAGAGCGCCGAGCCCTGCCAGATCCCGAACACCGCGCCGGACGGGTCGGCGGCGATCGCCATCCGCCCGGCCTCGGCGGCGTCCAGCGGCCCCACGGCCACCGTGCCGCCGCACAGCCGGACCGTGTCGGCGGTCCGGTCCACGTCGTCCGAGGCGAGGTACGGCGTCCAGGCGACCGGCAGCCGGCGGTCCGGCGGCAGCTGGCCGATCCCGGCCACCTCGCGCCCGTCCAGCAGCGCCCGGACATACGGTCCGAGCTGCTGCGGGCCCGGCCGGAACTCCCAGCCGAACAGCTCACCGTAGAACTCCTCGGTGGCGTCCAGCCCGTGGACCATCAGGCTCACCCAGCAGGGCGTGCCGGGCACGCGCCGCGCGTGCGGACCGGCCGACTCCCGTGCCTCGGTCATCGATCACTCTCTCCCCGGCCCCTCGCGGTGGCCGTGTCGCTTCCGCTCCCCGGAAGGGATGTCCGCGCCGTCGGCGCGCACGCCCGTGCCGGTGCCCGCATCCTCCGCGGTGCCGTGGGGCCGTACCGCGCCACGCGGCCGTACCTCGGAGAGGATGCCCGATCTGCCGTCTTTCGTCGCTTGGCGGTGGCCGACGCCTGTCCGCCGGTTGTACGGCATGTGCTCGATCCCTTACACCTCGTGATCGAGTGTGTCCGGCCGAGCAGAGTAGCCGGACCTGGACGCCGCGGCCACCCCTGGCGTATGGATGGACGCCATGACAGCCATCATCACCGCATCCGAACTCGCCGCCGGGCTGGCCGGCGACAACCCGCCCGTCCTGCTGGACGTGCGCTGGCAGCTGAGCGTGGCGAAGGCGGCGGGCGCGCCGGCCTTCGACGGCCGGGCCGAGTACGCGGCCGGACACCTTCCCGGTGCGGTCTTCGTCGACCTGGACCGGGAGCTGGCGTCCGCGCCCGGCGCCCGCGGCCGGCACCCGCTGCCCGACCTCGCCGAGTTCGGTGCCGCGATGCGTCGCGCGGGCGTGTCGGCCGGCCGCCCGGTCGTCGTGTACGACGGCGGGCAGGGCTGGGCCGCCGCGCGCGCGTGGTGGCTGCTGCGCTGGACGGGTCACCCGGACGTGCGGGTGCTGGACGGCGGGTTGCCGTCCTGGACCGGGGAGCTGTCCACGGACGTGCCGGCCCCGGCCGAGGGGGACTTCACGCCGGTGCCGGCCGCCGCCGGGCTGCTGGACGCGGACCGGGCCGCGGCCCTCGCCCGTACGGGAGTGCTGCTGGACGCGCGGGCGGGGGAGCGCTACCGCGGCGAGGTGGAACCGATCGACCGGGTCGGCGGACACATCCCGGGCGCGGTGTCGGCGCCGACGACGGAGAACGTGGGCCCCGACGGCCGCTTCCTGCCCGCGGCGGAGCTGCGGGACCGCTTCAAGGCGCTGGGCGTGTCCGGGGACGCCGAGGTGGGCGTGTACTGCGGCTCCGGTGTCTCCGCCGCCCACGAGGCGCTGGCGCTGGCGGTGGCGGGCATCCCGGCGGCGCTGTACGTCGGGTCCTGGTCCGAGTGGTCCGCCGATCCGGCCCGGCCGGTGGCGGTGGGCGCCGACCCGCAGTAGCGGGCGGCGGGACAGGGGGCACGCGCGCGTGCCCCCTCGTCGCCGTGGCGGAGCGCTACTCCTGCTTCTTGCGCCGGGTGCCGAACACGATCTCGTCCCAGCTCGGGACGGCGGCGCGGCGGCCGGGGCGGACCCCGTCGGCCTCGGCCTGGCGGTCGGTCGCGCCGACCAGCCGGTCGCGGTGGCTGCCGACCGAGCGAGGCATGAGGACGTCCGCGTAGGCGGACCCGGCCGACGCGGCGGGCGCCGGCGGTTCCTCGGCGTCGGGCTCGTCCTCGGACTCCTCCGCGGACTCCGACGGACGATCCGGGACCACCAGATCGCCCCGGAAGCTCGGCACGGCCTCCAACAGGCTGGTCAGCGAGTCGCGTTCGCCCGCGCCCTCCTCGGCCGGCTCCGACGGCTGCGCGGGCAGGCCGGGCCGATCCCGGTCGAGGGCGCGGTCCATCGCGCGGTCGCGGGGCAGCCGGGCGATCCGCGGGACGAACGGGAAGCTCGGCTCGGGCACGGCGAGGTCGTCGGACTCGCCGATCAGCGAGCGCGCCTCGTCGTCCACGGCCTGTACGAGCCGCCGGGGCGGGTCGTACGTCCAACTCGCCGAGTGCGGTTCGTCCGCCACCCGGTAGACGAGCAGGACCTCCCAGGTGCCGTCGTCGCGGCGCCAGGAGTCCCACTGCACGGTGTCCTTGTCGGCCCCGCGCAGCAGCAGCCGCTCCTGCACGGCCTCGCCGAGCAGCGGACCGGAGTTCTCGCCGGGGCGGCGGACCGGGGTCTTGCGGGCACGCTCGGCCATGAAGGCGCGCTCGGCCAGGACCGGACCCTCGAAGCGCCGTACCCGGTCGACGGGGATGCCGGCGAGCTGCGCGACCTCTTCCGCGGAGGCACCGGCCCGTATCCGGGCCTGGATGTCGCGGGGGCGGAGGTGGCTCTCGACCTCGATCTCGATCTGGCCGAGGCGCGGCCGGTCGCCGCGCACGGCGGCGCGCAGCCGTTCGTCGATCGGAAGGGTGTACTCCGTTGAGTCGGCAGCCTTCAGCACCAGCCGTGTGCCGTCATTCGAGACGGCCACGACACGCAGTTCGGGCATGGGGACCTCCCGGGTGGTGCCTGCCGACGTCACGTGCGTCGCTGCTTCCGCTAGTCGAGTGTGGCCTGCCCGGGTGCAGCCTGCCACAACCTTGCCGAGTTGCCCGGCGTGTCGGGCGCGGGCCCGGAACCGCCGTTATGGCACGGTTACCTGTTCACAACGCTAAGTGACCAACTGCGTCACCCTGTGCAACTAGCTCCCTCCCGGCGGTTCTGCCAGGCTCCGGGCACCCTGACGGGAGACCGGACCCAGGGTTCGCAACAGTACTCCATTTGGACCACCTGCGTGGATTGGCGCGCTGCTCTACTTCGGGGAAGGTCGCGACTTGGTCGTTCTCAACCACTTCCGTCGATCGCGAGGGTGGCGTACTTCACGGAATCGCCAGAAACGGAACTAATGGTTTCGTCCGTACGTCCCCTTCTCGTGCAGTCGGTCGAACAATGTCGATCAAGTACGGGAAAGGCAGGCAAGGTCCGGGTATGCGTGAGACACCCGATACGGGGCGGAAGCGGATCGATCTGAGCGTCCCCCAGGTCGCCGGCAGCGCCCTGGCGGCGGTCGTGGCGGCCAAACTGGCTTCGTACTTCGGGGTGTACGGCACGATCCTGGGCGCCGGCGTGGTCAGCATCGTCGCCACCTGCGGGGGCACGCTGTTCCAGCACTTCTTCAGGCGGACGGGGGAGCAGCTCCGGGAGAAGACCGTCGTGGCGCCCCGGCCGGGGGAGCGGACGCCCGCGCCGGCCGGCGAGTTCACCGCGGGCACCGTCTACCGCGCGCGGGTGAAGAGCTGGCGCCGCCCGCTGGTCGCCGCGGCCCTGGTCTTCGGGGTCACCATGGCCGGCATCACCACGTACGAGCTGGTGTCCGGCAGCAGCTTCAGCGGCGGCCGGGGCACGACGGTCAGCGACGCGGTCTCCGGCCGGGGCGCCTCCGGTGGTACGTCCGGTGACGAGCCCGCCCCCTCGGACACCCCGTTCCCGCGGCGCACGCCCTCCACCGACGGCGGCACGGCCGGCGGCACGACCCACGGCGCGACCCCGGGGACGGGCGGCTCGGCGAGCGCGGAACCGGACGCGCGCCCGAGCGGCGGCCCGGACACGGACCCGAGCGCCGACCCGTCCGCCCCGGTCACCCCGGCGCCCACGACGAGCGCGCCCGGCGCACCGGTCACGACGCCTACGCCCCCAGAACCCTCCGCGAGTAGTCGTTCTGGAACAGACGTTCCGGGTCAAGGCGGTCCCGCAGCGCGGTGAACTCGCCGAACCGCGGATACACCCGGTCGAGGTACTCCGCGTCCCGCGTGTGCACCTTGCCCCAGTGCGGACGCCCCTCGTGCGCCGTGAAGACGCGCTCGGCGGCGGTGAAGTACGCCTGGTACGGCGTGCCCCGGAACATGTGCACGGCGATGTAGGCGCTGTCCCGGCCGGAGGCGGTGGACAGGGTGATGTCGTCGGCCGGGGCGGTGCGCACCTCGACCGGGAAGCTGACCCGCAGCCCCGAGCGGTCGATCACGGCACGCAGTTCGCGCAGCGTCTCCACCAGGGCCGCGCGCGGGACGGCGTACTCCATCTCCACGAAGCGCACCCGGCGCGGTGAGGTGAACACCTTGTACGGGATGTCGGTGTAGGTCCGCGCGGACAGCGCCCGGCTGGAGATCCGGGCGATCGAGGGGATCGTGGCCGGGACGGCACGGCCGGCCCACTGGGCCGCCTGGAACACCCCGTTGGAGAGGAACTCGTCCTCGAACCAGCCCGCCAGGCGCCCCACCGGCCGCTCGGGGCCGGCGCTGCGGTTGTTGCGCTTGGTGGTGGTGCTGCCGGTGTGCGGGAACCAGTAGAACTCGAAGTGCTCGTTCTCCGCCCACAGCTGGTCGAACTCGGCGAGGACCCGGTCCAGCGGCATCGGTTCCTCGCGCGCGGTCAGCAGGAAGAGGGGCTCCACGGCGAACGTGATCGCGGTGACCACGCCCAGGGCGCCGAGCCCGATCCGGGCGGCGGCGAAGACGTCGGGGTTCTCCTCCTCGGAGCAGGTGAGCACCGAGCCGTCGGCCGTGACGAGTTCCAGCCCCTTGATCTGGGCGGCGATGGAGCCGGACGTGCGGCCCGTGCCGTGCGTGCCGGTGCTGGTGGCCCCGGAGACGGTCTGCTCCATGATGTCGCCCATGTTGGTGAGCGACAGCCCCTCGCGCGCGAGGGCGACGTTGAGTCTCTTGAGCGGGGTGCCCGCCTCCACCGTGACCGTCATGGACCGCCGGTCGACGTCACGTATGCCGGTCAACAGTTGAGGGCGTATCAACACACCGTCGGTGGCGGCGATCGAGGTGAAGGAGTGCCCGGTTCCGACCGCCTTCACCTTCAGGCCGTCCTCCCGGGCCCGGCGCACCACCGCGGCCAGCTCCTCCACCGAGGCCGGCGCGACCTGCCGGGCGGGCCGGGCGGAGACGTTGCCGCCCCAGTTACGCCAGGTGCCGCTCTTCCCGCTCGCTGTGCTGCTCAACGGTGCCTCCCCGCCCCGCGGCCGGCCTGCGCAGCCGGCGGTACCCGAGGAAACCGACCGCGACCGCGACGGCCCCGGACACCACCGGAACCCCGTACCCGGCCCGTGCTCCGGCCGCGTCGATCACCCAGCCGGCCGCGGAGGAGCCGAGCGCGACACCGACCGCCAGGCCGGTACTCACCCAGGTCATGCCCTCGGTGAGCTGCGCGCGAGGTACGTGCTCTTCGATGAGGGACATCGTCGTGATCATCGTCGGTGCGATGGACAGCCCCGCAACGAACAGCGCCACGGCCAGAAGCGGCAGGTTTCCGACCAGTAGGAGGGGGATCATACTCACGGCCATCGCCGTCACGCCCAGCAGCCAGCGGCGCTCCGGCGCCCCGCCGAAGCGCAGCAGTCCGAAGACCACGCCAGCCGCGCAGGAGCCGGCCGCGTACAGCGCCAGGACCACGCTCGCGGCGCCCTTGTGGCCGCGCTCGTCGGCGAAGGCGACCGTGACCACGTCCACGGCGCCGAAGATCGACCCCGTCGCCACGAAGGTCGCCACCAGTACCCGCAGCCCCACCGCGCGCAGCGCGCTGCCGCCGCCGTGCCTCTCGCGCGGGAGCGGCACCGGCTCGGTCGCACGCTGGGCGGTCAGCCAGTGCACGCCGGCCGCCAGGAAGCAGGCGGCCAGCAGCGGGCCCGCCTCGGGGAACCAGGCCGTGGACAGGCCGATGGAGATGATCGGCCCGAAGATGAAGCAGACCTCGTCGACGACCGACTCGAACGAGTAGGCGGTGTGCAGCCGGGGCGTGCCCCGGTACAGCGCCGCCCAGCGCGCCCGGATCATGGCGCCCAGGCTCGGCACCGAGCCGATCCCGGCCGCGCAGACGAACAGCGTCCAGTCCGGCCACCGCAGGTGCGCGGCGAGCAGCAGTCCGGCCGCCGCGGTGAGCGCGACCAGGGTGGCGGGGCGCAGCACCCGGCGCTGGCCGTGCCGGTCCACCAGCCGGGAGATCTGCGGTCCGATCGCGGCGGCGGACAGCGCGATGGTGGCCGACAGGGCGCCCGCGAGGCCGTACCGCCCGGTGAGCTGGGAGACCATCGTGACCACGCCGATGCCCATCATGGACAGCGGCATCCGGCCGAGGAATCCCGCGGCGGAGAACGCCTTGGTGCCGGGCTCGGCGAACAGGGCTCTGTAAGGGCTGGGCACGCGGATCTCCGTAATGCGTGAAGTGCGAGGTTATAGCTTACTGGTTAGGTGACCCTAAGTCTCCCGTCGCCCGGTGGGAATCCGGACGGGGACCGACCGGGGATCCGGCAGGGGGCTACCCGCGCGAACAACTCGAATCGGACTCTCCACCCCGCTGTTGTCCGGCTGTCGGTACCGGGTGGCAGGATCGAGTCATGCCAGACGCGCTCGATGCCACCCCGTACGACGCCCTGCTCCTGCTCTCCTTCGGCGGCCCCGAAGGCCCGGACGACGTGGTCCCGTTCCTGGAGAACGTCACGCGCGGGCGCGGCATCCCGAAGGAACGCCTCAAGGAAGTCGGCCGGCACTACTTCCTCTTCGGCGGGGTCAGCCCCATCAACGACCAGAACCGCGCCCTGCTGGAGGCCCTGCGCGAGGACTTCGCCGGACACGGCCTGGACCTGCCGGTCTACTGGGGCAACCGGAACTGGGCGCCGTACCTGACGGACACCCTGCGCCAGATGGTCGCCGACGGCCACCGGCGGGTCCTGGTCCTCGCCACCAGCGCCTACGCGTCCTACTCGGGCTGCCGCCAGTACCGCGAGAACCTCGCCGACGCGCTGGCCGCGCTGGAGGCCGAGGGCCTGGAGCCGCCGAGGATCGACAAGCTGCGGCACTACTTCAACCACCCCGGCTTCGTCGAGCCCATGACCGACGGCGTGCTGCGCTCCCTCGCCGACCTCCCCGAGGACGTGCGCGAGGGTGCCCACGTCGCCTTCACCACCCACTCCATCCCGACCTCCGCCGCCGACACCTCCGGCCCGGTCGAGGCCCACGGCGAGGGCGGCGCCTACGTCGCGCAGCACCTGGACGTCGCCCGGCTGATCGCCGACGCCGTCCGCGAGCGCACCGGCGTGGACCACCCCTGGCGGCTCGTCTACCAGTCCCGCTCCGGCGCCCCGCACATCCCCTGGCTGGAGCCCGACATCTGCGACCACCTGGAGGAGCGGCACGCCGCCGGCGTCCCGGCCGTGGTCATGGCCCCCATCGGCTTCGTCTCCGACCACATGGAGGTCCTCTACGACCTCGACACCGAGGCGAAGGCCAAGGCCGAGGAGCTGGGGCTGCCGGTGCGCCGCTCGGCCACCGTGGGCGCCGACCCGCGGTTCGCCGCGGCCGTCCGCGAGCTGATCCTGGAGCGGGCCGCCGCGGAGCGCGGCCGGGAGGTCACCCGCTGCGCCCTGGGCGCGCTCGGCCCCAGCCACGACCTGTGCCCGGTCGGCTGCTGCCCGGCCCGGGTCCCGCACCCGGCCGCCGCGGGTGCCGACAGCCCCTACGCGTGAGGAGACCCGTGACCGACACCCCGCACCGGGACCTGCTCGACCTCGCCCGGGAGGCCGCCAGCCGGGCCGGCGAGCTGCTGCGTGACGGCCGCCCCGCCGACCTGGCCGTGGCCCGGACCAAGTCCAGCCCCATCGACGTCGTCACCGAGATGGACATCGCGGCCGAGAAGCTGATCACCGATCTGATCTCCGGCCGCCGCCCCGACGACGGCTTCCTCGGCGAGGAGGGCGCCTCCGTCGAGGGCACGAGCGGCGTCCGCTGGGTGATCGACCCGCTGGACGGCACGGTCAACTACCTGTACGGGCTGCCGACCTGGGCGGTGTCCATCGCGGCCGAGCGGGACGGCGAGACCGTCGTCGGGGTCGTCGCGGCTCCGATGCGCGGCGAGACGTACCACGCCGTGCGCGGCGGCGGCGCGTGGGCCACGGGCGCGTGGGAGGGGGAGCGGGCGCTCGCCTGCCGGCCCGCGCCCCCGCTGGACCAGGCACTCGTCTCCACCGGCTTCAACTACGTCACCGAGGTCCGCACCCACCAGGCCGGGGTGGCCAACCGGCTGATCCCGCTGCTGCGGGACATCCGGCGCGGCGGCTCGGCGGCGGTCGACCTGTGCGACGTGGCCTGCGGCCGGCTCGACGGGTACTACGAGCGGGGTCTGCACGCGTGGGACTTCGCCGCCGGGGACCTGATCGCCCGGGAAGCGGGCGCGCTGACCGGTGGGCGGCCCGGAGAGCGCCCGTCACGGGAGCTGACGGTCGCGGGCACGCCGGGGGTCTTCGAGCCGCTCCAGCGGCTGCTGGAGGACTTCGGGGCCTGGCACGACTGACCGGGGGTACCCGGACCCGGGCCGGCCGTGCCGGCCCGCCCGCACGCGAAGGACCCCGGCGCTGGATTCGCCGGGGTCCCTCGCCGTGCGCTCTGGCAGATCAGACGCGTGACGCGCCGACCTCCACACCGTGTTCGGCGGCGAGGCGTCGCAGGTCGTCCAGCTCTGCCTGCTCCACCTCCGCGAGGAAGTCGTCGCCTTCGTCACGAGCCCGCGACAGGTCGGACTCGGTCGCCTTTATGCGCTGGAGGAGTCCTGCGGTGAAAGCGTCCATGCTGCGCCCCCTCGTCCTGGGTCGTGGGTCGGTGGCACCGGGGTGTGCCGTAGGGAAGGGGCGATCACGTCTCTCGCGGGTGCCCAGCGCTGCCCGGCCGGGCGGCGACGGTGCCTGGACACCCACGCCCGCTCTGCGAAGCGGAGGGCGGAGTACCGCATGGTGCTGCGGCACATGCAGAGCGTGATCGCGGGGTGTAAAGCCGTCCTCCCCCCGCTCTCCTCCGGGGAAACCTCGACCGTGGAGAAATTCTCGTCGTTCCGCCCCCGGACCCCCGTCCCTGCGGTCCGAACCTCGTCTTACAGCCGACTTACGGCCGAAAAGGGCAGGATGGGAGCCACACCCCACGAAGGACCCCTGCCGCGCGCGCTCACAGCGCGCTACGCGGGTGGACACAGGAAGGACAAGGGACGTGCGCGTACTCGTCGTCGAGGACGAGCAACTGCTCGCCGATGCGGTGGCCACCGGGCTGCGCCGGGAGGCCATGGCCGTCGACGTCGTGTACGACGGTGCGGCCGCCCTGGAGCGCATCGGCGTCAACGACTACGACGTGGTCGTCCTCGACCGCGACCTCCCGCTCGTGCACGGCGACGACGTCTGCCGCAAGATCGTCGAACTGGGCATGCCCACGCGCGTGCTGATGCTCACCGCCTCCGGCGACGTCAGCGACCGCGTCGAGGGCCTGGAGATCGGCGCCGACGACTACCTGCCGAAGCCGTTCGCCTTCAGCGAGCTGATCGCGCGCGTGCGCGCCCTCGGCCGCCGCACCAGCGTGCCCCTGCCGCCGGTCCTGGAGCGCGCCGGCATCAAGCTCGACCCCAACCGCCGCGAGGTCTTCCGCGACGGCAAGGAGGTCCAGCTCGCACCCAAGGAGTTCGCGGTGCTGGAGGTCCTCATGCGCAGCGAGGGCGCGGTCGTCTCGGCGGAACAGCTGCTGGAGAAGGCCTGGGACGAGAACACCGACCCGTTCACCAACGTGGTGCGCGTGACGGTGATGACCCTGCGCCGCAAGCTGGGCGAGCCGCCCGTCATCGTCACCGTCCCCGGCTCCGGCTACCGGATCTGATCGCCGTGGCAGCCACCCCCGCGCCGCCCCAGGCGCCCCCGAAGCCCACCTGGGACCCCAGGAGGCCGCAGCCGCCGTTCCCGTGGCTGCGCCCGACCATCCGCATACGGCTGACGCTGCTGTACGGCGGCATGTTCCTGATCGCCGGCATCCTGCTGCTGTCGATCATCTACCTGCTCGCCGCGCAGGCGATCAGCACCGGCAACCAGCCGCTGTTCAAGATCGTGAGCGGTACGTCGATCCGGGTCGCCAGCGACAACTGCCCCGCGATCACCGCGATCAACACCACCAGCCTGCCGCTGTCGGACTTCAACGACGCCATCGCCCACTGCGTGGACCAGCAGCGCCAGACGGCCCTGGACAACCTGCTCAGCCGCTCCCTGCTGGCGCTGCTGGGCCTGGCCGTGATCGCCTTCGCCTTCGGGTACGCGATGGCCGGCCGGGTGCTCTCACCGCTCGGCCGGATCACCCGCACCGCCCGCCAGGTCGCCGGCTCGGACCTGTCCCGCCGCATCGAGCTGGACGGGCCGGACGACGAGCTGAAGGAGCTGGCGGACACCTTCGACGACATGCTGGAGCGGCTTCAGCGCGCCTTCACGGCCCAGCAGCGCTTCGTCGGGAACGCCTCGCACGAGCTGCGCACCCCGCTCGCGATCAACCGCACGCTGCTGGAGGTCCACCTGTCGGACCCCAACGCGCCGGTGGAACTCCAGCAGCTGGGCAAGACGCTGCTGGCCACCAACGAGCGCAGCGAGCAGCTGGTCGAGGGGCTGCTGCTGCTGGCGCGCAGCGACAACCAGATCGTCGAGCGCAAACCGGTCGACCTGGCCGAGGTCGCCACGCAGGCCATCGACCAGGTGCATGCCGAGGCCGAGAGCAAGGGCGTGAAGATCCGCGGCGAGCGCGGGCCGGCCGTGGTGCAGGGCAACGGCGTGCTGCTGGAGCGGATCGCGCTGAACCTGGTGCAGAACGCGGTGCGCTACAACGTGCCGGAGAACGGCTGGGTGGAGGTGAACACCGCGCTCGAGCACGGGCAGGCGGTGCTGACGGTCTCCAACACCGGGCCGGTGGTCCCGGCGTACGAGATCGACAACCTTTTCGAGCCCTTCCGGCGGTTGCGCACCGAGCGCACGGGCAGCGACAAGGGGGTGGGCCTCGGCCTGTCCATCGTCCGGTCCGTGGCCCGGGCGCACGGCGGCCACATCCAGGCCCGGCCCCGTGAGGGCGGCGGGCTGGAGATGCGCGTCACCATGCAGGTGTGACACGGACCGACACACGCGGACGGTGTTCGCTTTCCGCGTAATTCCCCGGCCGCCGAATGGAGCCCCTCCTGTGTGATCGATCACACCGGTGGATTTCCGGCCGTGTACGCACGGTGATCATGACGCAAGGGGGAAAGCCGGGAAAGTCCTGGTTTTCAGGGCTCTTGATCACGGGAAGTACACGGTGAGGCGCCTTTGAGGTGCGACATCAGAACCGTGTACGGTCCACACCGCCATCCAAGCCGATCACTCCTGAGGGGTCGGGTTGGGTGTCGATTGAGTAACAGACCTTGATGTGAGGCAAAATCTCCGCCTCAGGTCGGGCACAAGTCCGGCCTCTCACGCGTTACGTGCGCTGGAGACACCGCAGACACCCAGAGGGGGAGAGCGACTATGGCAACCGATTACGACACTCCACGCAAGACCGACGACGACGTCGACTCGGACAGCCTTGAAGAGCTGAAGGCCCGGCGGAACGACAAGTCCACCTCGGCGGTGGACGTCGACGAGTTCGAGGCCGCCGAAGGGCTCGAACTGCCCGGCGCCGACCTCTCGAACGAGGAACTGGCCGTCCGGGTACTGCCCAAGCAGCAGGACGAGTTCACCTGCATGAGCTGCTTCCTGGTGCACCACCGCAGCCAGCTGGCCAGGGAGAAGAACGGTCAGCCGATCTGCCGCGACTGCGACTGAGGACGGGTCGGCCATGTCTGGCTCGACCCCTCCCCGGAAGCGCCGCTTCCCGTTGCGGAAAGCGGACCAAGGGCCGGCCGACGGCCCGCACGGCGCGCGTGACGACGAGGGGGGCTCCCCCGGAACGGGAGCCCTCCTCGGACCGGCGGACGGTTCGGACGACCTGCCGGTGCCGGACCGTCGCCCGGCACCCGTAGCCCGTCGCCGGGCGGTCGCCGTCCGCGACAAGGCCCGGGATCTGGCCCGGGAAGGCGCCCGCAGGGGCGGCAGCCGCGCTCGCGCGGGCCTGTCGTACCTCGCGGACCGGATCATCGAGATCGCCCCGCGTGTCCCCGTACGCGACCTCGCGGCCCTGCGCGGACAGTTCCCCGGCCTGGGCCCCGAGGAGATCGCCGACAAGCTGGTGGCGGGCGCGGCGGCCGGCACCTCGACGGTCGGCGCCGGAATCGGCGCGGCGGCGATGCTGCCGATACCCCCGGCCCTGCCCACCGAACTGGCCACGGAGATCACCGGGGTCGCCGCGATCGAGCTGAAGCTGATCGCCGAGCTGTACGAGGTCTACGGGGTGCGCCCGCCGGGCAGCCTCAAGGCCCGTTCCACCGCGTATCTGTCCTCCTGGTCGGGGGAGCGCGGCATCGACGTGATGAAGCCGTCGACGTACGACACGGCCCTCGGCGGCCGGATGAAGCGCGAGCTGCGCCAGCAGATCATGAAGCGGATGGTCCGCGACCTGCCCAACCTGATGCCGTTCCTGGTCGGCGCCGCGGTCGGCGCGGTCATGAACCGCCGGGACACCAGAAGACTCGCCGGCCGCATCCGGGCCGACCTGCGCAAGATCCAGGTGCCCTGGGACGAGCTGCCGGAACTGCCGCCGCTGGAGAAGCCGGCAGATCCGCTGGAGCTGGGGAAGCTCCCGAAGGACTCCTAGGCCCCGGCCCCGCGGGCCTGGGCGCCGGCCACGCGCGCCGCCTCGATCGCCGCCGCCAGCCGCTCCGGCTCCCGCGTCGACAGGTACAGGTACGGCGTCGGGTCCTCCGGGTCCGTGACCTCCACGCGCAGCGCCCCCGGGATGTAGGCGCGCAGCAGCAGGAAGGCGCGGGTGTCGGCCTTGTACGTCCGCCAGGCGCGGGCCTCCTCCGCGTCCAGGACCTCCGCCGCCCCCAGCGCCGACACCGGGATCTTCGCCTCGCCCGCGATCAGCGAGTCGCCCACGACCCGGATCCGCGGGGAGCCGTACGCGCTCGCCACCACCGCCGCCGCGGCCGTACCGCCGACCAGGCCGCCGAGCAGCGGCAACGTGCCGAACGGAAGCAGGATCAGGGCGAACGAGACACCCACCAGGAAGCTGATCAGCCACCAGGAGCGGGGGGCGGTGAGGCGTTCTTCGTACGGGGTGGCGGAAAGCTGCATGAAACCAAGCTTGGCACGGGGTCCGGAACACCCCGGCGCGCGGGTAAGGTCTGCGCCTGTGAGTGGTAGTTCCGCAGCTCTTGAGCCGCCCGCCGAGGCGGGGAAACCGGTACGGCACCCCGACGCGCCCGCGCCCGGGGAGCTTCTCGGCGCCCATTACGAGCACTGTTTCGGGTGCGGCCCCGGACAGCCGCACGGACTGCACCTCCAGGCCCGGGCCGGCGAGGGCGTCTCGCTGACCGCCGAGTTCACCGTGCAGCCCGCCCACCAGGGCGCCCCCGGCCTCGCGCACGGCGGAGTGCTGGCCACGGCCCTGGACGAGACCCTGGGCTCGCTGAACTGGCTGCTGCGCACCATCGCCGTGACCGGACGGCTGGAGACGGACTTCGTACGGCCCGTGCCGGTCGGCACCACGCTGTACCTGGAGGCCGAGATCACCGCCGTCGCCGGGCGGAAGATCTACTCCACCGCCACCGGGCGCATCGGCGGCCCCGACGGCCCGGTCGCCGTCCGCGCCGACGCCCTCTTCATCGAGGTCAAGGTCGACCACTTCATCGACCACGGCCGCGAGGCGGAGATCCAGGCCGCCATGAGCGACCCGGACCAGGTCCGGCGCGCCCGCGCCTTCGAGGTGAACCCGTGAGCCGCGACCCCCTCGACGTGCTGATCCGGCGCGTCGACCCCGAGGTGCCGCTCCCGGCCTACGAACACCCGGGCGACGCCGGAGCCGACCTGCGTACCACCGAGGCGTGCGAACTGGCCCCCGGGGAGCGGGCCGTCCTGCCCACGGGAGTGTCGATCGCCCTCCCGGAGGGGTACGCGGCGTTCGTGCATCCGCGTTCCGGCCTCGCCGCACGCTGCGGTGTCGCCCTCGTGAATGCCCCGGGGACGGTTGATGCCGGGTACCGTGGGGAGATCAAGGTGATCGTGGTGAATCTCGACCCGCGCGAGAGCGTGCGGTTCGAGCGCTTCGACCGGATTGCCCAACTGGTCGTCCAGCAGGTCGAGAGGGTCCGCTTCCAGGAGGTGGCGGAACTTCCCGGCTCCGCGCGGGCCGAAGGGGGCTTCGGGTCCACCGGTGGCCATGCCGCGGTGGGCGGCGAGAGCGGCACAAGCGGTCGGGCCGCCGACGGCGGTCCGACGGGTGGGAATCGATACGCTTCGGTCGTATCCGACCGGGAAGGACAGTGACGTGTTCGGACGTCGCAAGAAGAAGGGTGCCGCCGAGGACGCGGCCGGCGAGGCCGAGCAGGTCGTCGACAGCGTCGACACCGAGGCGGACGAGGAGGCCGAACGCGAGCGCGTCCGGCTGGAGCCCGGGCCCCGGCCCGACGGTCCCTGGGACAGCAGCGAGGTCCGCGACCCGGCCGAGGGCCGCGTGGACCTCGGCGGTCTGTTCGTGCCGGGCGTCGACGGCATGGAGCTGCGGGTCGAGGTCGCCGGTGACGCCATCGTCGCCGCGACCGTCGTACTGCGGGACAGCGCCGTCCAGCTCCAGGCGTTCGCCGCGCCCAAGCGCGAGGGCATCTGGGGCGAGGTCCGCGAGGAGATCGGGGCCGGCATCACCCAGCAGGGTGGCATCGTCGACGAGGTCGAGGGCCCGCTCGGCTGGGAGCTGCGCGCCCAGGTGCCGGTGCAGCTGCCCGACGGCACCGGTGGCTTCCAGGTCGTCCGGTTCGTCGGCGTGGACGGCCCGCGCTGGTTCCTGCGCGGTGTGATCTCCGGCCAGGGCGCGGTGCAGCCGCAGGCCGCCGGACTGCTGGAGCAGATCTTCCGTGACACCGTCGTGGTCCGCGGCGAGGGTCCGATGGCCCCGCGCGACCCGATCGTCCTGAAGCTGCCGAACGACGCGCAGATGGTCCCCGAGGGCGTGCAGCAGGAGGAGTCCTCGCGGTTCTCCGGCGGCATGGGGCAGTTGCAGCGCGGACCGGAGATCACGGAAGTCCGCTAGACGCTCCGCCGGGTCCAGCGTGTCCGACAGGTTCAGCAGGGTTTGAGGGCCGTGCCTCCAAGGGGCACGGCCCGTTCTCGCTTTCGCGGCCACACGCCGACGGGGTCGCCCCGGCGGGGGGAGGCGCCGACGCCGGGTGCGAGGCCGTTCGCGGCCCTTCGGGCTCCTCCCGGTCCTCCGCGCCGCCCGCCGGACCCGGCCGGTTCTCAGGGGCGCTCATCAGGGTTGCGTCAAAGTTGTCCACCGCACGTACCCCTGTCCCGTTTGCCGTGATTGTTGGCCGTAGGGTCGACGCTGCGTAGGCATCGGACACGGGAAGACAATGGGGCCATGGCACGCGGCAAGCTGCGGATCTACCTCGGTGCGGCACCGGGCGTGGGCAAGACCTATGCCATGCTCGCCGAGGCGCACCGCCGGATCGAGCGGGGTACCGACTGCGTGGTCGCGTTCGTGGAGCACCACGGCCGGCCGCGCACCGAGGTGATGCTGCACGGTCTGGAGCAGGTGCCGCGCAGACGGCTGGAGTACCGGGGCGCCACCTTCGGCGAGATGGACGTCGACGCCGTGCTGCGCCGGGCCCCCGCCGTCGCCCTCGTGGACGAGCTGGCCCACACCAACGTCCCGGGCTCCCGCAACGCCAAGCGCTGGCAGGACGTGGCCGAACTGCTCGCCGCCGGCATCGACGTCGTCTCCACCGTCAACATCCAGCACCTGGAGTCACTCGGTGACGTCGTGGAGTCGATCACCGGGGTGCGCCAGCGCGAGACCGTCCCGGACGAGGTGGTGCGCCGGGCCGACCAGATCGAGCTGGTCGACATGTCCCCGCAGGCCCTGCGCCGGCGGATGGCCCACGGCAACATCTACCAGCCGGACAAGGTCGACGCGGCCCTGTCCAACTACTTCCGGCCCGGCAACCTCACCGCCCTGCGCGAGCTGGCGCTGCTGTGGGTGGCCGACCGGGTCGACGAGTACCTGAACGAGTACCGCAGCGAACACCGGGTCTCGAAGATATGGGGCTCACGCGAGCGGATCGTGGTGGGCCTGACCGGCGGCCCCGAGGGCCGCACCCTCATCCGGCGGGCCGCCCGGCTAGCCGAGAAGGGCGCCGGCGGCGAGGTCATGGCCGTCTACATCGCCCGCAGCGACGGGCTGACCTCGGCCTCCCCCAAGGAGCTGGCCGTCCAGCGCACCCTGGTGGAGGACCTCGGCGGCACCTTCCACCACGTCGTCGGCGACGACATCCCGGCCGCCCTGCTGGACTTCGCGCGCGGGGTGAACGCCACCCAGATCGTCCTGGGCTCCTCGCGCCGCAAGGCCTGGCAGTACGTCTTCGGGCCCGGCGTCGGCGCCACGGTCGCCCGGGAGTCCGGCCCCGACCTGGACGTGCACATCGTCACCCACGAGGAGGTCGCCAAGGGCCGCGGACTGCCCGTGGCCCGCGGCGGCCGGCTCGGCCGGGCCAGGATCCTCTGGGGCTGGGCCGTCGGCCTGGCCGGCCCCGCGGTCCTCGCGCTGCTGCTGAACACCGTCGACCTCGGCCTCGCCAACGACATGCTGCTGTTCCTGGCCGTCACCGTCGCCGCCGCGCTGCTCGGCGGCCTGCCGCCCGCCCTCGCCTCGGCGGCCTTCGGCTCGCTGCTGCTGAACTACTTCTACACCCCGCCGCTGCACCGGCTGACCATCGCCGACCCCAAGAACATCGTCGCCATCGCCATCTTCTTCGGCGTCGGCATGTCCGTCGCCTCGGTGGTGGACCTCGCCGCCCGCCGCACCCACCAGGCGGCCCGGCTGCGCGCCGAGTCCGAGATCCTCTCCTTCCTCGCCGGGAACGTGCTGCGCGGCGAGACCAGCCTGGAGGAGCTGCTGGAACGGGTGCGCGAGACCTTCGCCATGGAGTCGGCCGCCCTGCTGGAGCGGGAGAGCGACGTGGCGCCCTGGACCTGCGCGGGCCGCGCCGGGTTCGGGCCGGCGCTGGAGCGCCCCGAGGACGCCGACGTCGACGTGCCCGCCGGCGACCACATGGCGCTCGCGCTCACCGGGCGCGTGCTGCCCGCCGCCGACCGCCGGGTGCTGGCCGCCTTCGCCGCCCAGGCCGCCGTCGTACTCGACCGCAGACGCCTCCAGGAGGAGGCCGACCGGGCCCGGACGCTAGCCGAGGGCAACCGCATCCGCACCGCCCTGCTGGCCGCCGTCAGCCACGACCTGCGCACCCCGCTGGCCGGCATCAAGGCCGCCGTGTCCTCCCTGCGCTCCGACGACGTCGCCTGGTCCGAGGAGGACCAGGCGGAGCTGCTGGAGGGCATCGAGGAGGGCGCCGACCGGCTCGACCACCTCGTGGGCAACCTGCTCGACATGTCCCGGCTCCAGACCGGTACGGTCACGCCGCTGATCCGCGAGATCGACGTCGACGAGGTCGTACCGATGGCCCTCGGCGGCGTACCCGAGGACAGCGTCGAGCTGGACGTGCCGGAGACGCTGCCGATGGTCGCCGTCGACCCCGGGCTGCTGGAGCGGTCGGTGGCCAACCTGGTGGAGAACGCCGTCAAGTACAGCCCGCGCGGACGTCGCGTCCTGGTCTCCGCGAGCGCCATCGCCGACCGGGTGGAGGTGCGCGTGGTCGACCGCGGCCCGGGCGTGCCGGACGAGGCCAAGGACCGCATCTTCGAGCCGTTCCAGCGGTACGGTGACGCTCCGCGCGGGGCCGGCGTCGGACTCGGCCTCGCGGTCGCCCGGGGCTTCGCCGAGGCGATGGGCGGCACCCTCGACGCGGAGGACACGCCGGGCGGCGGGCTCACCATGGTGCTGAGCCTGCGCGCGGCGCCGGCAGGTCCCGCACTCCCGGGCACGGACGCGGGCGTGGACGCGGGCACGGACATCGCAGAACCGGAAAGGCAGGTCCTATGACGACCCGGGTGCTGGTGGTCGACGACGAGCCGCAGATCGTGCGCGCCCTCGTGATCAACCTCAAGGCGCGCAAGTACGAGGTCGACGCGGCCGGCGACGGCAGCACCGCGCTCGAGCTGGCCGCCTCCCGCCACCCCGACGTGGTCGTCCTCGACCTGGGGCTGCCCGACATGGACGGCGTCGAGGTGATCAGGGGCCTGCGCGGCTGGACCCGCGTGCCGATCCTGGTGCTCTCCGCGCGCCACTCCTCCGACGAGAAGGTCCAGGCGCTGGACGCGGGCGCAGACGACTACGTCACCAAGCCGTTCGGCATGGACGAACTGCTGGCCCGGCTGCGGGCCGCGGTCCGCCGGGCCGAGCCGGTCGGGCCGGGCGAGGACGACCTGACGACCGTCGAGACGGCGGGCTTCACCGTCGACCTCGCCGCGAAGAAGGTCAACCGCGACGGCAAGGACGTCCGGCTCACCCCGACCGAGTGGCACCTGCTGGAGGTCCTGGTCCGCAACACCGGCCGCCTGGTCAGCCAGAAGCAGCTGCTCCAAGAGGTCTGGGGGCCGTCATACGGCACCGAGACCAACTATCTGCGGGTGTACATGGCGCAGCTGCGGCGGAAGCTGGAGTCGGACCCGTCGCGCCCGCGGCACTTCATCACCGAGCCGGGGATGGGCTACCGGTTCGAGAAGTGAGCGGTGCGGCCCGGCCGCGGTGCGGGTGCGAGGTGAGCGGCCTTACAGCGCTGACGGTGCTCCCCGGTACGCTTTCAGATATGACTGCTGTTCCTCGTTCCGAAAAGCCGGCGGGCCGGTTCCGGCGCATGCTCGACCGGCTCTCCTCGTCGCAGGAGGACCTGGAGTCCGAGGAGCTGCGCGAGGACGCCGAGACGGCGGGCTGCACCAGGATCGGCGACTGCCACGACCGGCAGATCGTCACGGTAACTGGTACCTTGCGCACGGTCACCCTGCGCCCGCGGGCCGGAGTCCCGGCCCTGGAGGCCGAGCTGTTCGACGGCTCCGCCGCGCTGGACGTGGTGTGGCTCGGCAGGCGTTCCATCGTGGGCATAGAACCGGGGCGCAAGCTGATCGCATCGGGCCGGATCTCGATGAGCCGGGGCCGCCGGGTGCTGTTCAACCCGAAATACGAACTGCGACCCCTCGGACGGGAGTAGCCGGTGACGTCCCTCGACAAGCCGACCGAAGACACCGAAGACACCGACCGGACCCATCCCGACGACGCCCGCGCGGTGACGGAGGCGGCGCTGTTCGAGGCCTTCGGCGGGGTCCGCGGCATGGTCGAGACGGTCGTGCCGGGCCTGCTCTTCGTCGCGATCTTCACGATCAACAAGGACCTGCATCTCTCCGCGATCGCCGCGCTGGTGGTGTCCCTGGTGCTGGTCGTGGTCCGGCTGGCGATGAAGGACACCGTCAAGCACGCCTTCAGCGGCGTCTTCGGCGTGGCCTTCGGCGTCGTCTTCGCGATGTTCACCGGCAACGCCAAGGACTTCTACCTCCCCGGCATGCTCTACACGCTGGGCCTGGCGCTGGCGTACATCGTCACGACCCTCGCCGGGGTGCCCCTGATCGGTCTCATCCTCGGCCCGGTCTTCAAGGAGAACCTCTCCTGGCGCACCCGCAACCCGGGCCGCAAGAAGGCGTACGCGAAGGCCAGCTGGGCCTGGGGGCTGATCCTGCTCGCCAAGTGCGCGATCCTCTTCCCGCTGTACTGGTGGGCCGACACCGCGCAGCTCGGCTGGGTCCTGGTCGCCCTGAAGATCCCGCCGTTCCTGCTCGCGGTCTGGCTGACCTGGGTCTTCCTGGCGAAGGCCCCGGCGCCGATCGACGTCTTCGCCGAGCTGGAGGCGGAGGAGAAGGCCGAGGAGGCGCGCAAGGCCGCGCAGGCCGGGGAGACCACCGGGGCCACCGGGACCGCCGGAGCCATCGGCACCGGTGACGACGGCGGCGCCCAGGGCGGCCGGCACCGCCGGGACGCGTAGCCGGCCAGACCGGTCACGCGGCGACGAGGCCACGGGACGACGAGCCCACGGGACGACGAGCCCACGGGACGACGAGGTCATGGAACGGTGAAGGGCGCCCTTGCCGGCAAGGGCGCCCTTCACCGTCGTACCGCCGGAAGCGTCAGACCTCTTCCCGGCGTACCGAGAGCAGCTCCTCCAGCTGTTCCTCCCGGGCCTGCGCGGCCACGAACAGCAGCTCGTCGCCGGGCTCCAGGGAGTCCTCCCTGGAGGGGGTCAGCACCCGGTTGCCGCGGATGATGGTGACCAGGGAGGTGTCCTGCGGCCACTCCACATCGCCGACCTGGGTGCCGGCCAGGGCCGATTCCTCGGGCAGGGTCAGCTCGACCAGGTTGGCGTCGCCGTGGCTGAAGCGGAGCAGGCGGACCAGGTCGCCGACGCTCACCGCCTCCTCGACCAGGGCGGACATCAGGCGCGGGGTGGAGACGGCCACGTCCACGCCCCAGGCCTCGTTGAACAGCCACTCGTTCTTGGGGTTGTTGACCCGGGCGACGACGCGCGGGACGCCGTACTCCGTCTTGGCCAGGAGGGAGACGACCAGGTTGACCTTGTCGTCGCCGGTCGCGGCGATCACGACGTTGCAGCGCTGGAGCGCCGCCTCGTCCAGGGAGGTGATCTCGCAGGCGTCGGCCAGCAGCCACTCCGCCTGGGGCACCCGCTCCACCGAGATGGCGGTCGGCGCCTTGTCGATCAGCAGTACCTCATGGCCGTTCTCCAGCAGCTCGCCCGCGATCGAGCGGCCCACCGCGCCGGCCCCGGCAATGGCGACCCTCATCAGTGACCGCCCTCCTCTTCCGGGCCCGCGGCGAACGCCGCCTCGACCTTCTCCACGTCGTCCGTCCGCATCATCACGTGCACGAGGTCGCCCTCCTGCAACACCGTCTGCGAGGTGGGCAGCACCGCCTCACCGAGCCGGGTCAGGAACGCCACCCGGACACCCGTCTCCTCCTGGAGCCGGCTGATCTTGTGGCCGACCCACTTGGGGGAGGCGTGCACCTCGGCGAGCTGCACCCCGCCGGTGGGGTCGCGCCACAGCGGCTCGGCGCCCGAGGGCAGCAGCCGCCGCAGCATCTGGTCGGCGGTCCAGCGGACCGTGGCCACGGTGGGGATGCCCAGGCGCTGGTAGACCTCGGCCCGGCGGGGGTCGTAGATGCGGGCGGCCACGTTCTCCACGCCGAACATCTCGCGGGCCACGCGCGCGGAGATGATGTTGGAGTTGTCACCGCTGGAGACGGCGGCGAAGGCGCCGGCCTCCTCGATCCCCGCCTCGCGCAGCGTGTCCTGGTCGAAGCCGACCCCGGTGACCCGGCGGCCGCCGAAGCCCGGGCCGAGCCGGCGGAAGGCGGTGGGGTCCTGGTCGATCACGGCGACCGTATGCCCCTGTTGCTCCAGGGTCTGGGCAAGAGCGGAACCCACTCTTCCGCAGCCCATGATGACGATGTGCACGACCGTCCTTCCGGTGTCCAAAAGTTACTGCTCAGCATCAGGGTCTCAGACCGACATCCAAAGCTACACACGGGCGCCGCGCGGGGCGCACCCCTGTGCCGGGGGCGGCGGCGGCCTCCGGCGAGTGATGCTGCGCACGCTGCACAGGGTCAGGATTCCGAGGCCGGCCAGGGTCAGGAACGCGCCGATCAGCACCGCGGTCGCGGGCATGGAACCTCCGGAGTGCGTCGACAGACGGGGTTTGCCATCTAGGCACGGAGGGCACACCAACCACGGATTCCGCAGTTCCGTGCGCCCCCGATTTCACTCGTGAGGCAGATCAAGCACGCCGGGTGGGCGGGTGCCTGTTCGAAGGCTTACGATCCTCTCTCGTGTCCAAACTGACCGACGTGCCCAAACGGATCCTGATCGGGCGCGCACTGCGCAGCGACCGGCTGGGCGAGACGCTCCTGCCGAAGCGCATCGCACTCCCCGTCTTCGCCTCCGACCCGCTGTCCTCCGTCGCGTACGCGCCGGGGGAGGTTCTGCTGGTCCTGTCCATCGCGGGCGTGTCGGCGTACCACTTCAGCCCCTGGATCGCCGTCGCGGTGGTCGTGCTGATGTTCACCGTGGTCGCCTCCTACCGGCAGAACGTGCACGCCTACCCGAGCGGCGGCGGCGACTACGAGGTCGCGACCACCAACCTCGGTCCCAAGGCCGGCCTCACCGTGGCCAGCGCGCTGCTCGTGGACTACGTCCTGACCGTCGCCGTCTCCATCGCCTCCGGCATCGAGAACCTGGGCTCCGCGGTCCCCTTCGTGGTCGAGCACAAGGTGTTCTGCGCGACCGCCGTGATCGTGCTGCTGACGCTGATGAACCTGCGCGGCGTGAAGGAGTCGGGCAAGCTCTTCGCGATCCCGACCTACGTCTTCGTCGGCGGCGTCTTCGTCATGATCGCCTGGGGCGCCTTCCGCGGTCTCGTCCTCGGCGACACCATGCGGGCCCCGACGGCCGACTACCACATCAAGGCCGAGCACCAGGGCCTCGCCGGCTTCGCCCTCGTCTTCCTGATGCTGCGCGCCTTCTCCTCCGGCTGTGCGGCCCTCACCGGCGTCGAGGCCATCTCCAACGGCGTCCCGGCCTTCCGCAAGCCCAAGTCGAAGAACGCGGCGACCACGCTCGCGATGATGGGCCTGCTCGCCGTCACCATGTTCTGCGGCATCATCGCCCTCGCCATGACGACGAAGGTCCGGATGGCCGAGCGCCCGGCCACCGACCTGCTGCACAACGGCGTCCCGCTCGGCTCCGGCTACGTCCAGAACCCGGTGATCTCCCAGGTCGCCGAGGCGGTCTTCGGCAAGGGCAGCCTCCTGTTCGTCGTCCTCGCCGCCGCCACCGCCCTGGTGCTGTTCCTGGCCGCGAACACGGCGTACAACGGCTTCCCGCTGCTCGGCTCCATCCTCGCCCAGGACCGCTACCTGCCGCGCCAGCTGCACACCCGCGGCGACCGCCTCGCCTTCTCCAACGGCATCGTGCTGCTCGCCGGCGCGGCCGTCCTGCTCGTGGTGATCTACGGCGCCGACTCCACCCGGCTGATCCAGCTGTACATCGTCGGCGTGTTCGTGTCCTTCACGCTCAGCCAGACCGGCATGGTCCGGCACTGGAACCGCCACCTCGCCGTCGAGAAGGACCCGGCCAAGCGCAGCCACATGGTCCGCTCCCGTGCGATCAACGCGTTCGGCGCCTTCTTCACCGGCCTGGTGCTCGTCGTCGTCCTGGTCACCAAGTTCACGCACGGTGCCTGGGTGGCCCTGCTCGGCATGTGCATCTTCTACGCGACGATGACCGCGATCCGGAAGCACTACGACCGGGTCGCCGAGGAGATCGCCGCGCCCGAGGGCCCCAGCGACGACATGGTCCGCCCCTCCCGCGTCCACTCGGTCGTGCTGATCTCCAAGATCCACCGCCCCACGCTGCGCGCCCTCGCCTACGCCAAGCTGATGCGCTCCGACACACTGGAGGCGCTGACCGTCAACGTCGACCCGGCCGAGACCAAGGGGCTGCGCGAGGAGTGGGAGCGGCGCGGCATCGACGTGCCGCTGAAGGTTCTGGACTCCCCGTACCGCGAGGTCACCCGCCCGGTGATCGAGTACGTCAAGAGCCTGCGCAAGGAGTCCCCGCGCGACGCGGTCTCCGTGATCATCCCCGAGTACGTGGTCGGCCACTGGTACGAGCACCTGCTCCACAACCAGAGCGCCCTGCGCCTGAAGGGCCGCCTGCTCTTCACCCCCGGCGTGATGGTCACCTCCGTCCCCTACCAGCTGGCGTCCTCCGAGGCGGCCAAGCTGCGGGCCCGCAAGCGGCAGGAGTGGAACGCGCCCGGCGCGGTCCGGCGCGGCCCGGCCGTGGAACGGCCCAGGGAGCCGTCGGCCAAGGACTGAGCCGGTGCGGGGAGGCCGTAGACTGGTGGGCTGTTGTCGGGCCCGCCGCCGCGGGCCTCCCCCCTTCGCCGATTTCCCGATCTGGAGTCACCCCACCATGCAGGCAGAACCGGCCCAGTCCCTGGTGGGCGAGGAGTACGAGGTCGAGATCGGCCCCGTCGCCCACGGCGGCCATTGCATCGCCCGTACCGCCGAGGGACAGGTGCTGTTCGTCCGGCACACGCTGCCCGGCGAGCGGGTGGTCGCGAGGGTCACCGAGGGGGAGGAAGGGGCCCGCTTCCTCCGCGCGGACGCCGTACGCGTCCTGGAGGCGTCCAAGGACCGCATCGAGGCGCCCTGCCCCTTCGCCGGCCCCGGCCGCTGCGGCGGCTGCGACTGGCAGCACGCCAAGCCGGGTGCCCAGCGCCGGCTCAAGGCCGACGTCATCGCCGAACAGCTCCAGCGGCTCGCCGGGCTCACCCCCGAGGAGGCCGGCTGGGACGGCACCGTGCTCCCGGCCGAGGGCGACAAGCTGCCCGCCGGCCAGGTCCCGCAGTGGCGCACCCGCGTCCAGTACGCCGTCGACGCCGACGGCCACGCCGGACTGCGCCGGCACCGCTCGCACGAGGTCGAGCGCATCGACCACTGCATGATCGCGGCGGCGGGCGTCAGCGAGCTGGGCATCGAGAAGCGGGACTGGACCGGCATGGAGTCGGTCGAGGCCATCGCGGCGACGGGCTCCCAGGACCGCCAGGTCATCCTCACCCCGCGCCCGGGCGAACGGCTGCCGATCGTGGAGCTGGACAGGCCCGTGTCGGTGCTGCGGGTCGGCGAGAAGGACGGCGGGGTGCACCGCGTCCACGGCCGCCCCTTCGTCCGCGAACGCGCCGACGGCCGTACCCACCGGGTGGGCAACGGCGGCTTCTGGCAGGTCCACCCGAAGGCGGCCGACACGCTCGTCACCGCGGTGATGCAGGGCCTGCTGCCGCGCAAGGGCGAGACGGCCCTCGACCTCTACTGCGGCGTCGGCCTCTTCGCCGGCGCGCTCGCCGACCGCCTCGGCGAGAACGGCGCGGTCCTCGGCATCGAGTCCGGCAAGCGGGCGGTGGAGGACGCGCGGCACAACCTGGCCGACTTCCCGCGCGTCCGCGTCGAACAGGGCAAGGTCGAGTCCGTCCTGCCGCGCACCGGCATCACGGAGGTCGACCTGATCGTCCTGGACCCGCCCCGGGCCGGCGCCGGCCGTACGACGGTGTCCCACCTGTCCTCCCTGGGCGCGCGCCGCATCGCCTACGTCGCCTGCGACCCCGCCGCACTCGCCCGGGACCTGGGCTACTTCCGCGAGGGCGGCTACCGGGTGCGGACGCTGCGGGCGTTCGATCTGTTTCCGATGACGCATCATGTGGAGTGCGTGGCGATTCTGGAGCCGGCTGCGAAGGGCCTGTGACCTGCGGCTTTCATAGGCACCTCAGGTGCGGCCGGGCGGACTCGACCTGTTTCCCCGAGCGCACGGTGTGGAGCCCCTTCTTGGCTCGCGAAGGCTGTCCGACCTGGCGTTCCCGTGGTGACTGTCGAAAGCGACGTGATCGTCTTTACGTATTTCGGCCCGGACGGCGACAGTCGTCCTGACGCTCAGATGACGCTCGTTCTGATGAGGCGTCACCGCAGGGGCGGCGTCCGTACGGGCTGTTCTGCCGATGTTGTCCCTGGCCCGTGCGACGAGCGCCACTCCGGCCCGGGTTCGGCGCCGTCCGAAGAGGGCCACCGTGCGGCCGAGCGTGCTCCGCATCATCGAGGGCCTGCACGACCAGCCGGCGTACGTGCGCAACCGCCGCATCGACATCCTGGCCGCCCATCCGCTCGCCCGCGCTCTGCTCGGCGAGGTCGAGCAGGAGCCGGCCAACACCTGCCGGTTCGTCCTCCTCGACCCCCGCGCCACCCGGATGTACCCCGAATGGGAACGCGTGGCCCGCGGCGGAGTCGGGGTGCTGCGGGTTGAGGTCGCCAAGAACCCCTACGACCGTGGGTTGTCGAACCTGCTCGGTGAGCAGGGGCTCTCCATCACCGTCCACAGCGCCGACCCCGGCTCTCCTGCCCTGCGATGGACCGGAGAAGGGCAGTGAAGCGCTTCGATGCTCGCCAGAGCTCCAGGGCAGTGCCAAGAAGTCAGCCTCGCTGGTTGAGCAGAGCGCGCTGACCGGTTTTGTTGGCTCCTGGAGTTGACTTGGAAGCGGCCCTTGTGCGCCCTCATGCCTTCACTTAACCTCGCAGCAACATCGAAGCGCTTCGACTGTGCATGACGTAGCAGTAATGGAATGCCTGCTTCCAGCTCAGCCAATTCCAGTCACGACACCGCAGCCGAGGGCCCTCCGCCGGGTGTCCTGGTGTGCCATGAAGGGGTGACGCGATGACACCGAATGCCGCCTCCGCCTGCTGCGGACCAAGCCGGAGAGGCTTCCTCGCCTCCACGGCGTTCGCCACCGCAGCGGTGACCGGTGGGATGCCGCTGCTCACCGCCCGGGGCAGGTCGGGCAGTGGGGCGCGGCGACGTGCCGGGGGCACCACCTAGGGCAAGGCCGCCGACAAGCTGCTCCCGACGCGCATCGCAGCGATGTGGCGCAGCCGGACCTTCCGTTGGAGAACGTCTCGGCGGCCGACTGCACCGGCAAGGTCCCCGCGCCCCTCAGGGGCGTCGCTCTTTCCGTCTCCTTGACGCAAGGAAGAGGTATGTCATGCACACGCTCTTCAAGACCCAGCGGGACCCCGCCAGGAGCGCACCCGGCCCGATCGCCACCAACGCCGACGCCAGCGTGCCGCTGTGGTCCTTCGGCACCGCCAGCCCCGCCCACCGCTCGATCGACAACGGCGCCACCTGGACCGAGATCCCCACCTTCCCCAAGGGAGCGGCACCCGTCGCCGACCTCCTCGACCCCACCCGCTGCTACGCCTTCGACACCACCACCGGCACACTCTTCGCCAGCGCCGACAGCGGCCAGACCTTCACCGCGCGGGCCACCGGCCTCAGCTCGGGCGACACCGAGTTCCAGCTGGTCGCGGCACCCGGCCGCAGCGGCGACCTGTGGCTCAGCCTCAAGGGCAACGGGTTCTACCGCTCGACCGACGGCGGCGCGACCTTCACCGAGGTCGGCAGCTGCCACGCCTCACACACCCTGGGCTTCGGCAAGGCCGCCAGGGGCGCTTCCTACCCGGCGCTCTACATGGCCGGCGCCACGGACACCATCACCGCCGTCCACCGCTCCGAACGACGAGGCGAAGACCTGGACACGGATCAACGACGACCGTCACCAGTGGGGCTGGACCGGAGCCGCCATCACCGGCGATCCCCGCGTCTACGGGCGGGTCTACATCGCCACCAACGAAACGCGGCGCGCAGTACGGGGAGCCCGCCTGACGCGCGACAGCGCAGCGGCGTCGTCCTCACCGTCCACGGCGCCTGACGGCCGCACCCGGCAACCCGGTGGGAAACCGCCTTCCTCGGCAGCAACGGCCGACAGGGCGTCCTTGTGCTCGGCGTTCCGCACGCCGAGCGGATCGCCGTGACGCACCGCACCCTGACGCCCGCCGGGCGGCGACAAGCCCCGCTGAACAGCAGTCACTCGCAGAAGAGAAGGAGCTCCATGAAAAAGTCTCGGATCCTACCCCTGGTCACGCTTGTCTCCGCCGTGCTCGGGCTGACAGCGGCAGGTGTGACCCCCGCCTCCGCCGCCTCCGACACGCCTTTGCGGGTCATGCCGTTGGGCGACTCGATAACTTGGGGTGTGGGAAGCAGCACGGGCAACGGCTACCGGGCGCCGTTGTGGGACAGACTCGCTTCGGACGGCCACCCGCTGGACTTCGTAGGCACCGGGCGGGCCGGTTCGATGTCCGATCCCGACAACGAGGGCCACTCGGGCTACCGCATCGACCAGATCGCCGCACTCGCCGACGCCTCGCTCACCCGCTACCGGCCCAATGTCGTCACGCTGCACATCGGCACCAACGACCTCCAAGGGGCCTCCGAGGTCAACACCGCCATTGCCCGGCTGAAGTCGCTGGTCAACCAGATCACCGCCGACGTCCCCGACGCAACCGTCCTCGTCGCCTCCCTGGTCGTGTCCACCAGCAGCTCGGAGGAGCGGTTCCGAGGCGAGTACAACGAGGCCACCCGCCACATCGTCAGCGAGGCACAAGCGGCGGGCAAACACGTCGCCCACGTCGACATGAGCGGCCTGACCACGGCCGACCTGGCCGACCCCCTGCACCCCAACGACTCGGGCTACCAGAAGATGGCCGACGCCTTCCACCGCGGCATCCGGGCCGCGGACAGCGCCGGATGGCTGAAGAACCCCGCCCCCGCCCCCGCACGCGTACAGTCCGGCATCGCCGGCAAGTGCATGGACGTCGCAGGCGCCGCCACAGCCGACGGGACCGCCGTCCAGACGTGGAGCTGTGGCAGCGGTGCCAACCAGTTGTGGTCCGCCTACACCGACGGCACGCTGCGCTCCATGGGCAAGTGCCTCGACGCGGCCGGCTGGGGCACCGCGAACGGAACCAAGGTGCAGCTCTGGTCCTGTCACGGCGGCGCCAACCAGGTCTGGCAGCCCTACAACGGCGGCTACCGCAACCCCGCTTCGGGCCGCTGCCTCGACGTTCCGGGCTCCTCCACGGCCGACGCCACGCAGCTCCACCTGTGGGACTGCAACGGCGCCTCCAACCAGAAGTGGACCACTCTGACCGCCGGATGACCCTCTCCGGGATCCGCACCCTCTCCGGGGGCGGATCCCGGAAGAACATCGGTAGCGGGCACCGCTGCGGAGCAGCGGTCATCCGGCCCCCAAGCGCCGTCGCCCCTCACATCCCGTCACTTCCCAGTCGTCGGCCAGACCTGCTACTCCCTGTCCAGCGGCACGCTCTACGCCAGCACCGACGGTGGCGCGACCTTCACCGCTCGCGCCACCGGCCTGCCCTCCGGCCGGCAAGGCCAAGTCGGGCAACGGGTACCAGGCGTCGGCACCAACGGACGCGGCCTGCGGTACAGCGGCCCGTCCTGACCTCGACACCCGAGCGGGGCCGCAGGCACGACCGCCTGCGGCCCCGCCACGGCCGGTGTACTTCGTGGGCCTGTCAAGCCGGCCTGCGCGGTGACGGGTTACGGGTCGCGTGTCACGGGAGCGTGGTCCACTTCTGGTCGTTCTGGCCGTTGCAGGTCCACAGGATGACCGGGGTCCCGTTGGCGGAGCCGGCCTCCTTGGCGTCGAGGCACAGCCCGGCGCGGACGTTGCGGACCGACCCGTCGGAGCCGACCGTCCACTTCTGGTTGTCCTGGCCGTTGCAAGGCCAGATGACGACCGGCGTGCCGTTGGTGGTGCCCCGGCCGGAGGCGTCCAGGCACTTGTCGCCGTAGACGCGGATCTCGCCTCCGGCCCAGCTGGTCCAGAGCTGGTTGGCAGCGGTGTGGCAGTCCCACAGCAGTGTCTTCGACCCGGCCGCGGTGGCGGCGCCGTCCACGTCCAGGCAGCGGCCGGACCCGCCACCGCGCAGGCGCCCGGTGGTAGAGGCCAGAGGGCTGCCGCCGGTCATCTTGTACACGGCGACACCATGTGCCGGGACGCTCGCGGAGATCTGCCCGGAGCCGCTCGACGTGCCACCGGACCACAGGTCGGTGAGGGTGAACGACTCACCGGTCAGGCCGACCTGGGCGGCCGTGGCCGTGATGGTCGCGGTGCTGCTCCCTCGGTTGAACAGGCCCACGGCGACCGAGCCGTCGGACAGGCGCTTGGCGAACACCTCGGTGTCGCCGTCGTCGCGCACCCGGCGACCGCCCGCGCCCAGCGAGTCCTGGTTCACCGCCAGCAGGCGCGGGTTGCGCAGGATCGCGCTCACGTCGGCGGACATGGTGCGGATGTCGTTACCGGCCATGAGGGGGGCCGAGAGCAGCGCCCACAGGGCGAAATGGGAGCGGGACTCGGTCAGTGACAGGCCGGGGCGGCCGACGACGAGCATGTCGGGGTCGTTCCAGTGTCCCGGGCCCGACTGCGCGGCCAGGGGCGCGGTGACGTCCAGGACGTTGCCGACGCCCATCGGATAACTGTTGGTGTTGTTGTTCTGCCAGATGTCGAGCAGGTCCTCGGTCGTCCTCCACAGGTCGGCGACCTGACCCCAGTTGTACTTGTCGCCGGCGGGGGAGTGGAAGCTGTTGGGGTTGATGCTGTAGATGATCGGACGGCCGGTGGCGCGCAGGGCGTCGCGCATGATGGTGAACTGTGCGATCTGCTCGCTGAGGGTGCCGCTGCCGGAGCACCAGTCGTACTTGAGGTAGTCCACGCCCCAGGAGGCGAACGTGGCGGCGTCCTGGGCCTCATGCCCCTTGCTGCCGGTGGAGCCGGGGTAGGTGCCCACCCCCTGGGCGCATGTCTTCTCGTTGGGCGCCTGGTAGATGCCGAACTTCAGTCCCTTGCCGTGGATGTAGTCGCCGAGCGCCTTCATGCCACTGGGGAACTTGGTCGGGTTGGCCCGCAGGTTGCCCGTCGCGTCGCGCTGGGGGTCGAACCAGCAGTCGTCGACGACGACGTACTGGTAGCCGGCGGCCTTCATGCCCGAGGACACCATCGCGTCGGCGGCCTGGCGGACCTGCGCCTCGGTGATCCCGCATCCGAAGCTGTTCCAGCTGTTCCAGCCGAGCGGCGGGGTCAACGCGGGGCTGCCCGGCGCGGCCTGGGCGGTCGTGCCGACGGAGGCCGTGGCGCAGGCGCTGAGCGTCAGCGCGGTGGCCGCGAGGAGCCGCAGCAGTCGTCTGTGCAGGGGAACCATGGGGGTTCCTTCCCGGCCCGCGCAGCGGTCGCCGCTTTGCGGGCCTGATCGGCGGTCAGGGGTGTGTGACCATGTGCGCGCGGGTCAGCGTCGCAGGGTGAGGAGACCCGGCCGGTACGGCAGTTTCAGGTAGTCGGTGCCGTCCGATGCGGGGCTCCTGCCCTGGTAGAGGAATTGCAGGTTGCAGGGGTCGACGGTCATGGTCTGGTCGGGGTTGTCGCGGACCAGGTCACCGTGGCTGATGTCGTTGGTCCAGGTGGCTCCGCTGTTGGCCTTGCCGGCGAAGGGGCTGCTTTCGCTGCCGGCCTGCACGGTCCACGAACCGCTGAGGCTGGAGGCGGTGAACGAGCGGAAGTAGCGTCCGTTCGCACCCATCGCCTCGACGATCAAGAGGTACTGGTTCTGGCCCTTGACCTTGTAGACCTCCGGCGCCTCGAACAGCCTTTCCTTCGTGTCGCTCAGGACCGTGGTGTACGACGAGCCGAAGCTGCCCGGGAAGTTCCCGATCGGCATGGTCGACTTGTAGACCTTGCCGTTGTCATCGCCGAAGAACATGTACATGTTCTCGCCGTCGGCGATCATGGTCGGGTCGATCGGACCGCTTTCGGGGAGGCTGCCGGTGAACAGCGGCTGCGGGGCGGACCAGCCGTTGGGGTTGGTGGGGTCGCTGGACGTGCGGTAGGTGAAGGGCCAGGCGGTACCCCACCCGTTGGATGTCAGCACCCAGATGTCCTTGGGCGCGAAGTAGAACAGTTTGGGCGCCACCGCCAAGCCCGGGCTCATCCCGGTCTGGGTGGCCGTTGCCATGTCCGACCAGTTCGTGAAGGGACGGAACGCCATCGTGCCCCACGACGACCCGTCAGAGGTGGTCGCGTAGACCAGCTGTTTGCCGTTGTACGGCACAGTGGTGAAGTCCTTCAGTGCGACCCAGCCGTTCGACGGCTGCGCCAACGGGCCGGTCGACGACCACCGGTACGCCGACGGGAGAGCGCACGTATCGCCCGGCGGCGCGGACGGTCCCGTCCACTTCTGGTTGCTGCCGCCGTTGCAGTTCCAGAGCTGCACCGCCGTGCCGTTGCCCGTGGCGCCGCCGCTGACGTCCAGGCAGAGTCCGGACTCCACTGCGACGATCGTGCCGTCGGAGTTCACCCGCCACTGTTGGTTCGCACCGCCGTGGCAGGCCCAGATCTGCACCCGCGTACCAGCCGTGGTGGCGTGGCCGGGTACATCCAGGCACTTGTTGCCGTACACGGTCAGCTGGTTGTTGTCCGTCAGCGTCCACTGCTGGTTGGTCCCGCCCGTGCAGTCCCAGATCTGCGGGTTCGTGCCGTCCGTCTGGCCGGCGTTCGGCACATCGAGACACCGGCCGGAACCGGCGCCGCGCAACGCGCCGCTGGTGGCCGCCTGAGCCGGGTTGGCGACGAGTGTCGCCGCCGAAGCGACCAGGGCCGCGAGCACCACGGACAGATGCCTGGGGCTGAAACCACGTCTGCGCATGGGGGTCTCATTCCTTGAGTGAGCGGTTCCGGTCGGCCCCGTCAGGGGCTGTCCGGCCTGTTGATGCGCTACGACCCGACCTTGGTGCTCGCCATCGCACGGCAATGTTCGTGATTTCGAACAATGGTCGAAGTGTCGCGCAAGGGAGTGGGGAGAGTGATCACAATTCGCCTCCGGGGGGTGTCAGTTCCGCACTAGGCGCCAGCGGTTGTCGGCGGTGCCGTCATCCGAGTCCTGCACCGCGAACGCGCCGACAGCGGTGGAGCTGTTCGCGATGGCGAGCAACTTGCCGCTGTGCGCGTTGCGGATCTTGCAGGTCCCGTCTCCCTGGTCGAGCAGCGTCCAGCGATGGTCGGCGGTGCCATTGTCCGCCCACTGCAGGACGGTCGCACCATCTGTCGTGGACATGCCCTGGACGCCGAGCACCTTGCCGCTGTGAGCGTTGCGGAAGCGGAACCCGTCTCCGTCGGGGATCATGCGCCAGTCGTGGTCGGCGGTGCCCGAGTCGTTCCACTGAAGAGCGAGGCCGCCGTCAGCCGTGGACATGTTCTGGATGCCCAGCACGAGTCCGCTGCCCACGTTGGCGAGACGGACGGTGCCGGTATCGCTGGTGTTCCAGTAGACGGTGTAGTTGTGGCCGTGCGCGTCGTGGAACGGGCCCAGGTCGACGGTGGATCCGTTGGCGGTGGCGGTGAAGGCGAGCGACGTGTCGCCGGTCCGTCTGATCGAGGAAGTGTCCAGCGCCGGCGGGGCGTTGAGCACGGAGCCGCCGTAGTCGCCGGACAGGACCACGGGGCCGTAGGTGATCGCGGCGACGTTCGCGTCGTCGTTGGCCGCCCGCATGACGACCCGCATGGGCAGGCGGACGGTGACCGTGTCGCCGGAGGTCCAGGAGCGGGTCAAGGTGGCGTAGCTGTCGGGCGGGGTGGTGATGTTCTGCGCCGCGCCGTTGACACTGACGGTGGCCTCGGAGGTCCAACTCGGGATGCGTATGCGCATCGCCCAGGTTCCGCCGACGTTACCGGTGACCCGTAGGGTCGTGGTGTCGCTCACGGGATAGGTCGTCGTCTGGGTGACGGTGATTCCGCGCTCCGACCAGTCGAGCACCGAGGGCACGAACATGTTCACGATCAGCGTGGTGTCACTGCGGTAGTAGAGGGAGTCCATCAGCCTGGTGTGCATCTCCAGGCCGGTGCCCTGGCAGCACCAGAAGGTGCCGTAATCGGTGCTCCACGTGCCGCCGCCCCACGCCGGGCCCACGCCGCGTCGGCCTCCGGGATTGAGCGGGGTGAAGTAGGTGACATGGCCGTGGTCGTCTGCCGGGTTCTGCTGGCCGATCATCTGGTTCAGCCACGCCTGCTCGTAGTAGTCGAACAAGTCGGCCCGATTCGGGTCCAGCGCGAACAGTTCCCGGGTGAGGGTGAGCATGTTGAAGGTGTTGCAGCTTTCGCACGTGTCCTTGTTCAGGTAGCCGGCGATGGCGTTAGGGGCGCGGAAGTGCTCCGCCTGGCTGTTGCCGCCGATGGCATAAGTGTGGTTGTTGACACAGAAGTTCCAGGCATGGTTGGCGATGTCCCGGTACCGGGTCGTGCCGGTGGCCTTGAACTCCCGTGCGGCCCCGATCCACTTGGGTACCTGTGTGTTGGCGTGCAGTCCGCTGAGCTGGTCCTGGTCGGCCGCCAGAGGGTCGAACACCGCGGCGTGATCGAACCGTTGGGCGGCGGTGAGCCACCGCACGTCGCCTGTCTGCTGGTAGAGATCGGTCAGCACGGTGTTCATGCCGCCGAACTCCGTCTGCAGCATGGCCTGCATCTGCTGGCCGCTCAGCCGGCCGGTGCGCCGGTCGACCCACCCTGCCAAGGAGAGCAGGACGTCACGGGCTTGTGTGCTGCCGATGTGACGCCACACGTCCAGCAGGCCGGCCAAGGTCTTGTGGATGGTGTAGTACGGCACGTTGCCGTTGCTCAAGGTCCGCTGCTCGAGAGCGGTGAAGTCGGACTCGGGGTAGCCGGAGAGATACCCGGCGCCGAAACCGGCGGCACTGTTGTTGGCCTGGCATTTGGCCAACTCCGCAACCATGTAGGCTGCCTTGTCCCGGCAGACGGTGTCCCCGGTGACCGCGTAGAGCTGTGCCCACGCCGTGAGGAAGTGCCCTTGGACGTGGGTGCGGAAGGGGAACGTCGGCGCGTCCCAACCACCGTTCGTCGTTGCACCGTTGGTGGCCAGGCGGTGGTTGGCGCGGAAGTTGTACAGCAGCCGGTCGACATCGACGAACCGCAGGTAGTTCCGCGTACGGTCCTGGTTGTCCAGCCAGCGGCTCGCGGTGAGCCGGACCTGGCCGAGCGCGAAGGGATGCGCGGACACCCCGATGTCGGCCCTTGCGGGAGGGACGGCCGCTCGGGCAGGCGATGCGCCGATGAGGGAACCGGTGGCAGAGGCGGCGGCCGTGGCCCCGGCTACTTGCAGGAGACGCCGTCTGCTGACGGAGGAAGACATCTCGCACCCTTCGGTGGGGGGAAGGTGACTGCTTGGTCTTCGGTGCGTTCGTTCACGGGTCGGGCGGTCGGGCGGTCGGGCGGTCGGACGGTCGGGGGCGACGCGTCACGCGCTCATCCGTTGGGATCTCGGTCCGATCAACCCTCTCGAGTGATACATGGGATGGATTAACGGATACGGACGTTGCTCCTGTCTAGTCTCGCGACACGGAAGGCTTGGCTACTTGCGGGTTTCGTCTGGCTGCCGCCCTTGACGTTGCCTCGAATATGGGAGTATCGGGCCGACCAGGGCGAGCCGCACCGGCCAGCACTGGAGGAGCAGGTCCAGGTAGCGGGGCAGGTCGTTGCGCAGTCCCTCGTGCAGGACGGTGCGGTACAGGCCGATGCGCCGGCAAGGCTTGCTCATGTCATACGAATGATGAGCCGGCTGGCCTCCGCAGTGAGCGGGACGGAGCCTGACGTGGCAATTGGTCGTGGCGGCTCGGTCTGGCCCCGAGTGGACGGGACGGGCTGGCGACCGTGACGCTCGTTTGACGCTCTGGGAACGCACCCACGCTGCGCGGCAAGCCGAGAAAGCTGCTGATGGGCAGGTTCGGGGAATGTTTTGACGCCCGTTCGACGCTGTTTCTGATGGAGCGTGAGGTGGGTCGTCCTGGATCAGTTGGCGCGGGTCAGTCGACTTGTGGGCGTAACCCGTCGAGCAGCGCGTTGGGGTTGATCTTTGCGGCTCAGGTCATACGGCGACAGGTCTCCGGTTGACGTGTGCTCATTGCGCTGCCTCGTTGCCCTGTGTTGTGGGGAGAGCCAAGGTGTGCCGGGGGCAGGAGTGCGCATCGCGATTCGGGGGCCGACACCGCCCATAGGGGGCATTCGCTGTCGTCCGAGTCGGGCCAGATGCTCCCAGAAAGGTGGGTGCATCGAACGCGTGCACGCTTCCCGCGTCGGCACCCCACTCGACTCGCACCTCTAGCCCATCGGCGCCCCGCAGGCGGGCGGGCCGCTGGGTAAGACGTCGTCTCATTTGGACAGTCTGCGGTAGCAGATGAGGCTGCAGGCGATGGCGGTGAAGGCCAGAAAGTGTTCGGCCTTGCGCTCGTAGCGGCGGTGCAGGCGACGGCAGCCGGCCAGCCAGGACATCGTGCGCTCGATCGTCCAGCGATGTCGGCCCAGCCGGGTGGAGGACTCGATGCCCTTGCGGGCGATGCGGTGCCGGATGCCTCGCTGGCGGAGCCATCGGCGCAGGTGGTTGTAGTCGTAGCCCTTGTCCGCGTGCAGCTTGGCGGGCCGTCGTCTGCGCGGGCCGCGGCGGGAGCGGATCGGTGGGATGCTCCGCACGAGCGGCTCGAGTGCCTGGCTGTCGTGCAGGTTCGCGCCGGAGATTCCGATGGAGAGGGGTAAACCGGTCCGCTCGGTGATCAAGTGGATCTTCGAGCCTTTCTTGCCCCGGTCTACAGGATTCGGGCCTGTCAGGTCCCCCCTTTCAGGGCCCGCATGTTCACCGAGTCGATCGCGCAGCGCGACCAGTCCAGATCTCCGCGCGAGCCCAGTTCGTCAAGGATGACGCGGTGCAGCTTCGCCCAGACCCGGGCGGCGGTCCACTCGGTGAAGCGCCGGTGCGCGGTCGGCCCCGACGGGCCGAAGACCGGCGGCAACTGTCGCCAGGTGCAGCCCGTCGTGGCCACGAAGATGATCGCCGCGAGGACCTCGCGGTCCCCGTACCGACGCCGGCCACCGCCCTGCGGCCGTGTTGGAGCAGGTGGGACCACCCGCTGGAACAGCTCCCACAACTCGTCCGGCACCATTCGCTCGACCATCACCACACGGTGAAGATTACCCAGCACTCCAAATGAGACGAAGTCTAAGGACGGCTCCGGCAGCGAGGTGGCGAACGCATCCGTGCCCGAGGCGCTGGGGCCAAGGACAAGCTGACCACCGCCGACAGAGTCCTGGCCACCGTGCTCTACCTGCGCAAACTCGGCACCCGAGCTCGACGCGGCGGGCTGGCAGGCCGAACTCGCCTGGCCGGCCGTGCGGGTGGACGTCGTCCTGGCCGCGAGGCCGCCGACCGCGACCATGCCTTCGCGGACGCGGGCTGGGACGCCCGTACCGCCGCTCAGTGGGACCCCACCGATTGCGCACGACGTTCACCGGCACGGACCGCACGGAAGCAGACGAACGATGACCACGACCCCCTCCGCCGCCCCGACCAAGGTCACCCTGCGTCTGCTGGAGAAGACCGACCGGGAGATCGTGAAGCTGGACCGCGCGATCGTCGGCGTCGTCTGCAAGTTCCAGCACGACTTCCGGGCCAACCCCCGCCACCCCGGCCTGCGGCTGAAGCAGCTCGAAGGCCACGGCCGCCTGTACTCCGCGCGCGTCAACGCCGACTACCGGGCGCTCCTTCTGCACCTGAGCGAGTCCGAGTGGCCGCTGGTCGCCGTCAAGCACCGGGGGCACGCGTACGAGAACCTCGACCGTCTCTCGTACGGCATCAACCAGGTCACCGGCGGCATCGACTGCGTCGACCTGGAGATCGTCGAGTGGGGCATGCTGCGCAGGGGGCGGCCGCAGGCGGCACCGGCCGCGTCGTCGGCGGCATCGGAGCCCACGCGCCAGCGACCGCTGTTCGCGGACGTGACACCACAGCAACTGGTCGATCTCGGTGTGGCGGAACCCCTCGTCCCAGGCGTCGCACGGCTCACCAGCGACGAGGAACTGCTCGGACTCGTAGAGTACGCGCCCCGGCACACCGGGGAGGTGCTGCTGCGGCTGCGTGACGTCCCGTACCAGCAGGTCCTTGAAGAGGTCACCCGACCCGTCGAGGTCGAGGACATCGACCCCGAGGACTACCAGACGGCGGTCGAGCGCACCGACACCACGGTCATCACGACCGACAAAAGCCTCGAAAGCATCATCGAGGAGCGGGACTTCGGACGCTGGAAGGTCTTCCTCCACCCCGCCCAGAAGCGGCTCGCGACCCGCCGGTACTCCGGCCCGGCCCGCGTCGGCGGTGGCCCGGGCACCGGCAAGACGATCATCGCGCTGCACCGCGTGAAGCACCTCGTGGACCGGCTGGGCCCCGGCAACTGCAAGCCGGTCCTGCTCACCACCTTCAACAAGAACCTGGCCGCGGACCTGCGCAAGCGGCTGCTGGCCCTCGGGGGCCCGAGACCCTGGCCCGGGTGGAGATCGTCCACGTCGACCAGTTGGCGACCCGCGTGGTGCGAGAGGCCGATCCGGGCAGCACCAAGAGCCGGATCGACGACACCCGCGCCCTGAACGAGTGGCGGCAGATACTGCTGGAGACAGGCGAGACGAAATGGGACGCCGAATTCCTGATGGACGAGTGGACGCAGGTCATCCTCGGCCAGGCGGTCAACTCCCGGGCCGGCTACTTCAAGGCCCGCCGGGCCGGACGGGGCAGGAGCATCACCCGGGCGGACCGGGCCGAGATCTGGCAGCTGACCGAGCGATTCACCCAGCGGCTCGACGAGAAGAACCTGGAGACCCACCGCCAGGTCGCCGAGCGTGCTGCCCGCCTGGAGATCGAACGCACGGCGCGGATCGAGGCGGCGGCACGGGCCAAGGAGGAGAACGGCGGACTCGGCAACGTGCACGCCGAGTCCGCGACCGGCGCCTGGCAGCGCCACCGCTACCGACACATCGTCGTCGACGAGGCCCAGGACCTGGCCGCCGCTCACTGGAAGATGCTGCGTGTCATGGTCGCGCCGGGACCGGACGACATCTTCCTGGTGGGCGACACCCACCAGCGCATCTGCGACAACCGTGTCACCCTGGCAGCCTCGGTGTCCACATCCGTGGCCGCTCCGCCAGGCTCACCCTGAGCTACCGGACCACGCGCGAGATCCTCAAGTCGGCCCTCCGCGTGCTCGGGGACGAGCACTTCGACGACCTGGACGGTGACGAGGAGACACTGGCCGGTTACCGCTCGGTGCTGTACGGAAGCGCACCGGTAGTGCGGCGCACCGACTCCTTCGAGGACGAACTGGACGCGATCACCGAAAAGATCAAGGCCTGGCACGGCATCCGTCGCGAGGACATCGCCGTCTGCGTGCCGACGAACGACATGGTCACACAGGTCGGGAACCGTCTGGCGAGGAGCGGCATCGTGTCGACGACGTCGCCGCGACCCGGGCCCGGGACGCGCTGACCATCGTCTGCACGGCGAGCCGAGCCCACTGCTGGGAAACCTCGCCCTGGCTGTCGGCCCCCGCTGAGCGGACGCGGGTGGACGGAGGGCTGACGCCTCCGTCTCCGCGGCACCCTGGCCCGGGTGGCGCCGGTGACGCCCCGCTGACGGCCAGGGCCGCCGGGCCGTTGCGCCGGGCGACCAGGGCCTTCGCCTCCGTGTGTCCCGGGAGGCCGGCCACCGGTGCTTCGACCTCCGGCAGCAACACGTGGTCGTGGACCTCCACGGTGGGGGCCGTGCTCACGGCAGCTCCCGCAGTATCGTCATGGTGCGCCCCATCAGGCCGGGGAGGTCCGCGTCACGGACGCCGTCGAGCTGCCACTGCCCGATCTGCACGGACGCCTCCACGACCGGACGGACGCGGGCCATGCGCCGCTCGTAGTACGCCTGGAAGAGAGCGTTGTCCCAGGTCTCCGTGGCGGTCAGCAGCCGGGCGAGCACCCACGCGTCCTCCAGGGACAGGGCCGCGCCCTGCGCGAGCGTGGGCGGGCAGCAGTGCGCGGCGTCGCCGATCAGCACCACCCGGCCGCGGTGCCAGGACCCCTCGACCAGCAGCCGGTCGAACCAGGTGTAGTTGACCTTCGCCGGGTCGGTGATGTGCGCGGTGATCTCCGGCCAGAAGCCCCCGTAGGCGGAGGCCAGGCGCCGCATCTCCTCGGCGTACGTCTCCGGCGGGATCGAGGCGCGGTCACGGTTGGCCTCGACGACGTACGCGTAGAGCGTGGTGTCGCTGGTGGGGCAGTACCCGGCGATGTAGGCCGGGCCGCCGTAGGCGAGGTCGGTGCGGGTCACGCCGGCCGGGCGCGGGGCGGCGACGCGCCAGATGGCCATGCCGGTCGGTTCCGGCTTGTCCGTGATGCCGATCGCCGCGCGGGTCGAGGACCCGAGGCCGTCGGCGGCGATGACCAGGTCGTACCGGCCCTCGCTGCCGTCGGAGAATCGTATCGAGACCCCCTCCGCGTCCTGGCCGAGGATCTCGGCGGTCGTGCCGAGCCGCACAGTGGCGCCACTGGCCCGTACGGCGTCCATCAGGATCCGCTGGAGGCGCGGGCGCTGCATGCCGACGGTGGCGGGCAGGTCGTCGCCGCCGGTGCGCAGGTCCCGGGCGAGATGCAGGACGGTGCCGTCGGGGGCGGTGATGCCGACGGAGCCGAAACCGAAGCCGGACGCCTTCACCTGCTCCCAGACGCCGAGTTCGCGCAGGACGCGCAGGGCGTTCCCCTGGAGGGTGATGCCGGAGCCGGCGGTGGCGTTCCAGTCGCCCTTGGCCTCGATCAGATCCACCGCGATGCCGGCGCGGCGCAGGAAGACCGTCGCGGCGTTGCCCGCCGCGCCGCCGCCGATGACCAGGACCGTGCGGGTTGTGCTCATAAGGAAACTCCCTTGTTCTGTAGGTTATTTGACGGCGACCGGATTGACGGGGGAGCCGACCGCCCCGCTGATGGGCAGGGGTGCGGCCGTGAGCTGGAACTCGTACACGCCGTCGGCCGCGCAGTCCTCGGCGAGCGCGTCCGGGTCCCACATCTCGCCGATCAGCAGCCCGATGTTCGGGATGGCGACCTGGTGCAGCGGCTGGAAGGCGTGCTCGAACTCGTTCGGACGGACCTCGAAACCCCAGGTGTCGGTGGCGATCGCGGCGATCTCCGCGCGGTGTAGCCAGCCCGTCGTGCGGAACGACAGCCCGGGCGCCGGGCCGCCGGCGTAGTCGCCCAGCCGTCGCGGCGGGCCCGGGTTAGCCGTCCGGTCCGCACGACGACGACGTACCCGCGGTCCACGGTCACGCCGTGCGCCTTCGCCGTCAGGTGCTCCTCGGTGATCGCGAAACCGTCGGGCAGCTCACCGTCCTCGCCGATGACCCGGCCGACGTCCGGCAGCACCCCGCGTCCGGCGACGTACGGTGCCATGTGCTCGAGGCTCAGCCGACCGTCGTCGACGACACCGCCACCCTGCTCAGCGCCACCGACGGCCTGCTGATGCCACACGGCGTGATCAGTGGCTTCCCCGCCACCGACCTCTACGACGACCGCTGGGTGTTCCTCCTCGCCGAGGACCATCCGGACGTCGGTGAACGGTTCACCCGCGAGGACCTGGCCCGGCTGCCGTGGGTGACCTACCAGCGCACCTACGACGCGCCCGCCGTACGCCAGCTCGGCATGCTCGGCGTCGAACCGCGCGTGGAAGTGTCCTTCGACAGCTTCCAGCTCCTGCCCCCGCTGGTCACCGGTACCCGGCGCATCGCCCTGACCCAGGCACGGCTGGCGCGGATGCTGACGCCGATCGCCGCCGTGCGGGTGGTGGAGCCGCCCTACGAGGCAGCGACGTTGCGCGAGGCGCTGTGGTGGCACCCCGCCCACACCCATGACGCGGCCCACATCCGGCTGCGCGAGACGGCCGCGCGGGTCGGCGGCCGGCCGGCCGGCGTCTTGTAGGCGGGACCCGTACGCCGCGGCATCCCGGAAGTCCGTCAAGAGGATCGCGGCGAGCGGCCGTTGCCGAAGACGACCCCGTGCTCGCCCACGCTCACCGGGACATCGGCCCACCGGGCCTCGCCGTCGACGGCCGAGGCGTACTGGCCGCGGTGACCGGTGTCCTTGCCGTGTGGAACGAGTTCGAGGTCCGGCATCCTTCCGCAGCGCAGATGCTTGCTGACCCGGTTGTACTCCCTCCAGAACCTGCCGTAGACAGACTTCGCCGTCAGCACGGCCTGGCCCGCGTCGGTGATCTCGTACGGCTTCAAGTCACCGGTCGGCTCGTCGAAACGGATGGACCAGGGGACCTTCAGGCCGTTGTAGGTGACAGTGCACCGTGTGGCCACGCCAGGCTTCTCGCTCACTTTGCCGCCCCCGCACGCGGCGCTGGTCTTCCCCGGTACCCCGGCCATGGCCACGGTCTGTTTGCGCATCGTCCACAGCACCCGTTCGGTGAACGCTGCGTCGTCAGCAGGCTTTGGCGGCAGAGCGCGGAGCAGCGTCTTCACCGTCAGGAGTCCAGGCTCGGCCGAAGTGATCGCGACCGGGAGTTCCTTGCCGCTCTTCGGCGGCGCGGTGTCCGCAGGGCGGGAGGCGTTGTCATCCGATCCCGATCCGCCGCAGCCCGCGGTGACGAGAGCGACCAGGGCTATACCCAGGAAGGTTCTACCGATGCCCATGCAGCCTAACTCTAGCCAGACGCGTCACCGGTTGAAACGGTCGCAGTGAACAACTTCGGCAAGCTCCGCCGCTACGCCGACTACTTCGCGCTTGGTTGATCAGGGAGACGTAAGAGGCTGACGGCGGCTGTGCCTGTTGTTCCACAGGGCCGGGCACCATCCGACAGATCACGAAGGGGTTCTGATGAATCCCCGAGTGGTCTTTCTGACGTCGCATCTGCCCCACCCGGGCCGACCAGGTGGAGGCGACGAACCTCAAGACCCACGAGGACTACGAGAAGGCGGTCGCCAAGCGGGCGGGCTGGGTGGAGTTCGGGGCCACGGCGGGTATCGCGGCAGGCGTCGCCTTCTTGCCTGCGACCGCGGCCGTGGGCGCGGGCGCGGCCGCGGTGCTCATCCCGCTGGCGACCGACACCGCCAGTGGTGCTGCCGAACAGGTCATCGGCCAGATGGTCGGCGACATCTCCGATAACTCGGTGGATGAGCACAAGGAGAAGGTGGAGGAGCTCAACAGGGAGGAGAAGACCAAGATCTATTCCGCCGGTGAGAGCATGGTCGAGGCCCCGATGGAGGAGTTTCTGCGGCACAACGGCGTGGACGCCAACAGCGAGTTCGGACAGGACCTACGCGAATCGATGCTGATCGGCTACGGGGTCGGCAACGACCGGGAGAACCAGCAGGGCAACGACCCGGAGACCGGCTGAGGCCGGTGGACGGCCGAGGACACGTAAGGATGCGGAGAGTGTGCAGTCGTAGGTCGGCACGCGGGGGGCTCCTCTCCGCGGCCGTGGCCGGTTCGTTGTTTCTCGGGGCCACCGGTTGTGGAGGGGGCGGGGATGAGGGCGGCACTCCGAAGGACTACAAGGTCGTCGTGGGGACACAACTCTGCGGTGGCGACGCCGTGTCCGCCAGGGCGTCCCGGGCGCTGGAGGTGATTACCGGGTCGTCGCGGTTCGAGGCGTCGGCAGGGAAGTACACCGTCGCGCGGGCCGCGGCGGACCTTGCCGAGGCGTTCTGGGACCCCGAGGTGGATCGCGGGGACGCCTGCCGTGTCTACACGCCCATCGGCACGCCCAAGGTCGAACTCAGAGTCACCTGGAGGCGGGCTGACGGCGCCCCGACGGGCACCCCCGCCCCGAAGTTCACCGTTCTGAAGATGGGGGAGCGGACCCTGGCGGCGGCGGACAGTGCGAACGTTCAGTTCGCTTGCACGAGCGACAACTTGGCCGGCTCGTCGGGAGTGGCCCACATCGTGATCGGCGTGGAGCGCTGGGGCGTGCCCAAGGAGCCCGAGGGCGACATCGAGGTGTTGAGGGACGCCTACGCGACCGTGGCCCACTCCTTCTCGCTGGCCATGGCCGAGGAACTGCGCTGCGAGAAGAGCGGCGGGCTCCCCGCGAGGCCCGTGCTGGAACCCGCGTAGCCGCTGACGTACGCGGGCACGGCCCCGCCGAGACTTTCGCACCGGTTGCCCACCCCCTCGCCGGCGGGCGTGCCGGCCCGCCAGGACCTGACCGCCGGGGTGAGGGGCCGGCACAGCGGGCAACGGGTGTGATCAAGCCGGCGTATAGGGGTGGGCAGGGCCTCGCCGGCTCCGGGCAGTACTCTCACCAGTTCAGGAACTGGTGTTCGCACACTCGCGTCATTGTTCGTGTCGGCGTACTGGGCGAACTGCCGCGCTTGTTGGGGGTTGGACGAGGGTGGGTTACACGATCCCGGGCTGGCTGGACGAGGTCCTGGACTTCATAGGGATCAACTTCCCGAACGTCGACGAGGACGACTACCGCGACATGGCCGACGCCATGCGGGACTTCGCCGACCAGTTCGAGGGGCACGGCGCCGAAGCGCATCTGGCGTTCTCCCGTCTTCTGTCCTCTTCGGAGGGCTGGGCCGTGGAGGCGATGGAGAAGCACTGGGCCAAGGTCAAGGCGAGCCATCTGGAGAAACTGCCGGAGCTTGCACGGTTGTTCGCGGACGCGTGTGATGCCCTCGCCGAGATCATCTTCTGGATGAAGACCAAGGCCGAGGCGGAACTGGCCATGATGGCGGGGTCGGTTGGCCTGTCGATCGGTCTCGCGTGGGTGACCGGCGGCCTGTCCGCGGTACTGGGCGCGGCCGAGATCACGGCGATGCGACAGGCCGTCAAGCGGATCCTCGACGAGGCAGTGGACCGGATCGTGGACGAGGTGATCGCCAAGGTCACCGAGCCGGTCAACGCCAAACTGGAGGCGATGGTCGAGGACATGGTCCTCGATCTGGCCGAGGGCGCGTTCTCCATGCCGGCCGACGGCGCTTCCGGCGGCGGCGGTGGCGGCGGTGGCGGTGGCGGTGGCGAAGGCGGCAAGGGCAGGCACGACGGCATGCACCTCGCCTCGGCAGGCGGCTCCGGCTCCTCCGGCGAAGGCAAAACCCTCCGCATCGACCATGCCGAGTTCGAGCACGGCGCGAACCGGGTCTCCCGGCGTGGCGGTGACATGCACACCGCCGCCTCCTCCCCGCTGGGCCGGGTCAAGGGGGCGTTCGGCCGCAGCAAGGGTCGCGACCCGTTCACCAAGGTCTTCGACAGCGTGCTGCACGGCGCGATAAAGGGCTCGGAGCAGGCCCTGAAGCGCATCACCACGCACATCACGGAGACCGTGCCGGACCGGGTCAAGGCCACCTCGCGGCTGCACAAACACAACGACCTGGGTGTCCGCGACAAGGTCGCCGCCATCAAGACCGGCAAATACGGCGGCGACGGCGGCCATGGGCTGCCCGGCTCCGGCGGCAGGCCCGGTGCGGGGGACAGCCTGAGGCAGTCCAGGGAGCAACTGTCCCAGCGGGCACGTGCCCTGGTGAACAAGTTCACCTGCGGCGATCCGATCGACATGGCCACCGGCCAGATGATCCTTGCCCAGACCGACGCCGACCTGCCGGGCGTCCTCCCGCTGGTGCTGCACCGCACTCACCTGTCCGGATACACCCACGGCATCGGCTTCGGCCCGTCCTGGGCCTCCAGCCTGGACGAACGCCTGGAGCGGGACCCGCAGGCGGACGGCGTGTGGTGGCGCCGCGAGGACGGCTCCAGCCTCTACTACCCCCGCACCCCGGACATCGTCGGAGACCGCGTCGAACCGGTCGCGGGCGAGCGGCTGCCCTTGACGTATGTGTCCCAGGGCACCTCCTACGCGCTGGTGGTGCAGGACCCGTACACGGGCCTGACCCGCCACTTCGAACCCGCCAAGGCACGCGCGGGCGTGTGGTGGCTGGCGAAGGTGGAGGACCGCAACCACAACCACGTCAGTCTCGAGCGGGGGGCCGAGGACGACGGACCGCTGGAAGTCACCCACTCCGGCGGCTACCGCCTCACGATCACCACCGACCCGGACAGCGGTCGCGTCACCGGCCTGCACGCCGTCACCGAGGACGGACCGCTCCGGCTGCGCGGGTACCGGTACGACGAGAGCGGCAACCTCACCGAGGTGGTCAACGCCGTCGGCGCGCTCACCCGCCTCACCTACGACAACGCGCACCGCGTCACCGGCTGGCACGACTCCAACGGCACGACCTTCACGTACGTCTACGACGAGTCGGGCCGGGTCGTCGAGACCCACGGCACCGACGGCATCCTCAACTCCCGCATCACTTACGGCGGCCGGGAAGACGACGGCACCACTTCCGCCACCTACACCGACTCCCTCGGCCATGCCACCACCTACCGCGCCAACCACCACGGCCAGATCGTCTCGATCACCGACCCGCTCGGACACACCACTCACCACCAGTGGGATCCGCGCGACCATCCGCTCAGCCGTACGGACCCCTCGGGGCACACCACCCGGTGGGAGTGGAACGACGAGGGCGACCTCACCGCGGTGGTCGCCGCCGACGGTGCCACCACCCGCTTCTCCTACGACGCCCTGCACCTTCCCGTGGAGGTGTCCGGCCCGGACGGCACCGTCAACCGCCAGGACTTCGACCCGTGCGGCAACCGCCTCGCCGTCCACACCCCCGACGGCACGACCACCGTCTTCACCCACCACGCCACCGGCGCCCTCGCCGGCATCACCGATCCCCTCGGCACCACCCTGTCCGTCGACGCGGACGCGGCCGGCCTCCCGGTCTCGGTCACCGACGCACGCGGCGCGACCACCTCCTGCACCCGCGACACCCTGGGCCGCCCGCTCACCGTCACCGACTCGCTCGGCGGCGTCACCGCCATGGCCTGGGACGCGGAGGGCCGCCTGGTCTCGCTCACCGCCCCCGACGGCAGCCGGGAGGCTTGGGCGTACGACGGCGAGGGCAACTGCATCAGGCACACCGACCCCATCGGGGGCGTGACCACCCTCGCCTACGGCCCCTTCGACCTTCTCGGCTCCCGTACCACCCCGGACGGAGCGACCTACACTTTCACTTACGACACCGAGCGCCGCCTGACGGGCGTGACCGACCCGCGGGGTTTGACCTGGGCGTACACCCTCAACGCGCGCGGCGAGGTGGTGGCCGAGACCGACTTCGACGGACGCCGCACCACCTTCGCCCACTCCCCGTCCGGCTTCCTCGTCTCCACCACCACGGCGGCCGGTGACGTGTTCACGTTCGTCCGGGACGAGGTCGGTCGTCTCGTGGCGAGGGAGGTCTCGGGCCTCCGCACCGGCTACACGTACGACGCCGCGGGCCGACTGACCGGCGTGCGCTCCCCGGACTCGGCCCTGACCCGCTCCTACGACACGCTCGGCCGGCTGCTCGCCGAGACCGTCGACGGGCAGACCACGCGCTACCGCTACGACGACGCGGGGATGCGCATCGGCCGTACCACCCCGACCGGCGCGCGAACCACCACCGACTGGGACGCGTTCGGCAACCGCACCCATCTCTCACTGGACACCCGGCACAGCCTCGCCTTCGCCCACGACCTCCTCGGCCAGGAGACCGAACGCACCATCGGGCAACGGGTGCTGCTCTCCTCGGTCCGGGACGGCCTCGGCCGGCTCACCCGGCAGACACTGAGCGCCCAGAGCGGCGCCGACCGGCGGTTCCTGCGTGATCGCCGCTACACCTACCGGCCGGACGGCCACCTGACCGAACTCGCCGAGCAGGTCACCGGCCGCGCCCTCGCCTACACCCTCGACCCGGTCGGCCGTCCACTCACCACCACCGCCAACCACGGCGGCTGGCACGAGCAGTACACGTACGACAGCGCCGGCAACCAGACCGGCGCCCACTGGCCCGACCACCCGGCCGACCCCGACGCACGCGGGCAGCGCACCTATTCCGGCACTCGCCTGGTGCGCGCGGGCAACACCACGTACTGCTACGACGAGGCGGGGCGCATGGTCTCCCGCACCAAGAAGCGGCTGTCCCGCAAAGCCGATACCTGGCAGTACACGTGGGACGCGGAGAACCGGCTGACGTCCTGCACCACCCCGGACGGCCGGACCTGGCACTACCGCTACGACCCGCTCGGTCGCCGCACCGCCAAGTACCGTCTGGCCGACGACGGTGTCACACGGCTCGACGAGATCCGCTTCGCCTGGGACGGCACCCGCCTCGCCGAGGAAACCCACGCCACGACGGGCGTCACCGTCACCTGGGAGTACGACGGACACCGACCCCTCGCGCAGTACGAGCGCAAGCCGCTGTCGGACACCGAGGTCGACTCACGTTTCTTCGCCATCGTCACCGACCTGATCGGCACCCCCACCGAACTCGTCACCGAGGACGGCGAGATCGCCTGGCACACCCGCACGACCACCTGGGGCACCACCGCCCCGAACACCGACGCCCTCGCCGACACCCCGCTGCGCTTCCCCGGCCAGTACGTCGACGCCGAGACCGGCGGCCTGCACTACAACTACTTCCGCCATTATGACCCCGAGACCGCCCGCTACGTCTCCCCCGACCCCCTCGGCCTGGAACCGGGCCCCAACCCCTGTGCGTACGTTCTCAACCCGGCGACCTGGCTCGACCTGCTCGGCCTTGCCACCTGCAAGGAGAACGCGAAGATCCTGCGCGGCAACATGGAGGCGAACGGGGTCACCCTCCAGCCCGGGCAGGCTGCCGCCCACATCGTCCCGTCCGGTGGTGCGCAAGGCCACTGGGCGCCGGGCGCCCGCGCCCGCCAACTGCTCCAGCAGTACGGGGTGGACATCAACGACGCCTCCAACGGCATCCCGCTCGACCACCCGACGCCGCACAACTACACGCACCGCAAGGCGTTCCTCAACCGTATCGAGGACCACCTCCAGACCGAGGCACAGTTGCTGAGCGCTCGTGGCGCCAGCAGCACTACCATCGGCAATCACCTCAGGTCGGAGCTGGCACGCATCGGTTCCGAGATCAAGCACGAGCTCCGCAACGGTGCTCCCGATTCGACGGCATATTGGACGGCACCATGACTGACTCGATGACCACCCCCATCGAGGTGTACCGCCTCGTGCCGCGCTTTCACGACGACTTCCAGGGCGCGCTGCTGGAGAGCGACGAGATCATGCGCTGGGAGCTGGACGAGGAAGCCGCACCGCTGCCCGAGGAACTCCCGGGTTCCTTGCACGGGGATCCTTCGGGGACGCTGCACGAGTTCCCTACTGCGAACCCGGCGGCCCCGGTCCTGGGCGCCACTCTCTCGGAGGCCGTGCGCGACCGGTTCGCAGGTACCGGGCACTTCATTCCGGTGAACGTTCCCGGGCTGCCCGCCGGTACGTACACGGCCTATGTCCCCACGACCGTCGCCGACTGCCTGGACGAGGCCCGATCCTCCGCGCCCTCGCTGACGGGGAAGATCTGGCAGGCGGTGTTTCGCGGGGATCGGGTGCCGGTGGATGTCCCTGCGTTCCGGCTGCCCGAGAACAGGACGTACGTGTACTGGAACGCTTGGGCGGCGCGGCTGATCGAGGAGGCGGCCCCGCCGGGGTCCGTGGAGCTGCGCCTGGTGTGGTCGAGCGATCCGACGGCAACGCCCCACCGGGATCCGATGGGGTTCTAGTCGTGGACGGGACGTCGACACCGGCCGATGCTCCCGCGGTCCGACCGGTGTCCCCGCGTCTGCCCGTCCCCGCGCCGGCCGGCCCTCAGCCCAGTTCCGCCCCCTCCGCGGCGGCCTCCCGCTCCGTGTGGGCCTTGCCGGTGGCGAGGGTGCCGCCGGAGCTTTCCAGGTGGGCCCGTACGAACCACTGGAACTGCTCCAGGTCGCGGAGCTGCTCGATGAGCAGGTCCTCGGTGGCGGTGTCGATGTCGCCGGCCTCCTTGATCGCGGCGCGGACGTCCTCGATCACGCCGGTGTAGACGAGGTCGAGCGCGGCGAGGTGGGCGATCGCGTCGGCGCGGCCGATGGAGTAGTCGTCCCAGCCGCGCTCGGCGACGAGCACGCCCGGTGTGCCCTGGGCGATGCCGCCGAGCGCGGCGATGCGCTCCGCCACGTCGTCGGCCATGTCCCGGACCCGGTCGACCTGTGGGTCGATCATCTCGTGGACGGCGATGAAGTGCGGCCCGACCACGTTCCAGTGCACGTGCTTCAGGGTCAGGTGCAGATCGTTCAGGGCGTGCAGGCGGAGCCGCAGCAGACCGATCAGCCGGCCGGCCGCCTCGCGCTCGATGCCGGGGACCGTGTACTTGGGGGTCAGATCCTGCGTCATGGCTCACCTCGGTTCTCAACGAAAGATGCGTGGCTGCACAGCACGGTTGCCCCGATTCGCCCATGTCAGACATGGGGGCGGGGGACGGTCCGGCTCAGTCTCCGGACAGGGCGTCGACGGCGTCCTGGACGCTGGGGTACAGCGTGAGGATCTGGTCGAGTCCCGCCACGCGGAAGAGCTGGGCCATGACGGGGCTGAGCCCGCCCACCGAGAACGAGGAGCCCACCGCCAGTGCGCGGTGGTAGGCCGTGATGATCACGGTCATCCCCGTGGAGTCGCAGTAGTCCAGTGCCGACAGGTCGGCGACGAGTCCCGTGCCGGGGCCGCGCAGCGCGTCCTCGACGGCCTGCCGGAGGCGGGGGCCCGTGTCATGGTCGAGTTCGCCGGCCAGGCGCAGGACCACGGGGCCCGCCGGGCTGGGTCGCGTGCTGATGGCCAGAGCGCCCTCTGTCCCGTTCACCAGGTCTCCTGTGCGGTGAGTCGACTGCGGCGGGGTGGCGGATCCCGTTCGGCGGCCGTCGCGTGCGGGGTGCACGCCCGTTGCGTCCCCCGCGCGTCCCCCGCGTGTCCGTCGCCGTGCGCCGACCACACAGGTTTCCCCGCCCGCCCGGATTATCCCCCGGGGTTTCGATCGCCCGTCCCGGCCGGCGCGGACCTCCCCGGCCGGATCCCCGGCCGGATCGCGTGTCGGCGGTGTCTGGGACAATGCCGCCGAATCGCCGGAGACGTCACCCCTGGGCGGGCCGGCGGGGCGCTCGTCGGCGTCGGCCGGCGGTTTCGGGGCAGACAGGCAGCAGACAGGTGGCAGACAGGCAGGGGCACGCGGTCCGGGAACGAGCGCGTGCGCGTTCGGCATGGTACGGCCACGGGAGCGGGCCGGCACGAGGGGACGGGTGTCGCGTGGAGCGTGCGGGCGGGACCGGACACGAGCCGGGGCCGACGGCGGCCGACGGTGAGGTGTTCGCCGCCGACCGCCAGGTGGGCGCGGACCTCGCCGCGGTGGACTGGGCGGCCACGCCCCTCGGTCCGCCGCGGGGCTGGCCGCAGAGCCTGCGCACCACCGTCAGCATCCTGCTGTCCTCCCGGTTCCCCATGTGGATGGCCTGGGGCGAGGAGCTGACCTTCTTCTGCAACGCCGCCTACCGGCGCGACACACTCGGCCGCAAGTACCCGCGGGCGCTCGGCCGGCCCGCGAACGAGGTGTGGGCGGAGATCTGGGACGACATCGGCCCCCGTATCGACGGCGTGCTCAGCACCGGCCAGGCCACCTGGGACGAGGGGCTGCTGCTGTTCCTGGAGCGGTCCGGCTACACGGAGGAGACGTACCACACCTTCTCCTACAGCCCGCTGCGGGACGACGCCGGTGACGTGGTGGGCATGCTCTGCGTGGTCAGCGAGGACACCGACCGGGTTATCGGCGAGCGGCGCATGGCCACGCTGCGGGACCTGGGCTCGGACCCCAGCGTGATCCGCACCGAGCGGGAGGTGCTGGCCTTCACCGACCGGCAGCTGGCGGGCAACCGGGCGGACCTGCCGTTCACCCTCACCTATCTCTTCGACGGCGACACCGCCCGGCTGGCCGGGGCGACCGGCATCGCCGCGGGGCACCCGGTCGCGCCGGCCGTCCTCCCGGTCGACGGCTCCGACGGCGTGTGGCCGGCCGCGGCCCTGGCCGCGGGGGAGACGGTCCTGGTGCCGCTGACCGGGGACGCCTTCGCCGGCCTGCCCCGCGGGGACTGGCCCGAACCGCCCGAGCGGGCACTCGTGGTCCCGCTCCTGCAACAGGGCAGCGCCCCCTACGGCTTCTTCGTGGCGGCCCTCAACCGGTACCGCGTGCCGGACGACGGCTACCGCGGCTTCGTCGAGCTGACCGCCGGACACATCGCCTCCGGCATCGGCAGCGCCCGCGGCTACCAGGCGCAGCAGCGGCGGGCCGAGGAACTGGCCGAACTGGACCGCGCCAAGACCGCCTTCTTCTCCAACGTCAGCCACGAGTTCCGCACCCCGCTCAGCCTGATCATGGGCCCCGTCGAGGACCTGCGCGCCCGGCTCACCGACGCCGACGAGCCCGTACGGCGGGAACTCGACGTCATCCACCGCAACGGGCTGCGGCTGGGCAAGCTGGTCAACACGCTGCTGGACTTCTCCCGCATCGAGGCCGGCCGCATGCAGGCCCGTTACGAGCCGGTCGACCTGGCCGTGGTGACCGCGGAGCTGGCCAGCGTCTTCCGCTCGGCCGTGGAGAAGGCCGGACTCGCCTTCGACGTGGACTGCCCGCCCCTGGACGAACGGGTGTACGTCGACCGCGGCATGTGGGAGAAGGTGATCCTGAACCTGCTCAGCAACGCGCTGAAGTTCACCTTCGACGGCGCGGTCCGCGTCGGCGTGCGCCGGGCCGGCCCGGATGCCGTCGTCACCGTCGCCGACACCGGGATCGGTGTGCCGCGGGCGGAGATGCCCCGGCTGTTCGAGCGCTTCCACCGCATAGAGAACGCCCGCTCCCGCTCCCACGAGGGCAGTGGCATCGGACTCGCCCTGGTGCGGGAACTCGTCGGTCTGCACGGCGGTGAGATCACGGCCGAGAGCACCGAGGGCGAGGGCACCGTCTTCACCGTCCGGCTGCCGTTCGGGACCGCCCACCTGCCCGCCGAGTCCGTGGTCCCGGCGGCGGGCGGCGGCACGGCCGCCGCCACGGCCGCCCCCTACGTCCAGGAGGCCCTGCGCTGGCTGCCGGGCGGTGACACCGGCGCGGACGACGACACGGTGGTGCGCTCCGGCCCGGGAGCCGCCGTCAGCTCCCGGGTGCTGGTGGCCGACGACAACGCCGACATGCGCGAGTACCTCACCCGCGTCCTGACCGGCGCCGGATACCGGGTCGACACCGTCACCGACGGCGTCGAGGCCCTGCGGTCCATCCGCCGTGACACCCCGGACCTCGTCGTCAGCGACGTGATGATGCCCCGGCTGGACGGGCTCGAGCTGGTGACCCGGCTGCGCGCCGACACCCGTACGGCCTCGGTGCCCGTGCTGCTGCTGTCGGCCAGGGCGGGGCAGGAGGCCTCGATCGAGGGGCTGCGGGCGGGCGCCGACGACTACCTGGTCAAGCCCTTCGCCGCCGCCGAGCTGCTGGCCCGCGTCCGCGCGAACGTCGAACTGGCCCGGCTGCGCGGCCACCACGTCCGGTGGCGGACGGCACTCATCGACTCCCTCCAGGAGGCCTTCTTCGTCTGCGACGAGTCCGGGGCCGTCGTGGAGATCAACGCCGCCTTCACCGACATGCTCGGCTACGGCCCCGAGGACCTGCCGTACGCCGCGGTCCATCCGTGGTGGCCGGACGGCGCCACCGACCCCGACGCCCACCGCCTGGTCGGCGACGCCTTCGCCGGCCTGCTGGAGCGCTCGAAGGGCTCGTACACCGTCCCCGTCACCCACCGGGACGGCCATCGTCTGTGGGTGGCCGTCACCTTCAACAAGGCGCGGGACCCCGACACCGGACGCCGGGTCACCGTCGGCACCTTCCGGGACGTCACCGCCGAGCACTACGCCGTCCAGCGCGAGACGGCGCTGGCCGCGCTGAGCACGTCCCTGTCCACGGCCGCGAGCCTGCCCGAGGCGCTGGCCGGCGCCCTCGACGGGCTGAGGACCCTCTGGCGCGCGCGGAGCGTGCTGGCCGCCGTCTTCGGGCGCGGCGACGTACCGGCCCTCACCGCCACCGACGCGAACCTCCGGTGGGAGGAGCTGCCCGCGGAGCGCCGGGACGCGCTCGCCGCCCTGAGCCGCCGGCCGCCGCTCACCCCGGTGACCGAGGACGGCGGCGCCGGCGTCCTGCTGGAACACCCCGACGGGCCGCTGGCCCTCTGGATCGACCCGGGCGAACACCGGCCCTTCACCTCTCAGGACCAGCTCCTGCTGTCGCTGCTCGCCGGGCACCTCGCGCAGGGCCTGGTGCGCGCGCACCAGATCGACCAGCAGCGGGAGACCGCGATAGCGCTGCAACGCGCCATCCTGGGCCCGGCCCGGCTGCCCGACGGCTTCGCCGTGCGGTACGAGCCCGCCACCCGCCCGCTGGAGGTGGGGGGCGACTGGTACGACACCGTCGCCCTGCCGGACGGGCGGATCGGCATCGTCGTCGGCGACTGCGTCGGACGGGGCCTGGAGGCGGCCAGCGTCATGGGGCAGCTGCGCAGCGCCTGCCGCGCGCTGATGCTCCGGGACCCCAGCCCGTCGCGGACGCTGATGGCACTCGACCAGTTCGCCGCGAGCGTCCCCGGCGCGCTGTGCACGACCGTCTTCTGCGGCGTCCTCGACCCCGGCACGGGCGAGCTGACGTACTCCAGCGCCGGGCATCCGCCGGGCATCCTCGCCCACCCCGACGGATCGACCCGGCTGCTGGAGGAAGGACGCTCGCTGCCGCTGGCCGTACGGCCGGGCCGGACGCGCCCGGAGGCCGCCTGCACCCTGCCCGCGCGGGCCACGTTGCTGCTCTACACCGACGGGCTGGTGGAACGCCGCCGGCGCCCGCTCAGCGCCGGGATCGACCAGGCCGGCGTCGCCGTGCAGGAGGGCCGCGACGTGCCCGTCGACGACCTCGCCACCGAGGTCATGGCGCGGCTCGCGCCGGCCGGTGGCTACGACGACGACGTGGCGCTGCTGCTCTACCGCCATCCGGCGCCGCTGGAGGTGTCCTTCCCGGCCGAGTCGTCCCAGCTCGCGCCGGTCCGCAAGGCGCTGCGCAGCTGGCTCGACCAGTGCGACCTGCCTGCGAACACCGTGCAGAACGTCCTCGTCGCCGCCGGGGAGGCGTGCGCCAACGCGATCGAGCACGGTCACCGGCACACCCCGGGGGAAGCCGTGCGGCTGCGCGCCGAGGCCCTCGTCGACAACCTGCGCCTGACGGTCGCCGACAGCGGCCGGTGGAAGGACCCGCAGCCCGGGCTGAACCCTCACCGGGGCCGGGGCGTGGCCCTGATGCGGGCCATGATGCAGCAGGTCACCATCGTTCCCGGCCCGTCCGGGACCACCGTCGACATGCAGATGAGGATCGCCTGATGACCACCCCGCTCACGCTCACCCCCGACCGGCGCCCGGACGGTACATCCCGTCTCACGGTCAGCGGTGAGATCGACATGAGCAACGTCGGTTCGCTGGCCGACGCCCTCGACGGCGGTTCGGGCCCCCTCGTCCTGGACCTGACCGCCGTGGAGTACCTGGACAGCGCCGGGCTCAACGTGCTCTTCGCCCACGTCGACCGGCTGGAACTCGTCGTCACGCCGCTGCTGGAACCCGTGCTCACTGTCTCGGGCCTCGCCGACCTGGTCCCGGTCCACGGGCCCGGCGCCGGCGCCGACGGCAGACCGTGGCCGTGACCGCTGTGACGGGGCGCGACCTGACCGCCCCCGCCCCGGCCGCCGCCGACGGCCCCGTGACCGTGCCCACCGCCGCCATGCCCGAGCCCCGCGGCCAGGAGTGATGACCGACGTGACCGATCCCCTCGATGTGCCCGACCCCCTCGACGTGACCGTCCGCCACCCGGGCGCCGGCACCGCCGTCGTCACCGTCGCCGGAGACGTGGACCTGCACACGGCGCCGACGCTGCGCGCGCACGCCCTGGCCGTGGTGGAGCGGGGCGCCCGGCACCTCGTCCTGGACCTGGCGCGGGTGGACTTCGTCGACTCGACCGGCCTCAGCACCCTCATCGTCCTCGCGCACGCGACCCGGGAGGCGGGGGGTTCGCTGCGCCTCGCCGACGTCCCCGGCCGTCTGCTGCGGATGGTGACCATGACCGGCGTCTCCGAGCTGCTGCCCGTCCACCCCTCGGTCGACCACGCGCTCGCCGGCCGGACCGCCGGCCCGTCCGACTGAGGCCCCGGGCGCCGCCGCCGGACGGTCCGCACGCCGGGCACCGCCCCCGGGGGACACGGGTTCCCTGCGGTAAGGTGACACCTCCGCATGGCTGACGGGACACGGTCGCTCAGGGTGGAAAGGGTGGTCCGATGCACGGCGCACCCGCGTCCGCGAGCGGCTCGGCCGCGGCGGACCGTCATGTCGCCGTGGAGTACTCCAGCGACGACGAATGGGCCGGTCGGCTCGTGGCCTTCGTCCGGACGGGACTCGACGGGGGCGAGCAGGTGCGCTACTTCGCCGACGTCACCGACCCCGGCCTGGTGGTCCGCACGCTCACCGAGCGGGGCGTCGACGCCGGTGCCGCCGTGCGGCGCGGACAGCTCGTGGTGACCACCGCCGACGAGACGTACCCGGCCGGAGCCCGGTTCGACCCGGACGCGATGATCGGACTGTGGCGAAGGGCGGCCGAAGCCGCCGCCGCGCGGGGCCACCGGAGCCTGCGGGTGATCGGTGAGATGTCCCGGGGCGCCCGGCACAGGGCGGGCGCCGAGCGCCTGCTGGAGTACGAGCTGCGCATCCACCAGGAGGTCTTCGAGCGCCTGCCCCTGACGGCCTGGTGCTTCTACGACCGGCGCCTGGTGCCCGGCGACGCCCTGGAGCTGCTGGCGGGGGCGCACCTGACGCGGTCGGGCACCGCCGCCCGCCCCGGCGGCGGGCCGGTGCTGTCGGTCGCCCCCCTGGCCGGCCCGCCCGGCTTCCGGCTGTCCGGGTCGGCCGGCTACGAGAGCCGCCGCGTCACCGCCTCGGCGGCGGCCGCCGTCGCCGCGTCCCCGGCGCCGGACCTCACCCTCGACCTGTCCCGCCTCGACCACCTCGACGTCGCCGCGTTCGCCGATCTGGCCCGCGCCGCGCACCGGCGGACCTCTCGGACACCCGTGCGGCTGCTCGGGTCGCCACCCGCCCTGACCCGCATGCTGGAACTCTTCCCCGAGCTGGGGGCCGGCCTGGAGGAGTCCGGTCAGTGACGACGTACCCACGGCCGTCGGCGGCATCGAGCCCGGGCGACGCGCTCTTCCACCACCCCGCCCTCCTCTACACCACGGAGCAGGACTACCTCGCGGGCGTCGGCGGTTTCGTCCGGGCGGAAGCGGCCGCCGGCCGCCCCGTGCTGGTCGCCGTGCCCGGACCGCGCCTGAGCCTGCTGCGGGACGCCCTCGGCACCGCGTACGACGACGTCACCTGGGTCGACATGCGGCAGGCCGGACGCAACCCGGGCCGCACCCTGTCGCTGCTCCAGGACTTCGCCGACCGGCACGCGGCCCGGCGCCCGTCCCTCGTGGGCGAACTGATCTGGGTCGGGCGCACGCCCGCCGAGGCACGGGAGGCCACCCGCCACGAGGCACTGATCAACCTCGCGTTCGCCGGCCGGGAGGCCACGGTCCTGTGCCCCTACGACACCGCCCTGCCCGAGCGGATACTGGCGCAGGCTCCCCGGACGCACCCCTTCGTCGGCGACGCCGCCGGCTACCGGCACAGCCCGGGCTACGCCGACCCGCACACGGTGTGCCGCGACTGCGACGAGGCGCTGCCCGAACCGGACGACCCGGTGGTCCTGCGCTTCGCGGAACGGGACCTCGCCGACGTCCGCGACGCCGCCGGGCGCTGGGCCGAGGCGGCGGGCCTGTCACCGCGCCGGCGCACCGACTGGCTGCTGGCCGTCAACGAGGCCACCGGCAACTCGGTGCGGCACGGCGGGGGACACGGGGTGCTGCGACTGTGGCGGACGGCCGACACCGTGATCGCCGAGGCGCGGGACGACGGCCGGCTCACCGATCCGCTGGTCGGCCGGCGCCGCCCCGATCCGCTCTCCCCGGCCGGCGGCCGGGGCGTGTGGATGATGCACCAGCTCTGCGACCTGGTCGAGATCCGCGCACTGCCGACGGGACTGACCGTGCGCCTGCACCTGGCGCTGGACTGAGGGCACGGCGAGCCGTGGCGCCGGCCCGAGGGGCCGACGAGCCGCGGCGGACGGCGCGGTGCGGGCCGCCCGGCAGATCCGGTGCCGGTCCGCCAGGCGTGGACCGGCCGTCGCGGTGCATACGACCCTGGACGGGGCGCACCGTGATGCCGTGGGAGATGATGGCCTGCCCGGCCTCCGGGCCGGGTGGGCCGCGAGGGGGGCGAGATGACTGCCGAGCGTGAGCGGCGGCCGGCGGACGAAGCCCGCCGGGCGCCTGCGGTCCCGGACACCGACGAGGACCTGTCGCTGCTGTTCGGGACGTCTACCGCGCTGTTCGCGTCCATGGCGGGACCCGCGCACGTGCTGGAGGCGGCGAACCCGGCCTTCTTCGCGGCGATCGGGGGCGGGCGGCGGGAACGCACCGGTGTGCCGCTGGCCGATCTCCTGCCCGAGCTGAAGGCCCAGGGCTTCCTCGGTCTGCTGGACCAGGTGTACCGGTCGGGGGAGCGGCACGTCGGCCGGGAGACCCGCGTCGTGCTGGGGGTCGGCGGGGCGGCCCGCGAGGCGTTCTTCGACTTCACCTACGAGGCCCGCCGCGACGCCGGCGGCAACGTCGTCGGCGTCCGGATGATCGGAGTGGAGACCACCCAGGTCAAGCACGCCCGGCGGCTGGCCGCCGAGCAGCGCGCCCTGCTGGAGCAGATAGCCCGCCAGGCGCCGCTGCCCGAGGTGCTGGACGGCATGTGCCGGGCGATCGAGGAACTCGTCCCCGAGGTGATCGTCTCGGTCCTGCTGGCCGACGAGGACGGCCGGCACCTGCGCCACGGCGCGGCTCCCAGCCTGCCCGGCTTCTACAACCAGGCCATCGACGGTATCGCCGCCGGCGAAGGCGTGGGCTCCTGCGGCACCGCGGCCCACCGGCGCCGGGCCGTGATCGTCACCGACATCGCCGCCGACCCCCTGTGGGACGACTTCCGCGACCTCGCCGGCCGGGCCCGGCTCGCCGCCTGCTGGTCGACGCCGATCCTCGCCCGCGACGGCCGGCTGCTGGGCACCTTCGCGATGTACCACCGTGTTCCGCGCGCCCCCCAGGACACCGACCTGGCGCTGGCCCGGGTCTTCGCCGACACCGCCGCCCTCGCCATCGAACGCCATCTCGCCGAGCAGGCCCGGCAGGCGGCCGACGCGCGCGAGAAGGCGGCCCGCGAGGACCTCGCCTTCCTGCTCAACGCCAGTACGGCCCTGGCCGGCCGGCTGGACGAGAAGCAGACGCTCCAGCGCCTGGCCGCCCTGTCCAGCCCGGCCCTGGCGCCCCTGGCCGCGGTCGACATCGTGGAGACCGGGCGCGTGCGACGGGTGGCCGCCGCCGCCCTGAGCGAGGCGACGCGCGCCCTCCTCGCCGCCCACACACCGGCCCGCGACCCCGAGCACGACCCCGTCGCACGCGTCCTGGCTTCCGGCCTGACCGAGGTGGCCCGCCGCACCCCGGCCGGGCCCGGCCCCTGGCGGGAACTGGGCGTCACCGGCTACGTCTGCGTGCCCCTCGTGGACCGGGGGCGGCCTTTCGGCGCGCTGACCCTGCTGTCCACGGACGGACACTGCTTCGACGGACACCGGATCGCACTGGCCGAGGAACTGGCCCGCCGCGCCGCCACGGCCGCCCGCAACGCGCGCCAGTACGCGCAGCGTGCGGCCCTCGCCCGCGACCTCCAGACCGGCCTGCTGCTGCCGGACCTGCCCGACATCCCCGGCGCCGAGCTGGCCGCCTTCTACCACCCGGCCGGTGAAGGGCTGGAGATCGGCGGCGACTTCTACGACGTCTTCGCCCGGGGCGACGGCAGCTGGGCGTTCATCCTCGGCGACGTCTGCGGACGCGGTGCCACGGCCGCCACCACCACCGCGCTGGTCCGGCACACCGCCCGCGCCGTCGCCTCCCTGCTCGACGACCCGGTCGACGTCGTCAAGGCCGTCGACAAGGCGCTGAACGACCGGTACGCCCACGAGAACCACGGCTTCGTCACCCTCGTCTACGGCCACCTCGCGCAGGCGGCCGACGGACTCGGCATCCACCTCGTCCGGGCCGGCCACACGCTGCCCCTGCTGCTGGACACCGACCACCGGGTGGACACCGTGGAGACGGCCGGCGGGCTGCTCGGCATCGGCATCCCGCCCCGGTTCGCCGCGCGCCGCCTCACCCTGCGCCCCGGCGAGAGCCTGCTCCTCTACACCGACGGCATCACCGAGTGCCGGACCGCCGGCACCGAGCAGTACGGCGACGTCCGGCTGGCCGAGGCCCTGGCCTCCGCGCCCCGCCGGCCGTCCGCGCGCGACATCGTGCGGACCGTGGCGGAGGACGTCCGCGACTTCATGGAGGGCCAGGGCGTGGAGGACGACCAGGCCGCCCTGGTCGTCACCGCCACCGGCCCGGCACCGCGCCCGGCCTGACCACGGGCGCCGCCGCCCGGCCGGTGTCCTACGGTGACCGATCACGGACGCGCACCCTTCGAGGGGCCGGCCGGAACGCCGGTCCGGACGCGCACCCCCGACGGCCCCGGCCAGGACGCCGGTCCGCTCAGAGGAAGCGCCGGATCGGGGTGACCGCGGCCTCCTTGACGCGCTGGAGCACCGCCCGCCGCCGCCACCGGGCCAGGTCGATGTCCACGCTCCGTGCCAGGTCCGCGTCGTAGTCCCGGTCGAGTTCGGCGGTGAACGCCTCGTCCAGGACGGCGAGCATGACCTCCTCGTCGTGGTCCATGGACCGGCGGTTGAAGTTGGTGGAACCGATCAGGGCGGCGACCGAGTCCACGGTGATGATCTTGGCGTGCATCATCGTCGGCTGGTACTGACGGATGTGCACCCCCGCCGCCAGCAGCCGGGTGTAGTGGTGCTGGCCGGCGAGCTGGCAGGCGCGCTGATCGGTGTGCGGGCCGGGCAGCAGGATCTCCACCCGCACGCCACGCCGGGCGGTTCGGCACAGCAGGTCGACGAAGTAGGTGTCGGGGGCGAAGTAGGCGGTGGCCAGCCGGAACCGCTCCTCGGCACAGGTGAGCATGACCCGGATCAGGGTCTGCATGTCCTGCCAGCCGAGGCTCGCGGAGCCGCGCACCACCTGGACGACCGACGAGCCGGCCTGGCGGTGCCCGGTGAAGCGGTCGTGCTCGTCGAAGAGTTCGTCGTGGCACTCGGCCCAGTTCTGCGCGAACGCGGCGGCGATGCCGTCAACGGCCGGACCGCGCACCCGCACGTGGGTGTCGCGCCACTCACCGGGGTCGCGGGCGTCGCCGCACCACTCCTCGGCGATACCGACCCCGCCGGTGAACGCGGTGTGCTCGTCGACGATCAGGGCCTTGCGGTGGCAGCGGTGGTTCTGTTTGAACGGCGACAGCCAGACGGGCTTGCGGAACCAGGCCACCTGCACCCCGGCACCGTCCATGAGGTCCAGCAGGTCCCGTTCGATCTCCTTGGCACCGAACCCGTCGAGCAGCAGCCGCACCCGCACCCCGGCACGGGCGCGGTCGGCGAGCGCGGCGGCGAAGTCACGGGCGATCTGACCGCGCCAGTAGACGAACGTCATCATGTCGATCGTGTGCTCGGCCGAGCGGATCGCGCCGAGCATCGCCGGGAAGATCTCGTCGCCGTTGCGCAGCGGGACCAGTTCGTTGCCCTCGGTGGCGGCCACGCCGATCAGCCGCTCGAGGCGACGGCGCAGGCGCTGCCCGCGGTCCCGCGCACGAGGGTCGGTAGCACCGGCGGCGGGCGCCGGTATGCCGTCGAGGATCACGCGATTCTCCCGTGGGGCCGAGGGGACGGAGCGGTGCGGGCCGGACGAACCCAGGGAGCGGATGCCCGGTACCCGACGCCTCACTCCCGGGCGCCGGCCCGGACGGGCAGCGGTCGGTGCGCGCCGGTGGCCGCACCCGGTGGAGCCGACCGGCCGTCGGACGGCCGGCGGGACTGGAAGGCCGATCCAGGGCAATGAGCGAGGGGTGATGCGTACGGCAATCGTTGCTCTGATCCTGGCCGCCGGCACGGCGGCGGCCGTCGCCGCGGCCGTGTCCTCCCCCTGGTGGTGGCCGGCCGCCGCGCTCCTCGTCCCGCTCGGCCTGCTCGGCGCGGCGGACCTGCTGCAACGCCGGCACTCGGTGCTGCGCAACTATCCCGTCCTGGGACACGCCCGCTTCCTGCTGGAGCGGATCCGCCCGGAGGTGCAGCAGTACTTCGTCGAGCGGAACTACGACGGACGCCCCTTCGACCGGGACGTCCGCACCATCGTCTACGAGCGGGCGAAGGGCACGGACGCCGAACAGCCCTACGGCACCGAGCGGGACGTCTACCGGACCGGCTACGAGTACCTCGTGCCGTCGATGGCCCCGCGCCCGGTGCCCGAGACCCCGCCGCGGGTGCGGGTCGGCGGCCCCGACTGCGACCGCCCCTACGACATGGCGCTGCTGAACGTCTCGGCGATGAGCTTCGGCTCGCTGTCGGCCAACGCCGTCCTCGCCCTCAACGGCGGTGCCGCCGCCGGGGGTTTCGCCCACGACACCGGCGAGGGCGGACTGTCCGAGTACCACCTGAGGCCGGGCGGGGACCTGATCTGGGAGATCGGCACCGGATACTTCGGCTGCCGCACCCGCGACGGTGACTTCGACCCCGGCGAGTTCGCCGCCAAGGCCGCCCACGACCACGTCAAGTGCGTGTCCCTGAAGCTCTCCCAGGGCGCCAAACCGGGCATCGGCGGGGTCCTGCCGGGGCCGAAGGTCAACGCCGAGATAGCGAAGGTACGGGACGTGCCCGAGGGCCGGACGGTGATCTCACCGCCGTACCACCGGGCGTTCTCCACCCCGCGCGAACTCGTCCGCTTCCTCGCCCGGATGCGGGAGCTGTCCGGCGGCAAACCGACCGGGTTCAAACTCTGCGTCGGCTCGCGCCGGCAGTTCCTCGCGGTCTGCAAGGCCATGCTGGAGGAGGGCACCACCCCCGACTTCATCGTCGTGGACGGCGGCGAGGGCGGCACCGGCGCCGCGCCCATGGAGTTCGCCGACCACGTGGGGGCCCCGCTGACCGAGGGGCTGCTCACCGTGCACAACGCCCTCGTCGGCACGGGCCTGCGCGACCGCGTCCGGATCGGGGCCAGCGGCAAGATCGCCACCGGTACCGACCTGGTCAAGCGCCTGGTGCAGGGAGCCGACTACGGCAACGCCGCGCGGGCGATGATGTTCGCCGTCGGCTGCATCCAGGCCCAGCGGTGCCACACGAACACCTGCCCCACCGGCGTGACCACCCAGGACCCCCGGCGGGCCCGCGCCCTCGACGTCCGGGACAAGACCCCGCGCGTGAGGCGCTTCCAGGAGGCGACCGTGGCCAGCGCGTTGCAGATCATGGCGGCCATGGGCGTCACCGACCCCGCCGAACTGCGCCCGCACATGCTCCGGCGGCGCATCGACCCCTACACCGAACGCTCCTACGAGGAGCTGTACGAGTGGCTCGGGCCCGGGCAGTTGCTCGCCGAGCCGCCGCGAGACTGGGCGGCCGACTGGAAGGCCGCCGACCCCGACCGTTTCACCGTCTGACCTGGAGGATCCAAGTGGCCCGTACCGTTGCCCGCTCGATCGTGGAGGCGCTGAGCGAGCTCGGCGTGCGCCAGGTGTTCGGCGTCGTGGGAGACGCCCTCAACCCCCTGACCGACGCCATCCGCACCACCGACGGCCTCGAATGGGTGGGGTGCCGGCACGAGGAGGCGGCGGCGTTCGCCGCCGGCGCCCAGTCGCAGCTGACCGGCACCCTCGGAGTCTGCATGGGCACCGTCGGACCCGGCTCGGTCCACCTGCTCAACGGGCTGTACGACGCGGCCAAGAGCCACGCCCCCGTCCTGGCGATCGCCGGTCAGGTCCCGCTCGCCGAACTCGGCACCGACTACTTCCAGGAGGTCGACAACGACGCCCTCTTCAGCGACGTGGCCGTCTTCCGCGCGACCGTCACCTCGCCCGGCCAACTGCCGCAGATGCTGGAGACGGCGGTGCGCCACGCCCTGGGCCGCAAGGGCGTCGCCGTCCTGACCGTCCCCGGCGACCTGGGGACACGCGAGCTGGAGACGGACCGCCCGGCCCGCCTCTCGCTGACCGCCCCGCTCAGCCGGCCGGAGGAGTCCGCGGTCCGGCGGGCGGCCGAGCTTCTCGACCGGGCCGAGCGGGTCACGCTGCTGGTCGGGCGGGGCGCCCACGGAGCCCGCGAGGACGTGCTGGCCCTGGCCGACCGGCTGGCCGCGCCGATGGTCCTCACCCTGAAGGCCAAGGAGGGGTTCGAGGGCGACACCAACCCGTTCCAGGTCGGCCAGACCGGGCTGATCGGCAACCCGGCCGCCGCGTCGGCCCTTCAGGACGCGGACACCTTGCTGCTCCTGGGGACCGACTTCCCTTACCGGGACTGGTATCCGGAGGGCAGGACCGTGATCCAGGTGGACACCGAGGCCGCCCACATCGGGCGCCGGGTGCCCGTCGAGGTCGGCCTCGTCGGCGACACCGGCGTCACCGTCCGCGACCTGCTCACCCACCTCGCCGCACCCGGGCCGCGGGAGGAGGGCGCCCGGGACCGGGCGCACCTGGAGAAGGCCCGCGAGCGCTTCGACCGGTGGCGCGAGGGCCAGGCACGGCTCGCCGACCCGGCACACGACCGGGGCCTGATCGGCCGCATCCGGTCCTCGCTCGACAACCGCACCGGCGACATCCGGCCCGAGGCACTGGCGGCCGTGGTGGACCGGCTGGCCGCCGACGACGCCGTCTTCACCTCCGACACGGGCATGGCGACGGTCTGGCTCTCGCGCTTCGTGGAGATGCGCGGCGAGCGGCGCCTGATCGGTTCCTACAACCTCGGTTCGATGGCCAACGCGATGCCGCAGGCGCTGGGCGCCCAGTGCCTGGACCGCGAACGCCAGGTGGTGGCCTTCTGCGGGGACGGCGGGCTGAGCATGCTCCTGGGCGACCTGATGACGCTGAAGACGCACCGGCTCCCGGTGAAGCTCGTCGTCTTCGACAACCGCCGTCTGGGGATGGTGAAGCTGGAACAGGAACAGGCCGGGCTCCCGGAGTTCGGCACCGTCCTGGACAATCCGGACTTCGCCGCCGTCGCCACGGCCATGGGCATCACCGGAATCCGCGTGACCGACCCGGCCGACCTGGAGCAGGCCGTGCGCCGCGCCTTCGACAGCCCGGGACCGGTCCTGCTCGACGTGCTCACCAACCCCGACGAGATCGCGGTGCCGGCCAAGCCGACCGTCGAACAGGGCTGGGGCTTCGCACTGGCCAAGGTGAAGGAGGTCGTACGCAGCCACGGGGACGACGGTACGGCGTGACGCGTCACGGCGGTTCCGGCGGGAAAGCGGGGCATGCGCGGCGCGGGCCGGGGTAGGCGGCCACCATCGGGCAAGGCGAACCGACCGGGACGAGACCGATCGACAGGAAGAGGCGCTCATGATGGCGACGACGACCGTGCGGACCGTCGAACGGACGGCGGACGTTCCGGAGATAGCGGACCCGTCCCGGGTCGCGCCGAAGGACGCGCGGGAGTTGTCGAGGGTGTTCTTCGACCAGCTTGCGGTGGTGGAGGAGGGCACGCCCGAGCACCAGTACGCGCGCAACACGCTGATCGAGATGAACATGTCCCTGGTCCGCTACGCGGCCGGCCGGTTCCGCAGCCGCGGTCCGGAGGAGATGGAGGACATCGTCCAGGTCGGCATGATCGGCCTGATCAAGGCGATCGACCGGTTCGAACTGACCCGTGAGGTGGAGTTCACCTCCTTCGCCGTCCCCTACATCGTCGGCGAGATCAAGCGGTTCTTCCGGGACACCTCCTGGGCCGTGCACGTGCCCCGCCGGCTCCAGGAGGCGCGCGTGCAACTGGCCCGTGCCAACGAGGAACTGCGCACCCGGCTGGGCCGCGCCCCGTCGGTCAAGGAGCTGGCGGAGCTGATGAGCCTGCCGGAGGACGAGGTGGTCGAGGCGCAGCTCGCCTCCAACGGCTACAAGTCGGCCTCCCTGGACGCGGCGATCAGCGGCAGCGAGGACGGCGAGGCCGCGCTGGCGGACTTCATCGGCGACGAGGACGCCGCCCTCGGCCTGGTCGAGGACTTCCACGCGCTCGCCCCGATGATCGCCGAACTCGACGAACGCGACCGCAGGATAATCCACTGGCGGTTCGTCGAGGAACTCACCCAGGCCCAGATCGGCGAGCGTCTCGGGGTGTCGCAGATGCACGTCTCCCGGTTGATCTCCCGGCTCCTGGCCCGCCTGCGCGAGGGCATGCTCAGCACCACCTGACGGCCGGCCGCACCCGACCCGGGTCCGCATCGGAAAGGGGCCCGCGCTCTCGGCGCGGGTCCCTTTCCGGCTCTCCGACGGGAGCCTGCGGAGGGAGCCGGCTCGCTGCCCGAAGGCGCCCCCGCCCCGTACCCCGGCCTTCCGCGCCCGGCCGTTCCGTGCCCCGGCGTTCGGCTCGGTCCCGGTCGACTTCCACCGGGACGCCCGCGCATCGCCGCCCCGCGCGAGCCGGCGCCACCCGTCGCCGCGGTCGGCCACCCGGCCGCCGCCGGGGCCCTCACTGGCTGCGGGCGGTGATGTCGCCGTACGAGGTGGTCGCGTGGATCTCCAGGGCGGTGCCGCCGTCGGTGCTGTGGAGCGCGTTGTGGATGCGGCCGTAGGCGGTTCCGGCGTCCAGGGAGGCGGAGACTCCGCGGGCGGCGCCGACGATGATGTCACCGGATTCGGTGCGCAGGGTGACCGTGCCGCGTACCGCTTCGGTGATGCGGATGTCGCCCTTTCGGGTGCTGATCCGCGCGGAGCCGCCCAGGCGGCCGAGGGTGATGTCGCCGGCCTGGAGGGTGAGGTGGGCCTCGGCGGTCTCGTCGAGTTTGACCGTGGCCCGGGCGGCTTCGAGGGTGACGTCGCCGAGCCGGCCGACCCCGCGCAGTTCGGCGTCGGCCGTCTTGGCCAGGAGGTGGGAGCCGGTGGGCAGTTGGACGGTCACCTCGATGGCACCGCCGGTGCCGAGGACGCGGTTCCCGGCTTCGGGGACCTCGACGCGCAGGACGCCGTCGTCGTAGGCCACGCGGGTCTGCCCGGCCGCCTTGACGTCGCGGCTCCTGGAGGCGTCGGCGGGCAGGACCTCGACCGTGGTGTCGCTCCGGTCGGCGGCGATGAACCGGATGCGTCCGGCGGGGATGTCGCAGTGGACCGAGACGGGGGCGTGGGTGGCGAACCGCTGCGTCGTGCTCTGCTGCTCCTGCATGGTGAACTCCTCCGTGCGTTGTTTCCGACAACAGAAAAGCTACGTTGCGTTCATAGGTATGGCAACGAGCTTGTTGCGTTGAGTGAGCAAACACGCAGTCCAGAGGCGTTGAATCGTTGCAACGGTGCTACATATAACGCAACGCACTGGCACGGCTCCGTTGCAATGGCTCAAGGGTGAAGGCTATGGTGGAGGCTCCCCGGAGCCCAAGGAGACCGTGATGCCGGGAGGCAGACTCACCCAGCAGGAACGCCGGCAGATCGCGCTGGGACTGGCCGACGGCCTCGCCTACGCGGAGATCGCCAGACGCCTCGACCGCCCGACCTCGACCGTCACCCGCGAGGTCATGCGCAACGGAGGCCCCACCGCCTACCGCGCCGATCTCGCCCACCGCGCCACCGAACACCGCGCCCGCCGCCGGGGGAAGGCCGTGCCCCGGGACCCGAACGCGGTCCCGCACGCCCACGGACGCGATCCCGACGCCGTGCGCGCGTACGAGGAGACCTTCACCACCGTCTTCATGCAGTCGGGTCTGCCCAGGATGACGGCCCGGGTGCTGGCCTGCCTCTACACCACCGACGCGGGCAGCCTCACCGCCTCCGAACTCGCCGGGCGGCTCCAGGTCAGCCCCGCGTCCGTGTCCAAGGCGGTCGCGTTCCTCGAGAGCCAGGGCCTCATCCGCCGGGAACGCGACGAACGCCGCCGCGAACGCTACGTCGTCGACGACGACGTCCTGTACCAGTCCACGATGGCCGGTGCCCGGTCCACCGCGCACCTGGGCGAAGTCGCCCGGCAGGGCGTGGACATCCTCGGCTCCGGCACCCCGGCCGCCGCCCGCCTGGAGAACATCGCCCGCTTCCTCGACTTCGTCTCCGAGAGCATCACCCGCGCCGCGAACCAGGCCCGCGAAGTCCTGCACACGAAGTCCGGGACGGTCCCGGACGGCACCGCCGAGCGGCCGTAGCCCGCACCGTCACCGGCCGGGCCCCGCAGGGCGGCCAAGCCCCGACGCGGTCCCGGGCCTCGACACGGTCCCGGGCCTCGACACGGTCCCGGGCCCCGACGCGGTCCCGGGGCGGCCCGCGCCGCGACGCGCGGAGTGCCGGCCGTCAAGGGGGTGGCGGGGGGTTCGGGCCATCTCGACCGGAATTCGGCGCCCCAGCCGCCCCGATCGGGGCACCGGGCCCCGTGGACGGCCCGCCCGGCGGCCCGGCGGTCGGGGCCCCGCGGTCCGGCTCCCATCAGTCAGGACGACCGGCGCCGCCGCGCACCCGCCCCGGCGGACGGATGATCGGCCGGAGGCACTCCATCACGGAAATGGGCATGTTATTCGGTCAAAGCCTGTATGAGTGTCTACGACACCCGGGGTTGGGAACGCGTAACGCGTACGGCACACCACAAGGGAATACCGCTTCCCCCCACATCGCGGTCATCGCTGATTCCCCGTTTCTTCCGCCCTTTCGGAGGGCGTCATCCGTGCTGTCGAAAACAAGGAGTAACGCCATGTCGTTAGCGGACGGCCGGCCCGATGAAGCGCCGGCCATCGAACTGCTCGACTGCACCCTGCGCGACGGTTCCTACGCCGTCGACTTCCAGCTCGACGAGGAGTTCGTGACGCACCTGCTCACCCGGCTGGACGACATACCGGTCGCCAAGGTTGAGGTGGGCCATGGGATCGGGCTGGAGGCCGAACGCAACGGCATCAAGCCGTGCAACATCGGCCACTACCGCTGGGCCGAGATCGCCCGCTCCGCCCTGGCCCGCAAGCCCTGGGGCATGTTCGCCCAGCCGGAGTTCACCCGCCTCGACACCATCGCGGAGATGAGCGACCGCGGGATGTCCTTCGTCCGGGTCGGCATGGAGCCCGACCGGGTCCCGGACCACCTCGACTACCTGCGGCGCGCCACCGAACTGTGCGGTCAGGTCTATCTGAACCTCATGAAGTCCAGTGCCACGCCGGTGCGGCAGCTCGTCCGGCTGCTCGACGGGGTGACCCCGGAGATCGCGGGCGTCTACGTGGTGGACTCCTACGGCGCGATGCTCCCCGCCGACGTGCAGACCTATGTGAGCGCGGTCCGCGAGTACTTCCCGGTCGTCGGCTTCCACGGACACGACAACCTCGGCATGGCCAACATCAACAGCATCACCGCCATGCAGGCGGGTGCCACCATCGTCGACGCCACCCTCGACGGCATCGGCCGCGGCTCCGGAAACGCCGCCATCGAATCACTGGCCGGCGTCATCAAGATCCTCGGGACCGATCTTTTCGACTACCAGGAACTCGCCAAACTCGCCGAGTACTGCCGGGAAAACATGGTCCCCATTCCCGAGGACCGCACCATGCAGGTGCTCGGCGCGGTGATCGGCATTCATTCGGGCTATTTCCCGCTGGTGGAGGAATTGGCCGAGGAGTACCACACCGACCCGGCGCGGCTGATGGAGACGGCCGTGCAGATCGCCGACCACAGTCCACGCAAGGATGATTTCCGTACCGCCGCCAGCAGGATCACCGCCTGACCGCCCCCCGGACCCGGACCGGACCCGGACCCGGACCGGACCCGGACCCGGACCGAACCCGGACCCGGACCGAACCCGGACCCGGACCCACCCCGGATCAGGATCCGCCCCCGGAGTCCGGGGCGGCGCACGTCGCGCTCCGGCCCCTCACCCCCGGGCCGCCCTGCCCGGAGGGCACGCGCCCGCTCCCCGCACCCGGGGCGCCCGGGGACACGCTCCGGCTCTCCGCGCCCGGCACGGCCGGAGGGAGCACCCGCACACGAGCGGCCAGGTCCGGAAAGCAAGGCCCCAGCCGACCGGCGGACCGCATCCCGGTCCGCCCGCCCACGGGAGACCACATGAGAATCACCAGGACCGGCACGTCCGCCGGCGGCCACGGCATCGCCGTGCACCACCGCGACCAGTGGTTCGACCTGTCCGACGTCCCCGGCTACGCCGGCGTGACCCGGATCGGCGACCTCCTCGGCGAGACGGAGTCCCGGGAGCTGACCGGCTCCCTCGAACGGCACGCGGGGGCCCGCACCCCCGGACCGCCCGACCTCGGCCTCGCCCCCACCATCGTCGACCCCGGAGCCGACATCTGGGGCGCCGGCCTCAACTACCGCCGACACTCACAGGACTTGGAGTCCGAGCAGCCCCGCTCCGGCCCCGGCTCCTATCTGCGCCCCGCCAACTGCCTGATCGGCAACGGCGACCACATCGAGCTGCCCCGGCAGTCCCGGCGGGTCACCGCGGAGGCCGAGCTGGGCCTGGTCATCAAGACCACCTGCAAGAACGTCGACCGCGCCGACTGGCGCTCCGTCGTCGGGGGCGTCACCGCCGTGCTCGACATGACGGCCGAGGACGTCATCCGGGAGAACCCCCGCCACATCCCCTGGGCCAAGGGGTTCGACACCTTCTGCAGTGTCGGCCCGGTCCTGGTCACCCTGGACGAGTTCGGCGACGACGACCTCACCGCGCTGCGCATCGCCACCGTCCGCAACGGGGAGACGATCGCCGAAGCCACCCCCGCCGCCATGAAGTTCGGCCTGGACCGGCTGGTGGAGTACTTCAGCGCGGGACGCACCCTCGAAGCCGGCACCGTCATCTGCACCGGCACCCCCGGGGCGGCGGTCATCGAGGCCGGGGACACCGTCGAGGCGGTCGTACAGGACGTCGGCACGCTCACCCATCCCGTCCGGCAGCAAGGGGCGGGCCGCCACGAGGCACGGTTCCCGGCAGTCCACAGCGAAGGAGGGTGACATGGCAGCCACAGCGCGATCCCTGCTCGACGGATTCGACCGCGCCGTCCGGGACACCCCGGACAACGAGGCACTGCGCACCGTGCGCTCCGCCCTGACCTACCGCGAACTGGGGGAGCGTGTCGACGAGTTCGCGGACCGGTTACGGCGGCTGACCCGCCCGGACGAATGCGTCGCGCTGCTCGGCACCCGCGGCACCGCGGCGATCACCGCCATGATCGGCGCGCTGAAGGCGCGGCGGCCGTTCGTCTTCGTCGACGAGCGGGACAGCGACGCGTCCAACACCGCCAAGACCGGCCTGCTGGGCGTCCGGCTGCTGGCCCGGGGCTCGGGCGGCGACGGCGACGGCGACCTGGAACTGACCGAGCCGCCGGCCCGCTGGCGCACCGCCGCCGGCCCGCCCGAGCCGCGCCGGCTGCCCTTCGCGGACGGCGAGATCGGTTACGCGATCCACACCTCGGGCTCCACCGGCACCCCCAAGTGCGTCCTCGTCCGGACCGCCCCGCTCGCCCCGGTCATCCGCGACCACGTCACCCGGCTGTCCGTCGGACCGGGCAGCCGCACCCTCCAGTTCGCCCGGCTCACCTTCGACGGCTGTCTCACCGAGATCCTGTGGACGCTCACCGCCGGCGCCTGCCTGGTCGTCGTGGACGAGGGGCGCCTCGCGCCCGGCGCCGTCCTCGCCGACACCCTCGAACGGTTCGGGATCACCCACCTCAAGACGACACCGTTCGCCCTGACGGTCACCGAACCCACCGACGGGATGCGCCTGGAGCACGTCGTCAACGGCGGCGGCCCGTGCCGCCCGGCCGTGGTCCGCACCTGGTCGAAGGCGGCGAGCTTCCACAACGCCTACGGCCTCACGGAGACCACGGTCTGCAACCTGCTCAGCGACGCCCTCGACCCGGACGACTGCCGGGACGGCGTGCCGCTGGGTGAACTCGTCGGCGACTGCGCGTACGAGCTGCGCGACGCCGGCACGGGAGCCACCGGGCCCGGGATCCGGCGGGGCGAACTCGTCGTCACCGGCGCCTCCGTGGCGGCCGGATACCTCACCGAGCAGGGGGTCACCCCGCTCGACGGCCCCGCCGGGACGGGCGGCTACGCCACCGGCGACGTCGTCGAACTCCGCGACGGACGGCTCTACTTCGTGGAGCGGCTGGACCGCCAGATGAAGGTGCGCGGCTACCGGCTCGACCCGGGCGAGATCGAGGTCGCGGTGTGCCGCCACCCGGACGTGCGGGAGGCCGTGGTGGTGGCCGAGGCCCAGAGCACCACCGACCCCGCAGACTCCGCGGACCCCGCCGCCGACACCCTGGTCTGCTACTACCAGGGCACCGCCGACCCGCGCGCCCTGCGGGGGCACCTCGACGGCCTCCTCGATCCGTACAAGATCCCGTCCGTGCTGGAACGCGTCGACGTCTTCCCCAGCACCCCCAACGGCAAGATCGACCGGGACGCCCTGCGCACGCGGCGGCACGCCCGCACCCCCGCGGACGCCCCCGACGGCCCGGACGAGCGGCTGCTGCACCTGGTGCGCACGCTCACCGGGGTCCAGGACGCGCGGCTGGACGACAACTTCTTCGAACTGGGCGGCGACTCCGCCTCGGCCGTCGTACTGGTGTTCGGCATGAAGAAGCTCGGCTGGACCGACGCCGGCGTCCGTGACGTGCTCCGGGCGGAGAACCTGCGGGTCCTCGCCGACCGGCTGCGGGAACGGAGCGTGTGACACGATGTGCGGCCTGTGCGGGACCTACACCCCGGACAAGACCCTGGACCGGTCCGTCGCCGCCGCGATGCACACCCGGCTGGTGCACCGCGGACCGGACGAGACCTACTCCCTCGACATCCCCACCCTCTCCGCCAAGCTCGGCCGGCTCGGGATGACCGCGCTGAAGGACGGCTGGCAGCCCGCCCAGGACCCGAGCGGCCGGTACACGGCCCTGACGAACGGCGAGATCTACAACACCGCCGAACTGCGCGCCCTGCTCGGCGGCGCCCCGCCCGACAACCGGGTCGACGTCGCCGTGCTGCCGGAGCTGTTCGCCCGCCACGGGCCCGCCGGCCTGGCCCGCGTCGACGGACAGTTCGCCACCGTCATCCACGACCGCGCCGACGACACCCTCTACCTGGGCCGGGACCGCTTCGGCATCTGCCCCCTGTTCTACGCCGTGCTCGGCACCCACGTGCACTTCTGCTCCGAACTGAAACCGCTCGTACGGAGCGTGCCGCACACCTGGCGGCTCGACCTCGGCGCCGTCGACCAGTACCTGGCGCTCGGCAACATCGTCGCGCCGCGGACCCTGGTCGAGGACGTGCGCGCCGTACCGCCCGGCTGCGTGGTCCGCTTCGGCGACGGAGCGCCCGAGACCGTGCGCTACTGGCGGTACGGGGACTTCCGGCCGGCCGACCGCCCCGCCACCGGGGAGGAGATCCGCGCGGCCGTGGCGCACTCGGTGACGGACCGGCTGCGCGCCGACGTCGAGATCGGCGCCTACCTCAGCGGGGGCTTCGACTCCAGCACCCTCGTGCTGGAGGCGGCCCGCGCCCGGGAGAAGCCCACCCGGACGTTCTCCGTGCTCTTCGACGACGTCACCCTCGACGAGGGACGCTTCCAGCGCGAGGTCGCCGACGCCGTCGGCAGCGAACACCACCAGATCCGCTGCGCCCCGGCCCATGTCGCCGCCGAGTTCGAGGACATGGTGCGCCACTGCTGCCATCCGCAGCGGGAGACGTACAACGTCGCGGCCCTGATGCTCGCCCGGCAGGTCCGGCTCACCGGACTCAAGGGCGTGATCTCCGGCGAAGGCGCCGACGAACTGTTCTTCGGCTACGACTCCTACGCGTTCGACGGCGCCCGCAGAAAACCGCCCGAGCGGCACGCCGAGAACGAACAGGCGTGGGGTCGCGCCGACTTCGCCTGGGAGACCGACCGCGCCCGCACCGCGCGCCGACGGGAGCTGTGCCTCGCCCCGCGGGCACTCCAGGCGCTGCCCGGCCAGGAGTACTGGCGGGACCGGCTGATCCCGTTCGACGACCGGGAGACCGCCTCGCTGACCCGCATGCAACTGCGGTCGATCGCCGACGTGTACGTGCAGCTGAGCGGACATCTGCTCGGCGACCACGGCGACATGATGCTCATGGCGAACTCCGTCGAAGGACGCTACCCGTTCCTCGGCAACCCCGTCGTCGCGCTGGCGCTCGGCGTCCCCGACGAGCGGAAGGTGGCCCACTTCGAGGGCAAGGCGTGTCTGAAGGAGGCGTACGCCGGGATCGTGCCCGAACGGATCCTGCACCGCGCCAAGCAGGGCTTCACGGCGTACGGACTGGCCGACACGGCCGACGAACGGACCCTCGCGCGCTGGCGGGACCTGGTCGCGGCCACCGGCGTCTTCCGCCCCGACGCGCTGACCGCACTGGGCGCCGACCCCACCCCCGACAAGTGGGACGTCCGGCTGAGCCTGGTCAGCATCAGCGCGATCATCGACGAGTTGGGACTGCGCTCATGACGGACACCTGGCACGAGCTGCTGCACGGCCGGCAGTGGTCCGCCCCGGACACCGTGTGGGTCGAGGACGGCACCGAGTACAGCCGGGCGGACGTCGGCCGGCTCGCCACGGCGGTCGAGGCGGTGATCCGCGCGGGCGGCCCGGCCCGGGTGGTCGTCATCCGCTCCCGGCACAAGCTCGGCTGCTTCGCCGGACAGCTCGGCGCCTGGCGGGCCGGCTCCGTGGCCGTCGCCGACGACCACACCCTCACCGAGCACGACTTCGACCGCATCCGCCCCGACCTCACCCTCACCGTGTCGGCCGGCCCGCACCCGTCCGTCGAGCCCGCCGGACAACCGGCCGGCCGACTGCCCCCGGAGCGGCTCCCCGAGGAGATCGTCGCGGTCAACTACACCTCCGGCAGCACCGGCAGCCGCAAGGCCGTCGCGGTCACCCGCGGCAACCTGCTGGCCCTCTTCGGCTGCCGCGACCTGGACGTACCCGTCCCCGGCCGGCTCACCGCCGGCAGCTTCGCCACCCCCACCTACGACGGCTGGTGGTTCGACACCTGGCGCACCGTTGCGGCGGGCGGACGCGTGGTGTGCCTGCCCCACGTCAACGACGACGTCTTCGCCTGGCCCGGCCTCGCGCGGACGTACGGCATCGGACGCCTGCTGCTGCCGGCCGCGGTCCTCGCCACGGTCGTCGAGGTGCTGCCCGAGGCCGTCGCGGACATCCCCTGGCTGTTCAGCGGCGGGGAGCAGTTCCGGACGTCGACGTACCGGCAGGCCCGGCAGGCGGGCCTGCGCCGGCACTTCGTCAACCTGTACGGGCCGACCGAGGCCACCTTCGCCACCCACCACTACCGGCTGCCCGAGGACCTCGACGCACCCACCGTGCCCATCGGCCGGCCGCTGGACGGCTGCCGGCAACTCCTGCGCCCACCCCAGGACGGACCGCCCGACGCCCGCGAACTGGTCGTGTACGGCCCGTTCGTCTGCCTGGGCTACATCGACCGGGGCGTCCTGGCGCACCGGTTCCGCGACGCGGCGGGCGAGGCGTCGTACGACACCGGGGACCTGGTGCGCGCCGACGGCGACGGCGACCTCGTGTTCGCCGGGCGGCTGGACGGCGGAGTCAAGGTCAACGGGATGCGGGTCGACACCGCCGCCCTGGAACAGCGGGTCACCGCCCTGCCCCGGGTGCGGGACTGCCGGGTCGTCCAGCACGAACGGCACACCGTGGCCTTCGTCCGCACCGACCCGGCCACGCTCGGGGACCCGGCCACCCGGTCGCGGATCGAGACCGTCGTCCAGGGCTTCTCGCCCGCGATCGGGGTCCGCCTCGTGGACCGCTACCCGGTCCGGGCCGGCGGCAAGGTCGACGTCCCCACCTTGATGGACCACTACCGAACGACAGACAGGGCCGAGGAGACATGACGGACATCTCACCAGCTGCCATCACCGACTGCGTCCGCACGGTAATGGGCCGCGAACTCGCCGACGACACGGACATCTTCACCGCCGGCGTCGACTCGCTGGCCGTGCTGCGCTGCCGTGCCCTGCTGAAGGAGCGGACCGGGGTCAAGGTCCCCGGCCACGTCTTCTTCGAGGGCCGCACCCCGGCACGCATCGCCGATCTGATCGGAGGCCGGCATGCTGGTCGTTGAGGACAGCCCGCTGTACTCGCCGGAGTTCTTCGCCGACGACGACCCGTGGGCGTACCTGGCCGGCCTGCGCGCACACCACCCGGTGTCCGTGCACCGCCGGGACGACGGCTACGAGTTCTACGCACTGACCCGCTACGCCGACATCTACGCGGCCTACGTCGACCACCAGCGGCTCAGCTCGTCGTACGGGACCATGGTCGACGGCTCCTACCTGCCGCGGAAGGACTCGGCCTCCGGCCGCATGCTCATCGTCACCGACCAGCCGGCGCACACCGGCATCCGCAAGCCGATCAAGACGAGCGGGTTCAGCCGGGAGATGCTCGCCCGGGTCGGCCGCACGGTGCGCCGGAACATCCGCGACGCCCTCGGCAAGCTGTCGGTGGGCGACCGGCTCGACTTCGGCAGCGTCGTCGCACCTGAGCTGCCCAAGGGCGTCCTGGAGGTGCTGTTCGGCATCGGCCCCGGCGACGCCCACAAGCTGCTCGAAGACACCCGCACCATGATCGGCTACCGGGACGAGGTGTATGCCGGCACCTCCCCGCTGGACGCGCTCGTCGACGCCCAGCTGGACGTGCTGGAGTTCATCGACGAGCTGATCGGGCACCGGCTCGACTCCGGACAGGCCGACGACATGATCGGCTTCCTCGCCCGGTGCGTGGCCGACGGCACCATGCCCCGCGACGTCGCGGTGCTCAACGGCCTGAACGTCGCCGTCGGCGGCAACGAGACGACCCCGCACACCGCCAGCCTGACCGTCCACACCATCGACGGACACCGCGACCAGTGGCGCAAAGTCGCCGACGGCGACACAGGCTGCGACGTAGCCACCCAGGAGTTCCTGCGGTGGACCTCCACCAACAGCTACGTGCAGCGGCTGGCCGTGGAGGACTTCCCCGTCGGCGGGCACGTCATCCCCGCCGGCAGCTTCGTCACCCTGTGGAACATGTCGGCCAACCGGGACGCCGACGTCTTCGACCGCCCCGACGACTTCCTGATCGACCGCGCCGACAACAAGCAGCTCGCCTTCGGAGCCGGTGTCCACCGCTGCGTCGGAGCCCCCGCGGCCACCCTGGAGATCCAGACCTTCGTCGAGGAACTGGCCGCCTGGGACAAGGCGTTCGCGGTCCTGGAACCGCCCCGCAAGCTGCGTTCCAACTTCATGCTCGGACTGACCGAGCTCCAGGTGGAGGTGGTCGACGCCAAGGAGTTCGCCAGGTGAGCCGGACCTGGGCCGGCCGGGACCTGTGTGTCTGCTTCCCGGCCGCAGGGGGCGGCGGCGCCCCCCTCGACCTGGTGCGGGACGCCGCCGCCCGGCTCGGCCTGGCCACGCTGGCCCTGCCGAACGCCGAGTCCGTGGCCGACCTCGACTCGGGCCGGTGGGGGCGACGGACCGTCGAGGCGATCCGGCGCGCCGCCGACCGCGGTGCCGCCCGCCGCATCGTCCTCGCCGGGCACTCCATGGGCGGACTTTCCGCCATCCGTCTGCTCCCGGCCCTCGGCGTGCGGGGCGCGCGGCCGATCGGGGTACTGGTCATCAACACGCCCTGCCCCGACTCCTCAGGACGCATACCGACGATGTCACGACTGCCCGACCCCGAGATCGCCCGGATCCTCGCCCATGACGGCTTTCCCCAGGAGGTGCTCGACGACGAGGACATGCTCGCCGAGGTCGCGCACGGCCTGCGGAGCGACACCGTGGTGGCCGACCGCCTCGCCGAGCGCTTCGGCCCCGCCGGCCGCCTCACCGACCTGCACGTGCTGTGCGGACGCGACGACCGGTTCATCCCGCCCGAACGCTGCGCCGCCTGGGCCCGCCGGGTGTCCGGGGAGTTCCACCTGACGGTCGTCCCCGGCGGGCACAGCCCGGACACGACCTGGACCACCGCCCTCGACCGTGCCCTCGCCGGCGTGCTCGCCGCGACCCCGGCCGAGGAGGCGGCGGCGTGAGCGGACTGAAGAAGTCGCTGGGCGGTGCCGTCGGCACCTTCCTCGCGCTCTCCACCATCCTGGGCAGCGGGATGATGATCCTGCCCGGCACCAGCTACCAGGAACTGGGCCGCTCCGCCTGGCAGCCCTGGGCCGTCGCCGCCGTGTCCGTCGTCCCGCTGCTGTACTGCTACGCCTGGCTGGGCCGCCGCCACCCGTCGGCGTCCGGGGTCGCCCACTACTCCGAGGTCGCCTTCGGGCGGCCCGTCGGGCGCTCCGCCGGGCTGCTGGCCACCCTCGCGCTGGTCGCCGGCATCCCGGCGACCGCCATCACCGGCGGACGCTACGTCGCCCAGTTCTCCGGCCTGCCGAGCCTGGCCTGGCTCTTCCCGGTCGCCGTCCTGGCCGCCGCCACGCTGATCGGCTGCCTGGGCGCGAACGTCTCCGGGAAGGTCCAAGTCGCCCTGGTCCTCGGCCTGTTCGTGCTGGTCGCGTGCACCGCCCTGGTCGCGATCGGGGCGCACGGGGTACGCGCGCCGAGCACCGCGGTACCGCCCCTCGGGGAGCTGGGCGGCGTCCTCACCGCCGTCTACGTCGCCTTCACCGGCTGGGAGACCGTGGCCTTCACCTTCGAGGAGCACAAGCGCCCGGACGCCATCCCGCGCATCTTCGCCGCCTCCTACGTCATCGTGGTCGCCCTGTACGGGCTGGTGCTGCTGGGCCTGTTCAGCGCGGTGGACCCCGGCGACAAGGCCCTGGACGAGGCCCCGCTGCTGCGGCTGGCGGAGCGCTCGCTCGGGGAGCTGGGCCGGCCGGTGACGCTGGCGCTGGTCGTCGCCGCCATCACCGCGAACGTGTGCGCCTCCGTGCTGGCCCTGTCCCGGCTGGTGTACGGCATGGCCCGCAGCGGCTATCTGCCCGGCCCGCTGGCCCGGGTGCGGCCCCGGGACGGCAACCCGGTGACCTCCGTCCTGGCGGTCGGCGCCGTCCTGACCCTGATCGCGCTCCTGGGCTCGACGGGCGCCATGTCGTTCCAGTTGCTCTTCGTGCTGTCCGGCGGGATCTACTTCGTGCTCTACGGGCTGGGCGCGGCCTCGTACACCAAGCTGGCCGGGCCCGGTGCGCCCCGGGCGGTCGCCGTGCTCTGCGCGGTCACGGTGGTCGCGGTGACCGTGCTCGCCGGCCCGCCGATGTGGGCGTGCTGGGCGCTGTTCGCCGTCGTCTGGCTGGCGACCGCCGTCCTCGCCCGGCGCCCGTCGACGGCCGAACCCGAGTACGAGAGCGCGGACCGGTGAGCGCGGCGGGCCGTGGCCCCGACACACACAACCGACCCAGGCGAAGTCGACGCACACACAGCCGGCGCACACAGAGCCGACCCACACATAGCCGACCCACACATAGCCGACGCGCACACAGTCCGCGTACACACAGCTGACACCCACCTAGCTGACATTCACACAGCTGGCACCCACATAGCTGGCACCCACATAGCTGGCGGGCACACAGCTACGGAGGCCAACCACCATGGACGACGCGAGTACCGTGTTCTTTCCCGGTGCCGGCTCCTTCGGCGCCGAGTTCCGTCCGCTGACGCGGGCGCTGGGCCGGACGTCATGGCCGGTGCGCTATCCGGGCCGGCCCGGCCGGGACTTCGGGGTACCGGCCGGCTCCTTCGACGCGGTGGCGCGGGCCTGCGCCGAACAGATCCTCCGCCGTCCGGCGGCCCGCGTCCTGCTGTTCGGACACAGCTACGGGGCGTACGTCGCCTACGCCACCGCGGCCCGTCTGCGCGAGGCCGGTGCCGAGGTGGCCGCGCTGCTGGCGGTGGGCGCCGCCGGGCCCGGCCGGCTGCGGGTGCCGGAGCAGGCCGCGGCCGGTCCGGCGGGGGCGGCGGCCTTCCTGGACCGGGCGGACCCCGGCGCCCTGGCCGGGGCCCCCTCGGACGACTGGCGGACCGTGGTCGCCGAGACGGCGGCCCAGGACCTGGCCCTGCTGCGGGGCTTCGACCCCGCGACGGTTCCCGGCCTGGCCTGCCCGGTGCTGGCCGCCCGGGGCGCCGAGGACCCGCTGACCACGGACGACACGATCGCCGCGTGGCAGCACACCACGACCGGCCCGTTCAGCCGGCGCACCTTCCCGGGCGGTCACTCCGACCTGCTGTCCGCGCCCGAGTGCGCCTCCTGGCTCCTCGGCGTCCGGGAGACGGCGGGCGTCGGGCCGGGCTGAGCCGCCCGGTCCGCCCGCCGTCACACGGGTCCGTCCGCGCCGGACCCGCCGCATGCTCCGGACCCCCCTGCACGCTCCGGACCCGCTACATGTTGATCATGTGCCCGGCCAGCCCGTGGACGGCCTCCTTCACCGCCTCGCCGAGCGTGGGGTGCGCGTGGACGTTGCGGGCGACCTCGTGGACCGTCAGGTCCCACTGCTGGGCCAGCGTCAGCTCCGGGAGCAGCTCGGTGACCTCGGGACCGATGAGGTGGGCGCCGAGCAGTTCGCCGTGCGTGCCATCGCTGATGACCTTGACGAAGCCGACGGGGTGCCCGAGACCGTGCGCCTTGCCGTTGGCGGTGAACGGGAACTTCGCCACCCGGACGTCGAACCCGCGCTCGCGGGCCTGGGCCTCCGTCCAGCCGAAGCTGGCCACCTGGGGCTGGCAGTAGGTGGCCCGCGGAATCATGGTGTAGTCCAGCTCCATGGTTTCCGCGTCGCCAATGGTTTCGGCGGCCACGATGCCCATCGACTCGGCGGCGTGCGCCAGCATCAGCTTGGCGGTGACGTCACCGATCGCGAAGATGTGCGGCACGTTGGTGCGGCACCGTCCGTCGACGTCGATGGCGCCGCGTTCGGTGAGTCGGACACCGGTGTTCTCCAGGCCGTAGCCCTGGACGTTCGGGGCGAAGCCGATGGCCTGGAGCACCTTGTCGGTCTCCAGGGTCCGGCGCTCGCCGTTCTTGTCGACGGTGACGCGGACGCGCGGGCCCGAGTCGTCGATGGCCTGGACCGCGGTGCCCGTGAGGACCTCGATACCGAGCTTGCGGTAGTGCTTCGCCAGCTCCTTGGAGATCTCCTCGTCCTCCAGCGGGACCATGCGGTCGAGGAACTCGACGATGGTGACGTCCACGCCATAGCTGCGCAGCACATAGGCGAATTCCACACCGATGGCGCCGGCGCCGGCGATGACGATGCTGTCCGGCAGCGTCTCGCTGAGGATCTGGCTCTCGTAGGTGACCACGCGGTCCGACAGCGCCGTGCCGGGCAGCAGCCGGGGAGTGGCACCGGCCGCGATGATGCAGTGGCCGAAAGTCAGCGTCTCCGTACGGCCGTCCGGGGAGGTCACCGTCAGGGTGTGGTCGTCGGTGAAGAAGCCCCGCCCGTCGAACTGGGTGATGGCGTTCTTCTTCATCAGGTAGTGGACGCCCTTGACCCGGCCGTCGGCCACCTTGCGGCTGCGCTGGTAGGCGACCCCGTAGTCCGCGGCGACGTCATCACCCACGGAGATCCCGTACGCCTTGGCTTCGTTCGTGACGAACTGGACCATCTCGGCGTTGCGCAGCAGTGCCTTGGAGGGAATGCAGCCGACGTTGAGGCAGACACCTCCCCAGTACCGCTCCTCCACCACCGCGGTGGAGAGGCCGAGTTGCGCGCTGCGAACCGCCGCGGTGTAGCCGCCCGGGCCCGCTCCTAGAACAAGGACATCGAAATGTTGGCTCACAAGGAAATGATCCTTGTCCGGTCGCGGCCCTTCGCGCAACCCACTCGGACGAGCCTCGGACAGCGCGCGGCCCCCGGGGCGGCGCCCCCGGGACCGCGCGAGGGCGCGGAGCGGCGGCCTCAGGAGCGGGACGTGCCGCCCTCGAAGGCGGCCAGGATGCGCTCCGCCGCCAGGGTCGCCGTCAGCCGGCCCTCCCGGACCTGCCGTTCCAGGTCCGGGGCGGCCTCGCGCACCGCCGGATCGGCGTGCAGCCGGCCGAGCAGCTCGTCGCGCACCATCGCCCAGGTCCAGCCGACCTGCTGGTCCCGGCGCTTGGCGGCCAGTCTGCCGGTGGAGTTCAGCAGCGCGCGGTGCCGCTCCAGCCGCTCCCAGACGGTGTCCAGGCCCGCCGGCTCCCGGGCGGAGCAGTGCAGCACCGGCGGGGTCCAGAAAGCGTCCGCGCCGTGCATCAGCCGCAGCGCGCCCGCCAGTTCACGGGCCGCGGCTCGGGCGTCCCGCTCGTGCGGGCCGTCCGCCTTGTTGACGGCGATCACGTCCGCCAGCTCCAGGACGCCCTTCTTGATGCCCTGCAACTGGTCGCCGGTGCGGGCCAGGGTGAGCAGCAGGAAGGAGTCGACCATGTCGGCGACCGCCGTCTCCGACTGGCCGACGCCGACGGTCTCCACCAGGATCACGTCGTAGCCGGCCGCCTCCATCACCACCATCGACTCCCGGGTGGCCTTGGCGACCCCGCCCAGCGTGCCCGCGCTGGGGGAGGGGCGCACGAAGGCGTCCGGGTCCACCGCCAGCCGCTCCATCCGGGTCTTGTCGCCCAGGATGGAACCGCCCGTGCGGGTCGAGGAAGGGTCGACGGCGAGCACCGCCACCCGGTGGCCCAGCGAGGTCAGCATCGTGCCGAACGCGTCGATGAACGTCGACTTGCCGACACCCGGCACCCCGCTCACCCCGATCCGCCGCGCCCGACCGCTGTGCGGCAGCAGCTCGGTGAGCAACCGCTGGGCCAGCGCCCGGTGTTGTGGCCGGGTGGACTCGACGAGCGTGATGGCGCGGGCCACCAGGGCCCGCCGCCCGTCAAGCACACCCTTCACATACGTGTCCAGATCGATCGCTGCCATCGGCGCTACAGCTCGTGGCCGAGGTCGGCCGACAGCCGCTTGACCAGGTCGTGGGCCGCGTCCGGGATCACCGTCCCGGGCAGGAACACCTCCGCCGCGCCCATCTCCCGCAGCGTCGGCACGTCCTGCGGCGGGATCACCCCGCCGACCACGATCACGATGTCCTCGCGGCCCTCCTCGGCGAGCTTCTCGCGCAACGCCGGGACCAGCGTGAGGTGTCCGGCCGCCAGCGACGACACCCCGACCACGTGCACGTCCGCCTCGACCGCCTGCCGGGCGACCTCCTCCGGCGTCTGGAACAGCGGGCCGACGTCGACGTCGAAGCCGAGGTCGGCGAAGGCCGTCGCGATCACCTTCTGGCCGCGGTCATGGCCGTCCTGGCCCATCTTGGCGACCAGGATGCGCGGCCGGCGCCCCTCGGCCTCCTCGAACGCGTCCACCAGGGCCCGGGTGCGGTCCACGGACGGGGACTGCCCTGCTTCGTTGCGGTACACACCGGAGATCGTACGGATCTGGCTCGCGTGCCGCCCGTACACCTTCTCCAGGGCGTCGGAGATCTCACCGACCGTCGCCTTGGCGCGGGCCGCGCGCACCGCCAGCTCCAGCAGGTTGCCACCGCCGTCGGCCGCCCGGGTCAGCGCGTCCAGCGCGTCCCGGCAGGCGGTCTCGTCCCGCTCCGCGCGCAGCCGCCGCAGCTTCTCGATCTGCTGGGCGCGCACCGAGGAGTTGTCGACCTTGAGGACCTCGATCTGCTCGTCGCTGTCCACCCGGTACTTGTTCACACCGATCACCGGCTGCCGCCCGGAGTCGATGCGGGCCTGGGTGCGCGCCGCCGCCTCCTCCACCCGCAGCTTCGGGATGCCGGCGTCGATGGCCTGCGCCATCCCGCCCGCCTGCTCCACCTCCTGGATGTGCGCCCACGCCTTGCGCGCCAGGTCGTACGTCAGCCGCTCCACGTAGGCGCTGCCGCCCCACGGGTCGATGACCCGGGTGGTGCCCGACTCCTGCTGGATGAGCAGCTGGGTGTTGCGGGCGATGCGCGCCGAGAAGTCGGTCGGCAGCGCGAGCGCCTCGTCGAGCGCGTTGGTGTGCAGCGACTGGGTGTGGCCCTGGGTCGCCGCCATCGCCTCGACACAGGTGCGCGTGACGTTGTTGAACACGTCCTGCGCGGTCAGCGACCAGCCCGAGGTCTGCGAATGGGTGCGCAGCGACAGGGACTTGCTGTTCGCCGGCTCGAACCGGGAGACCAGCTTGGCCCACAGCAGCCGGGCCGCGCGCAGCTTGGCGACCTCCATGAAGAAGTTCATGCCGATCGCCCAGAAGAACGACAGCCGCGGCGCGAACGCGTCCACGTCGAGCCCCGCCTCGCGGCCCGCGCGGATGTACTCCACACCGTCCGCGAGCGTGTACGCCAGCTCCAGGTCGGCCGTCGCGCCCGCCTCCTGGATGTGGTAGCCGGAGATGGAGATCGAGTTGTAGCGGGGCATCCGCTGCGAGGTGTACGCGAAGATGTCGGAGATGATCCGCATCGACGGCTTCGGCGGATAGATGTAGGTGTTGCGGACCATGAACTCCTTCAGAATGTCGTTCTGAATGGTCCCGGCCAGCTTCTCCGGCGGTACTCCCTGCTCCTCCGCCGCCACGATGTACAGCGCCAGCACCGGCAGCACGGCGCCGTTCATCGTCATCGACACGGTCATCCGGTCCAGCGGGATGCCGTCGAACAGCTGGCGCATGTCGTAGATGGAGTCGATCGCCACACCCGCCATGCCGACGTCACCCGTCACCCGCGGGTGGTCGCTGTCGTAGCCGCGGTGCGTGGGCAGGTCGAAGGCGACCGACAGGCCCTTCTGGCCGGCCGCGAGGTTGCGCCGGTAGAAGGCGTTGGACTCCTCGGCGGTGGAGAAGCCCGCGTACTGGCGGATCGTCCAGGGCTGGTTGACGTACATCGTCGGGTACGGGCCGCGCAGGTACGGCGCGATGCCCGGGTAGGTGCCCAGGAAGTCCAGGCCCTCCAGGTCCCGGCCGGTGTACAGCGGCTTGACCCCGATGCCCTCCGGGGTCTCCCACAGCGGCTGCGCGCCGCCGGCGGCCCGCTCGACGGCGGCCCGCCACTCGCCGTCGGTGCCGTCGGCGACCGGGGTCCCCAGCTCGATGCCGGAGAAGTCGGGGATTCCCATCAGGACACTCCCATGCGGTCGAGGGTCGCGGACAGCACATCCACGGCGTCGCAGCCCGCGAAGACGTACGAGTCGACGCCGGGGTACTCGCCCCGGCCCGCCAGGAACACGTGCCGGGCACCGGCCGCGCGCAGCGACTCGGCGGTCCGCCCGGCCTGTTCGGCGTAGAGCGCGTCGCTGGAACACAGCACGGCCTCGGTGGCGCCGCTGTCCGCGAAGCCGCCCTCGGTGACCGGTTCGACGCCGCCGGCCTGGAAGAGGTTGGCGGCGAAGGCCGCGCGGGCGGTGTACTCGGCCGGCGAGCCGATCGTGGCGAGGAAGACCCGGGGCCGCGCGCCGGTCTTCGCCAGGTGGGCGTCGGAGCGGGCGCGCAGCTCCTCGAACGCCTCGTCGCGGCGCACCCGCGGCAGCCCCCCGGAGGGCGGCTCGGGCGCGGGCTCCCGCCGCACCGGCTTCTCGGCCAGCAGCGGGAACTCGCTGACCCCGGTGACGGGTTCGCGCCGCTTGGCGAGCTTCTTCGAGCGCGCCGCCCAGGTCGTGGCCAGGTCGGTGCGCAGCCGGCCGGAGCGCAGCACCGCCGCCTGGCCGCCGTCACGCTCGATCGACCGGAAGAACTGCCAAGCGGCCTCGGCGAGTTCGTCCGTCAGCCGCTCCACGTACCAGGAGCCGCCCGCCGGGTCGATGACCCGGGCCAGGTGGGACTCCTCGATCAGGATGGAGGAGGTGTTGCGGGCGATCCGCCGGGAGAACGCGTCGGGCAGCCCCAGCTCGTGGTCGAACGGCAGCACGGTCACCGCGTCGGCGCCGCCCACCCCCGCGGCGAGCGTCGCGACCGTCGTGCGGAGCATGTTCACCCACGGGTCACGGCGGGTCATCATCACCGGCGAGGTCACCACGTGCTGCGTCTGGGCGCCGGGAGCCCCGCAGACCTCGGCGACCCGCGCCCACAGTCGGCGTGCCGCGCGCAGCTTGGCGATGGTCAGGAACTGGTCGGCGGTGGCCGCGTAGCGGAACTCCAGTTGCCCGGCGGCCTGTTCGACGCCCAGCCCGGCCTCGGTCAACTCCCGCAGGTAGGCCACGCCGGTGGCCAGCGAGGCGCCCAGCTCCTGCGCGGCCGACCCGCCCGCCTCGTGGTACGGCAGCACGTCCACGGTCAGCGCGCGCAGACCCGGGTACTCCGCGGCGCAGCGCGCGGCCAGCGCGGCGTACGGCGCGAAGCCCAGCGCGGTGCCGGTCCGCGCCTCGTACCCGAGCGGGTCGCCGCCCAGGTTGCCGCGTACGGCCCCGGCGTCGACGCCCTTGTCGGCGTACAGCCGCAGCAGCGCCTCGGCGGCCTGTCCGGTGTCACGGCCGGCGTCCAGGACGACCGGCGCCAGGTCGAGGTAGACACCGTCGAGGGCGCGGCCCAGCTCGGAGACCGGGATGCCGCCCTCGCCCAGCACCAGCCAGAGGGAGGTGCCGCCGTTCTCCAGATCGGTGAGCACGGCGTCCGCCGCGCCGCCGGCGAGGGAGGTGTGCCGCTGCCGCACGTCCCAGCCGCTCGGGCCGGTGCCTTCCGGACGGCTGCCCCGCACGAAGGGGGCGAAGCCGGGCAGGCCGGGGTCGGGCGCGCTGTCGCGCGCGGTGTACAGGGGCCGGGTGCGCAGCCCGTCCTCCAGCGTCGTGGACAGGGCGTCCTCAGCTGCCTCGCCGGAGAATTCCCTGCCTGACTTGCGCAGTACGCCCTCGACCAGGCGTTGCCACTGCTCGTGCGTCGCGTCAGGGAACTCGGCGGCCAGTGAGAGCCCGTCGTCAGGCAGGACCGTCATGGTGCGGATGCTAGGGCAGGCCGTCCAGCCGGGGGCGGAGCACGGGCTGTGAGGTTTCTCTTCTTGCGGTGGTGACCGGTGCCCCTCCGGGACCTCGGCCCGGATCCGGGACGCGTGCGGGCCGCTGCCCCGTTCCCCGCCCGGGCGGTGTCACGCCGGTGCCCCGCTCCTCCGCCCCGGCGGCGTCACGGCCGGGCTCCGCTTCACCCGGACGGCGGCCGGAGCGCCGGGTCGGTCCCCCGCAGGTCCCGCGTGGACAGCGTCTGCGGGTCCCCGGTGAAGGCGCGCAGCCGCAGCCGGGCGCCCGGCCGCGCCGGCAGCGGGAAACGGCCGTTCGGCGCCCGCAGTTCCACGGTGGCCGTGGAGTGCGCGGGAATCGTGGTGGCGCCCCGCGCCGGGGACCAGTACCGGCCCATGCCGTACCCGCTGGTCAGCATGTAGTGCGGGGTGAGCGCGGTGTCGCCGGTGTTGGCGACCCGCAGGGTCACCCCGGACAGGGCCCGCGCCGAGAGGTACCGCGCCGCCGTGACGTCCATCCGCAGCGGTGGGCGACCCGACGCCGCCACCACCGCGCACACCGGCGCGGGCGCCAGCAGTGCCGCGACGGTTCCCGCCAGGACGGCCCGGCGGCGCGGACCGGTCAGCGGACGGGGCCGCGGCTGCCAGGCGTGGGCGAACTCCGGCAGCGGCGCGGTGACCGCCGATGCCAGCCACAGCGGGGTCATCATCAGGTAGTAGCCGTCCTGCGACCGTGTCGCCAGGTAGAAGGCGCACCAGGGCAGCACGGTCGCGGCCGGGCCGAGCCGGCGGACGAACAGTGTGAACACCGCGAGCAGCCCGGCGGCGAGCAGCGCGCTCGCCCGGCCGTACCAGTCGAGCCGGTCGCCGCCGTGCGTGAAGTACAGCGAGACGCCCACCAGCCCCTGGCCGTGCGGCACCGCGCCCTGGGTCAGCGGCAGGACGATCCCGCGCAGCCAGGGGCCCGGTTCCCGCACGAGGAAGTACGCGCTGATCAGCAGCCAGGTCAGCGCGGCGGTCCCCACGATCCGCAGGACCACGCCGGCCGCCGCCCGGCCGCCCAGCTCGCCGCGCCGCACGGCGTGGATGCCGACCAGCAGGAACGGGGCGACGAACCAGGGGAGTTGCTGGGCGGCGCACGCGGCACCCAGGCAGGCGGCCCGTGCGATCCCGGCCGCGCCCAGCCGGCCGCGGGCACCGAGTCGGGGCCAGCGCACCACCACCGGCATCAGCAGGGCCAGCGCGATGATCGCCGGGTAGCCCTGCCGGGCGTACCCCGGGAGGAAGCCGAAGCCCAGGCAGACCATGGTCGCGGCCGAGCGCCAGGGCGGAGGCAGCAGCCGCCACAGCGCGACCGTGCCGAGGACCAGTGCCGCCGTCGCCGCCGCGGTCGCCGGGGCCCCGCCGCCGCCCAGCCACAGCAGGGGGGCGGTGAGCAGGGGGGCCAGCGGGGGATAGCCGTAGGTGAGGTCGTACCCGCCGTCCATGGTCGCGGTCAGCGCCACGCCCTTGGCGTGGAACAGCCAGGGCCACGGCCGTTCGTACACCGGGTGCCCGGCGCCGAGTTCCCGCGCGGCCTGGGCGGTGAGGACGGCCTCGTCGCCGCCGGTGTGGTTCAGCGCCCAGGCGCATCCGGCCAGGACGACAGCGGTCAGCAGTACGACCAGGTCCAGGCGGGCCAGGGAGCGGGTGCGGCGGACCGTGAGCGCGAGCACGCCCGTCACCAGGATCGAGGCGTAGCAGACCGAGATGACGCCCGCGAGGACCAGATGGTGCGCGGCCGCCTGCGACCAGGCCGCGCGGGTGCCGATGAACAGGCTGATGTCGGCGAGGAGCGTCAGGACGCGGTGCCACTGAGCGGGACCGTCCGGGGCCCGGGTACGGGCCCCCGGGACGGCGGACACCGCCGGCGATGTCCGCCGATCGGGTGTCACCTGCTGTGTTTCTGCCAAGTGCACGGCACCGGACGCTAGCGGTGACGGGTGAGCGGTGCACGGAGCGCGATGAAGAGTCGGGTATGAGCCCGGTAAGAAACGGACTGTTCGGGTTATTCGCCTCAAACTCCCGCTCGAGTATCGGACGGAGAGTGGACGCAACCGTCGCGGATCGTGTCGTTGTTGGGCCGGACGGGTGACTTGGCGTAAGAATTGGCTGGTGCAGGCATTGAAAGCGAGTCAGGTCGGGGGGAGCCGGTGAGCCGCCGCTACGACGTCACCGATGAACAGTGGGAAGGGCTCGCCCAGGTCGTGCCGCTGCGAGGCCGGGATTCCTGGCCGTCCGCGGTGAACCACCGCTCGCTGCCCGACGCCGCGACCGAGTCCCGGCGCCGGTTCGTGGTCCTGCGCGTCAACGTCTTCGCGGACGCCCGGGAGGTCGCCGAGACGCTGATGGCCGGGGTGCCGGTCCTGCTCGACCTGTCCGGCGCGGAGGGCGATGTCGCCAAACGCGTCCTGGACTTCAGTACGGGCGTCGTCTTCGGCCTCGGCAGCGGCATGCACCGCGTCGACCGCAACGTCTTCCTCCTCACGCCGCCGGGCACGCAGGTCAGCGGCCTGATGGAGGGCGCGGGTCTCTCCGGTGGCTGACCTGACCTGACCTGGTCTGGCCTGGGCCGGCCTGGTCTGGGCTGGCTTGGGCTGGCTCGGCCTGGGCTGGTCTCGCCCGGCCTGGGCCGGCTCGGCTCGTCCTCACCTGTCCGCTCCGTTCTGTCTCGGTCGCGCGGTCCGTGGGCCGGTGATCCGTGGCTTGGTCGGCGTCCGGCGGTCCGGCGGTCCGTGGCCCGGTGGCCGGGGTCCGGGGTCCGGTGGCTGAGGGTCCGGTGGTCGTCCCGCAGGGCCGGATCGGTGCGAGCGAGCCGGGTCGGGGTCGTCCCCCGATCGTAGGAACGCCCCGGCGGTGAAACGGTTCACCGTCCGGGCGGAGTCCTACCGTCCGCATATGGCCGTGCCCTCCCCGCCCTCCGTGCTCGCCCGCACGCCCGCCCCGCCCTCCGCGTGCGCCGGCCCGCCGACGGCCGACCCGTCCGCCGGGGCCGCTCCCACAGGGCCCCGCCCGGCCCTGGACGTCCGCTCCCGGATCACCGAGCTGCGGCTGTCGGCCTTCGCCGGGCACCGGGGCGCCGCCTTCCCGCTCGCGCCGGTCACGTTGTTCGCGGGGCCCAGCGGGGCGGGCAAGACGACCGCGCTCGCCGCGTACGAGGCGCTGGCCCGGCTCGGCGGCGGAGCCCCGCTCGCGGAGGCGTTCCCGGACCCGGCCGCCTGTGTGCCCGAGCGGGCGCGACCCGACGCCGGGGGACGCCGGGGTTTCCGGATCGGGTGCACGGCCGACGGCGCGGCCGGACCCGTCCGGCTCGACGTCGCCGTACAGGCCGAACCGGAACTGCGCGTCGTGGGGGAGCGGCTGACCGCGTGCGGGGTCGTACTGCTGGAGACGGCCCTGCGCGACCCCGGGCGCCGTACCGTACAGGCCGCCTGGCACACCGCGGGCTCCGCGCCGGTGACCCGCGCCCCGCTCCCCGACGACCTCCTGGGCACCGCCCTGCTGCCGCTGCGGGTGGCCGGCAAGACCGACGGGCAGCGCCATGTGCTCGCCGCCGCCGAGCAGATGGTCGTCGCCCTGCGCTCCGTCTTCCCCTGCGACCCCCGGCCCGAGCGCATGCGCGTCCCCGTCCCCGCCGGCTCCGGCCGGCTGCTGCCCGGCTGCGACAACCTCGCCGACGTGCTGTGGCGCACCCGCGCGGAGTGCGGTCGCCGGCACGGCCGGCTGGTCGAGGCGCTGCACGCCGGGTGCGCCGGCCGGGTGGCCGACCTGGTTGCCGAGCCGCTGGCGGACGGCACGGTGCGGGCGGTGCTCGACCGCGGCGACGGCCACCGCACCGACCTGGCCCGGCTCGGCGACGGCGAACTGCGCTACCTGGCGCTGACCCTGGTGCTGCTGACCGGGCCGGGCGTGCTGGACATGGACCCCCCGGGCGAGGTGCCGGACGCCCTGCGGACGCTCACCGTCCTCGCCGACGGCTTCGAGCGCGGCCTGGACCCCGTCCAGCGCCTGGAACTGCTGCGGACGGCGGCCGGGATGGGAGAGCGCGGGCACATCCGCTGCGTGGCCGCGGTGAGCGACGCCTCCTGGGCCGCCGGAACGCCGGGCGTCACGGTGGTACACCTGGGTCCGTGACGGAACACCCCGACCTGGCCCGGCTCCAGCGCAGACTGGCCGAGTTCGCCGCCGCGCGCAACTGGCAGCCCTACCACACGCCCAAGAACCTCGTCGCCGCCCTGTCGGTGGAGGCGTCCGAACTCGTCGAGATCTTCCAGTGGCTGACACCGGAGGAGTCCGCCCGGGTGATGGACGACCCCGGCTCGGCACACCGGGTCACGGACGAGGTCGCCGACGTGCTGGCCTACCTGCTCCAGCTCTGCGAAGTCCTCGGCATCGACCCGTTGGCCGCCCTGGCCGCCAAGATCGACCGCAACGAACACCGCTTCCCGGTCCCGGGCACCGAGGGGGGACGGTCGGCCGAAACCGGGTACCAACAACCGGAAGAGTAGATTCCATTATTACTCTCCGCAGTCAACTCCTGTGTCGAATCCGAATTGTTGTCCGTTAATTTCCGTCTTCCTCTGGCTTTTCGCCTCGACCTCCCTCACTCTGGGTAGTGGACAAGCGAGTTCGGGCGGCCGTGCGGCACGGTACGGCGGAGGAACGGGGGCACCACATGGATGCGGTACGGCTCATCCTCGCGAGCAGGCGGGCCCTGGCGGGCGGCGCCGACACGGCGGAGATGATGGCGGAGGTCTGGCAGGCGCAGGCCCTGGCGCAGGCGATAGGCAGCCGCCTCGCGGTCTCCGGCCCGCCGGAGCTGCGCGGCGAGGCGCTCGGACTGACGGAGCTGGCGGGCCGGGGCTGCGGAGTCCTGGACCCGCCCGAACTCGACCCCGGCGATCTGCGCGCCGCGCAGCTCACCGAGCTGGACGACCCCCGCGAGACCCTGCTCTGCCTCGGCGGCCTGCTCGGCGAGGTCGGCATGTCCCTGGTCGGCATGGCCAGCGCGGGCGCCGACGAGACGGCGTACTGGCAGTGCATGGAGGCGATCGACGCGGCCGACGAGTCCCGCGACCGGGTCCGGGAGATGCTGCGCAAGCTGGCGGCCCGCGAGGAGGTGCTGCGCCAGGACACCCACGACAGCCCGTCGGGAGTCTGACCGGCGGAGGACCACGGGACCGTCGGCCGCGAGGGTGCGCGGGGTGGACGTTTTTCACCCGACCGGGGACGGCCGCGCGACGGTACCGGCGCGGTGGGCGACACGGTCGCCGTGCAGGATAGGTGTATGGACCTTCGAATCTTCACCGAGCCCCAGCAAGGGGCCACGTACGACACCCTGCTCACCGTGGCCAAGGCCACCGAGGACCTCGGTTTCGACGCCTTCTTCCGCTCGGACCACTATCTGCGCATGGGCAGCGTGGACGGCATGCCCGGCCCCACGGACGCCTGGATCACCCTGGCCGGTCTCGCCCGCGAGACCAAGCGCATCCGGCTCGGCACGCTGATGACGGCCGGCACCTTCCGCCTGCCCGGCGTGCTCGCCATCCAGGTCGCCCAGGTCGACCAGATGTCCGGCGGCCGGGTGGAGCTCGGACTCGGCGCGGGCTGGTTCGAGGAGGAGCACAAGGCGTACGGCATCCCCTTCCCGAAGGAGAAGTTCGCACGGCTGGAGGAGCAGCTCGCGATCGTCACCGGGCTGTGGGCCACCGAGGTCGGCAAGACCTTCGACTTCCACGGCACGTACTACGACCTCACCGAGTCCCCGGCGCTGCCCAAGCCCGCCCAGCGGAAGGTGCCCGTGCTCATCGGCGGTCACGGCGCGACCCGCACGCCGCGGCTCGCCGCCCGGTACGCCGACGAGTTCAACATCCCGTTCGCCTCGGTCGAGGACAGCGAGCGGCAGTTCGGCCGGGTCCGGGCCGCCGCGGCGGAGGCGGGCCGCGACGCGGACGACCTCACCTACTCCAACGCGCTCGTCGTCTGTGTCGGCCGGGACGACCAGGAGGTGGCCCGGCGTGCCGCCGCGATCGGCCGTGAGGTGGACGAGCTGAAGGCCAACGGGCTGGCCGGCTCCCCGGCCGAGGTCGTCGACAAGATCGGCCGCTACGCCGAGATCGGCTCCCGGCGGATCTACCTCCAGCTGCTGGACCTCGGCGACCTGGACCACCTGGAGCTGATCTCCGCCCAGGTCCAGTCTCAGCTGTCGTAGCCCCCGAGACCGCCGGCCCACGAGCCCCGTGCCGGGCCCCACACACCCGGGCTCCGGCTCGTGGGCCGGGGTGTGCGCTTGAGCCCGCGGGATCGTCCGATCCGGGAGCAACGGCTCGCTCCGGGCCCACCGCGCACCAGCCAACGCCCCACCCGGCCCGACGACCGACCGGCCCGAACAAGACCGCCTGGTACTCCAGCCGTAGATCGTGGCTGGGGTGACTGGCTGGAGTCGGCTCATGCTCTCCGGGGCTTGCGGGGCTTGGTCCAGTTGCCGTGTGGGCGGTTTCGTTCCTTGGCCGGCTTTGCCGCGTCGAACTCGACCTTGGTGGTGACGGTTCGTCGTTTGGGTTCGAGCACGGCCGCGGTTGATCGCCACGGGACGGCCGAGGCCCAGCCGACGAGAGGCATGGTCTCGTTGTAGTGGGGGGCGAACCGCGCGCTGATGAGGGCCGGCATCTGGTAATTCAGGCGGCGCGCGTGCTCGATGAATGCCTCAGGAAGCAAGACGTGGTGCGACTCCACGTAGTGCGGGAAGTCCTGGCGCCAGAGCCAGGTGCCGTCGGTGATCAGCGATGAGCAGCCCAGGGAGTGGCGGTGCGCGCTTCCGGTGATAACGTCACGGCCCCCTTCCATGACGTCGATGACGGTGTGGCCGGCATCAAGGTAGGCCACCAGGTCCGCCTCGTCAGGTTCTCCGACGGGCTGGATGGCATCGCGTAGGGATCCGTTCGGCCGACCGGGGCAGTTGTCGATCTCGTCGTAGAAGCCCAGCAATCCCAGCACCGCATCTCCCTCCACGGCGAGCCTTCCACGCCGCTGGCACTCATGCGCGCGGCCCCCGGCTGATCATCAGTGTGTCAGCCAACGACGAATCCAGCAGGTCCCGGTAATCGCGCCAGGAGAAGCTCTTGCGTCCGTCCCGTCTGCCGTCGTCCCGGCGTGGCCGGTAGATCAGCCTTGAGCGGTGGCCAGGTTTGTAGCAGGTCAGCGCCGCGATGGAGATCCGTCTGCAGGAAAGGCCGCGGACCCGCACGACGGGGGTCCGGCCGCGCGGTGACCAGGTCTTCGCCTGCGGCGGCGTCATGGAGAATCCGGCCTCGTCCTCGAAGACGAGCCAGGCTCCACTCACCGCCGCGAGTCTTCCGCGTACGGTCATACCTCCTTGACCCACCCGGCCACCGCCTCGTCGTCCCGCTCGAGCGCACGTGGGGCTGGTACCTGGCACGACCAGGCCATTACGTACCAGGAGCTGGCGGGCCGGCCGGGAGGCCCGCGCCGGGCGTGAGCGAGTCGACGCCGCTCTCGCCGAGCGGATCAGGTCCGTGCACGCCGAGTGGGACGGCACCTACGGCCGCCCCCCGGATCACCGCCGAGCTGCGCGAGGACGGCGAGCACGTGAACCGCAAGCACGTCGGACGGGTCATGCGCAAGTACGGGCTCGCCGGGCTGCGGCTGCGCAAGCGCCAGGTCACCACCGTGCCCGAACCGTTCGCCACCCCCGTGCCGGACCTGCTGCGCCGCGACTTCACCGCGAGCGAGCCGAACACCAAGTACGTCGGCGACATCACATACTTGCCGGTGGGCGACGGCGAGTTTCTGTATCCGGCGACGGTGATCGACTGTTTCTCGCGCCGCCTGGTGGGCTGGTCGATCGCCGACCACACGCGCACCTCGCTGGTCACCGACGCCCTCAGAGCAGCCGGCGCGACCCGCGGCAGCCTGGCCGGAGCCGTATTCCACAGCGATCACGGAGCCCAGTACACCTCCCACCAGTTCGCCCAAATCTGCGCGGAGTCGGGGGTGCGGCAGTCCATGGGCGCGGTCGGCACGAGCGCGGACAACGCGCTCGCCGAGAGCTTCAACGCGGCACCCAAACGCGAGACGCTCCGCAACGCCCGCCGCTTCGACGGGGCTCGCGCCTGCCGCTTGGCCGTCTTCCGACACGAACAGGTGTCCACCCTTCGGGGACAAGGCCCGAGTACGCCTTGTCGGCCAGTACCGCGTCGGGTCTGGTGCGGGGCCGCCCCCGGCCTCGGGGAAAAGACAGACGGCCTATGACGTCCGTGAAGGCGGGCGCGTCGCCGGCCTGGCCGGCGGTGAGATGGAATGCCAGTGGCCGGCGCCGGCCGTCGGTCGCGAGGTGGATCTTCGTGGTGAGTCCGCCGCGCGGGGCCGGCCGATGGCGTGATCGTCCGGCGCTCCGGCCGGGCACCTTTTTGCGGGCCCCGGCCGCGTGGTGATGAGCGCGCACGTTGGCGGAGTTCACGGACACGGCCCAGCTGACGTCTTCGTCCGCGTCGGCATAGGCCACCAGGACGGTGAACACCCGCTCCCACGTGCCGTCCACCGCCCACATCCGCAACCGGTTGCAGACGCCCCGCCAGTTGCCGTACCTCTCCGGCAGATGCATCCACCGGGTCCCGGTCTGGAACTTGGGCCGGCGGCTGCGGTGTCGCGCGGGGCGGGGTCGTGGCATCCCCGTCGACTGCGCAGAAGGCCCGCGATGCCTCCATCCGGACCGGCTCCTGCCAGCACCCCGCGAACACCACCACTCCCCGTGTGTCGCAGGCGCCCGCAATGAATCACCGGAGGTCATACTGACGTTTCGATTTGGCCGCGATCGACGAACTTGAACGCCGGAACCGCTGCGGCACAGAGGATGAACAGCATCGCTGCAGCAGCCCAGCCGATTCCTCCGAATTGGATGACGACGAAAGAGGCAATGAGCGGTCCCACAGCACGTTCCGCCGTGGCACTGAGGCTGTAGACGGCGAGGAAGCGCGTCCTCTTGTCTTCCGGTGCCAATTCCACGGAGAGCCACCAACTGGCGGCAATGAATCGAGCCTCTCCGAGCGCCAAGATCGCGACACCGACTATCAAGCCTCCGCCCAGTGGCCAACCCGAGGACAGCCAAAAGATTCCGATGACTGCGGCCCCCGCAGCTAGCAGGAACCCGGCCTGCACCAGGGCGCGGGACGCGGCCTCTGTGGTCGTGATGTCGCGAGACAACCTCGGCTGGGCGAAAACCGTTATCGCCGTATTGACGAAAAGCACCACTCCGACGAGACCTGCGATGGCATCGTCCCGATCTGAAATTTGCAACGGTATGGCAACCGTCACCAGAGCGTCCGACAGCAGGAAGAAAACGGATAGGGCGACAAAAGAAAGATATCGGGGATTGGGCCACTCCCCGGCAAAAACGTTGCGCCGCTTCATTACTGCCGAGGTGCCAGCAGTTTCCACCGGCTTCATGAGGATTGCCGCGATGAAGAAGGAAAGTCCGTTCAGCAGCATGATCAGCGGATAGCCGAAACCTGGGTTGATGAAGATGGATACTGCGACGATGAGAGCGCCCAGAGCGACACCGGCGTTCTGGAGAGAATATCGCCAGGCCATAATCTCGACGCGTTTATCAGAAGGGAGGACTGCGGCCAGGAGAGCTTGGGAGGCGGGATTGGACAGGCGGTCCGCAATGGTGACGACGAGCGTCACCGCTATGAACAGGGGAACGGAGTCGGCCAAGAGGTACGAAGAGTAGAGCAGTCCGCGAAATATATGGAGGGTGATAATGATCCGCTTGAGGTCGAAGCGCTCCAGGAAGGCGCTGAGGGGCACCGTGGTCACCAGCGTGACAAGTGCACAGACTGACAGTGTGAAGGCGACGGTGTCACCTGGTATATGTAGGTGAGAACTGAAATAGAGAACCGAGCCGGACATGAAGGCTCCAGTTCCCGTTGCGTTCACAAGCGCCGTTACCAACAGCGACTTGACTGTTGTCGAGGCGGTAAGGATGGGATGATTTCGAAACATGGTGGCCTTCGTTCCCGGCGATGCAAGTGGAAAGCGAGTCGACAGCCTCACGGCATAAAACAGAAGTAAGTAGAAACTGTGGCTATAGAGAACGCCGTCAGCGTGCCGGGGAACAGAAAGGTGAATGCGGCATGCATGATCAGTCCCACTGCCAGGGCGTACGGCCAGAGAGCGGGAGTCAGGACCGCGACAGGCAGGACAGCTTCCAGAGCGAGGACCGAGGTCATCAACACCCGAAGTATCCTGTCACCAGGCTCGACTTTCGACACCCAGGAGCGAAATGGTGCCGGATACCAACCGTCAAAGTGATGACGTCGTGACTCCTCGGCAAGGGTGTACCTCAACACTGACACGACGACCGTCCCGGAAGAGAAGGACGAGTTGGCTTTTCGGTATACCCCGCCGATGTAGAGTGCACTGATAGTCAGAGCCACTGCACTTCGACAGAAGTGCGATCCGTGCGCGGAGGCGATCACCTGCCATGCAGATTGCGGACCCCCTTCCACCAGGTGGGTGAAGGGTTCCCACAGCGGGGGCAGCGACGGAGCGAATATGAAACAGCACGCCAGCAGAGTGAAAAAGTTCACGTGGAACTTGAAGTGGATGAAACCCTCGAAGGCGAAACAGAGAGCCAAACCTGCGGCCGAGATCCTGGGGATAACCCCTAGGAGCAGCATCAGGGAGAAGGCCAGTCGCGCAATGATGAAGATGCGGTAATGGATCGCCGTTGGCATTCTCTGTCGGTGCTTCAGGTGGCGCGCGCGCAACCTGAAATATAGGTAAGTTGTCGGCTCGTAATATCCGACGTATTCGCGCTTGAACTCAATCGCGATCTTAATGAGGCAGGCGAGTGCGAACCCTGTCCTGGACAACCATAGGCCCCCGGCCGGGCCGTCACCCACCAGAATCTTGGTAAATTCCTCAGTCGACCACACGAGAGTCCTCAACGATCAGCTGAAAGGTTTTCATATCCTCGCGTACGTCGACCGTTCCCTGCAGATCGTTCATACCGTGTACGCGGGCCAGGTAATAGAGGAAGAGTCTTACTTCCTGGCTGCCCATGTTCAATTGGGTGTGCGGTACGAAATCCCAGATGTTCAGTTCCTCACCACTGCTGCGGCTATGCAGCGAGAAGCTGGATGTTTTGACTCCGGCAAACATGTGCCACGTGGCAAAACCCGGCTTACTACGGGCAGAACGCCAAACGAGCAGGCCAAGGTAAGCTGCTAAGGTCAGAACAGCAAAGAATTCCATGGTCGCGTCGGCTCCGAATGGCTATGTCTCGGGCGAAGTTAGTTAGCCTCAATGGCTGCAATGCGTTGAGCAGGTGCCAAGCCGGTAGGCCACAGTTCGAGAGACTTTTTGTAACAATGGACAGCCTCTTGTGCCTCGCCCAACCGCTCCCAGCAGCGGCCGGCGTTGAACCAAGCTATACGTCCGAGCGGGACCTGGAATCGCGCAGACGTCAAGTATGCTTGCAAAGCTCCGTGTTCATCGCCGTCCCTTCTCCGCAACTCGCCGACTTGAAGCCAGGCCTTGCTGTCGATGGGGTCGATCTTGGCGACCATCTCCTCCATCAGGTCCCTGCTTCTGGTCTTATTGCCGAGTGCAGCTTCGGTTCGGGAGGCTGATTCCACGGCAGGGTACATATTCTCGGTTGCCAAGATGCGAGTGCGGTCATCGTGACCGACCAGTTCCCGGGCAATACCGAGCCATCTGTCCAGATCGGCACGGAGGTCTTCGTGACGGCCGTTGAGGAAGGGTTGGAAGGCGGCGGCTCGATAGAACCGGCTCGTCGTCAGCGCCTTCTCGAAGTCGTCCACCTGAGGCAGGGCAACATACCGCTTCAGTGCTTCAGAACCTCGTCCATGCCATTTGTCCAGCTCCGGAAGCTGCTTTGACTGAGCGCTGGCAACGATAGCCAATATGCACAGAGAGAGCCGAGTCCTTGCGTATGTCTCGTCCGAGCCAAGTTCGAGGTACAACCCCTCGAACTCTCGTTGATAGTCGCGCCGACCGAGGTGAATTATGTGGTCGATGAATATGCCGGTGTAGCGGGCGTAGGAGTATCCCGGCCCTGTACGGTCCGGGACGGTCCTCAGGAGGTCCCGGGCTTTCTCATGGAAGCCCAAGTATGAAATGGTTCTGGCCAATAGGGCCAAATCCAGCGGATCGTCCGGCAGGTCTACTACGTCATCGGCCAAGCGTTGTTTTGCGAGGCTGCCCGGAACCTTTATCCACTCCTCGAAGTCCGCTTGAGTGCCAGCGTGGGGCAGGCCGGCCAGATCGGCCGCTTTGGACAGCTCGGAGCGGAACGTGTTGATCATGGACCGCTGCAGGTAGGGGCTTGCGAACCAGGGCGTGGTCTTGTGTGTGTATGCATCCCAGGCCAAGCAGGGCGCATGCGTAAAAATTGGTGCGTCTGCCGGCCTTTCTCCCATATTCAGGTACGGAGCAAGATGATGCTCCAAGGAGAAGGCCGAGGTGTTATCTGCGAGCGTCACTACTATTCTCCCAACAGATCGCCCCCTTGCCCGTGTAGGCGAGGGGGCGATCTCTTATGTTTTCAGTTGTCAGTCAAGGTGAACGGGGGTACCCGCGATAACCGTTCCCTCGAGGTCCGTGTAGACGTCTTCGTTCGACTGCTCAGCCATGCCGGGCCTCCGTAATATTCTGGCAAAGAATTCCCCCGATTGGAGGAACGAAATGATCGTAGGCAGGCTTCGCTGGCCCGGTCAAGGATCTATTTTCGGTCTGGTCACGGCCTGGTCGGCGCATTCTTTTACCACGGAAGCGCCTTCTGTCCAATTTCTACCGTATGACTTAGCGTGACAGTGCGGGCCTATGTATGCCCTGCGAAGGCGTCCCGATGCGGCGCGACATAATGGTCTATGACGACTTTCGAAACCTGGCACTTCAGTCGAGACTTGGGCGCCTTCCTGGCCCGCGCAGAGGCATTCCTCCACTCGTGCCCGACGCTGCACACTGTGCTACTGACAGTGACCAACAGACTTCGTCAAGCAGGGCCGGTGATGCCCGGACCCGGAGCACCGCTCTTCGGCACACTGACTCAAGACGGTCGGACGCTGGCTGCGTCTATACATACGCAGCAGCACGGGTTGGTCGTCTCGCCGATGTCCGAGTCCGCGGCCGAAGCTCTGGCGGCTCGCCTTGTGGATGAAGGGGAAAGCCCACACGGCTTCTCTGGGGACCGTGAGAGCGTCGAGGCGATCGTGAAGGCGTGGCGACATCACACGGGGGACGTCGTCCTGCAACACCGGCGCGAACGTCTCTACAGCCTCGGCACTCTGACTACCCCTGCTTCGATGCCCGCAGGCCGGGCGCGGCTCGCTGATCGGACGGACCGTTCCCTGCTCATGCGCTGGGCCCAGGAGTATGCCACTGCCATCGGCGAACCCGACGGGCGCGACTTCGGCGTCTGGGTGGACGCGCGTCTCGCCTACGGCGGAGTCACCCTTTGGCAGAATGGCGAAGGTGAGCCCGCCGCCATGGCTGGCTCCTCGCCCCTCATCGCCGGCCAGGTCCGTATCGCACCCGTCTACACGCCGATCCACCTTCGTGGGCACGGATACGGCAGCGCGATCACCACAGCAGTGGCGCAAGCCGCCCTAGTTGGTGGCGCGGACAATGTGCTCCTCTTCACGGACCTCGCCAACGCCACCAGCAACGCGCTCTACCAGCGCCTTGGGTTTCGCCCGGTAGCCGACTTCGTCAGCTACCGCCGCTAGTGACCTGAGTCGGAGGTTTGTCGTTGGTTGGGTGTGAGTCGTCCGGGTTTCCGAAGATTCCGCCGTTGTCAGTGACCGATGCCCAGCGAGCCGCGCTGGAGGGCTGGGTGCGGCGCCGCACGACGGCACAGGCTCTGGCCTTGCGGTCGCGGATCGTGCTGGAGTGCGCCGAGGGGCACTCGATCATGGAAGTGTCCCGTCGGCTGCGGGTCACTGCGGACACGGTCCGTACCTGGCGGCGCCGCTTCCTCGAACGCGGTCTGGACGGCCTGTGTGACGACCCGCGCCCCGGCGTCCCGCGCACAATCACCGACGCGGACGTCGAGCGGGTCATCGTCAAGACGCTCGAGGAAACCCCGAAGAACGCCACCCACTGGTCGACCAGGTCGATGGCGGCCGCCACCCCGCTGTTCATCGACAAGGTCCGTGATGTCGTCGGTCTCTACCTCGACCCGCCGGAGAAGGCCCTGGTCCTCTGCGTGGACGAGAAGTCGCAGATCCAGGCTCTCGACCGCTCCCAGCCGGTGCTGCCGATGATGCCCGGCGTTCCCGAACGCCGCAGCCACGACTACGTCCGCGCCGGCACCACCACCCTGTTCGCCGCCCTGGAAGTGGCGACCGGCAAGGTCATCGGCTCGCTCCATCGCCGCCACCGGGCCGCCGAGTTCAAGAAGTTCCTCGCCAAACTCGACAAGGAGGTACCGGCCGGCCTCCAGGTCCACCTGATCCTCGACAACTACGCGACCCACACGACACCCGACATCAAGAAGTGGCTGCTGGCTCACCCGCGGTTCCACCTGCACTTCACGCCGACCAGCGCGTCCTGGCTGAACCTGGTGGAGCGATGGTTCGCCGAACTCGCGCAGAAGAAACTCAAGCGCGGCGTCCACCGCTCCGTCCAAGCCCTCGAACGCGACATCCGGTCCTGGCTCGCCGACTGGAACGAAAACCCCAGACCCTTCGTCTGGACGAAGACCGCCGACGAGATCCTCGACAAAGTCACCGCCTACTGCCGACGAATCTCTGACTCGGGTCACTAGCTAGTGGCCAACGCCGCCCGGCACGCCCACGGAGAGGTCGTACGGATCACCGTCACCCGCACGGCACGGCTCCGGGTGCGGGTGGTGGTTTTCCGGCAGCGAGCGCATGCCCCTGCTCCAGGTGGGCGGCCTGTGGGCGACTCTATGGGCAGAGGCGGGCCGGGTCTTGCTCCCGGTGGATGGCATCACTGCCGGCCCGCGCCGCAGGCGCCGGTCACAGGTTCCGGACCAGGAGGCGTTCCCCGTCCCGGGTGAGTACGAGCAGGTTCCAGGCGACGCCCGCGTCCCCGTCGTCGCCGTCCCACCACCGGACGAACGTGTCGGCCAGGTCCGCCGCGCCCGTGCGCGTGTCACCGGTGCCGTAGGAGCTGGTGAGTTCGACGTCATAGGCGTCGTCACCGAGGTGGACCAGGACGACCCGGGTGGCCATGGCCGCGGACTCCCGCGCGCCGCCGCGCGCGGCCCAGGACCGGAAGGCGGTCAGCAGCTCCGGGTCCGGCTCGCGGCGGGTCACCGGGCGGGTGGGCGGACGCCGGTGCGGCTGTCCGCCGACGCCCTGCCGGCAGCCGAGCACCCACGCCCCGCGGTCCCGGTCCACGACCGCGCGCGGCCGGGCCGTGAGCGAGCGGCGCACACAGCCGCCCCAGACCACCTCGCGCACCGCCGTGCCCTTGCCGCCCTCGTCGTACAGCCCTCTGCCGACGCGCCAGCCGGCGTCGAAGGCCGCGACGTGCGCGGACGGGCGGTCGGTGGACCGCGGTGCGGTGGACGGCGGTGCGACGGCCGGTGCCTGCCGGGCACCGGTGCCACAGGACACCGCGAGCGCGGCGAGCACCCCGAGCGCACCGAGCACCCCCAGCGTGGCCACTGCCCGGAGCCGTGCCCTCCGGCCGGTCCGATCGGTCTCGCGCACGATGAGGCCCCCCAGGTTCTTGCCCGCCGTTCCGTCCGGTGAGAGGGGGAGCGCGCGGCGCGGGTTGCCCCTCATGACCCCGATGCGCACGTCATGTGGCGGAACTGTGGGCTCCATCACGGCGCACGTGATCGCGGACTGGTCGTATGACCCGGTGCGTAAACTCCTCCCCCTCGCTCTCACCGGCCTGCTCGCCGTGTCGGCATGTCAGTTCGTCGGTGCCGGCGGCGACGACGGTGCCGCCGCCGAGGCCCACCGCCTCAACGACATGAAGTCGCTCCCGCTGCACGCCTACCTGCCCGACGCGGGGTCCGAGGAGGCGAAGACCACCGGCACGGCGCAGTGGATCCTCGCCAGGCAGTGCATGGTCCGGCTCGGGTTCACCGGTTTCAGGACACTGGACCTCCGGACGGTCGACGCCACCTACCCGGTGCGGCAGGGCACCCTCACGGGCGAGAGCAAGGTCGGAGACGACAGCCCGTACGGCCTCGACGATCCCGACCTGGCGGCCGAGCACGGCTACCACAACCGGGGGCGGGAGGAGACCGGCAGCCAGCCCATGGAGTGGCCCGCCGACCAGTACACCGCCCTGACCGGCACCTTCGAGTCCGGCGAGAGCCACCGGGCGCACGGCAACCCCATCCCCGAGCAGGGCTGCATGGGCGAGGCGATGCGGAAGATCTACGGCCCCGCGCCCGAGCCGGCCAAGATCGGCGGTATCCGGCTCACCGGCTACTACTCGCTCGCCGCCAACCTCTGGTACCAGGCGCGCAAGGAAGCGGTGGAGGACCCCGCCTGGAAGAAGGCCGACCGCGCCTGGTCGGAGTGCATGAAGAAGAAGGGCCTCCACTACCCCGACCCGGACGAGGCGTCCACCGACCGCGACTGGTTCGGCACCGACCAGCCCTCGGACAAGGAGAAGAAGACCGCCACCGCGGACGTCCGGTGCAAGCTCGACACGGGCTGGGTCCAGGCCGTGCAGGCGGCCGAGAGCCGCGCGCAGAAGTCCGTCATCGCCCGGCACACCAAGGCGCTGGAGGAGCGGCGGGCCGCCGACCGGCGGGCCGTGACCGCCGCCCGGAAGATCGTCGACGCGGCGTCCTGAGCCGGAGCCGGGGTCGGTCCTGAACCGGGACGGGGCAGCCGGGGCCGTAGGAAAACCGGTGGTCGGCGAGGGGCCGGCCGGGGAGACTCGTCGGCATGTTCCTGACGATCTCCACCACCGGTACGGCCGCGAACCCGGCCACCGACCTGGGGTACCTGCTGCACAAGCACCCGGACAAGGCACAGGCGTTCTCCACCGCGTACGGCACGGCGCACGTGTTCTACCCGGAGGCGGACGCCGAGCGGTGCACGGCCGCCCTGCTGCTGGAGATCGATCCCGTCGCGCTGGTCCGGCGGGGGAAGGGCAAGGGCCGCGGCGGCGCCCCCGACGCGGCCCTCGCGCAATACGTCAACGACCGCCCCTACGCGGCCTCCTCCCTGCTCGCGGTCGCGCTGAGCAGCGTGTTCTCCAGCGCCCTGCGCGGGGTGTGCACTGCCCGCCCGGAGCGGGCCGCCGCCGCGCTGCCGCTGCGCGTCGAGGTCCCCGCGCTGCCCGCCCGCGGCGGACCGGCCCTGGTGGAGCGGCTGTTCGCACCGCTCGGCTGGACCGTGACCGCCGAACCCGTCCCGCTCGACACCGCGTTCCCGGAGTGGGGCGACTCGCGCTACGTCCGGCTGCTGCTGGAGTCGGACCGGCTGACCCTCGCCGAGGCGCTGCGCCACCTGTACGTCCTGCTGCCGGTGCTCGACGACGCCAAGCACTACTGGGTCTCCGCCGACGAGGTCGACAAGCTGCTGCGGGTCGGCGAGGGCTGGCTGGCCGAGCACCCGGAACAGAAGCTGATCACCAGCCGCTACCTCTCGCGCCGCTGGTCGCTGACCCGTCAGGCGATGGAGCGGCTGGAGTTGGTGCGGCTCGCGGAGGCCGACGACAGCGAGGTCGAGGACATCGACAACGCCGTCCGTGACGGTACAGAGGGCTTCGACGACGCCGTCGCGGACGGAAACGAGGGCGTCGACGACGCCGTCGGAAGCGGTGCCGAGGACACCGATGCCGCCGTCGGCCAGGGGACCGTACAGAAGTCCGGGCAGGAAACCGTACAGGGGTCCGTGCAGGAGTCCGGGCAGGAGCCCGGGCCGGGTTCCGTGGGCGAGGAACAGCCGGCCCCCCTCGCCCTCCTGCGCCGCACGGCGATCCTCGCCGCGCTGCACGCCCGCGGTGCCGCCCGCGTCCTCGACCTCGGCTGCGGCCAGGGCCAGCTGGTGCAGGTGCTGCTCAAGGACGCCCGGTTCACCGAGATCGCCGGGGTCGACGTGTCGTTGCGCGCCCTCGCCATCGCCGCCCGGCGGCTGAAGCCGGACCGCATGGGGGAGCGGCAGGCCGCCCGTGTCCAGCTCGTCCAGGGCTCCCTCGCCTACACCGACGAGCGGCTCAAGGGCTACGACGCCGCCGTGCTCAGCGAGGTGATCGAACACCTCGACCTGCCCCGGCTGCCCGCCCTGGAGTACGCCGTGTTCGGGCACGCGCGTCCGCGCACGGTCGTCGTGACCACCCCGAACGTCGAGTACAACGTCCGCTGGGAGAGCCTGCCCGCCGGGCACGTCCGGCACGGCGACCACCGCTTCGAGTGGACCCGCGCGGAGTTCCGCGCCTGGGCGGCGGACGTCGCCGGACGGCACGGCTACGACGTCGCGTTCACCCCGGTCGGCCCCGACGACCCCGAGGTCGGACCGCCCACCCAGATGGCCGTCTTCGCACGGGACACCGCTACCCCGCACACCCCCGAGGAGGTACGAGCGGCGTGACCGAGACCCTGACCGCAGGACGGGTCCTGCCCGTCACCGACCTCTCCCTCGTCGTCCTCGTCGGCGCGTCCGGCTCCGGCAAGTCCACGTTCGCCCGGCGGCACTTCAAGCCGACCGAGGTGATCTCCTCCGACTTCTGCCGCGGCCTGGTCGCGGACGACGAGAACGACCAGAGCGCCTCCCGGGACGCCTTCGACGTCCTGCACTACATCGCCGGCAAGCGGCTGGCCGCCGGCCGCCGCACCGTCGTGGACGCCACCAGCGTGCAGCCGGACGCCCGGCGGCAACTGGTCGAGCTGGCGAGGAAGTACGACGTGCTGCCCATCGCGATCGTGCTGGACGTGCCGGAGGAGGTGTGCGCCGAGCGGAACGCGGCCCGTACCGACCGGGCCGACATGCCCCGCCGGGTCATCCAGCGGCACATCCGCGAACTGCGCCGTTCGCTGCGGCACCTGGAGCGGGAGGGCTTCCGCAAGGTGCACGTCCTGCGCGGGGTCGAGGAGGCCGAACGCGCCACCGTCGTCACCGAGAAGCGCTTCAACGACCTGACCCACCTCACCGGCCCCTTCGACATCATCGGCGACGTCCACGGCTGCTCGGCCGAACTCGAGGCGCTCCTCACCGAGCTGGGGTACGCCGACGGTGTCCACCCCGAGGGCCGTACCGCCGTGTTCGTCGGCGACCTCGTCGACCGCGGCCCGGACACCCCGGGTGTGCTGCGCCGGGTGATGCGGATGGTCGCGTCGGGCGACGCGCTGTGTGTGCCGGGCAACCACGAGAACAAGTACGGCCGCCACCTGAAGGGCCGCAAGGTCCAGCACACCCACGGGCTCGCCGAGACGATCGCGCAGATGGAGGGCGAGAGCGAGGAGTTCCGGGCCGAGGTCCGGCGGTTCCTGGACGGGCTGGTCAGCCACTACGTGCTGGACGGCGGCAGGCTCGTCGTCTGCCATGCCGGTCTGCCGGAGAAGTACCACGGCCGCACCTCCGGCCGGGTCCGCTCGCACGCCCTGTACGGCGACACCACCGGCGAGACCGACGAGTTCGGGCTGCCGGTGCGCTACCCCTGGGCGGAGGACTACCGGGGCCGGGCCGCGGTGGTCTACGGCCACACCCCGGTACCGGAAGCCACATGGCTGAACAACACCATCTGCCTCGACACCGGTGCCGTCTTCGGCGGCAAGCTGACCGCGCTGCGCTGGCCGGAGCGCGAGCTGGTCGACGTACCGGCCCAGCGGGTCTGGTACGAGCCGGCGCGTCCGCTGCGCACCGAGGCGCCCGGCGGGCGCGACGGCCGGCCGCTGGACCTGGCGGACGTGCGCGGCCGACGGGCCGTGGAGACCCGGTACGCGGGCAGGGTGGCGGTCCGCGAGGAGAACGCGGCGGCGGCACTGGAGGTCATGAGCCGCTTCGCGGTCGACCCGCGTCTGCTGCCGTACCTGCCGCCGACCATGGCGCCGACGGCCACCTCGAGGGTGGACGGCTATCTGGAGCACCCCGAGGAGGCGTTCGCGCAGTACGCGCGGGACGGCGTCGCGCGGGTGGTGTGCGAGGAGAAGCACATGGGCTCGCGGGCCGTGGCCCTGGTCTGCCGGGACGCGGAGGCGGCGCGGCAGCGGTTCGGGGCCGGCCCGGGCACCACGGGGTCGCTGTACACCCGCACCGGCCGGCCGTTCTTCGACGACGGGGAGATGACCGAGGCGGTCCTCGGCCGCCTGCGGGCGGCGGTCACGGACGCCGGGCTCTGGGACGAACTGGACACCGACTGGCTGCTGCTGGACGCCGAGCTGATGCCGTGGTCGCTGAAGGCGGCGGGGCTGCTGCGCGGCCAGTACGCGGCGGTGGGCGCCGCCTCCGGCGCGGTGTTCCCGGGCGCGCTCGACGCGCTGGAGGCGGCGGCCGCGCGGGGTGCCGAGGTGGGCGGGCTGCTCACCCGGCAGCGGGAACGCGCCGCCGACGCCGCCGCGTTCACCGCCGCCTACCGCCGTTACTGCTGGACCACCGACGGCCTCGACGGGGTCCGGCTGGCCCCCTTCCAGCTGCTCGCGGTGCGGGGCCGCAGTCTCGCCGCGCTGCCGCACGACGGACAACTGGCGCTGATCGACCGGCTGGTGGAGCACGACGGCAGCGGACTGCTGCGGACCACCCGGCGGCTGTACGTCGACACGGGCGACCCGGAGTCGGTCCGCGCGGGCGTCGACTGGTGGCTGGAGATGACCGGCCGGGGCGGCGAGGGCATGGTCGTCAAGCCGGTCGAGGCGCTGGTCCGCGACGCGGCGGGACGGCTGGTGCAGCCCGGCGTCAAGTGCCGGGGCCGTGAGTACCTGCGGATCGTCTACGGCCCTGAGTACACCCGGCCGGACAACCTCGCCCGGCTGCGGCAGCGGTTCCTGAACCACAAGCGGTCCCTCGCCCTGCGCGAGTACGCCCTCGGTCTGGAGGCCCTGGACCGGCTCGCCGGCGGGGAGCCGCTGTGGCGGGTGCACGAGGCGGTGTTCGGGGTGCTGGCACTGGAGTCGGAACCGGTGGACCCGCGCCTGTAGGGCCGTCCCGTCATGCCACACCCTTGTGTCGCACGCGTCACCGTTCAGTGGGTGACAGCCGTGCGGCACAAGGGTGTTCGCACGTCACCCGGGCACCGCCGTCCGGCTCGCCCTGGGCCATTCCGCGCCGCACGGAACGTTCCTGCGGCTCCTGCAGCCGACGCCCGTCGACGCCCTGGACACCGCCGGGCGGGAGGCGCTCGGGCCGCTCGGCGGCGAGCGGCTGGTGCCGACCGCCGGGGGCGGGGCGGTCACCCTCGCGCCCGCGCCTCGCGCCCGCGCCTCGCGCCCGCGCCTCGCGCCCCGCGCCGCCCCGTGCCCTGCGCGGCGATCTGAGGCGGCCACCGGGCCGGGGCAGGCGGCGCGGAAAGGGACGGCGCGATGAGCCGATGCGGGTGCCGGGCCGGCCCGGGGCAGGCGGCGCCGGAAACGGACGGCACTGCGATCCGAGGCTGGCTGCCGGGCCGGGCCGGGAGCCGGCGGCGCCGGAAACGGACGAGCGGAGGATGAAGGGCGGCCCCGGCGGTCAGGATGGAGACATGGGATTCCACGTCGACTCCGAGGCCGGGCGGCTGCGCCGCGTCATACTGCACCGGCCGGATCTTGAGCTCAAAAGGCTCACCCCCAGCAACAAGGACGCCCTGCTCTTCGACGACGTGCTCTGGGTGCGCCGGGCGCGTGCCGAGCACGACGGGTTCGCCGACGTCCTGCGCGACCGCGGGGTCGCCGTCCACCTCTTCGGGGACCTGCTCGCCGAGACCCTGGCGCTCCCCGAGGCCCGGGCGCTGGTCCTGGACCGGGTCTTCGACGAGAAGGAGTACGGTCCCCTCGCCACCGACCACCTGCGCGCCGCCTTCGACCGGATGACCCCGGACGAGCTGGCCGAGGCGCTGGTCGGCGGCATGACCAAGCGGGAGTTCCTTGACGCCCACGCCGAACCGGCCTCGGTCCGCTTCCACGTCATGGACCTGGACGACTTCCTGCTGCCCCCGCTGCCCAACCACCTCTTCACCCGGGACACCTCGGCGTGGATCTACGACGGCGTCTCGATCAACGCCATGCGCTGGCCCGCCCGCCAGCGCGAGACCGTGCACTTCGAGGCGATCTACCGCCACCACCCGCTGTTCCGGGACGAGGCGTTCCGCGTCTGGTCCCGGGGCCAGGCGGACTACCCCTCCACCATCGAGGGCGGTGACGTCCTGGTGCTCGGCCATGGCGCCGTGCTGATCGGCATGAGCGAGCGCACCACCCCGCAGGCCGTGGAGATGCTGGCGCAACGGCTCTTCGAGGCCGGTTCCGCGCACACCATCGTCGCGCTCGACATGCCCAAGCGACGTGCCTTCATGCACCTCGACACGGTCATGACCATGGTCGACGGCGACACCTTCACCCAGTACGCGGGCCTCGGGATGCTCCGCTCGTACACCATCGAGCCGGGCGACGGCGAGCGCGAGCTGAAGGTCACCGACCACCCCCCGGAGCACATGCACCGGGCGATCGCCGCCGCGCTCGGTCTCGGCGAGATCCGGGTGCTGACCGCCACCCAGGACGTGCACGCGGCCGAACGCGAGCAGTGGGACGACGGCTGCAACGTCCTCGCCGTGGAACCGGGCGTCGTCGTAGCCTACGAGCGGAACTCCACCACCAACACCCACCTGCGCAAACAGGGCATCGAAGTGATCGAGATCCCGGGCAGCGAGCTGGGCCGGGGGCGGGGCGGTCCCCGGTGCATGAGCTGTCCCGTACAGCGGGACGCTGTATAGAAATGTGAAGGATCGTATAGACTTACATAGTCCCCTGTAGTCGTACCCCTGGAGCGCCCCCATGGCGACAGTCCCGACCGCCCTCGCCGGCCGCCACTTCCTCAAGGAGCTGGACTTCACCGAAGAGGAGTTCCGCGGCCTGGTCGAGCTGGCCGCCGAGCTGAAGGCCGCCAAGAAGGCCGGGACCGAGACCCAGTACCTGCGCGGGCGCAACATCGCGCTGATCTTCGAGAAGACCTCGACACGCACCCGCTGCGCGTTCGAGGTCGCCGCCGCCGACCAGGGCGCCCACACCACCTACCTCGACCCGTCCGCGTCGCAGATGGGGCACAAGGAGTCGGTGCGGGACACCGCCCGGGTGCTGGGCCGGATGTTCGACGCCATCGAGTACCGGGGCGACGGCCAGGTGAAGGTCGAGGAGCTGGCGGCGTACGCCGGCGTGCCCGTCTACAACGGCCTCACCGACGAGTGGCACCCCACCCAGATGCTCGCCGACGTGCTCACCATGACCGAGCACAGCGCCAAGCCGCTGCGGGAGATCGCCTTCGCCTACCTCGGTGACGCCCGCTTCAACATGGGCAACTCCTACCTGGTCACCGGCGCGCTGCTCGGCATGGACGTGCGGATCGTCGCCCCGAAGACCTACTGGCCCGCCCCGGAGATCGTGGACGACGCCCGGCGGATCGCCGCCGCCTCCGGCGGCCGCGTCACCCTCACCGAGGACGTCGCCGAGGGCGTCGCGGGCGCCGACTTCGTCGCCACCGACGTCTGGGTCTCCATGGGCGAACCCGCGCAGGTGTGGCAGGAGCGGATCACCGCCCTCAGCCCCTACGCGGTGACCATGGACGTGCTGCGCGCGACGGGCAACCCGGACGTGAAGTTCCTGCACTGCCTGCCCGCCTTCCACGACCTCGGCACCAAGGTGGGCCGGGAGATCCACGAGACCTACGGCCTGCGGTCGCTGGAGGTCACGGACGAGGTCTTCGAGTCCGCCCACTCGATCGTCTTCGACGAGGCCGAGAACCGGCTGCACACCATCAAGGCGGTGCTCGTGGCCACACTCGCCCGGTAAACCCTTGCCTGACCCGCCCGACCAGGCCTTATCCTGGCCGGCGGCCCGGAACCACCCCTTCCGGAGCCGTCGCCGCGGCCCTACGACGGCCGCCCGCACCACCAGAAACGAGCACCACCCGCATGCCCGCCTCCCGTATCAAGTCCCCGCGCCTGCTCGTCGCCGAGTCCGGCGCCGACCGCGAGGGACACGGCCTGAAGCGCACCATGGGCCTCTTCCAGCTCATCTGCTTCGGCGTCGGAGCCATCGTCGGCACCGGCATCTTCGTCGGCCTCTCCGACTCCGTCGCCCAGGCCGGCCCGGCCGTCGTCGTCTCCTTCGTGCTCGCCGCCCTCACCTGCGTCTTCACCGCTTTCTCCTTCGCGGAGCTGGGCGGCGCGATCCCGGTCTCCGGCTCCTCGTACTCCTTCGCGTACGCCGGGCTCGGCGAGTCCACGGCCTTCCTCGTCGGCTGGTGCCTGCTGCTGGAGTACGGCATCTCCATCTCCGCCGTCGCGGTCGGCTGGAGCCAGTACGTCAACGAGCTGCTGCACAGCCTCACCGGCCGGCAGTTCCCGGCGGCCCTGTCGGCCGGGCCCGGCGACGGCGGTGTCGTCAACCTGCCCGCGGTGATCGTCATCGCCCTGGCCTCCCTGCTGCTGGTGCGCGGGGTGCGCGAGAGCGCCCGGGCGACGGCCGCCATGGCCGCGGTGAAGCTCGCCGTCCTGCTCGCCTTCTGCGCCATCGGCTACAGCGCCTTCAAGCACGGCAACCTCACCCCGTTCTCCCCGGCCGGCCTCGGCGGCATCGGCGCCGGCACCACGGCCGCCTTCTTCTCGTACATCGGCTTCGACGCGATCACCACGGCCGGCGAGGAGGCGAAGAACCCGCGCCGGGACGTCCCGGTCGCGATCATGGTCTGCATGGGGCTGGTCACGCTGCTGTACTGCGCGGTCGCGCTCGCCGCGATCGGCGCCATCGGCGGCGACCAGGTCGCCGGCCGCCCGGCCGCCCTGTCCTACGTCGTGGGCGAGGTCACGGGCTCCGCCGTAGGCGGCGGTGTCATCGCCTTCGGCGCGGTCGTCGCCATCGCCTCCGTGGTCCTCGCCGTGATGTACGGCCAGACCCGCATCCTGATGTCGATGTCCCGGGACGGGCTGATCCCGCGCGTCTTCGAGAAGGTCTCCCCGAAGACGGCCACGCCGGTCGCCGGCACGCTGATCGTCGCCGTCGTCTTCGCGCTCCCGGCCGCCTTCGCCTCCCTCGACGCCGTGATGAACCTGTGCACCATCGGCACCCTCGCCATCATGGCCGTCGTCAACGTAGTGGTGATCGCCCTGCGCCGCCGCGAGCCCGGTCTCACCCGCAGCTTCCGCGTCCCGCTCTACCCGGCGGCCCCGCTGCTCGGCATCGCCTTCTGTCTGTACCTGATGTACGAGACCGGCTGGCGGACCTGGCTCCAGTTCGCCGTGTTCCTCGCGGTGGGCCTGCTGGTCTACGCCGTCTACGGCCGCCGGCACTCCACGCTCGCCGGTGTCGCGCCGGAGCGGATCACACCGGCCGCCGCTGAGCGGGAATCACAGGCAGTCTGAACCACACCGCCTTGCCCGACGGGGTGGGGCGGTGACCGCAGGACGAGCTGAGCGCGCGGATCAGCAGCAGCCCGCGCCCGCCCTCCTGCCAGACGTCGGGCTCCTCCAGCACCGGCCGGGTCAGCTGGCCGGGCGGCGCCGGGTCCGGATCGTGCACCTCGACCTGGCAGCCGGTCGGCAGCAGCTCCACCACCAGCTCTATCGGGCCGCGCCCGGCGGTGTGCTCGACCGCGTTGGCCACCAGCTCGGCCGTCAGCAGCTCCGCCGTGTCGCAGTCGGCCACGTGCTCCACCTCGGTGAGGGCCGAGCGCACCAGGGCACGCGCCACGGGCACGGCCGCCGTGGTGTGCGGCAGCGCGATGCGCCAGGAGGCCGGTGCGGCGGGGCTTTCGTGCAAGGCGAGTCCGTTTCGTGGAGCAGGCTGTCCTGCTTTCGACTGAGGGAAATGGTACGGGTCCGCCCGCTTCGGGCCGTCGGCGGGCATACGGCTGTCGCGTCACCGTGACGACGGTCACAAAGAAGTGTTAACTTCGTGGAACAGCGCAACGTACGGCACCGCCCGCCCGAGGAGGCCGCACGTCATGAGTCCCTTCACCGGCTCCGCCGCCCGCACCGCCGACTGGGAGCACCTGCGGGTGCGGCACACCGACGGCATCGCCACCGTCACCCTCACCCGCCCCGACAAGCTCAACGCCCTCACCTTCGGGGCCTACGCCGACCTGCGCGACCTGCTCGCCGAGCTGTCCCGGGAGCGAGCGGTACGGGCCCTGGTGCTGGCCGGCGAGGGACGCGGCTTCTGCTCCGGCGGCGACGTCGAGGAGATCATCGGCGCCACGCTGGCCCTGGACACCGCCCAGCTCCTCGACTTCAACCGGATGACCGGACAGGTCGTCCGCGCGATCCGCGAATGCCCGTTCCCGGTGATCGCCGCGGTGCACGGCGTGGCGGCCGGCGCCGGCGCGGTCCTGGCCCTCGCCGCCGACTTCCGCGTCGCGGACCCCTCGGCCCGCTTCGCCTTCCTCTTCACCCGGGTCGGCCTCTCCGGCGGCGACATGGGCGCGGCCTATCTGCTGCCCCGGGTCGTCGGCCTCGGCCACGCCACCCGCCTGCTCATGCTGGGCGATCCGGTCCGGGCGCCCGAGGCCGAGCGCATCGGCCTGATCAGCGTCCTGACCGAGGAGGGCCGGGCGGACGAGGCGGCCGGCGAGCTGGCCCGCCGCCTGGCCGACGGCCCGGCACTGGCCCACGCCCAGACCAAGGCCCTGCTCACGGCGGAGCTGGACATGCCCCTGGCGGCCGCGGTGGAGCTGGACGCCGCCACCCAGGCGCTGCTGATGAACGGCGAGGACTACGCCGAGTTCCACGCGGCCTTCGTCCAGAAGCGGCCGCCGAAGTGGCGGGGGAGGTGAGCCGGGATGCGCGTGGCGGTCATCGGCGGCGGCCCCGGCGGCCTGTACGCCGCCGCCCTGCTGAAACGGCTGGACCCGGCGAGGCGAGTCACCCTCTGGGAACGCAACGCGCCCGACGAGACCTTCGGCTTCGGCGTGGTCCTGTCCGACGAGACGCTCGGTGGCATCGAACACGCCGACCCCGCCGTCCACGCGGCCCTGCGGCGCGACTTCGTCCGCTGGGACGACATCGACATCGTGCACCGGGGCGTGCGGCACCGCTCCGGCGGCCACGGTTTCGCAGCGCTCGGCCGGCACCGGCTGCTGGAGATACTGCACGACCGCTGCCGCTCCCTCGGCGTGGAGCTGCGGTTCTCCACCGAGGCCCCGGACGCCGGCCGGCTCGCGGCGGACCACGACCTCGTCATCGCCGCCGACGGTGTGCACAGCACCACCCGAGACACCTACGCGCATGTGTTCCGCCCCCAGGTGACCACCCACCGCTGCCGCTACATCTGGCTCGCCGCCGACTTCGCCTTCGACGCCTTCCGCTTCGAGACGGCGGAGACCGAACACGGCGTGCTGCAACTGCACGGCTACCCCTACGCGGCCGACGCCTCCACCGTGATCGTCGAGATGCGCGAGGAGGTCTGGCGGGCGGCCGGATTCGACGGACTCCCGCCGCGGGAGTCCGTCGAACGCTGCGCCAAGCTCTTCGCCGACGCGCTCCGCGGGCGCCCCCTGCGCTCCGGCACCTCCACGTGGACGGCCTTCCGCACGGTCGTCAACGAGCACTGGTCGCACGGCAACGTCGTCCTCCTCGGCGACGCCGCCCACACCGCCCACTTCTCCATCGGCTCCGGCACCAAGCTCGCCGTCGAGGACGCGCTGGCCCTGGCGGCCTGCCTGCGGGAACAGCCCGACACACCGAGCGCGCTCGCCGCCTACGAGGAGGAGCGGCGGCCCGTCGTCGCCTCCACCCAGCGGGCCGCCCGGGCCAGCCTGGAGTGGTTCGAGAACCTGCGGCTGTACCTGGACCAGCCGCCCCGCCGGTTCGCCTTCAACCTGCTCACCCGCAGCCGCCGCGTCACCCACGGCAACCTCCGGCTGCGCGACGCCCGCTTCACCGGCGCGGTGGAGCGCGAGTTCGGCTGCCCGCCGGGCACACCCCCGATGTTCTCCCCGTTCCGGCTGCGCGGCCTCACCCTGCGCAACCGGGTCGTCGTGTCACCGATGGACATGTACTCCGCCACCGACGGCGTCCCCGGCGACTTCCACCTGGTCCATCTGGGCGCCCGCGCCCTCGGCGGGGCCGGCCTGGTGATGACCGAGATGGTGTGCGTCAGCCCGGAGGGCCGCATCACCCCCGGCTGCGCCGGTCTCTACACCGGCCGGCAGGCCGACGCGTGGCGCCGGATCACCGACTTCGTGCACCGCCGGGCACCGGGCGCCGCGATCGGCGTACAGCTCGGGCACTCCGGCCGCAAGGGGTCCACGAAGCTCATGTGGGAGGGCATGGACGAGCCGCTGCCCACCGGCAACTGGCCCGTCGTCGCCGCCTCCCCGCTGCCGTACCGGCCGGGCGGCCAGATCCCGCGGGAGCTGTCCCGCGCCCAGCTCACCGACATCCGCGAGCAGTTCACGGTCGCCGCCTGGCGGGCCGCCCGGGCCGGCTTCGACCTGCTCGAACTGCACTGCGCCCACGGCTACCTGCTCTCCGGCTTCCTCTCCCCGCTCACCAACCGGCGCACCGACGCCTACGGCGGCCCGCTGGAGCGGCGGCTGCGGTTCCCGCTGGAGGTCTTCGACGCCGTCCGCGCGGTGTGGCCGGCGGAGCGGCCGATGACCGTGCGCATCTCCGCCACCGACTGGGCCGACGGCGGCACCACCGTCGAGGACGCCGTCGGGATCGCCCGCGCCTTCGCCGCGCACGGCGCCGACGCCATCGACGTGTCCACCGGACAGGTGGTGGCCGAGGAGCGGCCGGAGTTCGGGCGGTCGTACCAGACGCCCTACGCCGACCGGATACGGCAGGAGGTCCGCGTCCCGGTGATCGCGGTCGGCGCCATCTCCTCCTGGGACGACGTCAACTCCCTGCTCCTGGCCGGCCGCGCGGACCTGTGCGCGCTGGCCCGCCCGCACCTGTACGACCCGCACTGGACCCTGCACGCGGCGGCCGAACAGGGCTACACGGGCCCCGGCGCGACCTGGCCCGCCCCCTACCGGGCCGGCGACCGCCCTCCGCCCACCGGCCGCACCGACACCCCGAAACCCCGGCTCGGCCTGGAGAGTTGAGGCCGCCGTCCCGGCTCAGAGACCGGCGAACCGCGCGCCCGCGTCCCGCAGGCGGACGTGCAGGGCGTGGAAGACCTCCGCCGCGCGGACGCCCGGCCAGTCGGCCGGCAGCAGCCCGGTGGGCAGACCGGGGTCGCTGTAGGGGAGGTGGCGCCAGGAGTCGAGCGCGAGGAGGTAGTCGCGGTAGGCATCCTCGGGCGGGGTGTCGGCGCGCTCCTCCCAGGCATGCAGGACCGGCGCGTGCAGGTCCAGGAAACGCTCGTGCTCCTTGGCGATCGCGGCCAGGTCCCACCAGCGGGCCACCGCCTCGGCCGTGGGCGCGAAACCCAGGTGCTCGCCGCGGAAGAGGTCCACGTACGGATCGAGCCGCAGCCGGCGCAGGGTGTGCTCCGTCTCCTCGTACAGCCGGGCCGGGGCGATCCACACCCCGGGCGCCGCGGTGCCGAAGCCGAGCCCGGCCAGTCGGGAGCGCAGTACGTGCCGCTTCTGCCGCTCCGACTCGGGCACCGAGAACACCGCGAGCACCCAGCCCTCGTCCGCCACGGCCGTCCCGGCGTAGATGCGCCGGTCGCCGTCCGCCATCAACTGCCGTGCCTCGGCGGACATCTCGTACCCGGCCGCGCCGGACTCCGTACGGGCCGGCAGCAGCAGACCGCGCCGCTTGAGCCGGGACACCGAGGAGCGTACGGACGGCGCGTCCACGCCGACCGCGGCCAGGAGCCGGATCAGCTCGGCGACGGGCACCGGGCCGGGCACGAAGCGGCCGTACGCGCCGTAGAGCGTGACGATGAGGGACCTGGGGGCGTGCTGCTCGGACACGTTGATCATTTTAGGTCGTCGGCATCACTGCTGGTCACCCTGGGTGCGCAGCAGGAAGCGTTGCAACTTGCCGGTCGCCGTGCGGGGCAGCGCGTCGAGGAAGACGAACTCCCGCGGACACTTGTAGGGCGCGAGTTCCCCGAGGAGGAACGCCCGCAGCGCCTCCGGGTCGGGCGCGACGCCGGGCCGCAGCACGGTGTACGCCACGACCACCTGGCCGCGCAGCTCGTCGGGGCGGCCGACGACCGCCGTCTCCGCCACGTCGGGGTGGCGCAGCAGCGTGTCCTCCACCTCCGGGCCGGCGATGTTGTACCCGGCGGAGATGATCATGTCGTCGGCGCGGGCGACGTAGCGGAACCAGCCGTCGGCCTCGCGGACGTAGGTGTCGCCGGTGATGTTCCAGCCGCCCCGGACGTACTCCCGCTGCCGCGGATCGGCGAGATAGCGGCAGCCGACCGGGCCGCGCACGGCGAGCAGCCCGGGCTCGCCGTCGGGCACCGGCCTGCCGTCGGCGTCCTGGACGCGCGCCTGCCAGCCCGGTACCGGTACGCCCGTGCGGCCGGGCCGGATCCGCTCGTCGGCGGCGGAGAGGAAGATGTGCAGCAGTTCGGTCGCGCCGATGCCGTTGATGATGCCGAGGCCCGTGCGGTCGTGCCAGGTCCGCCAGGTGGCCACGGGCAGGTTCTCGCCGGCCGACACACAGCGCCTGAGGGACGAGACGTCGTGCCCCTCCAGGTGCGCCAGCATGGCGCGGTAGGCGGTCGGCGCGGTGAAGAGGACCGAGACGCGGTGCTCGGCTATCGCGGGGAGCAGCTGCCGGGGGCCGGCCTGTTCGAGCAGGAGCGCACTGGCTCCGGCACGCAGCGGGAAGACCACCAGTCCGCCGAGGCCGAAGGTGAAGCCCAGCGGGGGGCTGCCGGTGAAGACATCGTCCTCGTGGGGGCGCAACACATGCTTCGAGAAGGTGTCGGCGATCGCCAGCACATCACGGTGGAAGTGCATACACCCTTTCGGGCGACCGGTGGTGCCGGAGGTGAACGCGATCAGGGCGACGTCGTCGGCGGCGGTGTCCACCGCCGGGTAGGGCGTGCTCGGAGCCGGGCGGCGCAGCAGGTCCTCCGGGGCGTCACCGCCGTACGTCGTCACGCGCAGCCCCGGTATCGCCGCCTTCGCCAGGTCGTCCACCGCCCGGACGTCGCACAGCGCGTGCCCGACCCGGGCGATCGCGCACAGGGCCGCCAGCTCGGGCGGGCGCTGCTGGGCCAGCACGGTGACCGCGATCGCGCCCGCCTTCAGAACCGCCAGCCAGCAGGCGGCGAGATGGGGCGTGGTGGGCCCGCGCAGCAGCACCCGGTTGCCCGGGACCACGCCGAGCGGGCCGGTGAGCAGATGCGCGATCCGGTCGACCCGGGCGCGCAGCTCGGCATAGCTCCAGGTGGGGCCGGCCGGAGTACGGAACGCAGGCCGGTCCGGTTCGGCGTGGTCCAGGAGTTCCACCGCGCAGTTCATCCGGTCGGGGTACCGCAACTCCGGCAGGTCGAACCGCAGCTCGGGCCACTCGTGCGGCGGCGGCAGGTGATCGCGCGCGAACGTGTCGACGTGGGCCGAGAGATGCATGCCGGTGCGCCCCCTTGCCGTGACAGATGTCCGAACGGGCTTCCTGGTGGGCTCGCGCTCCCCCGGAAGGGGGGACCTTCAGCGTATCGTGTTGATGACGGCGGTCAACTGTCCGCGATACCGTCGGAGCGGAACGGACGGAACGGAACGCAACGGATGGACCCCGGGAGCGGCCGGGACCGCCGCGACGGCCCCGGGAGCGGCCGGGGGCGGTCCGTGGCGGGCCGGCCCGGGAGGTGGGCGGGGCGGTCGTGGTGGCCGTCCCCCGGAGGGAGGACCGGCCGTGTCCGTATTCTCGCTCGGAGCGGAGCAGACCGCCTGGTGTGCCGAGCTGCGCACGCTCGCCGGCGAGCGGCTGCGCCCGCTCGCCGACCGGGGTGAACCCGGCCGCGTCAACCGGCCGCTCCTCGCCGAACTCGGCCGGCTGGGCCTGCTCCGGCGGCTGTTCGACTCCGGCGCGCTGGAGCTGTGCCTGATGCGCGAGTCCCTCGCCCAGCGCTGCACCGAGGCCGAGACCGCCCTGGCCCTCCAGGGCCTCGGCGCCCACCCGGTGCACGCGTACGGCACCCCCGCCCAGCGGGAGCGCTGGCTGCCCCGGGTCGCCGACGGCGGCGCGGTCGCCGCCTTCGCGCTGAGCGAGCCCGGAGCCGGTTCGGACGCGGCGGCGCTGTCCCTGGCCGCCGAGCCCGACGGCGACGGCTGGCGGCTCACCGGCGCCAAGTGCTGGATCTCCAACGCCCCCGAGGCCGACTTCTACACCGTCTTCGCCCGCACCGCACCCGGCGCCGGAGCCCGTGGGGTGACCGCCTTCCTCGTCCCCGCCGACCGCCCCGGACTCACCGGGGACGCGCTGGAGATGCTCTCGCCGCACCCCATCGGCGCGCTCGACTTCGACGCCGTGCCCGTGACCGCCGCCGACGTCCTCGGCGGGCCCGGCCGCGGATTCGCCGTCGCCATGGGCACCCTCGATCTCTTCCGCCCCAGCGTCGGCGCGTTCGCGGTCGGCATGGCCCAGGCCGCGCTGGACGCCACCGTCGCCCACACCGGTCGGCGCGAGGCGTTCGGCGGCCCGCTGAAGGACCTCCAGGCGGTCTCCCACCAGGTCGCCGAGATGGCGCTGCGCACCGAGGCGGCCCGGCTCATGGTCTACGCGGCGGCGGCCGCGTACGACGCGGGAGCCGCCGACGTGCCGCGCCGCGCCGCGATGGCCAAGCTGTTCGCCACCGAGGCCGCGCAGTTCGTCGTCGACACGGCCGTCCAGTTGCACGGCGCCCGCGCCCTGCGCCGCGGCCACCTCCTCGAACACCTCTACCGCGAGGTCCGCGCGCCCCGCATCTACGAGGGCGCGAGCGAGGTGCAGCGCGGCATCATCGCCAGGGAGCTGTACGCCACGGCGGGGCGGGAGGCCACCCGGTGACCGCCGAGCGCGTCAACCCGCCCGAGCTGTCCCCGCCCACCGGCTTCTCCCACGCCGTCGTCGCCACCGGCTCCCGCGTGGTGTTCCTGGCCGGGCAGACCGCCCTCGACGGCGACGGGGAGATCACCGGGGAGACGCTGCCCGACCAGTTCGAGCAGGCGCTCGGCAACCTCCTCGCCGCCCTGCGCGCGGCCGGCGGCACCCCCGCCGACCTCGCCCGGGTCACCGTCTACGCCACGGACGTCGCCGCGTACCGCGTCCACGCGCGCCGGCTGGGCGCGATCTGGCGGCGGGCGGCGGGCCGCGACTACCCGGCGATGGCCGTGGTGGAGGTCGTACGGCTGTGGGACGAGCGGGCGCTGGTGGAACTGGACGGGTTCGCCGTACTGCCGTAGCCCCCGCGGCCCGCGGTCTCAGACCCGGCCGAACCCCTCGTCCGGCGGGGCCGTCCTGGGCCGGACCACCGGGGGGCCCGGCCGGCGCAGGGCGGCGACGAACTTGTAGCGGGAGCCGCGGTAGACCGAGCGCACCCACTCCACCGGCGTGCCCTCGGCGTCCCGCGAGTGCCGGGACAGCAGCAGCATCGGCAGCCCCACGTCGGTGGCGAGGAGCTGTGCCTCGCGCGGGGTCGACAGCGAGGTCTCGATGGTCTCGTCGGCCTCGGCGAGATGGACGCCGTACACCTCGGCGAGCGCCGTGTACAGCGACGGGTAGGTGGCCAGGGAACGGCGCAGGTCCGGGAAGCGCCGCACGGACAGGTGGGTGGTCTCGATCGCCATCGGGTCGCCGCTGGCCAGCCGCAGCCGCTCGATGCGCAGCACCCGCTCGCCGATCCGGATGCCGAGCAGGCCCGCGAGTTTCTCGTCCGCCGGGATCTCCCCGAGGTCCAGCGTCTGGGAGGCGGGGGTGAGGCCCTGGGCGCGCATGTCCTCGGTGTGCGAGGTGAGCTGGAGCGTGCGGTACAGCTTGGGCTGGGCGACGAAGGTGCCCTTGCCCTGGATGCGGTTGAGCCGGCCCTCGCCCACCAGTTCCTGGAGCGCCTGCCGGACGGTGGTCCGGGAGGTGTCGAACCGGACGGCGAGCAGACGTTCCGCGGGCATGGCCGAACCGGGTTGCAGTGCCTCGGCCATGGACAGCAACTGCTGTTTGATCCGGTAGTACTTCGGTACGCGCGCGGTGCGGCCGGACGCCCCCGTGTGCGGCTGGGCGGTGCTGACGTCGGTGGTCATGCCTGCCTTCCCGGCTGTGTCGATGGGCTCCCGTTATAGCGACCAACTCACGTATGGTCTAGTCCAACTGAACGGTCCGGGCGAAAGGGACCGAAACGCGGACGGACGCGCTCCGGTGACTTTCTCGTAACGGCCGGGACCGGCCCCCCGAACCACCCTTGACACTCCAAAAGGTCTAGGCCAAGCTCCACCGTACTGGTCTACACCATTAGTGACCAGGTCCCGAGCCCTACGTGCAACAGCGTCGTACGCAGGTCACCGCCGAGGGCGTGGGGGGTTAGTGGCATCCCTGAGGAGGGTGGCGTGAAGCGCAAGCTTGCGGCCGCGATCGCAATCGCGGGCATGATGGTCTCCGTGTCGGCGTGCGGCGGGGGCGACGACGATGACACGAAGAACGCGGGTCCGGACAGCTTCAAGGGCCAGACGCTCACCGTCTGGGCGATGGACGGCTCCACGCCCGACCAGTGGGTCAAGGACGTGACGGCCGCCTTCGAGAAGAAGACCGGCGCCAAGCTCAAGTTCGAGACGCAGAAGTGGGACGGGATCCAGCAGAAGATCACCACCGCCCTCTCCGAGTCCAACCCGCCGGACGTGATCGAGGTCGGCAACACCCAGACCCCGGGCTACGCGGTCACCGGCGGCCTGGCCGACCTGAGCGACCTGAAGAAGGAGATCGGCGCCGACTGGACGCCGTCGGTCTCCCAGTCCTCCGTCTACGACGGCAAGCAGTACGCCGCTCCGTGGTACTTCGTCAGCCGCACGGTCATCTACAACAAGAAGATCTGGGCCGAGGCCGGCATCAAGGACACCCCGAAGACCCGGGACGAGTTCTTCAAGGACCTGGAGACCATCGGCAAGAAGACCGACGCCGAGCCGATCTACCTGCCCGGCCAGAACTGGTACTTCTTCGACGGCCTGACCATCGGCCAGGGCGCCGATCTGGTGAAGAAGAACGGCGACAAGTACGTCTCCAACCTCGACGACCCCAAGGTCGCCAAGGCGATGGAGATCTACAAGAAGTACGCCTCCTACTCCAAGGCGCCGAAGGACAAGGACGAGGCCACCCCGCAGCAGGCGGAGGTCTTCGCCAAGGGCAAGACCGGTGCCTTCATCGGCCTCGGCTGGGAGGCCGGCACGGCCGTCGCGGCCAACAAGGACATCGAGAAGGAGATCGGCTACTTCACGATCCCGGGCGAGACCGCGGACAAGCCCGAGAGCGTCTTCCTCGGCGGCTCCAACCTCGCCGTCGCCGAGGGCAGCAAGAAGAAGCCCCTGGCCGAGGAGTTCCTGAAGATCGCCCTGTCCGACCAGTACGAGGGCGAACTGGCCAAGCTCAACGGCGTCATCCCGAACAAGAAGTCCCTGGAGACCAACCTCAAGGGCAACGCCTTCGCCGAGGCGTCCGCCCCGGGTGCCGCGCAGGGCGGCACCACCCCCCTGATCCCCGAATGGGGCGCGGTGGAGAACAACCCGAACCCGATCAAGTCCTACATGACGGCCGTGCTGAACGGTAAGTCCCCGTCGGACGCCGCGGGGCAGGTCGAGGCCGAGATCAACAAGCGCCTGGCCCAGGAGAACTGATGACCCGCCGGGGGCGCCCTCACCAGGCGCCCCCGGCTCCATGCGCCGTACGCACACGCGGCGGATGGAGTTCGTACGGCCACGGAAGAGATGGCAACTGATGTCAGTGCAGACCGAAGGCACGGACACGGCCGGGGCGCCCGCTGTCCGCAAGGCCCGGGTACCGGCGCCGCCGCGGGGTGGGACCCCCGCCTCCGGCACCCCGTCCCGCCGCGGGGCCGCCGCCCCTTACCTGCTCCTGCTGCCCGCGCTGCTGGCCACCGTGGTGCTCCTCGGCTGGCCCCTGGTCAAGAACGGCATGCTGTCGTTCCAGAACCTCAACCCGCGGCAGCTCATCCAGCACCTCACCGAGTGGAACGGCGTCGACAACTACCGGGAGGTGTTGTCCGGGTCGGATTTCTGGCGCGTCGTCGAGCGCTCCGTCCTCTTCACCGCCGCCAACGTCGTGCTCATCATGGTGGCCGGCACCCTGACCGGGCTGCTGCTGGCCCGCCTCGGCAAACGGATGCGGCTGCTGCTCATGGTGGGCCTCGTCCTCGCCTGGGCGATGCCGGTCATCGCCGCCACCACCGTCTACCAGTGGCTGTTCGCCCAGCGCTTCGGCGTCGTCAACTGGGTCCTGGACAAGCTCGGCTGGCACTCCATGGCCGAACACAACTGGCTGGAGACCCAGTTCTCCACCTTCGCCGTGGTCACCCTGCTGATCGTGTGGCAGTCCATCCCCTTCGTGGCGATCAACCTCTACGCCGCCACCACCACGATCCCCAGGGAGCTGTACGAGGCCGCCTCCCTGGACGGCGCCAACGCCTGGAAGGGCTTCACCTCGGTGACCCTGCCCTTCCTGCGGCCCTTCCTCTACGCCACGACCTTCCTCCAGGTCATCTGGGTCTTCAAGTCCTTCGCCCAGATCTTCGCGATGAACGAGGGCGGCCCCGACCACCTCACCGAGACCCTGCCGATCTACGCCTTCGTCCAGGGCGTGGGCAACCAGCACTACGGAGTCGGCGCGGCGATCTCCTTCCTGACCATCCTGGTCCTGCTCGTCATCACCTCGTACTACCTGCGCATGGTGCTCAAGCAAGAGGAGGACGAGCTGTGAAGCGCTCGCTCTTCGGCCGCATCTGGCCCAACGCGACCGCCGTCGTCCTCTTCGTCGGCTTCGTGTTCCCCGTCTACTGGATGTTCGCCACGGCCTTCAAGCCCACCGGCGACATCATCACCGACGACCCGGTGTGGTTCCCGACCGACGCCACCCTGGAGCACTTCAAGAAGGCCGTCGACGCCGACCACTTCTGGACCCTGGTCCTCAACTCGGTCACCGTCACCGTCCTGTCGGTGGTGTTCTCGCTCGTCATCGCCCTGTTCGCGGCCTTCGCCCTCGCACGTATGCGGTTCAAGGGCCGCCGCGGGCTCATCGTGACGTTCATGCTGGCGCAGATGGCCCCCTGGGAAGTCATGATCATCGCCATCTACATGCTCGTCCGCGACAACGACATGCTGGACAGCCTGGTCCCGCTCACCGTCTTCTACACGATGATGGTGCTCCCGCTGACCATCCTGACACTGCGCGGCTACGTCGCCGCCGTGCCCAAGGAGCTGGAGGAGTCCGCGATGGTCGACGGCTGCACCCGCCTCCAGGCCTTCGTCAAGGTGATCTTCCCGCTGCTCGCGCCCGGCCTGATGGCGACCTCCCTGTTCGGCTTCATCACCGCCTGGAACGAGTTCCCGCTCGTCCTGATCCTCAACAAGTCCGCCGAGAAGCAGACCCTGCCGCTGTGGCTGTCGCAGTTCCAGACCGCCTTCGGCGACGACTGGGGCGCCACCATGGCCGCCTCGTCCCTGTTCGCGCTGCCCATCCTGATCCTCTTCATCTTCCTGCAACGCAAGGCTGTCAGCGGTCTGACCGACGGCGCCGTGAAGGGATGACGCGTCCGATGACCACCATCGCCACCACCGCGTCCAGCAGCGGCTCCGCCGCCGGCGACGACCTCACCCGTGACGCCCTCGCGGTGCTCCAGCCGGGGTTCGACGGCCACACGGCGCCCGACTGGGTCCGCCGCCGGCTCGGCGAGGGCCTGGCCTCCGTCGCCCTGTTCGGCCGCAACGTCGTCAGCGAGGAGCAGGTCACCGCGCTCACCGCGCAACTGCGCGCCGAGCGGGAGGACCTGCTGGTCGCCATCGACGAGGAGAGCGGCGACGTCACCCGCCTCGACGTGCGCACCGGCTCCTCCTTCCCCGGCAACCACGCCCTCGGCGCCGTCGACGACCCCGAGCTGACCCGGGCGGTCTCCCGCGAGCTGGGCCGGCGCCTGGCGGGCTGCGGCGTCAACTTCGACTGGGCGCCCTCCGCCGACGTCAACGCCAACCCCGACAACCCCGTCATCGGCGTCCGCTCCTTCGGCGCGAGCACCGACCTGGTCGCCCGGCACACCGCGGCCTGGGTCGAGGGCCTCCAGTCCACCGGCGTCGCCGCCTGCACCAAGCACTTCCCGGGCCACGGCGACACCAACGTCGACTCGCACCACGCCGTACCCCGCATCGACGTCGACGCCGATACCCTCTACGCCCGCGAACTCCCGCCGTTCCGCGCGGCCATCGCCGCCGGCACCCGGGCCGTCATGAGCGCGCACATCCTCGTGCCCGCCCTCGACCCGGACCGCCCCGGCACCCTCTCCCGCCGCATCCTCACCGAGCTGCTGCGCGGCGAACTCGGCTACCAGGGCCTGATCGTCACCGACGGCATCGAGATGCGCGCCATCTCCGGCACCTACGGCCTGGAACAGGGCGTGGTCCTCGCCATCGCGGCCGGCGCCGACGCCATCTGCGTCGGCGGCGGCCTGAACGATGAGGGCACCGTGCTGGTGCTCAGGGACGCGCTCGTGGCCGCCGTGCGCTCCGGTGAACTGCCCGAGGAACGGCTCGCCGACGCGGCGGCCCGGGTGCGCGACCTCGCCGCCTGGACCGCCGCGGCCCGCGGCAGGGCGGAGCAGACCGCGCCCGACCCGGAGATCGGCCTGGTCGCGGCCCGCCGCGCGCTGACCGTGACCCGCGCCGGCGCCCCCGCGCCGGTGACCGAGCCGGTCTACGTCGCCCGGTTCAACCCGGCCCCGAACATCGCCGTCGGCGACCAGACCCCGTGGGGCGTCGCCGCCGAACTGGAGCGCCGGCTGCCCGGGACCGACTCCGCCTCCTTCACCGGCGAGGGCGCCGGCGAAGCCGCGCTCGCCGCGGCCGGCGGACGCCGGATCGTCGCCGTGGTCCGCGACGAACACCGGCACCCCTGGATGCGCTCCGCGCTCGACACCCTGCTCGCCGCCCGGCCCGACACCGTCGTGGTCGAGATGGGCCTGCCGCAGGCGCCGCCGCGCGGCGCCCTGCACATCGCCACCTACGGCGCCGCCCGCGTGTGCGGCCTGGCGGCGGCCGAAGCCGTACTCGCCGGCTGACTCGCCGCCCACGGCCGCCCGCACCACCCGCGGGCGGCCGACACATCCCCACCTCCTTTTCCCTCCCGCCTTTCCTTCCTCCGCCAGGGAAGCCGGTGGCCTCCGCGCGCCCGCGTAACTGCCACCGGCACATGTCTCACGTCCGACCCCAAGGTGCCGTCGTCCCGATCACCCCGGAGTGAACGCATGCACGAGCCCGCCCCCTACCTCCACCGAGCGGCGACCGGCTGCCCCTACTTCAGCGCCGACGGCGAGACCTACCTCGCCCCGACGCCCCTGCGCGACCTGGAGAAGACCCAGCCGCTGCGCGTGCTGTCCGAGGAGGACTTCGCCTTCTGGCAGAGCCACGGCTACGTCGTCGTACGCGAGGCCATCACGCCCGGCGAGGCCAAGGCCCTGCTCGACTTCGCCTGGCGGTTCCAGGGGCTCGACCCCGACCGCCCCGACACCTGGTACCGGGAACCAGAGTTCCGCTCCGAACTCGACCGGCACCTCTACATCTACGGCTTCGTCGAGGCCTACCACCACCAGCTCATCTGGGACAGCCGGCAGAACCGGCGGGTGTACGACGCCTTCGTGGACGTGTGGGACAGCCCGGAGCTGTGGGTCACCCTGGACCGCCTCAACCTCAACCCGCCCAACACCGGCACCCGCTCCCGCTCCCTGATCGAGGCCACCGACGAGGGCTTCGACATCGAGCTGCACTGGGACGTCGACACCACCCTCGCCGTGCTGCCGCAGCGCGTCCAGGGCATCGTCGCGCTCACCGACACCCGGCCCGAACTCGGCGGCTTCCAGTGCGCGCCGGAGCTGTTCCGCCGCTTCGAGGAGTGGCGCGTCGCCCAGCCGCCCGGCCGCGACCCGGTCCGGCCCGCCGTCGACCGCGCCGAGTTCCCGGTGATCCGCCCCGACCTCCAGGCCGGCGACCTGCTGATCTTCAACGGGCTGCTCGCCCACGGGGTGGGCCCCAACCTCTCGGACAACGCCGTCCGCGCCGTCCAGTACCTGTCGATGATGCCCGCCCTGGAGGAGCACACCGCCCTGCGCGACTCCCGCGTGCACTCCTGGCGCACCCTCGCCACCCCCGACTGGAACGCCACCCTGCTCGGCGACGCCCGGCGGCCGGAAGCCCTGCGCTACGGCCCCGCCACGCTCGACCCGCTCGGCCGGAAACTGCTGGGACTCGACTCGTGGACCACGCAGTGAACCAGGCCCCCACCGCACCCCGGATCTGCCTCGCCCTGCCCACCAACCGGGCCTGCTCCGCCGCCATCACCGCCCTGCACGCCGAGGCCGCCCACGCCGTCCGCCGCTTCGGCGCCGACGTCCGGGTGCTGATCCTCGACTCCGCCGACGAGACCACCCGGGCCGCCCACACCCGTACCGTCGCCGCCCTGCCCGAGCTGCCGGGCGTGACCGTCCACCACCTCGACGAGGAACGGCAGCGCGCCTTCCTGCGCCGCGCCATCGAACGGGCCGGCCTGCCCGGCCCGGACCGGCTGCTGCGCCTGATGCTGCCGCCCGCCCTCTCCTACGGCGCCTGCACCAACCGCGCCTTCCTGCTGGCCGCCGCCCTCGGCTGCCACTCGGTGCACCGCCGGGACTCCGACAGCACCTATCAGGTCCTGGACGGCGAGGTGATCTACCCCGTCCACCACGAACTGCCGTGGCTGGGCCGCCCGGCCGCCGAGGCCACGGCGGCCGGCCTGCCGACCCGCCTCGACCCGGCCCTGGCCGACCGCCCGGTATCCCTGGCCGGAGCCTCCTTCATCGGCGAACTCTCCGTCGACATCGCGGAGATACGGCGGCTGGACGAGGGCGTCTACCACGACGTGGTCAGCCTCTGGGCACCCGGCGACTGGCCCGAGGACCGCAAACGCGCCCTGGTCGAGGAGTCCTTCACCGGCGCGGGCACCGCCCCCTTCACCGGCGACCGCTCGACCCTCACCCTGGTCGACCCCATGCGCGTCGACATGTGCAACGTCGCCTTCGACCGGGCGGTGTACGAACGCGTCCCGCTGCCGCCCGCCACCGACACCATCGGCAGCGACTACTTCCTCCTCCACCTGGTGCACGACGCGGGCCTGCCCGGCATCCAGCACAACCGGCACATCGAGAACTTCCACACCCCCGAACGCCGCACCGACACCGGCTTCCCCGCCTACCAGCGCCGGTTCGTGAAGTTCCTGCTGTCGATGCTCTACTTCCACCACGTCTACGACCGGATGGCCGCCGAGGGCGCCGCCCTGCTGGACGCCCGCGGGCGGGTCAGGCCCGAGCGGATCACGGGGTTACTGCGGGAGAGCACCGGCCTGGACCGCGCCGAGAACGTCTGGCGCCTGGACCGCGTCGAGGGGGCCTACCGCAAACTGGGCGGCAGGTACGAGGCGTTCGCCGGGCGACTGGCGGCGACCCGGGCCGAACTGCTGGACCGGGCCGAGCGGGACATCGAGGACTTCGCCGCCCTGACCGAGGCATGGCCCGCCCTGACCGAGGCGGCCCGCACATGAACACCCGCGTCCCCGCCCCCGCACTCACCGCCGCGCTGGCCGCCGCCGGGGACGACCGCGTCGTCTACGACCTCACCGGCATAGAGCGTCAGTACGACACCCTGCTCGGCGAACTGCCCGGCGCCCGGGTCCGCTTCGCCCTCAAGGCCTGCCCCGTCGACGAGGTCCTGCGCTGCCTGGCCGCCCGCGGCGCCGGGTTCGACGCGGCGAGCCCCGCCGAGATCACCCAGGCACTGCGAGCCGGCGCCCCGCCCGGCCGCGTCCACTACGGCAACACCGTCAAATCCGACCACGACATCGCCGAAGCCCACCGCCTGGGCGTCGGCACCTTCGCCACCGACAGCGTCGAGGACGTCACCGCCATCGCCGCGCACGCCCCCGGCGCCCGGGTGTTCTGCCGGCTGGCCACCAGCGGGGAGGGCGCCCTGTGGGGCCTGAACCGCAAGTTCGGCTGCGCTCCGGAGGACGCCGTACGGGTGCTGGCCACCGCCCGCGCGGCCGGTCTCGTCCCGGCCGGCCTCTCCGTGCACGTCGGCTCCCAGCAGATGACCGGCGAAGCCTGGCAGCAGGCACTGGACTCGCTCGCCGAGGTGCTCGTGGCGCTCGGCGCGCTGGGCATCGAGCCCGACCACGTCAACCTCGGCGGCGGCCTGCCCGCGCTCGGCTACCTCGACCGGTACGGCGATCCCCTCGACCCGCCGCTGGACAAGATCTTCACCGTGATCCGCGAGGGCATGGACCGCCTGACCGGCCTGGCCACCGCCCCGCTCCGCTTCGTGGTGGAGCCGGGACGCCATCTGGTCGCCGACCACGGCGCCGTCCGCGCCCGTGTGGTCCGGCTGACCGAACGCGTCCAGCCGGACGGCGAGCGCGCCCGCTGGCTGTACCTCAGCGCCGGGAAGTTCAACGGCCTGTACGAGATGGACCAGGTGACGCACCCGCTCCTCTTCCCGGGCCACGACGCGGCGGAGGACCGCGTCCCGGCGATCGTCGCGGGCCCCACCTGCGACAGCGACGACGCCTACGGCGGCGGCCGGCACCCGGTGCCCGTCCCCGGGTCCGTCACCTCCGGCGACCCGGTCTGGGTCCTGTCCGCCGGCGCCTACGCCACCAGCTACACGACCCAGGGCTTCAACGGCATCCGCCCGCTGCCCTGCGTGTGCGCCCGCGGCCCGGAAGGACACCACTGAGATGCCAGACCGCATACGGGGCATCACCGAGGCCGACTGGCCGCGGCTGGCCGCCCTGGAGAGCGAGGCGTACGCGGACCTCTCCCTCGCCGAGGGCGAGGAACTGCTGCGCTCCCGGGCCCGAGCCTCGGGCACCTGCTTCGTCCTCGACCTCGACGGCCGGCCCGCCGGCTACGTCCTCGCCCTGCCCTACCCCCGGTTCCGCTGCCCCGATCTGAGCCGCCCCGAGCGGACCGTCCACCACACCACCAACCTGCACCTGCACGACCTGGTCGTCAGCGCGCCGCTGCGCCGCCGGGGGCTCGGCACCCGGCTGGTGCGCCATCTGACCGGGGCCGCCCGCGACCGCGGCTTCGCCACCATCTCGCTGGTCGCCGTCGCCGACAAGGAGCCGTTCTGGCGGGCCAACGGCTACCGCGCCCACCACACGACCCCGGTCCCGCCGGACTACGGCCCGGCCGCGGTCTACATGTCGGCGCAGGTGGCCGCCGTACCCCGTCCGCACCCGGCCCGGGAGGCCGTCTGATGCCCGGACCCGCACCCTCCTTCGCGCGCGCCAAGTGGTCGATCGCGGCGCTGTTCTGCTTCCTCGGCTTCCAGTACGGCACCTGGATCGCCCGCCTGCCCGCGCTGAAGACCCGGCTGGACCTGGGCGCGGGCGAGGTTGGCCTGCTGCTGATGGCCTGCGGGGCCGGCGCGGCGGCCTCCTTCCCGCTGGTCGCCGTCCTGATGCGCCGGCTCGGCTCCCGGCGGCTGGCCCTCGCCTCCGCCGGCCTGCTCGTCGCGGTCCTGGCCGCCCTGTCCGTGGTGCCCGACTACCCGCTGGCGCTGCTCGCCGTGTGCGCCGACGGCGTCGCGGTCGGCTGCCTCAACGTCGCCATGAACGCGCAGGGCGCCGCGCTGGAGAAGGCGTACGACCGCACCGCCATGTCCCAGCTGCACGCCACCTTCAGCGCCGGACTGCTCGCCGCCGCGCTGCTGGCCTCCGGTGTCACCGCGCTGACCGGCTCCGTCCCGGCCCACTTCGCCGTCGCCGGCGCCCTGCTGCTGCTCCTGCTCGGCGGCGCCCGGCCGGGACTGCTGACGCACCGGGAGCCCGCCGCCGCGGCCCCGGACGGGCCGAAGCGGCGCCCGGGCCGCGCCCTGTTCTCCGGCACCACCCTCCTCATGGGGTGCGCCATGGTCTTCGGCACGATCACCGAGGGCGCGATGAACGACTGGTCGACGCTCTACATGAAGGACGTCGTGGAGGCGTCGGCGAGTGTCGCCCCGCTCGGCATCGCGGTGGTCTCCGTGATGATGCTGCTGGCCCGCGTCCGCGCGGACCGCTGGCGCACCCGCTGGGGCGACGGACGTGTGGTCCGCACCGGCAGTGCGGTCGCCGCCACCGGGCTGGCCCTCGCCCTGCTCGCCGGCGGGGTCGTCCCCACGCTGCTCGGGTTCGCCTGCGTCGGCCTCGGCGCCGCCGCCGTCACCCCGTGCGTGTACGTGGCGGCGGCCGAGCGGGGCTCGGACGCCCTCGCCCTGGTCGCCGCGATGGGCACCACCGGCCTGCTGGGCGGGCCGGCCCTGATCGGCTTCGTGGCGAGCGCGGCGAACCTGACGCTGGGCATGGCGACGGTGGCGCTCAGCGCGCTGATCGTCACGGTGACCGCCTGCTGGATCCCCTGGCGGGCCCGGACCGCCCGGACCGCCGCGCTCGCCGAGACCTGAGCCGGCCAGGAGGGACCCGACCGGAAGCAGACCCGACCGGAAGCGGACCGGCCGGGAAGAGGTCCCGACCGGGAGCGGTTCGGTTCGGAAACGGATCGGCCCGGGGCGACCGTCCGGCGCCCGGGACGCCGACTCCTCGTCCCAGGGCACCGCGTCCAGCCCCGCGGAGTCGAGCAACTGGTCGCCGTACAGGTCCTGGAGCCAGTTGGTCTGGTAGATGGTGTCGAGGTAGCGCTCGCCCAGGTCGGGGGCGATGGCCACAGCGGTCAGGTCACGGGTGCCGTGCCGGGCCAGCCAGTCCGTGGCGGCGCTGACCACCGTCCCGGTCGAGCCGCCGAACAGGAAGCCCCGCCGGGCCAGGCGGTGGCAGGTGCGGATGGTGTCCGCCTCCTCCACCCGGATCACCTCGTCCACGTAGGACTCGTCGAGCAGCGGCGGCCGCATGCTCATGCCCAGGCCCGGGATCATCCGCCGGCCGGGCGGGCCGCCGAAGGCGACCGAACCCATGCTGTCCACGGCGACGATCCGCACCGGCCGGTTCCAGTCGCGGAAGTAGCGCGCGCAGCCCATCAGGGTCCCGGCGGTGCCCGTGCCGACGAACAGCACGTCCAGGCGCGGGAAGTGGCTGGCTATCTCCGGCGCCGTCGTGCGGAAGTGCGCTCGCCAGTTGCCCGGGTTGGTGTACTGGCTGAGCCACACGTACCGGTCGTCGGAGGCGCACAGCGAACGGACGTACTCCAGTCGCGTGCCCAGGAAACCGCCGTTGGTGTCCAGGTCGGTCACGACGTGCACATGACCGCCCAGGGCCTCCATCAGCAGTTTCGTCGACAGATTGCACCTGGGGTCCGTCACGCACAGGAACCGGTAACCCTTGCTCGCCGCGATCATGCTGAGGGCGACGCCGAGGTTGCCGGAAGAGGACTCGACGAGGATGGAGTCCGGTGTCAGGTTCCCGTCCCGCTCGGCACCTTCCACCATCTCGTTCGCGGCCTTCAGCTTGATGGATCCCGCGAAGTTGAAGCCCTCGCACTTGAGATAGAGGCGGTATCCGAATACCGACTCCAGGTCGACGAAGAGGCTTCCTTCGTTGAAGGCGTGGGGAGCGGAGATCACGGGCACGGCAGGCCTCCTGTTACCAGGGCTGAGGACAACGGCCTCAGCCGTACCGGCGCAGATCGTGGAAGAAGTCGTCGATGAGGCGGAGCTCTCCCGCCCGGGCCACCCGGTCGTAGACGTACTTGCCGACGGCCAGGTCGAGGACGCCGAGGCCGAAGGGCGAGAAGATCACCGGCTGGTCCTGGGGCGGCGCGGCCCGTCCCAGCATCACGTCGTCGAGCGTGCCGTTGAGGAAGTCGCGGTCGCCGGTGAGCTGCTCCACCAGGTGCGGCGAGGTGTCCGCCTTCAGACAGTGCTCGACGTCGTCGACGAAGTTGGCCGCCTCCAGCAGCACCTCCGGGGCGAGGTCGCGCAGCGACACGTGCAGCACCAGCGGGTTGTGGGCGAACCAGCCCGGGGTGGTGACATGCGGCCGGCCGGCGACGGTCGCGAAGACCACGAGGTCGCTGGAGCGGATCAGGCCCTCCGCGCTCTCGTGCACGGTGACCGGCTCGGTGGCACCGGCCTGCCGCAGATAGCCGCAGAAGCCCTCGGTGCTGTCGGCGGACACGTCGTGCACGCCGATCGCCTCGAAGGTCCAGCCGGTGCGGGCCAGGAAGGTGTGGATGTACCGGGCGATCAGACCGGTGCCGCAGAACCCGACCCGGGCCGGCCGGGGCCGGTCACGGCTCAGCCAGTCCGCGGCGAGCGCGGCGGACGCGGCGGTCCGGGTCGCGCTGATGATGGAACTCTCCAGGCAGGCGAACGGGTAGCCGGTGTCGTGGTCGTTGAGGATGAGCACCGCGGAGGCCCGCGGCAGCCCGGCGCCCACGTTCTCCGGGAAGCTGGAGATCCACTTCAGGCCGTCCACGCGGACCGATCCGCCGATGGACGCCGGCAGCGCGATGATCCGGGCCGTGGGACGGTCGGGGAAGCGCAGGAAGTACGACGGCGGGTTGACCGAGTCCCCGGCGCCGTGCAGCCGGTAGGTCTCCCCGACCAGCTCCACGAGCTGCTTCTCGGCTCCTTCCAGTGCCCTCTTCACCTGCTCACCGGAGATGACCGCGAACCCGGGAACCGAGGGGGCGTCGCCGGCCGTGCGGGCGGTGCTCGACAGCAGATCGGTCATCGTCCGCTCGCCTCCGGGGTGGGGGAGCCGTCGGCCAGGCGCCGCGGCTCGGCCATGCCGACCAGGATCCGCCGCTCCCCGGTGTACGGCTCCCGGCTGTGCGCGGTGCGGATGTTGTCCACCAGCATCAGGTCGCCGGTCTGCCAGGGCTCGCGCCGGGTGTGCCGCTCGTAGGTGGCGTTGAGGAACTGGACGACGTCCTCGCCGATCTCGCCGCCGTCGCCGTAACGGGTGTTGAACGGCAGGCCGTCCGTGCCGTACTCGTCCACCAGGTACTCGCGCACCTCCGGTGCCAGCGTCCACTCGTTGAGGAAGGCGATCTGGTTGAACCAGCAGCGCCGGCCCGTGACCGGGTGCCGGACGACCGCGGCGCGGCGCTGCTCGGTGTGCAGCGAACCGTCCGCCCGCCAGGTGAAGTCGATGGCGTGCGCGCGGCAGTACCGCTCGATCTCGGCGCGGTCGTCGGTGCCGAACGACTCCTCCAGGGACGCCCCGATCTCGTCGTTGTAGCTGCGGGTCAGCAGCCAGCCCTCGCGTTCGAACCGCTCCGTCAGGCCGGCGGGCAGCGCGTCGAGGACCTGCTCGGCGTCGGCCACCCCGGTCGCCCCGCCCGTCTCGGGCGCGGTCAGGCACGCGAAGAGCATCAGCCCGGGCACCTCCGAGTGGTAGCTCAGCTCGTGGTGCATGCACATCGGCTGGTTGGCCGGCCAGGGCGTGGAGGAGTACAGCCCCGGGCCGTGGGCCTCGCGCGGGGCGAACGCCTCCGTCTCCGTCATGAGCCCGCCCGCCAGCCGGGCGAAGACGGCACCGGTCCGCTCCGCGTCCGTCAGGCCGAGGCCGCGCACGAGCAGCGCCCCGTGCTCGGCGACCTGCGCGCGCAGCGCCTCTCGGTGCTCGGCCGCCCAGCTCACGGCGTCGCCCGGTGGCGCGACGCGCAGCAACGCTGGTCGGTCCGGCCGCAGCTCCACGTCGAGTGGTGCTGCCAGGGATGAGGACGGCATCTCGGTTTCCTTTCGAATCGCCCGTCGGATGGAGGTACGGGCCTCAGGTGGAGGCCAGGGGCGCGGTCGCCGTCAGGACGGCCCGCGCTGCCTCGGCCGGGCGGGTGCGCAGGAAGTGGTGGCCCCCGTCGGCCAGCTCGTGCAGCTCGACCCGCTCGGCCAGCAGCAGCCAGTCGCGGTGGTGTGCGGCGTGCCCGGCGGTGTGCGGGTCGTCGGCGGCGACGACCACCGTCACCGGCGCGGACAGCCGCACCGGTGGCGGGGCGGCGAGGGCCGCGAGGAAGTAGCGGTGCGCCGCGACGCAGTCGTGCCGGTAGGCGGCGCCGACGCGCTCGGCGTGCCGCTCGTTCAGCTCGGCGAGCTCCGGGTGGCCGCCGTCCGCGGCCAGCCGCCCGGCGATCTCCGCGTCGCCGAGCGCCGTCAGCTCGGCGACGGCGGCGCCGCGGTCGGCGGCCGTGCCGAGCAGTTGCGCGCCGAGGAACACCCGCGTCACCCGCACGCCCCGCTCCTTGAGCCTGCGCGCCGTCTCCAGGGCCGGCGCCGCCCCCGAGGAGTGGCCCCACAGCATGACCCGGGTCAGACCGCGCGCGACGATCTCGTCGGTGACCTGAGCGGCCACGTCCGCGATCGACGCGAACGGCTCCCGGCGGGCCGCCAGGTCGTGACCGGGCAGGTCCACCGCGAGGACCGCCGGGCCGCCGCCCGCCAGCGCCGCCGCCAGCGGCCGGTAGTTGACCGCGTTGCCGCCCGCGTACGGGAAGCACACCAGCGCGCCCTCCGGCGCGCCGTCCGCCTCCGACAGCGGCTGGAGCAGTTCCGGCCGCTGCCGAGCGGCGCCGTCGAGCACGGCGGCCAGGTCGGCGAGGACCGGATGCCGGGTGATGTCCTTCAGGGACACCGCTCGGTCCAGGGCGACGCTGAGCCTGACTGCGGTCAGGGAGGTGCCGCCGGAGTCGAAGAAGTGGTCCGTCCGGCCGATCCGCTCCTCGGGCACCCCCAGCAGCTCCGCCCAGGCCGCGGCCAGCCGCCGCTCGGTGGGGCCGAGCGCCTCCCGCTCCGCCGGCTCGGGCCGCTCGGTGTGCGCGGCCCGCTCGGCCCGCGCCGTCAGATCCTTGCGGTCGATCTTGCCGTTGGCGGTCAGCGGAAGGCTGTCCAGCCAGTGGAACGCGGAGGGGACCATGTAGCCGGGCAGCGCCGCCGCGAGCGCCTCGCGCAGCACCTCCGGCTCGTGCCGCCGGCCGGTGTGGAAGGCGATCAGGTGCTTGTTCCCGCCGCCCCGCTCCACGACGACCACCGCGCCGTCCCGCACCCCGTCCACCCGCAGCAGGGTGTTCTCGATCTCGCCGATCTCGATGCGGAAGCCCCGGATCTTCACCTGGTTGTCCCGGCGGCCGAGGAACTCCAGCTTGCCGCCCGGGTGCCAGCGGCCCCGGTCACCGCCCAGGTACAGCCGCTCACCGGGCCGGTACGGGTCCGTGCGGTACGCCTCCCGGGTCCGCTCCGGATCGTTGACGTAGCCGCGTCCCACGCAGACACCGGAGAACGCGATCAGCCCCGGGGCGCCCAGCGGCACCAGCGCCAGGTCCTCGTCCACGACGTAGACGCGCACGTTGTTCACCGCGCGGCCCAGCAGCACCCGGTCCGGCACGTCCGCCAGCACCTCGTGGTTGGTGTCGTCCGAGGTCTCCGTCAGCCCGTACGCGTTGAGCAGCCGGACTCCCGGCATGAGCGCGAACCAGCGCTGGACCAGCTCCCGTTTCAGCGCCTCGCCGGTCACCGACACGCAGCGCAGGTCCGGCAGCTCGCGGGGGTGCTGCTCCAGGTACGCGACCACGACCTCCAGGTAGGAGGGGACGACCTGGGCGACGGCCACCCGGCCGCGCGCCAGGGTGTCGACGAACCGCTCCACGTCCACGACCACGTCCTGGCCGACCAGCAGCGTCCGCCCGCCGACCAGCAGCGCGGACACCAGCTGCCACAGCGAGATGTCGAAGCACTGCGGGGCCGTCTGCGCCACCACGGACCCCTCGCCGATCCCGAGGTCGTCGATCTTGGCGTACAGGTGGTTGAGCATGCCCGCGTGCTCGCACATCGCGCCCTTGGGCTCACCGGTGGAGCCGGAGGTGAAGTAGATGTAGGCCAGCTGTCCGGCGTCCACCGGCAACCCCAGGTCGGTGTCGGCGTGCGGCTCCGCGTACGCCGTCTCGACCGGCAGTTTCCCGGCCCCCGGCACACCGGCCAGCGCCTCGTCCAGGTTCTCCATGCCGCCGGGCCCGGTGAGGACCAGCCGGCACTCCGCCCGCGTCAGCATCGCCGCGATCCGGCCGGCCGGGAAGTGCGGCTCCACCGGCAGGTAGACACCGCCCGCCTTGAACACCGCCAGCGTCGCCGCCAGCCAGTCGAGGCCGCGCTCGGTGACGACGGCGACCACGTCCTCCCGGCCCACCCCGCGCTCCAGCAGGGCCCGCGCCAGCCGGTTGGCACGCGCGTTCAGCTCGCCGTACGTCCAGACGTGCTCGCCGTGCACCGCGGCCACCGCGTCCGGGTGCGTCCGGGCCCGGCGTTCGAAGAGTTCGTGCGCGCGGGCGTCGGGCAGCGGCCGGTGGGGTCCCGCGAGCCCCTCCAGCTGCTCCCGCACCTCCTCGGCCGACAGCAGGCTGTGCTGGTCGTGCCCGGTGTCCGGGCCGGCCGCCAGCAGCCCGAGGGCCTTCAGGTGGTAGCCGCCGATCCGGGCGGCGCCGTCGGCGTCCAGCACGTCCGCGCGGTACCGGAGGCGCAGCACCAGCCGGCTGCCCCGCTCGCACCAGCGCACGTGCAGCACACCGTCGTCGGCGTGGGCCTCGTCGGCGCCCAGGGGGCCGAACACCACCTCGTACGGCGGCTCGGCCACCGCCAGTTCCCGCCGCAGCTCGGCCACCGGGAACTCCCGGTGGGCCAGCACCGCCGCCTCGGCCTGCTCGGCGGCCGTCACCAGCGCCCGCCAGGACCCCGGCGGCACCCGGAGGCGGCACGGCAGCGGCTCGCCGCGCACCCCGGCGGTGTACCCCGTCACCACCTCCCGCTCGCCGGACAGCGCGGCCAGCACCTTGGCGTGCACCGCCAGCAGCACCGCGCTGAGCGGCAGACCCGACCGCCGCACCAGGGCGCGCAGCGCGGTCGTCACGTCGTCCGGGACCGCCGTCTCCTGCTCCACCGCCTCCGGCACCGGCTCCCGGACCCAGCGGGGTACGGCGGTGGCGCCGCCGGCGGTCAGCACACCGCTCCAGAACTCCCGGTCGGCCGTGTCGGCCTGCACGCGCGTCTCCATGAAGATCGCCTTCCTCAACTCGTGGCAGCCGCAGCGGCGTCGGTGGTCTGGACGGCCCCGTCCGGGCCGGGGGACGGCCCGGACGTCCCGGGCATGTCCACGGCCGGGTTGCCGCCCCACCGGGCGTACGGGGGGACTTCCTCGCCCTTCATCAGGAAGGAGTCGGCCGCCAGCACCGCGCCCTCGCCCAGGGTCACGCCGTAGTGCACATGGGCGCCGACGCCCAGCGTGCAGCCGGCGCCCAGCGTGATGACGTCGGACTTGAAGGTGCCGTCCTCCTGCGAGTGGCACTGGACCTTGCACCCGGCGTTGAGGGTGCAGTCGTCGCCGATGGCGGCGAGGGTCCGCTCCGTGATGTAGCAGCCGTCGTCGAACACCCGCCTGCCGATGCGCACACCGAGCAGCCGCCAGACCAGGCTCTTGAACGGCGTCCCGTTGAAGATGTTCAGGTAATGGTCCGGGACCTTCCACAGGCGCTCCTGCCGCCAGAAGACCGGGTCGTAGATCGAGCAGAGCTGGGGGCGCAGCGGGCGGAACCGGGTCAGGAAGCGTTCCACCACCACGTAGTACGCGGTGGAGAACAGCAGCGTCAGCGCCAGGTACAGGCCGATCACCACATGGCCCGCCACCCCGTAGAGGTCCGTCGTGGCGAGGGCGAACAGCGTGAGCGCGAAGACGTGCAGCCAGCGCACGAACAGCATGCAGGCCATCGAGCGCAGGTTGTAACGGTTCTTCGCGGCGAGGTGGCGGCTCAGCTCCCGGCCCGTGCGCAGGTGGTCGAACCGGGCGTCCCGGTCCACCGAGCGGGGGATCTCGAAGCACGGCGAACCGAGCAGCCCCACCCCCTCCCGCAGCTCACCGTCGAGCGGCACCATCACCTTCGTCGCGAGGAGGCAGTTCTCGCCCGTCCTGCCGCCGGAGGGGTAGGCGATGTTGTTCCCCAGGAAGTTGCGCGGACCGATCGACACCCGGGACACCCGGAAGGAGGTGCTGGAGTAGTCCGCGTTGATCAGCGAGAGCCCGTCGGCCACCATCGTGCCGCTGCCGACGGAGACCAGGAACGGCGTCTCGTGCTGCACCTCGGTGCCGAAGTTGGACCCGGTCTGCTCCACCCGCGACAGGTCGTAGCCCAGTCCGCGCAGGTAGTGCACGATGTACGAGCTGTCCCCGAACAGCCAGGCGAAGAACTTGACGTTCGTCATCCGGGCCGCCGCGCGGTGCAGCGTGTAGTGCAGGCCGTAGAGCGGGTAGACCCGGTCGGGCCGGACCGGCAGGCTCAGCAGCCGCGGGACGGTGCACAGGACGACGAGCCCCAGCACGACGAAGCCGAAGAACAGGACGAGCGAGACGGCCAGCGCGTCCGGGACCAGTTCCCCCCGGGTCAGCACGGCCGTCTCCGGATCGAGCCGCTTGCCGACCGCCGGCACCTCGGTGAAGACCATGTACATCCCGCCGACCGCGAGCGGCACGTACACGAAGAGCAGCTGGAGCAGCGTGACCGTGCCGAACCAGGTCCGGCGCCCGGTGCCGCACCTGGCCGGCGGCACCCGCACGTAGTCGACGCGCGTGGGCTCCGCCGGGGACCCGTGCCAGCGCTCGCCGGCCGGGACCGCCTGACCGCTGTGCAGCGCGGAGGCATGGCCGAGCTGGGCGCCGTCGCCCATCGAGGTGCCGATGTCCAGGACGGTCTTCTCGCCGATGAACACGTCCCGGCCGAGCGTGACCCGGCCGGTCTGCACCCGGCCCGCGTGGACCCGGTAGCAGAGGAAGAAGGAGTCCTTGCGGATCACCGTCCCGGCGCCGATCGTCACCAGGTCGGTGCAGACCGGCACGGAGTGGGAAAGGATCGTGACCCCTTTGCCGATCCGCGCGCCCAGCGCCCGGAGATACAGCACATACAGCGGGGTACCGGCGAGGAGCACCATCGGATTCGCGTGCAGCAGTACCTTGACGAGCCAGAAACGCAGATAGGCCATTCCCCACACCGGGAACTCGCCCGGTTTCCACCTGCCGACGAGAAGCCATTTCGCCATGACCGGGAAGGCGCACAACGCCAGGAATCCAAGGCTTCCGAACAGCAGTGACCGAACGTAGATGTCCAGTGCACCGGAACCGGTGGCGATCCATTCGTAGCCGCGCGCCGTGACGAATCCGGAGACGAGGGAGTACCCCAGGAAGACCAGCAGCTGGAACGCCCCGCACAGCCGATGGCTCCACGCGCCGGCGCGTGCGGCCGGAGCGGGTGCGGACGGCACGGCGGCGTCTGTTGCCGGTGATACCGGTGATGCGGGTGACGCCGTGAGTGTCGCTTCCGCCGGGACAACGGCCGGAACGACGGTGCCGGGGGCGACGGTGGTGACGTCCGCGACCGCGGCGGCCGGCGCGAGGGCCGCCGTGAGGCTCCGGATCGTGGGATGCCGGTAGATGTCCCGCATGGACGGGGACGGCAGGTCCGGATCCTTCCTGAGCCGTGCGCAGAACTGGGCCATGACCAGGGAATTGGCACCCAGATCGGTAAAGAAGTGACTCTCCGCCGGAACATGTTCGGCATCGACGAGTTCGGCCAGCGCCGCCGCGAGTTTTCTTTCCGTCTCCGCCCCGGCCGGACCGGTGTCGCCCATGGTGACGGCAGGTACGTCCGCCCCGGATATGGGGACCTCGGAGGACTGCTCCACCATTGGATCTCCTGAGGACGTGTGGATCGCCTGTGGCCGACCGGATCTTTTTCGATCACGAACCGCCGGTTTCAGTTTGGCCAGGCGGAACCCAGCCTGCCACTTCGGACCGCCGCCCCCACACACGAGAAATGCGCTCCGGCTCCGTTTCCCCGCGTTTTCCGCACCCGCGCCGCACCAGGGTTCACCCGTACGGCGGCCCCCCACACGATCGCGGGGCACCGGGGCCGGGCGCTGAGAGCGCGGGGAACCTCCGGCGCATGACGTCTGCCGCACGGAGCCTGTCCGGCGGGTGAGCTCCCCTTGTCGGCGTCCGCCTGCCGGGTGCCAGGATGAGGCGTCATGCCTGTCGGAGGGTTTCTGCGCGCAGCACGGGCCGCGGTGTTCGCGGCCGTCTGTGTGCTGCTCGCCGCCCTCGGCCACGTCCTGATGTCCGGTCGGGGGCTGCCCTGGTGGGTGCTCCTCTCCGGGGCCGCGGCGGTCGGCGCCCTCGGCTGGGTCTTCGGCGGTCACGAGCGCCGGCACCGCACGGTGGCGGGGTTGACCGTGGCCGTCCAGACCTGTCTGCACATCGTGTTCACGCTCGCGCAGTCCGGCGGCCGGGCGGCCGAGGCGGCGCCCCGGGTGACGCGGTCACCGTGGGAGTGGGCCGGTCACCTCCTCCGCGCGGCGGCCCCCACGGCCGCGCGGGCCGCTCGGGTCCACGACGTCGCCGCGGACGCGGGCCCGGTCGGGCACGCGCGTCACCTGGCCGCCGACGGCACCCATGCCGAGGCGTCGATGGGCCACGACATGGCGTCCATGGGCATGGGCGGCATGCATGACATGTCATCCATGGGCATGAGCGGCATGGCCGGCACGCACGGCCTGGGGCACATGGCCGGTACGTTCTCCTGGGGCATGCCGGCCGCCCACCTGCTGGCCGCGCTCCTGTGCGGACTGTGGCTGGCCCAGGGGGAGAGCGCCACCTTCAAGCTGGTGCGCGCCTGCGCCGACCACGCCTTCGTGCCGCTGCGGCTGGTGCTGGCCGTACTCCTGCCGCTCCCCGCCCCGCCTCCCGTTCGGCCGTCCCCGCGGTCCCGGCGGCGTCTGCGGCGGTTCCTGTTCGTCCACGCCCTCACCACCCGCGGCCCTCCCGAGGTGATCGCTGTCTTCTGACAGCCGGTGCACCGCTCCCGCGTCCGTGCGGTGGCGGTCCCCGTCCGTGCCCGTGTCCGGAGCGCGGACGGATCTCCCTCACACCCGTGCGACCACCGAGGGCCTCAAGGCCGTGCTCGGCCCGTCCGCGCGGGATTCCGGAAGGACCCACGGGATCATGACCCCTGCCCTGCCCACCGTGCCCGACGAGACGGTCACCGCCTGGGCGCTCGCCGCCGCCGGTGGCGACGGCGAAGCGGTCGACCGCTTCGTCCGCGCGCTCCAACGCGACGTGCGCCGCTACGTGACGTACCTCGCCGACGACACCCAGGCGGCGGACGACCTCACCCAGGACACGTTCCTGCGTGCCCTGACGGCGCTCCCTCGCTTCGAGGGGCGTTCCTCGGCGCGCGTCTGGCTGCTGTCCATCGCCCGTCGCGCCGTCGCCGACGGCCTGCGCCGAGCCGCCAGCCGCCCCCGGCTGGCCCACACCGAGGACTGGCTGAGCGCGGCGGAACGCGCGCAGCCGGCCGGCCTGCCGGGCTTCGACGAGGGCATCGCCCTGATGGAACTGGTCGGTGCCCTCCCCGGCGACCGCCGTGAGGCGTTCGTGCTGACCCAGCTCCTCGGCCTGCCGTACGCCGAAGCCGCCGAGGTCGGCCGGTGCCCGGTCGGCACGGTCCGCTCCCGGGTGTCGCGCGCCCGGACGGCGCTGGCCGAGTGGATCGCGGACGAGGCGGTCTCGCCCCCGGCCGAACCCGCCGTGGCCTGACGGCTCGGGCGGACGCCTCGGCCGGCAACCGCCGTCGCCGCACGGACTCGACGGCCCGCTCCGCGTCCCCGTCCCGCGGCGGCGGGCAGAAGGCATCGGAGCCCACACCCTCCACTCCTGCATGCTGTTTGTTATTGCAATTCACAAGCAATAAGGTCGGGTTGTGCACTCCTCCCCACCCCCTCGCCCAGGACGGCGGTCAGTTCTGCGGGACGTCGCCTTCCTGCGGCTGTGGGCCGGCGCCACGGCATCGGGCCTGGCCACCTGGGCCCTGCCGTTCGTGCTCGGGCTCGCGGTGCTGGACGGCGCGCTCACCGGGGCCCGACTCGGCGTGCTGCTCGCGGCCCGCACGGTGGGCTTCCTCGCGGCGGTCCCCGTCGCGGGCGTCCTCGCCGACCGCCACTCCCGGCGGGGCGTCGTCCGGTGGGCGGGACTGGCGGCGGCGGGCGCGGCACCCCTCATGGTCCTCGGGCTCGGCCGGTCGGTACCGCTCATGGCGGTGGCCGCCGTCGTCGCCGGGGCGGGGCAGGGCGCCTGCCGGCCCGCCTTCCAGGCGCTGACCGCCGAGGTCGTCGAGGAGGAACACAGGCGGCAGGCCAACGCCGCCCTCACCCTGGCCGTGCGGGTCACCACTCTCGCCGGGCCCTCGCTGACGGCCCTGGCCGCCCTGTCGCTCGGCACGGGGGCGTTGCTGCTGGGCATCGGCCTGCTGTGGCTGCTGGCCGCGCTCGTCCCCGGTCCCGGCGCGCGCCTCGGAGGCGAAGGCACCGGCTCCGGCGGCCGTCCCCGACGGGCGTCCGTCCTCGCGGAGTTCACCGACGGGGTGCGCGAGGCCCGTGCGCACCCCTGGTTCCTCGCCGGACTCGGCGCGCTGACGGCCGTCATCGCCACCGGATACTCCGCCACCGGCGTCGCACTGCCTCTCGTCAGCCGCGACGAGTACGGCGGCGAGGTGGTGCTCGCCGCCGCCACGACCGCGTACACCGCCGGGGCCCTCGCCGGCGCACTGCTCATCGCCCGCCGGCGCCCGCGCGCACAGGGCTGGACCGCCCTGGCGGGTCTGGCCGCTTACGGGTTCGCCCCGCTCAGCCTCATGGTCCAGGTCCATCCGGTCGTGGTGGTGGCCGCCTACGCCGTCGCGGGCATCGGCATCGAACTGTTCAACGTGCCCTGGTTCACCGCCACCCAGCGCGAGATCGCCCCGGACAAGCTCGCCCGGGTCTCCTCGCTGGACTTCCTCCTCTCCTACGGTCTGGCCCCGGTCGGTCTCGCCCTGATCGCCCCCGCCATCGGCGCCTTCGGTACCGGCCCGGTGCTCGCCGGGTGCGCGCTGACCTGCTTCGCCGCACCGGCGGTCGCCGCCCTCGCACCGGGCGCCCGCCATTTCTCGCGGCGGCTCGGCACCTCCTCGCGGCCCGTGCGGGAGAGGGACGCCGATGCCTGATCGTCTCCGCAGCGGCGGCCCGGCGCGGCGCGGCCACCAGTCCCTCGGCGGACTCGCGTTCGCGAGGGTGCGCCCCGGCACGGAGTGAGCGGCGGACATCGGCCCGGCACCGCGACATCTCACGGGAACTCACCCGGCCCCGTGTCCGACTACTGCATCGGAACACCGAAAGCGGCAGGAGCCGTTCCGATACAGAGAGGCCCGTCATGGACGAAAGCCACTCAGCACGCGCTGCGACGGACGTACCCACGGCGGACCGGCGTCCGGGGACACCGGACGCGGGCGACACGAGCGTGCCTCCGGGACAGGCGCCGGGGACCACCGCCGGCACAGGTGCTCCCCGCGTGTCGTGGAACGCCCTCCGTCCCACGCTGCTGCGGCTCCACTTCTACGCGGGCATCCTCACCGGCCCGTTCCTGCTCGTCGCGGCGGTGACCGGCCTGCTCTACACGGCGACCCCGCAGATCGAGGCGATCGTCTACCGCCACGAACTGCGCGTGACCCCGGACGGCGCACCCGAGACGCTGTCGGCACAGGTAGCCGCCGCGCGCGAGGCGGTCCCCGGGGGGACGCTGGTGTCGGTGACCCCCGCTCCCGGCCGCACGGACAGCACCAGGGTCGTCTTCGAGAAGCCGGGACTGCCCGAGAACGTCACGCAGACCGCCTTCGTCAACCCGTACACCGGCGAAGTGCTGGGCCAAGAACGCACTTTCGCGCGGTGGTGGATGCCCGTGCGGGCCTGGGTGGACGGGCTGCACCGACACCTGAACCTCGGCGAGCCCGGCCGCGTCTACAGCGAGATCGCCGCCAGCTGGCTGTGGGTGGAGATCCTAGGCGGCCTCGCCCTGTGGCTGACGGCCCCCCGCGCGCGGGGGCGCGTCCGGCGGATACTGGTCCCGCAAGGCGGGCCGAAGGGCCGCAAGCGCACCATGTCCTGGCACGCCGTCATCGGCGTGTGGGCCTCGGCCGGTCTGCTCGGCCTGTCCGTCACCGGCATGACCTGGTCCGTGCACGCCGGAGCGAGCATCGGCAGGATCCAGTCGGCTCTGACGGGCCCGACCCCGGCCATCTCCACGACTCTGTCGGGCCCCGCCGACGAGGAGACCTCCGGCGCCGGGTCAGGACCGGCGAACGACGTGGGCATGGACGCGGTCGTCGCCTCCGCGCACGCGGCCGGACTCCGCGGCGTGATGAACGTGTCGCCGCCGTCCGGGGGCCAGGCCGCCTACGTGGTCGAGGAGAACACCCGTTCCTGGCCCGAGCGCCACGACACCGTGGCCGTCGATCCCGCCACCGGCGAGATCACCGATCGTGTGAACTGGGCCGACCAACCCCTTGTGGCCAAGATGACCAGCTGGGGCATCGACGCCCACATGGGACTCCTGTTCGGCCTGGCCAACCAGATCGTCCTCGCGCTGCTCGCCCTCGCCCTCATCGGGATGCTCCTGTGGGGCTACCGCATGTGGTGGCTGCGCAGGCCCACCCGCACCGAGGGCCGCGCGCTCGGCCGCGCACCGGCACGCGGGGGCTGGCGTCGACTGCCGGGCCGTTTCCTCGCACCCGCGGTACTGGTCACCGCGGTGATCGGCTACTACGTACCGCTGTTCGGCCTGCCCCTGCTCTGCTTCCTCGCTGTCGACCTGGCCGCCGGCTCCCTGCGCCGGCGCCGCGATGTCCGGACGGAGACGAGCGCGTGATCAACCCGACCGGCCTCCGCTGGGTCCTCACCGTCCTGTTCGTCCTCCCCGCCCTCTACGCGCTGTGGCTCGCGGCAGCGCCCGGCCGCACGCTTCCCGGCCGGCTCAGCCACGTCCTCCACGCGGTCATGGGCGTGGCGATGGCGGCGATGGTCTGGCCCTGGGGCATGGACCTCCCCGCGGACCCGCAGGTCGCCGTGTTCTCGGCGGGAGCGCTGTGGTTCGCGGCCACGCCGTGGTTCCGTTCCCCGGGAACGGAACCACGGCGGGCGCGCTTCCTCGCCGCCGTCCCACACGTCGTCATGATGCTGGCCATGGCGTGGATGGCGGCCGTGATGGACGGGGCCGCGACGGCCTCCGGCGGCCATGGGGGCGGTCACGACATGCCGGGGATGGACATGTCCGGCCCGGACGCGGTCGGCGCGATGTCGCTGACCGGTACGGGTCAGCAGTGGACCGCCGCACTCCTGGCCGTCTTCCTCACCGCGGTCGGGCTGCTGTGGCTGTCCCGAGCGTTCGACCGAGGACGCGTCGCCGCGTCGCCGAAGCGCGACGACGGGGCGGCCGAACCCGCCTGCCATGCCGCGATGGCCGTGGGGATGGCGGTGATGTTCCTGCTCCTGTGAGGCCGAACAGGGCTTCAGTCCATGTGTGCCCGGTGAGGTGCGGACGTCGTCCCCCGCGTGTCGGTCTGCACCGGTGACCACTCGGCTGCTGGACGCCAGTCCCACGGATGCCGCCGCGACCACCACGACCTGCGGACACCGTTCTGCAGATGTACGTGGGCCCGCCGCTCATGAAAACAGGAGCGGCGGGCCCGAGGCCGAAATGTGGCTAGTGCAGGGTGCTGACCTCGGTCGTCGTCAGGGCTCGCGGGTAGACGTGGACGTCGGCCACGGAGCCGGGGAAGGCCAGGTAGGGGGTGGTGGCTGAGGCGCTGTTTGCGCAGCCCCCGATGGTCAGGGGGAGGGAGGAGTCGTATTGGGGGCTGAGGTTGGTGGCGGTACCCATCAGGGTGCCGTTTTGGTAGAGGGCCATGGTGCCGGTGTTGGAGTCTCCGCTGACCGGTGCCCGGTAGGTGGCGACGAGGTGGGTCCAGGTGCCGATCGGTGCGGTGTTGCTGTCGCCTTCGGCGGTGGGGAAGTCGGCGTTCTCGTCGTTGGTGGTGGTGGTCTGGAACATCCAGGCTTGGCTGGGCTTGTCGTAGGAGAGGTAGAAGGCTTGGTGCTGTGTGGTGCCCTGGCAGACGGCGGTGGTGCCGAGGGCGGAGTTGATCTTCACCCAGGCGGAGACGGTGTAGTCGCCGAGTGTGTTGACCGCGCTCTGCTTGCTCTTGAGGAAGCCGGTGCTTCCGTCGAAGGCCACGCTGCCGGTCATGCCGCTTGGCGCGTCGGTGCTGAAGGTGGCGCTGCCGGAGGCGTTCAGCGGGTTGAGGGAGGCGGTGTCGGTGCCGTCGGCGGCGAGCTTCCATTCGTCCTCGGGCATGCCGTTGTCCCAGCCGGAGGGCACGATGACGCTTTCGGCGCTGGCCTGGCCGGCTTGCATCGCGTACGGGTAGACGCGGACGTCCGAGACGGAGCCGGGGAAGGCGGCGTACGGCGTGGTCGTGTCGGTGTCGTTGATGCAGCCGCCGATGGTCAGAGGCAGAGAGGAGTCGTACTGGGGGGTGGGATTGGTGGCGGTTCCCATCAGGGTGCCGTTCTGGTAGATGGCCATCACGCCGGTGCTGGAGTCACCGTCGACGGGTGCCGTGTAGGTGACCAGGAGGTGTGTCCAGGTGCCCACGGCCCCGGTGCTGTTGTCTCCTTCCGCGGTGGGGAATTCGGCGCTTGCGTCGTTGGTGGTGGTGGTCTGGAACATCCAGCCCTGGTTGCCGCTGTCGTAGCCGATGTAGAACGCCTGGTGCTGGCTGGTGCCTTGGCAGATGGCGGTGGCGTCGACAGCTGAGTTGATCTCCACCCACGCGGAGATGGTGTAGTCGCCGAGGGTGTTCACGGCGGTGTGGTCGCTTTCCAGAAAGCCGCTGGTGCCGTCGAAGGACGCCGTGCCGGCGCTGGCGTTGACCGCGTCGGGTCCGTTGGAGCCGAAGGTGGCGCCGCCGAGTGCGGTGAACGGGTTGTCCCCGTTTGCATCGGTGCCGTCGCTGTCCAGTTGCCAGTCGTTCTGGGGGGTGTCGCTGCCTGTGGCGAGCGGGACGACCATGTTGGGCGCGATGCTGACCACGCTGTTGTCGATGTCGTTGACGTAGCGGGCGGCGAGGTCGGCGTAGTAGGCGTCGGACGGATTGCCGCCGGACAGGTCGGCTGCCTTCACGGTCGAGGAGGTGGCGGTGCCGTCCGTGGAGACGGCTGCTGCGAAGTCGATGACCTGGCCGGGGTAGTTGTCGAGGAGATAGCTGTTCACCTGCTCGCGCGCCGACTCTTGTGTCGCCGTGCCCGGGTGGGCCGCGGTGAACGGCGGAATGGTGGCGAGGTAGACGGTGATGGTGGCGTTCTCGGTGATCGGGCGGCCGTAAATGTCATAGGACTGGCCGTCGTCGGTGTAGTACGAGCTGAGCTGGCTGTTGAGTGAGGCCAGCCCCGTTTCGACGTTTGTGGCGCAGGTGTCGGCGTCATCAGTGCAGTTGAGCAGGTCGGCGGTGCCGGTGGAGATGAGGACCGTGCGTGCGTTGCCCTGGGCCAGGACGTTGCGGTCCAGCGGATTGAGCGCGTTGGTCGGGGTGGCGCTGTTGGTGATCTGGGGGAGCAGGTTGTTGGTCAGGCTGCTGCTGTTGGTTCCGGCGTTGAGGACGCCGTAGTCGACGGAGTTGTCGCCGACGGGGTCGTTGACCAATGCGTCGGTGATGGCGTCGCTGAGGTGGTGCCGGCCGTCGCCGGTTGCGCTGTCGCCGTTTACGCTCTGGTCGCCGTAGAGGACCAGCGAGCCGGTGGGAGCAGAGGTCGGGGTGGTGACGTCGATGCCGGCCAGGTAGGGCAGACCGGTGTAAGTGGTCTGTGTGTAGTTGGTGGCAGCAGTGTCACCGGTGTGGTTGCCGGCGCTGCTGACCCATACGGGGGTCCGAGCCGCGGCGTGGCCGGCCATGCTGGACACCGAGCCGTGTACTTGAAGGCTCACCAGGAGAGTTGTCTGCTGCGCGACGGCGAGGATGACAGGGTCACTGGTGATGTCACTGCCTGCCGGGATGGTGACGGAGGCGGAGCCGCCGAAGGTGACCCCTGTAGGCGTTGCAACAGCAGTGGCCCCCCCTCCTGTGGCCTCCTGCACTGCGACGGAGGCCGCGTCGAAGGTCACAGGTGTGGTGCCCATGGCGTTGGACAGGCGGATACGCAGTCCGTTGCTGTCATCAGCGCCGATGCTGACGCGGGCCGGGATGCGCAGCGTCTGCCCGTTGACGGTGGCGTTGCTCCCGCTGGACAGCTGCACCTTGGCGGTGTCCTGCACCGAGGACCACGTCCCGACCCAGTGCCGGGCGCTCGTTCCGTTTCCGTTGATCGTGCTCGGCCGCACGCCCAGGCCGATGACGTGCAGGCTGGGCTGGCCGGCCTGGACGCCGTTGGTGAACAGTGGAAGCGAAATGCTGCTGATGACCGAACCGGGGCACTGCAGCGGGACGCTGATGGCATAGACCTTCAGGCCAGAGCTCGGGCTGGTCTGGGTGTTGTTGCTGTGGTTCTGGTGAACGAGAGCGATCGACGCCGCGGAGGCCGGCCCACTGGTCCAGTCCGGCACCGTGTCCAGCTTGTACGGTTGCTCGGCGGGGTCGCCGTTGGTGTCCAGGCAGTTGTTCTTGGCGTAGGTGATGGTGCCGATGGCGCCCTTGGCCGCGCCTCCGGTGGCGAAGGCGAGGAAGACGACGGAGTCGCCGGTGTTGACCACGCCGCTGCTCGGCAGGGTGATGGTCTGGCCGGAGGCCAGCATGTTGTCGTAGGTGCCGATTCCGAATTTCGGCAGGGTGACGGTCGCGCCGTCGATGGTCACCGTCTTGTTGCTCTGCCAGCCTGCGGTGCTCGTCAGATCGGCGGCGTTGATGCTGTTGCCCGAGCCGTCGGCGTCGGCCGGGCTGGTCGCCGTCGTGAAGGTGCTGGTGGCGGTGTTGTTCAGGCAGCTGCCGGGAGTGTTGATCGCACAGGTCAGCGCCGGGGCGAGCCGCAGTACGTCGATGCCCGCCTGGTAGCCGGCCGAGCGGGGGTTCTTGCCCGTGAGGGTGAGGGTGAGGGTGTGTACGCCCTGTTGGAGGGTGAGGAGCTGACCTGTGGTGTCCTTGGGGATGCCCAGGTTGAGGAACTGGGTGGTGACGTAGGGGCTGTAGGCGTCGAAGCCGCTGATCAAGGTGGACTGAGTGGTCTTGCCTGCGTCCAGGGTCAGACGGTAGATGCCGTAGTCCTTGGCTTTGGTCAGGTTGACCCCGAAACTCCAGGGGCCATCTTTCGGTAGGTCGAAGCTGAAGGTGGCGCTATCACCGCTGACGGCTTTGGAGGTGCTGCTCTTGTTGATGAGCATGGCTTGGTAGCCGTCGGCGAACTCGTACCCGCTGCCGGCAGCTTGGCTGATCAGCTGGCCGCCGGTGCTGGTGGTCGTCGCCTTGGGCACGGTGGTGGTCGTGCCGTCGGTGTTGGTGGCGGTCCAGCCGCTGATCATCTTGTCGCCGTAGGCGTAGGTCGGGGAGCTGGTGCCGGCGTAGAAGGCGTAGGCCGTCTGGGTGAGTGATGTCGAGCCGGCCTGGTCCACGGCCTTCGCGTAGAGCGTGTGCGGTCCTGATTTGCCGGGGGCGAAGGCGGGGGAGGCACTGCCGTTGATGACCGAGGTCCCGGTACCAGGGCCGTTGTCTGCGGTGGCGTAGTAGACCTTGCCTGGTGTGATCGTCGTTCCTGCTGCCCAATGGGCGACGGTGCTGCTGTAAACCGTGTTGCCGAGGGTGGCGTCCAGGGAGAACAGGTAGCCGGTGACGTTGTTGGTGTGGTTGTTGCTCAGGACGAAGGTGCCCTTGCTGTCGAAGGCCGTGCCGATCTGTTTGGCCGGGAACTGACTTGAGGTGACCGTAGGGGCTGGTGGTGCGCTGGTGTCCACGGTGAAGGTTTGGGTTTTCGTCCAGATACCGGAGCCGGGCCCGGCCCAGTAGCCGGCGGCGTTCTGTGCGGTGGCTTTCCAGGTGTATTTGCCGTCCGGCAGGCTCGGTGTGGTCCAGTCACTGCCGTTGGTGTTGTACCGGGCGCGCTTCTTCGAATCGAGGTTGGGCCCGAAGCCTTGACCAACCAGGGTGCCGGAGGAGTTGAAGACGTTGTAGTCGACGCGCACCAGTTCGCTGCCGCCGGCGAGGTCGGGGTTGACCGCGCGTGCCGACAGCGTGGGGGTGTGGGTGGTGGTCATCGTGTTGCCCGCGCTCACGATGGACGGCTTGATGGCGGGAGTGCCGGTGCCGTTCTTCAGCTTGGGCCGGTAGCTGTAGGTGACGGACATGGTGGCTCCGCCGCCGTAGGCGAGCTGCTTCCACTGGGTGGCGTCGTTCATGTCGGGCGACTGGACCATCAGCGTCATGCTGCTCCAACCGCCGGCTGCCGCACTCTGTGCCCGGGACGTCACGTCGAACTCGAGCGACGGTGGGCTGACCCAGGAGTCGGAACCGCTGGTGACCGGGCAGGTTCCGGCCTCGTGACTTTTCGGGTTGGTGCCCAGTGAGCTGGTACGCCCCCCGGGCTCATGGCCCCAGTACAGCGAGGAGGAACTCCATCCTGCGGGGCGGTCGGTGCCATAGACGGCGGCCGGGGTGTCGGAGCAGGAGGCGGCGGACAGCTGTTTGACGTACAGCGAGGCGTGGGTGACCACGGCACCTTTGATGCCGCTGGTGTTCATCTGGTAGTAGGTGCGGGCGCGTTCGCCGTTGCCGGGGTAGGAGTTGTCCCAGCCCTCGCGCGCGTTGGTCGAGCCGGTGGTGGAGGTCGAGTTGTAGACGTTCCACCCGTTGTCCGAGATACGGGCCCAGTCCAGCTGGGAGGGCCTGCCACTCCACTCTGGGTCGACGTAGACCGGATACGTGGTGGTCTTGGCAGTCAGCAGCTTCTCGTCCAGGCCGAGTAGTTGCCGTCCGTGCTGGAGTCTCACCTTTACCTGAGCGCGGTGTTTGCCGACGTCGGCCGCTGCTTTGTGCTCGGCCCGGGCTGCGGCGGTGGTCGCGACCCGGGCAGGCGGATGGCCGCCGGTCTTGTTACCGACGCTGTCCCACATCAGCGCGGTGTCGCTGTGGAACACCGTCCTGCCGGTGTGCTTGTCAGTGGCTCGCGCACCGCCGTTCGAGGTGGCGGTCAGCGTGAGGTTCTTCGAGGTGGTGTTCAGCGCGAGCTTGCGTAGCCGCCGATCGGTTGCCGCTTTGGGTGTTTTGACCACCAGGATCGAGGAGTAGCCGGAGGCGTCCGCGGTCAGTTGCAGGTCGACACCGGGGAGCACTTCCGGGTAGGTGGCGGTGTCTCCTGCAACGACGGGTTTGGGCAGCGCGTCCGGCCAGGAAAAGCCGAGCTTGTCTGCCCTGTCGCGCATGGTCACCATGGCACCGGAGCCACCACCGGTGAAGGCCACGGGCGTGACGGCCGCCTTTGGCGCCCAGGTTCCGTCCGCCTGCCGCACGAGTGTGGTGTCGATGGGTACCCATTTTCCGTCCTGCTGCACGCGCTGCGGCATAGAGGAGTCGGTCCGGGTGAAGGTGCCGTCCGGATTGGCCACCACCGTGGTGCCGGTGTCGGTGAGCTGGTCGATGGTCACCGGCTTGCCGGTCGCCTTCGCCTCTGCCGAGGCCGCTTCAGTCGGATTGAGGCGTGTGGGGGCGGCTGGGGGCTGATCGCTCTGCGAGTCGGAGCCGACTGTCTGTGCTGGGGCATCGGACGACGCATGGGCCGGCACGGTGGCTGACAGGGCCCCGGCAGCCAGCGTCGTGACCACAGCGACAGCGACTGGTCTTGCCGCGGGACGTCTGGACGCACGTACAGGTGCGCGGAATGCGGACATCGACGTTGGGATCCTTCGCAGGTCTCATGCGGTCCCCACCGTGGGCCCCGCGCCGCTGAGCATTCTGAAGGTCGGTGTGCACGCGGTCCACGTGTATCCAATGGCCAAGTCTCCAAGTGCAGAACGTTTTTGACGGTTGCGCGCCCTATTGCGTTTCACAACAGGTGATTTCTTTGCTCTTCCTGTGGAGATGGTTTGCAAAGTGTGTCGATCTAAGGACCTAGCGTGATCGATCGCGGGGGAGGACTGACTGTGCCGCCGCTCTGACGCGTACTCAAGTCGCCTCTGCAGCAACCACCTTCAGGGCGCCTTGCGATCTGGAGGGAACGCACAGCATGGCGTTGATGACGGGGCGGAAGCGCGGCCGGCCGGCCTGGGCAGCCGGCAGGATCCGTCGTACAGCGGTGATGACGGTCGGTGCCCTGATCGTGGGCAGCCTGCTGCCCACGGGTGTCGCCACCGCGGCCACGGCAGCAGAGCACCATGTGTCAGCTCCAGCCGCACCGCACGATAAACAGATCCCCTTCACCCGTAGGACGCCCAAGCAGGTTTCCATACGGCGAGGGTTCAAGCACTTCGACCCCACCGCTCACGCCAAACTGCCCTCAGCAAGCAGTGCCGTGGTTACTCTTCCCGTCACGGCCGTCTCCTCGGGTCTCACCGCAAGGGCGATGCAAAGGCGGGCCGGCAGCACCCCCGTCCTCCTCGGCCCTGCCGCAGGCGCACACCTTCAGCCGACCGCCGTGGCTGCATCGCAGCGCGTGCGGGTGCGCGTACTGGACCAGAAGACCACGCGTGCCGCCGGTGTCCACGGAATGCTGTTCGCCCTGCAGCGCACCAGCCCCGGAGGCGGCAAGGTGGCCCTGCGGGTAGACGACTCCTCCTTCCGCTACGCCTTCGGCGGTGACTTCGCCTCCCGTCTGCACCTGGTCCGCTTGCCCGACTGCGCCCTGACCACGCCGAAGCTGGCCAAGTGCCAGGCACAGACCGAGATACGCACGGCTCCCGGGACGCCGTTGTCCGCGCAGGTGACCATCCCGGGCACGGCCAGTGCGGCGTCTCCGTCAGCCGCCACCTCGCGATCAGCAACAAGTTCGTCCAGCGCGATGACGGTCATGGCGGCGACCTCGGACGCCTCGGGTCCGTCCGGCGACTACTCGGCGACCAACCTGTCACCGGGCGGCTCCTGGTCGATCGCCGGTAACACGGGCGCGTTCACCTACAGCTACCCGATCACGGTGCCACCGGCGATCGGCGGAACGGTACCGAACGTCGATCTCTCCTACAGTTCCAGCACCCAGGACGCGCGCACCGAAGGGACCAACAACCAGTCCTCCTGGCTCGGTGACGGCTGGAGCTCCACCGAGAACTACATCGAGCGCACCTACAAGCCCTGCAAGGACGACTCCTCGTCCGGGGCACCTGACAACGATGGCGACCAGTGCTGGGCCGGACAGATCCTCACCCTGTCGCTGAACGGCACGTCCACCGACATCGTCTACGACGACTCGACCAAAACCCTCCGCCCCGCTGACGACAACGCCACCACCAAGATCGAGGACCTGTCCGACACCTCGAACAAGACGGCGAACGGGGAGTACTTCAAGGTCACCAGCGACGGGGTGCAGTACTTCTTCGGCCTCAACCACCTGCCGGGCTGGACCAGCGGCAAGGAAGAGACCAAGTCCGTGTGGACCGAACCGGTCTACCACGCACACAGTGGCGTCACCGACTGCCCGGACAGCACCGACTTCGCCGCCACCGCCTGCACGCTCGGCTACCGGTTCAACCTCGACTACGCCGTGGACACCCACGGCAATGCCACCGCCTGGTACTACTCACCGGAAACCGGCTACTACGGCGCCGCGAAGAAGGACACCTCGGTCGCCTACACCCGCGGCGGCACCCTGTCCCGGATCGACTACGGCATCACGTCCTCGACGATCTACTCGGGCACTGCCCCCGAGCAGATCCTCTTCGACACCGCCGAACGCTGCATCCCGGGCACGCCGTCGGGTAACACCTGCGCGGACACCCAGTTCGCCGCGGCCAACGCCGCCTACTGGCCCGACGTACCGGTCGACCTGAACTGCACCTCCGGATCGAGCTGCACCAACCACAGCCCGAGCTTCTGGTCGCGCAGGCGCCTGACCTCCATCACGACGCAGATCCAGACCGGCGGTGCGACCAAGCAGGTCGACAAGTACACCTTCTCCCAGTCCTTCCCCGATGGCGGTGACCACGCGCCCACCTTGTGGCTGGACTCCATCCAGCGCACCGGCCTGGACACTCTGGGGGGTGCAGCCGGGAGCACATCCACGCCGACGGTGAACTTCGACCCGCCGCTGCAACTGCCCAACCGGGTCGGCACCATCCCGCAGATGCCGCTGATGTACCACGACCGGATCCAGACGGTCACCAGCGAGACCGGCGCGCAGACGACGGTCATCTACGACCGGCCCGACTGCTCCAGCGCACCGGCCAGCGACCCCAACGATCCCACCGACGCGGCGGCCAGAACCTTCGCGTCCACCAACACCCTGTCCTGCCTTCCGGTGTACTGGACACCGGACGGCCAGCCCGCGCCGTGGATGGACTGGTTCTACAAGTACAAGGTCGCCTCGGTCGTCACCACGGACCCGCACAACTCCTACCAGGACGGCACGCAGCCCGAGCTGGAGACGGACTACACCTACAAGGGCAACCCCGGCTGGCACTACGACGACAACGAACTCGTCAAGGCCAAGAACCGAACCTGGGGCCAGTTCCGCGGCTACCCGGAGGTGGACGTCACCACCGGAGACCCCAACGTCTTCCACTACACCAACGGCGCCAAGGTCAACGACCAGAAGACCCTGACCAAATCCCACTACTTCCTGGGCATGAACGGCGACACCCTGCCCGGCGGCAAGACCCGTGCCGTGCCCGACCTGACCAGCCAGGACGGCGCCACCTCGGTCCCCGACAACGACGCGTTCGCCGGCCAGACCTTCGAGACCGACACCTACACCAGCGCCAAGGGCAGCCTGGACAAGGCCGTCGTCAACGTGCCCACGGTCATCGGCCCCACCGCCACCCGCAACCGCAGCGGCCTTCCGGACCTGACCGCCCAGATGGTCCGCCCCGCCGAGACACTGACCCGACAAGCCGTCTCCTACGGATGGCGCAAGACCGAGACCGACACCTTCTACAACACCACCCTGGGCAAGTCGACGACCGGCATGCCGGTCCAGGTCGACGACCGAGGCGAAACCGCCGACAGCAACAACGTCGCCAAGTGCACCTACACCCGCTACCTCACCGGCAGCAGTGCCACCCTGGTGGTGCCCGCCGAGGTCATCACCACCGCACAGGACTGCTCCAGCGCCGGAGCCACTCCCAGCGGAACCCTGATCGCCGACACCCGCAGCTCCTACGACACCAACGCCTTCGCCTACGACGGGGACGGCCAGCAGAACCCGGCTCTGCCCACGACCGGTGACGTCAGCCTGGTCCAGCAGGCATCGGCCGCCACCGGCGCAACCGCGACCGCCTTCATAGACCAGGCCACCACCAGCTACGACTCCTACGGCCGGGCCACCAAGGCGACCCGCACCCCGAAGTCCACCTCACCGGACGGCAAGAGCCTCGCCCAGACCGTGTTCACCCGCTACACCCCCTCCAGCGGCGAGCTCCCCACCAGCAGTACGACCATCACCCAGGTCACACCCGGCGTGGACTGCTCCACTGCCACCACCTCATCGAAGGACTGCCAGCTCACCAGCAGCACCATCGACCCGTCCCGCGCCCTGCCCACCGCCAAGACGGACGCGGCCGGCCTGCTCACCTCACTCGCCTACGACGCACTCGGCCGACTGACCGACGTGTGGCTGCCCAATGAGATCAAGGCCAACGGCGCGCCGGCGAACATGATCTACGCCTACAGCCCGTCCCAGACGGCCCCGACCGTCGTCGCCTCCAAAACACTGCTGGACAACGGGACCTACAAGACCAGCGAAACACTGTACGACGCGATGATGCGGCCGCTGCAGACGCAGGCGACAGCGGAGAACTCCAGCACCACCGTCTCGGACACCGAGTACGACTCGCACGGCTGGACGGTTGCCACCAACAACGCGTACAACGTGAGCGGCACCACCCCCGGCAGCAAGCTCATCTCCGTCTCGCAGGTGTCCATCCCGGACACCACCGTCACCGACTACGACGGCCAGGGACGAGCCGGCCTGGTCACCGAGGAGCACAACGGGGTCAAGTCCTGGACCACGAGCACGGCCTACACCGGTGACAGGACCACCGTCCTGCCTCCCCAGGGCAGCGTGGCCACCACCACGGTAGTCGACGCCCGCGGTCAGACCACCGAACTCGACCAGTACACCGCCGCACCCACGCTGAGCGGATCCGCGACGGCCGGCTTCACCGCCACCGGCGGCACCACCTCATCCACCACCTACGGCTACAACGCCGCCGGACAGCAGACGCGGATCACCGGCCCGGACCAGACAACGTGGACGGCTGGTTACGACCTGCTCGGCCACAGGACGTCCCAGACCGACCCGGACGCCGGCGGAAGCAGCTACGGGTACGACGACGCCGGCAACCTGACCTCCAGCACGGACGCCAAGAAGGTCGAACTCGACTACACCTACGACCTGCTGGGCCGCAAACTCACCGGCACCGACGAATCAAGGTCCAACTTCAAGTTCGCCTCCTGGACTTACGACACCCTGCGCATCGGCCTGCCGACTTCCTCCACCCGCTACGTCCAGGGCGTCACCGGCGGCTACACCGTCGCCTCCACCGGCTACACCGTCCTCGGGAAACCGACCGGAACAAAGATCAGCCTGCCGGATTCCGAGGCGCCACTGCCGTCGTCCTACACGACGACCTACACCTACACGATCCGGGACCAGCTGCTGGCCACCCAGAGCGACCCACGTGCGCAGAACCTGAGCAACGAGCTGATCACTTACGGCCACGACGCCCTGGGTAATCCAAGCACGACCGATAGCAGCGCCTTCACCTACGTCAGCGGCACCGTCTACACCAACTACGGTCAGCCGTCCGTAATCACGCTGGGTGCCTCGACCAATCCCGCCACAGTCACGTACGACTACGAGGACCAGACCCTCCGACTGCAAGAACGCAAGATCACCCGCACTCAGGCTCCCGGCCCGACGGTAGACGACACCACATACAAGTACGACGCTTCGGGCAACCCGACCTCCACGACCGACCAGCAGTCGGAGACCGGCAATACCGTCACCGACCAGCAGTGCTACCGCTACGACACCCTGGACCGGCTGACCGACGCCTGGACCGCCAACGACAACTGCGCCGCCAGCCCGCCCACGACCGGCACCGTCACCACAACGGCCGGCTCCTACTGGCAGTCCTTCAGCTACGACGCCATCGGCAACCGCAAACAGAGCGTCGACCACGCCATCGGCACCTCCGGCACCACCTCCACCACCAGCTACGCCTACGGCTGCAAGACCAACTGCAACTCCTCCGGTGACCAGCCCCACACTCTGACCGCCGCCACCGGAGGCACCAACCCGACCGCGTTCGTCTACGACGAAGACGGCAACCTGCACACCCGCACCCCCACCACCGGGCCCATCCAGACCCTGACGTGGGACGACGAGAACCACCTCGCACAGGTCGACGCGGGCGGTACCAGCCCCACAACCACCAAGTACCTGTACGACGCCGACGGCAATCAGCTCATCCGCCGCGACCCCGGCAAGACCACCCTCTTCGCCGGCGACACCCAGATCATCGTCAACACCAGCGTCACCCCCAACGTCCTCCTCGGCGCCGTCCGCACCTACACCCACGGCGGCAGCGGAGAGCCCGTGGCCGTGCGCTCCAGCCTCTCCGGCGGCGGACTGAAGTACTTGTTCAACGACCCGCACGGCACGGCGACCCTGTCGATGGACACCACCACTCAGCAGGTCGCACGCCAGCAGTACACCCCCTACGGCCAACCGCGCGCCAGCGGCAACAGCACCGCCTGGCCCGACCCGACCCACTCCTACCTCGGCGCACCCCAGGACAGCTCCACCGGCTACACCGACGTAGGCGCCCGCAAGTACGACCCGAGCCTGGGCCGCTTCATCAGCCTCGACCCGATTCTGGAAGCCGCCAGCCCCCAGGAACTCGGCGGCTACACCTACGCCGCCGACAACCCCATCACCTCCGCCGACCCCAGCGGACTCGAATCCTGCTACCCGCACTACTGCTCCGGAGACAACGGCACCTACAAGCCCTACAAGTCGTACAACGACCCCGCCTCCCCCCACTATGAGCCGCCACAGGGCAGGAAACTGCCTCCGCTCAAGCTCATGAAGAAGTTCGGCGGCCACAAGCCCACGATCACGCAGATGATGGGCTACGGCACCTACCGGTCGGACCTCTCCCCGGCGTGGAACGTCGAGCTGTACTACCGCGAACGGTGCGGCGGTGAAGACCTGCTCTGGACCTCTTCCTGCCAGGGATTCCAGCAGTTCTACGACCACTGGTCCGACATCAAGGACGTACCCAGCAATCCCTGCACGGCCGTTAGCCTGTGCGAATCACTCGGTGACCTTGCGGTCGGCATCTCCGCTGCCACAGCTCTCGAAGCAGAGGCCATGCAGGAGGGCGTTCCCTTCTGCAGCTTCGATCCCAAGACACCGGTCTTGATGGCGGACCGGAAGACGAAGGCCATCGGCAAGATAAAACCGGGTGACCGCGTGGAAAGCGCCGACCCGGAGAACGGTAAACACCGAGGCCCCCGCAAGGTCACCGCTCGCCTGGTCCACCGCGACAACGACCTCGTCGACGTAACGATCCGCGGTACGGACGGTCGCAACGCCACCCTCCACACCACCTCGCGTCACCCCTTCTGGGACGACACCCTCCACACCTGGATCCCCGCCGGCAAGCTCAAGCCCGGTCACCTCCTCAACACCGCCAACGACCACCACGTCCGCATCGACACGGTCCGCACCCGCCCCGGCACCGCGGACATGTACAACCTGACGGTCGACCAACTCCACACGTACTACGTTGTGGCGGGCGGCGTCCCGGTCTTGGTCCACAATACGAATGCAGCCTGTGATCTACCCCTGCATGAGAATGCCGGCGGGCACGCGATTGCTCGCCATGTTGGAAGGACGGATGCGCAACTTGCCGCCCGCAACATTCGTTACTCTTCGACGTTCACTGACCTGTCTGCGGCAGAAACTGCAACCGGAGACAATATCGCTGCGAATCAGGGCGATATTGCCCAGTGGCTTGCTGGCGCGGATCGGCGTCTCGTGATCACGAATCCGATGGATGCCGCTGGCGGCCGAGTTCTGGAGCGATCCACGGGTAACATATTGGGCCCATCTAGCGTGCGGACTGTGTTGCAGCGAAATCCTTCGATGCCAGACGGGTACCTCATCATCACCTCGTATCCGGAGCCGTGACCATGTATCCGAAGATCAACTACCTGGCGCAAGCGTACTTTCATCAAGATTACGATCTTGAGGCGGACAGCCCCATTGCGATCGTCTCGCTATTTCGCGAGCGTGAGGTATTCGAAGTGGTGGAAGCGTTGAGTGGCGAGATCTTTTCGATCCTTGCTTCCGGGGCGGACGAAAGCCGACTGGCGAGCATCTGGCTTGACGAAGCTGGTGCTTGCTATGACCCTCGCGAAGACGGGGTGTCAATTCAGGACTGGCTGAGTCGGGTAGGCGAGGTTTTGCTTAGGGGATAAACACCCGTGTGACCCTGTCTCCGCAACCACGCTGGCCCCACCGGAGCACGTTCCGGTGGGGCCTCTGCGGTGTCTGACGGCAGTAGTTGACGGCAACGTCAGCGGACGGATGCTGAACAAGGCGGCGGGTCGTCGCCGTCGTCGGGCTCGCTGACGGACTCCGAGGGTTTCGCGAGAGCTTGGGCTGAGGAGGTCGATGGCGTCGCGCTGGAGGCGGAGTCGTACGTGTGCGTACACCGTCGCGGTCACCCCGATGTGGGCGTGCCCCAGTAACTCCTTGATGACGACGAGTTCGACGCCCTGCTCCAGAAGCAGGGTCGCCGTCGAGTGGCGGAGGTCGTGAAACCGAATCGGCCGCAGGCGAGCTTCGCGGAGCAGGGCGTTGAAGTGCCGTGTGAGGGTGGCGGGCTCGATCGGGTGCCCGTCCGGCCGCGTGAAGACGTGCCCGCTGCCCTGCCGCACAGAGCCCGCCCGGTCCCGCTCCTGGGCCTGCCGCTCGCGGTGTGCGCGAAGCGAGGCGACGCAGGAGGCCGGCAGGGTGATGCGCCGCTCCGAGCTGATGGTCTTGGTCGGCAGGGTGGCCAGGCCCCGGCTGGTGGTGCGCTGGAGGGTCCGGCGGATGCTGGCCGTGCCGCTGTCCAGGTCGAGGTCTTCCCAGCGCAGGCCGAGGAGTTCGCCCTTGCGCAGCCCGGTGCGCAGGGCGAGCTCGAACAGCGCGGCGAGCCGGTGCCCGTGGGCAGCGGCGAGGAACTGCCGTGCTTCGTCGGCGGTGAGGGGGTTGAAGCGGCGGGGGCGGGGTGTTCCGGTGCGGACGTTGCGGGTCACGTTGCGGGAGATCTCCTCCTCACGGACGGCGTGCTCCAGGGCGGACTTGAGCACCGAGTGGATGTAGGCGAGCGTCAGTGCAGAGAGCCGCTTGCCGCAGCAGAGGCCGAGTGCGCAGCAGCGCGGGCGTCGGCTGGCCTGTGCGTTCGGGTCGCGTCCGGCGTCGATGCCGCGAGTGCAGCACTGGCAGACGGTCCGCAGCTCGTTGAGCCAGGTTCGGACGTCCTTGGCGGCGAGCTTGGCGAGCTTCTTCCGGCCCAGGCCCGGTATGAGGTACTGGCGCACGACGGCGGTGTAGCGGGTGTGGGTGGTCTCGCGAAGGTGCTGGACGGCGACGTTCTCCAGCCAGTACGTCAGGTAGGCGGCGAGGCTTCCCTGGGCGGTGATGATGGGGACGCCGCGGTTGCTGGCGGCGATTTTCTCGGTCAGTTTGGCCAGTGCCTCCGTGCGCGTGCTGCCGTAGACGCGGACGCGATTGCGAGTGTTGCCGGGGGCGAGGACGTATCCGGCGGCTTCCCAGCGGCTGTCCTTGCGCTGGTAGACGGTTCCGTTGGCGCGGGTGCGGCGGGAGGCGGGGGTGTCGCGGGGTGAGGTCATCAGGCGGCGTCCTGTTCGAGGCGGGTGTGGATGAAGTCGGTGAGGGCGTGGGTGGGGATGCGGCGGGCGCGGCCGAGGGTGAGGGAGGGGAGTTGCCGGGTGCGGATGAGGTCGTAGACGGCGGTGCGGCCGAGTTGGAGGCGTTCCATGACCTGGGGGACGGTGAGGAGTTCCGTGCCGACGGTCACGTGACGGCCCCCGCCCGGGCAGCGCTGGTCAGCCGATCAGTGGAGTGACTGACCGGGTGACCGGCGGGGCGACCGGCGCGGTCACCAGAGTGTTCCGAGCGCCGGGTTCGGGTCGTTTGCTCGGGTCGGGTCTGTCGCGTCGTGGCCAGGAGGTTGGCGAGGTGTTCGAGTTCGGGCAGGAGGCCGGTTCCGGCGTGCTGCCAGTGGGAGATGACCAGCGTGGTGTCCGAGTCCACGCGCTGACCGGGGATGTTGCGGTGACCGGATGCCAGGTCGGTGGGGTGTCCGGCTCGGTCATCGACCGGACTGTCGTCCGTCTGACCGGCCCGTGTCTCAGCCGCTGCTGGGGTCTGGCTGGCGGTGTCGGGTTGACCGGTTCGCCAGGCGGTACGTTCGGCTCGGAGGTGGGCGAGGGTGGTGGAGTAGTGGCGGGTGCGGGTGGAGAAGTGGCCTCGGAAGCCGAGCATGTGGGCCCATTGCCGCAGTCGGAAGTGGGCGTGCCGGCGGTTGGTGGCGAGGTGCCAGGCGGTGTGGATCACGCGGCGGGCGTGGTCGGTGATGTCGTGGGTGGCGAGTTAGGCGAGGAAGCGGAGGCGGCGGTCGAGGGTGCCGGTGGTGGTCTCGGCGCCCTTGGTGGCGTACTTGGCGATGTAGGCGGCGACGTGCCGCTCGGTGACCGGGCCGCCGCCGGTGAAGTCCGTACTGCGGATCGGTGGGACGACGGCCCGCGTCGAGGCGCTGGAACGAGCGCTGGCCGAGGCCGTTCAGCAGATGGCCGACCTTCGTGGCCGCGTCGAGGCCCTGGAGTCGGGCGGCGGCGGGCGGGGTCACTGACCCGCCGCGCCGGGCGGCCCTGGGCGTGCGTTCAGATTTTCTCTACGAGGTTCAAGGCGGGCCCCGCCCGCCGGAGCTGGCCGCCGTCGCCGACAAGCCCGCCGTTCAATCGGGAGGCCAGCTACGCCGCAGGTGGCGAGCCGCCCCGGCAGCCGGGGGTGATCCAGGGCTGCCGGAGCGGCAATCTGCCTGGTCGCCGAGCTGACCGTAACTGGGCTCCTGGCGGAGCAAGTTGTCGCCTACGACCGTCCTACGGCCGGATCGCAGGCACAGGGCCGACCAGGGGGCCGACCCTTCTCGTCCGTCGCCGGGCTCACCGAGGGCGGTGGCCGGCGTCGCCTCCGACGGGGAGTCGCCCCCCGACCGCGCGTCGCTGGAGGCTCACCGCATGCGGTGGTCCACGGGCGGAAAACCTCTGACGGCGTCGCTCGGCGTGCCAGACTTTCATCTATGACGCGCGCACTGCATCTGACCGCTGCGGTCACCCGTGAGGACGAGTGGTACGTGGCTCGCTGTCTCCAGGTCGAGGTCACCAGCCAGGGGGAGAGCATCGAAGAGGCCCTGGCCAACCTCCGCGAGGCGCTGGAGTTGTACTTCGAGGACGCCCCCGCCCCCGAGGTCGTCGCCGACGTGATCACCGCACCGGTCGAGGTCCGCGTCGCATGAGCCCCGCCGTCCCCCATGGCCTGTCCGGCACCGAGATCGCCAAGGCGCTCGAACGCGCCGGCTTCGGCCACATCGCGACCCGGGGCAGCCACGCCAAGTACCGCAAGGACGACCGCACCGTCATCGTGCCCCTACACCGCTCTCTCGCGCCCGGCACCCTCCGCTCCATCCTCCGCCAGGCCGACTGGACCGTGGACGACCTCACTGAGCACCTCAAGTAGCCCAGAGGCCCAGTCCGGGTCTGGAACAGGTCTGGACCTCTGACGGCAGTAGTGACGGCAACAACCACGAACAACCCCGGCCGAACCCGCACCTCAGCGGACCGTCGAATACCGCTTGACCTGCGAAAACGCAGGTAGAGAGGGGTCGCTTAGCACACGTACTATGTGCTGACGGGGAAGACGTCGGCTCTGGTCCGCAATTCTGGCGGATGCCCGACAAACCTCCAGTCCGGGAATAGCGCCGCTGCTTCCCGATGGACGAGAGTCCATAATGGGCCCGAATGGGGAGAGCATTTGGACTCCCTTGGGTATTCGCGCGGTCATCAAATCTCGCCAGGCAATATTCCAGACGGATTTACTGCAGATGGATTCCCTGTGGAGCTCAAGCCTAATACCGAGAGCGGGATCAAGGCTGGTACTAGGCAGTTGCGACGCTACATGAACGAAATGGGTGTCGATTACGGCGAGCTGTGGACGTATCGTGACACGCCCGATGGGATGGTATTCGACCTCGTAAGGGTGCCCAACGGGCCTCGCAGATGGACGAAGTGGTGATGTTGGATGGCTGCTAAGTCGCTGACCGCACCGGCTGTGTTGCGTGCAGCCATGGAGCTCGGCGTTGTCCCTTCCGAGGCTGAGGTGTCGCGGCGGGGCGAAGTGCGGTGGGAGTCAGATGATCTAGCGTACCTCGGATGGATCTCCAAGGATGCTGCGGGCATGCTGGCCTGGCACATGAACGTGGGGGACGCCAAGTTCGGCCCAGCTTTGGAGAAGTACGGGCGTATGTCTGTATCGATTCGTAGCTCAAGTAACGAGATGCCGTGGCCTCAAGCGGTAGACAGCTTGGTGGAGGAGTTTCTTCGGGAGGGGCTGGGGCGAGCTACTCAGTTCGTAACTGACCGCATCGACTTGTGTTTGCTGCTGTCTTCTTCCGAAGATGTGCAGCGGGGTAATCTCTATGCTTGGCTTCCCGTGGCCAACTATCCAGCTCGCCTCGTACAAGCTCTGGTATTGGCGCGTGATATTGGCTCCCTCGACCTGGAGTCCAAAATTCAGGGACAGCTGACGCAAGCGCCGATTCGCTTGTCGAATGGAAGGTCTATGGATATCCTGGCGTCGGCCAAAGGGTGGGCGAGTCGATATTCGGGCGCACTGGGACTCGACATCCTGATCTGATCGATCATAAAGAGGTGAGACCTTATGGTTTCCCTCTACGAGTCGCGTTCCGCATGATTGAGGAGCCCCGTCGAATATTTCGGCAGCCGAGGAGGTGCCCCAGGGCGTCGATGGCGTCACGCTGGCGTCGGAGTCGAACGTGCGCGTAAACGCTGGCGGTGACACGGATGTGGGTGTGGCCGAGTATTTCCTTGATCACGACGAGGTCGACGCCCTGTTCCAGGAGCGGGACCGCAGTCGAGCGGCGGGGGTCGTGGAAACGGATGCGCCGGAGTCCTACCCGGTCGAGGAAGCTGCGGAGCCGGGACGAGAGGCTGGCTGGTGGGCGTGGTGAAGACGAGGCCGCTGTCCTCCCAGTCCGGGCCTGCCGATTCGCGCTTCTTGTCCTGCCGTGCATTGTGCTTCCTGAGGGAGTCCGCAGCCGCAACGGGCGGAGCCGTTGACGCGTCGCCTGTGGACGCGGCCGTACGAGAGCGCGGTGAGGGTGGCAAACACGCGGGGATGGGAGGCGACCTGCTTCCAGGCCGGCGCGGAGCGTGGCCGCGATATCGGTCATAGGCGCCGGGTTCTCACGGCGTATCCACCGGTGAGAACCAGGGGATACGGCGAGCCGAGCGTGATCACATCCGCCAGGAGCCGCGTGTGTGTGAGGTCTTTCCCGACCAGGCCATGTGCAGCGGAAGTTCCACGACACCGTGGGGATCGGCCCGTGCAACTGGTCCAGCGACTCCGGCAGGCGGCGGCGGAACTTCTCCCGGTACAGCGCGAGATTCCTCGGCGCCCGCGCCAGGGGCGTTCCTCGGGGCGGGTGTGGGGTGCTGTGGGCTGGAGACAAGGGCGGATCCCCGCGGCGAGCTGACTGCCGCAGTCTGCTCCGCGCTCGTTGACTCTGCGCCCGGCCAGAAGTCCCAGAAAAGTCCCAAAGGCACGCCCTCCTGTCCTCTTATTTGTGCAGGTCAGGAGGGGTTTCGCGCTACTTTTTCTCAGAGTCCTCAGATGTCCCGGAAGATCTCGATCTGTGCCCCCACCGAGTTCAGGCGCTCCGCGAGGTCCTCGTAACCCCGGTTGATGACATACACGTTGCGCAGCACCGACGTGCCCTCGGCCGCCATCATCGCGAGCAGGACGACCACCGCGGGGCGCAGTGCCGGCGGGCACATCATCTCCGCGGCGCGCCAGCGGGTCGGGCCCTCGACCAGGACCCGGTGCGGGTCGAGGAGCTGGAGCCGGCCGCCGAGGCGGTTCAGGTCGGTCAGGTAGATCGCGCGGTTGTCGTAGACCCAGTCGTGGATCAGGGTCTTGCCCTGCGCGGTGGCCGCGATGGCCGCGAAGAACGGGACGTTGTCGATGTTCAGGCCGGGGAACGGCATGGGGTGGATCTTGTCGATCGGCGCCTCCAGCTTGGAGGGCCGCACCGTGAGGTCGACCAGCCGGGTACGGCCGTTGTCCGCGCAGTACTCGGGGCTGCGGTCGTGGTCGAGCCCCATCTCCTCCAGGACCGCCAGCTCGATCTCCAGGAACTCGATCGGCACCCGGCGCACGGTCAGCTCCGACTCCGTGACCACGGCGGCGGCCAGCAGGCTCATCGCCTCGACCGGGTCCTCGGAGGGGGAGTAGTCGACGTCCACGTCGATGTCCGGCACGCCGTGCACGGTGAGCGTGGTGGTGCCGATGCCCTCCACCTTGACGCCCAGCGCCTCCAGGAAGAAGCACAGGTCCTGGACCATGTAGTTGGAGGAGGCGTTGCGGATGACCGTGACGCCGTCGTGCCGGGCGGCGGCCAGCAGCGCGTTCTCGGTCACCGTGTCGCCGCGCTCGGTCAGCACGATCGGCCGGCCGGGGCGGACCGCGCGGTCCACCTGCGCGTGGTACTGGCCCTCGGTGGCCGCGATGTCCAGACCGAAGCGGCGCAGCGCGATCATGTGCGGCTCGATGGTCCGCGTCCCCAGGTCGCAGCCGCCGGCGTACGGCAGCTTGAAGTGGTCCATGCGGTGCAGCAGCGGGCCGAAGAACATGATGATCGAGCGGGTGCGCACGGCGGCCTCCGCGTCGATCGCCGCCATGTCCAGCTCGGCGGGCGGGACGAGCTCCAGGTCGACGCCGTCGTTGATCCAGCGGGCGCGCACACCGATGGAGGTGAGCACCTCCAGCAGGCGGTACACCTCCTCGATCCGGGCCACCCGGCGCAGCACCGTGCGCCCCTTGTTCAGCAGCGAGGCGCACAGCAGGGCCACGCAGGCGTTCTTGCTGGTCTTCACGTCGATGGCACCGGACAGCCGGCGACCGCCGACCACGCGCAGGTGCATCGGGCCCGCGTAGCCCAGCGACACGATCTCGCTGTCCAGGGCTTCACCGATCCGGGCGATCATCTCAAGGCTGATGTTCTGGTTGCCGCGCTCGATGCGGTTGACCGCGCTCTGGCTGGTGCCGAGAGCCTCCGCGAGCTGCGCCTGCGTCCAGCCCCGGTGCTGCCGGGCGTCACGGATGAGCTTGCCGATGCGTACGAGGTAGTCGTCTGACATGAGGTTGAGGCTATCTCAGATATGAGATGGTGCTCGCCAAGGGGGCCATTCGGGTGATGTCGGTGACGGACTGTCAGTACCGTTCGGCGCAGGGGTGTGCCGGTACCCGGAAAGCCCCGGGTGAATCATTTGATGTCGGAGATTTCGGGCAGGGGGGCGCGATCCGTCCGTGAGTCCGCGAGTCCGTGAGTCCGTGAGTCCGTGAGTCCTGAGTCCGCGAGTCCGCGAGTCCATGGGGCGGCGAGTCGGCGAGTCCGCGGGGGAGGGGGCGATGTCCGTTGTGGGCCGGGTCGGGCATGACCATTCGACGCCCATGTACTACTGTTATCTCGACATCGAGATATCTGCCGAGGCGCACCGTGGTCGCCGCACCGGTAAGGCATGCCTAACTTAGCCTGACCTCACTGGTCCGGCCAAGTCGGTGGGGCGGCACGATTGACGGTGGTACGCGCACATCAATGAAGGAGACTGTCGTGTCGGCGAACAGCTTCGACGCCCGCAGCACGTTGCAGGTGGGCGACGAGTCGTACGAGATCTTCCGGCTGGACAAGGTGGAGGGCTCGGCCCGGCTGCCGTACAGCCTCAAGGTCCTGCTGGAGAATCTGCTCCGCACGGAGGACGGCGCGAACATCACCGCCGACCACATCCGCGCCCTCGGCGGCTGGGACTCCCAGGCCCAGCCCTCCCAGGAGATCCAGTTCACGCCGGCCCGCGTGATCATGCAGGACTTCACCGGCGTCCCCTGTGTCGTGGACCTCGCCACGATGCGTGAGGCCGTGAAGGAGCTGGGCGGCGACCCCGCCAAGATCAACCCGCTGGCACCGGCCGAGCTGGTCATCGACCACTCCGTCATCGCCGACAAGTTCGGCACCAACGACGCCTTCAAGCAGAACGTCGAGCTGGAGTACGGCCGAAACAAGGAGCGCTACCAGTTCCTGCGCTGGGGCCAGACCGCCTTCGACGAGTTCAAGGTCGTACCGCCCGGCACCGGCATCGTCCACCAGGTGAACATCGAGCACCTGGCCCGTGTCGTCATGGTCCGCGACGGCAAGGCCTACCCGGACACCCTGGTCGGCACCGACTCGCACACCACCATGGTCAACGGCCTCGGCGTCCTCGGCTGGGGCGTCGGCGGCATCGAGGCCGAGGCCGCCATGCTCGGCCAGCCGGTCTCCATGCTCATCCCGCGCGTCGTCGGCTTCAAGCTCACCGGTGAGCTCCAGCCCGGCACCACCGCCACCGACCTCGTGCTCACCATCACCGAGATGCTCCGCAAGCACGGTGTGGTCGGCAAGTTCGTCGAGTTCTACGGCGAGGGCGTCGCCGCCACCTCGCTCGCCAACCGCGCCACCATCGGCAACATGTCGCCGGAGTTCGGCTCCACCGCCGCGATCTTCCCGATCGACGACGAGACCCTGAACTACCTGCGCCTGACCGGCCGTTCCGCGCAGCAGGTCGCCCTGGTCGAGGCGTACGCCAAGCAGCAGGGCCTGTGGCTGGACCCGGCCGCCGAGCCCGACTTCTCCGAGAAGCTGGAGCTGGACCTCTCCACGGTCGTCCCGTCCATCGCCGGCCCGAAGCGCCCGCAGGACCGCATCGTCCTCGCCAACGCCGCCGAGCAGTTCAAGCAGGACGTCCGCAACTACGTGGACGACGTGGACGAGGCGGGCCAGGAGTCCTTCCCGGCCTCCGACGCCCCGGCCGTCTCCCCGAACGGCGTCCCGTCCAACCCGGTCCCCGTGACCGCCCCCGACGGCACGACGTACGAGCTGGACCACGGTGCGGTGACGGTCGCGGCCATCACCTCCTGCACCAACACCTCCAACCCGTACGTCATGATCGGCGCCGCCCTGGTCGCCAAGAAGGCGGTCGAGAAGGGCCTGACCCGCAAGCCGTGGGTCAAGTCCACCCTCGCCCCGGGTTCGAAGGTCGTCACCGACTACTTCGAGAAGGCCGGCCTCACCCCGTACCTGGACAAGCTGGGCTTCAACCTCGTCGGCTACGGCTGCACCACCTGCATCGGCAACTCCGGCCCGCTGCCGGAGGAGGTCTCCAAGGCCGTCAACGACCACGACCTCGCGGTCACCTCGGTCCTCTCCGGCAACCGGAACTTCGAGGGCCGGATCAACCCCGACGTCAAGATGAACTACCTGGCGTCCCCGCCGCTGGTCGTCGCCTACGCCATCGCGGGCTCCATGAAGGTGGACATCACCCGTGACGCCCTGGGCACCGACCAGGACGGCAACCCGGTCCACCTGAAGGACATCTGGCCCTCCGAGGCCGAGGTGAACGAGGTCGTCGCCAGCGCCATCGGCGAGGACATGTTCTCCAAGTCGTACCAGGACGTCTTCGCGGGCGACGCCCAGTGGCAGTCGCTCCCGGTGCCGACCGGCAACACCTTCGAGTGGGACACCGAGTCCACCTACGTCCGCAAGCCCCCGTACTTCGAGGGCATGGAGATGGAGCCGGCCCCGGTCACCGACATCGCCGGCGCCCGCGTCCTCGCCAAGCTGGGCGACTCGGTCACCACCGACCACATCTCCCCGGCCGGTGCCATCAAGGCCGACACCCCGGCCGGCAAGTACCTCACGGAGCACGGCGTCGAGCGCCGCGACTTCAACAGCTACGGCTCCCGCCGCGGCAACCACGAGGTCATGATCCGCGGTACGTTCGCCAACATCCGCCTGCGCAACCAGATCGCGCCGGGCACCGAGGGCGGCTACACCCGCGACTTCACGCAGGACGGCGCCCCGGTCTCCTTCATCTACGACGCCTCGCAGAACTACCAGGCCGCCGGCATCCCGCTGGTCGTCCTGGCCGGCAAGGAGTACGGCTCCGGCTCGTCCCGCGACTGGGCGGCCAAGGGCACCGCGCTCCTCGGCGTCAAGGCCGTCATCGCCGAGTCGTACGAGCGCATCCACCGCTCCAACCTCATCGGCATGGGCGTCCTGCCGCTCCAGTTCCCGGAGGGCCAGTCCGCCGCGTCCCTCGGCCTGACCGGTGAGGAGACCTTCTCCTTCTCCGGCGTGACCGAGCTGAACAACGGCACCACGCCGCGCACGGTCAAGGTCACCACCGACACCGGCGTCGAGTTCGACGCGGTCGTCCGCATCGACACTCCCGGTGAGGCCGACTACTACCGCAACGGCGGCATCATGCAGTACGTGCTGCGCAGCCTGATCCGCAAGTAAGCGGCGACGGCGGCCGGTCGAGGGCCGTATCCCCGGGGCACCGGGGGTACGGCCCTTCGCCGTACCCTTCGAGCACCGCCGAGCACCGTGCCCCGGGGACGTCGAACGGAAGCGGTCACGCGTCCGCGCGGCGGAACGCCGCCGCCACGTCCAGCGCCACCCGCGCCGCCCGCCGCGCGGCCTCGGTCTGCCGGGCCTTCTTGTCGACGGCCATCTCCTCGTCACCGAGGTCGCTGACGCACTTGAGCATCGCCCCGCCGACGAATCCCTTCGCCTTGAACGTCTCCCAGATCGCGTGCAGCACCCCGTGCGCCTCGGTCTCCACCCCGCCGATGTCGGCGGACTGCTCCAGCAGCCGGGCGCGCAGCGCGGAGTCCCGCCAGGCGATCACCTTCTCGCCGCTCGCGAAGTCCTTGACCAGCAGCTCATGGCCGGCCAGCGACGCGTCCAGCCTGCCCTGGGTGTCGAGCCGGGTGGCGAGCCGCAGCACCTGCTCGTCCGTCCGGTAGACCTGCGGCCTCAGGCCCCCGCCCTCCGGCCGCACCTTCTCCGGGCCGTAGTCGAACACCTCCCGGGCCAGCAGGACGTCGCCCGGCGACACCCCGTGCTCGGCGAAGCCGCCGCACACGCCGACCAGGAACACCAGGTCCGGCCGGAACGCGGACAGCAGGTCGCGGGTCACCGCCGCCGCCGACTGGCCGCCCTGGTCGGTGGCCTGCGTGGTGACCACGCGGACCGGGGGCCGGTCCGCAGAGACCAGCTCGAAGACGTCGTAGTACCGCCCGTCGAGCTGCACCTCGGTGGTGGCGGTGCCGCGCTCGGCCAGCACGGTGAGGAGTGCCCTGGTCTCCACGGGCACGGCGGTGAGCAGGGCGACGTGGTACTCGTCGCCGCTGATCGGTGCGGTCACTTCGAACCTCGACTTCCGTTGTTCGCGGAACCCGGCGAGCACCGCCTCGGGGTGTCTGCTGAACGATTCGACGTCGTCCCGTACCCGCCTGCGCTCGGCCAGGGACTCCCGCTCGGCGGCCAGTGCCGCCTCCAGGTGCGGGTTCTCCGGTGCCTTGCCGCCCATCAGCCGCACGATGCCGGCGAAGACCCGGTCCGCGACGTCGAGGGGGAGCAGCCGCAGCTGGGTGAGCGGCGGGATGACCGTCGCCCAGTGCGTGTCCTTCTGCACGAGCAGGCGGACGACGCTGGGGAGCAGGGAATCGGTGTAGGCGGGGCGGTCGGCCGCGGCGCGCACCACGGCCGCCGCGGCGACGCCCAGGACACCCGAGTCGCTGTCCCGGGGCCGCCTGTCGGGCCGGGGGTGCTCGGGCGCGATGATGAACTTGATCAGGTCCACGTCCGCCTGACCGGCCCGGGCCAGCCCTTCCAGGGCCGTCGTACGGTTCCACGGGTCCTTGTCCCCGCGGATCACGCCGACCAGCCAGTCCTTCGTCCGCGGGGTGATCTCCCGGCGGGCCACCAGGTCGACGATCGCCCCGCGCAGCGCGTGCCCGTGCCGGTCGCGGGCGGTGAACTTCAGCCGGTCCGCGACCTTGGTGATCCACTCCTCGTCACCGGTGTCCAGGTGGGTGAGCGAGGCCACCGCGGCGCGCCGGGTCAGATAGGTCTCCTCGGGGTTGCCGATGGTGGCCCGCAGGACCTCCGCCGCCGCCGTGTCGCCCAGGTGCCCGAAGGCGTTGGCGGCCGAGCCGCGCACCTTGTCGTCGCGGTCGTGCAGGAGGGCGTCGATCAGCGGGGCCAGGGCGCCGGGGGCGTTGACGCGTCCCAGCGCGTTGGCGGCCGCCCCCCGGGTGTGGGTGTCGTCGTCGGTGGCGAGGGCGACGGAGAGCGCGTCCAGGGCGCCGGGGTCGCCGATGCGGCCGAGCGCGTTGGCCGCGGACGTCCTCGCGTAGCTGTCGGGGTCGCCGGTGAGCGCGGCGGCCAGGGCGGGAACGGCCCGGGGGTGGCCGATACGGCCGAGGGCCTCGGCCGTCGATCCCCTGGCCCGGCTGTCGGTGTCCTCGGCGAGGGCGGCGGTGAGCGCGTCGAGGGCGCGGGGGTCGCCGATGCGGCCGAGGGCGTTGGCTGCGGAGCCGCGGACGCTGGCCTCGTGGTCGCCGAGCGCGGTGGTGAGGGCGGGAACCGCCTGGGGGTGGCCGATGCTGCCCAGGCCGGTGGCTGCGGAGCCGCGGACGCTGGCCTCGTGGTCGCCGAGCGCGGCGGTGAGGGCGGGGACCGCCTGGGGGTGGCCGATGCGGCCGAGGGCGGTGGCGGCCGACCCCCGGACTATGGCGTCGGTGTCGCCGAGCGCGGCGGTGAGCGCGGCGACCGCCTGGGGGTGGCCGATGCGGCCGAGGGCGTTCGCGGCCGACCCCCGGACTATGGCGTCGGTGTCGCCGAGCGCCGTGATGAGGGCGGGAACCGCCTGGAGATGGCCGATACGACCGAGAGCGGTGGCCGCCGCTCCCCGGACACTGGCCTCGGTGCCGGCCCCGGCCCCGGCCCTGGCCCCGGCCCCGGTGTCGGTCAGCGCGGCGGTGAGCGCGGGGACCGCCTGGAGGTGGCCGATGCTGCCGAGCGCGGTGGCGGCGGCGCCCCGGACGCTGGCCTCGGCACCGGTGTCGGTGAGCGCGGCGGTGAGCGCGGGGACCGCCTGGAGGTGGCCGATGCTGCCGAGCGCGGTGGCCGCCGCTCCCCGGACACCGGGGTCCCGCTCGCCGGCGGTGGCCTCCAGGAGGGCGGGGACGGCGCGCAACGAGCCGATCCGCCCGAGCGCGGTGGCGGAGGCGCCGCGGACCGTGGCGTCCGGGTCGTCCAGCATCGCCGCCCGCAGGTCGTCGACGTCCCGCTCACCGCCGTTGGCGCCCAGCCAGTTGGCGCTGCGGCGGCGCGCGAGCGGATCGGTCTGCTCGCGCAGCGACCCCCGCCGCTTCGCCGCGAGGGCCTCGTCGCGATCCCGTGTCCTGGGCGCCGGCTCCTTCTTGTTCCGCTGGTGGGTGCGGCGCAGGCGCTGGAGCGTCTGGGCGTCCAGCGACCCGTTCCACAGCCCGGCGAAGATGTCGTCCGCGAACTCCGGGTCCCGGGAGTTGACCGCCCGCAGCAGACCGCGTTGCAGCCCGTCGCGCAGCACGGTCGGCGGCAGGCTCGCCAGCGCCCCCGCCAGCCGGTCGCGCGTCTGGCGCCCCTGGTGGAAGCAGCGGCCGAGGTGCCGCCACAGCTTCCCGCGCGCCTCGTCACCCAGCACGGCCCGGTTGGCCAGGAGGACGTCCGCCACCAGTTCGGGCGGCAGCGGCTTGGCGTCCTGGGCGAGCAGGGCGTCCACGGCACCGTCCGGGTCGGGTTGCAGACCGACCCAGTCGCCGAGGCACTGGTCGAGGTGGACGGGGTCCAGCATGACGGGCGGCGGAGGGGTGTTGTGCCAGGCGAGGGCCAGGCCGAAGTCGACGAAGGCCGGGTGGATGAGGCTGTACCGGCCGTCGTCCGCGTCGCCGGCCGGCTCCACCATCTGGGTGTCCAGGAACGCCTTCACCGTGTGGGCGATCCGGTCCCCGTCGTCCCACACCCGGCCGAGCAGGGCCTCCACGTCCCGGGCGAGGAAGTCCGCGCTGCCCTTGCCGGTCATCGCGGCCAGCGCCGCCGCGCACAGGGCCGCCTCCATACCGAGCCCGCGCTTCGCCGCGTCCTTCTCCGCCTTGCCGAACCTGCCCTCGCTGTTGGGCCGGACCACGGTCTGCCGCAGCAGGTCCGCGCGGCTGCGCGGGATCTCCCGGTCCTTGACGGACCGCGTGCCGAGCAGCCAGTCGGTCAGCAGCGACAGCATGAACGGGTTGGACGCCACGCCCAGCATGTCGCCCGACCTGATCTCGGCCAGCGCCTCGGTCGCCGACCCGTCGCGCATCCCCAGATAGGTCTCGATGTCCTGCTCGCCCAGCGGCTCTATGGAGATCGTCTCGACATCGCGCAGGGCGGTCACGTCCAGATCGTCGATCTCCCTGCGGGACGTCGCCAGCACCGTGAAGTCGTGCGAACCCGCCGCCAGTTCCCAGATGAACTGCCACTCGGGTTCACCCTCGAACTCGCGCTCCAATTCGTTCAACGCGTCGACCAGGAAGACCACGCGGCTCTTCTTGACGTGCGCTTTCCACAACTTCTCGTCGACGCCCGCCGGACGTAATCGCTTGGCGAATTCCTTGACCGTCGAGCCGCGTACGTTCCACTTCCTGATCGTGCGGTTGTCGATGACGGCACAGGGGGTCTCGCGGTCCAGCAGGGCGATCGCGTACTGGAGGACGGCGGTGCTCTTGCCACTGCCCGCCCCGCCGGTCATCAGCCAGGTCTTGGGCCTGGGTTCGGGCTGGGACCGGTGCCTCGGCAACTGGTCGAGCAGCGTGTCGAAACGAAGGCGCTCCCCGGAATCGTCCGCGGAATTGCGGACCCGGAAAGTGGGGCGGAGGTAGTGCTCGACGGTTCTGCTCACCAGCCTGGCGCGCATCGCGCTGTACGGCGAACCGCTCATCCGTCCCCCGCGTCCGCTCCACGCCACCCCTGACGAATGCCAGCCAAGCTACCACGCGCGAAAGCCCGTGAGAACGAGATCACCACGCTCCGCGCGGCCGCTGCCGCGCACCCGGTCGAGGTGAGGCCCGGCCGCCGACACACACCCGGCCGGGGTGATGCCCGGCGGCCGACGCGCACCCCGCCCGGTCCGCCGCCGCGACGGCACTCCCCCCGGGGCAGCGTGTCCCAACTCCCTTGACCTGAAGCCTGGTCGAGGTTTCACGATGGTGCGATGACTGACAACGGAATCACCCTGATCGACGCTTGGGAACTGCCCGAGGACCGGATCGACGAGTCCATCGCACGCTGGCGGGAGCGCGTCGGGCTCATCCACACCGCCCCCGGTTTCCGGGACGCGCGGCTGCACCGCAGACTGTTCCCGGAGTCCCGGCTCGGCCTGGTCAACGTGGCGCACTGGGACAGCGTCCAAGCCCGGGACGAGGCTCTGGCGCATCCCGGCTTCACCGCGTCGGCGGCCACCGCGGCCGGCTATGCCACCGTGCACGGCGGATGGTACGAGGTGGCGGCCGAACTCCGCGCCGGGGGAGACGGTCCGGACGAAGGGCCGGGCATCACCTTCGTCAACGCCTTCGAGCTGCCCGCCGAGCGGATGGACGAGTTCCTGCCGCACTGGCTCGGCCGCGCGGAGCCGATGAGCAAGGCGCCCGGTTTCCGGGACCACCGGCTGCACCGTGCGGTGGCCCCGGACACTCGCTTCCAGCTGGTCGGCATCGCGCACTGGGACAGCCTCGACGCATGGCGCGCGGCGGACGACGACCCCCGCTTTCAAGGGGGCCTGCCCGCCTTCCCCGACTTCGCCACCGCCTGCCCCGCGCTCTTCCGGGTCGTCGCCGCGTTCTGAGCGTGCCGCGGGGGAGTCCGCCGGTCCGTCACGCGCCGGGTGGCCGGAAGGTGACCCGGCGCCGGGTGGCCTCGTCGATCTCGTCGAGGGTGAGCAGGGGAGTGGCCCGGGTGCGGAGTGCGCCGCTGGCCTTGACGCTGAGGCTGACCGCGGCCATGGAGACCGGGTCCGGGAAGTCGATGATGCAGACCAGGTCGTCCTCCCCGAAGGCGAAGTACATCGCCTCGACCGTTCCGCCGAGCCCGGCCACGAGCTGCTCGACGGCGGCGCGGCGGCTGCTCGCGCCCTCCTTCAGCAGCCCCTTGGTGCCCTCGTGCGTGTAGGTGGCCTGGATGAGGAACTTCGGCATCGGGGTGCTCCCTGCCCGTGACGTGTCCGGTACGTTCAGGCACTTCCCGCGCCGGCCCCGTCGCGCCCCGACACGCGGCGGAATTCACTCGTTGGCAGCCGCACCGCGCCGCCCGGCTTGTCGTTCCACCGGTTCGACGTGGTCTTGTGCCGACTGCCTTTGACGGCGGCTCCGCTGGTCACGGGGTGGATGCCGACCGAGTCGATCTTCGGCGCCCCGGCGGTCGAAGGGGCGTGCCGATCGGGTGCTCCACCGGCCGTCGACGCAGCGGGCGACGCAGCCGCACCCCCGGAAGGGGGGCTTGCCGATGCGGTGTCCTGATGGCTCGCCTCGCAACCCGCCGTGGCCAAGGCGGCAGCCACCACACAGCCGAGCAGGTGAGCGGAGCGCGGTGTGACGGTCATCAGGCTTTCCACATACCTGGCCCTCAATCTTGGCGACGTCGGGCGACAAGCTCAGCCGGCCGGCGGTCCGCTCGGGGCCGGTACCGCCAGCTCCGCCCAGATCACCTTGCCCTGCGGGGTGTACCGGGTGCCCCAGCGTTCGGCCAGCTGCGAGACCAGGAACAGGCCCCGGCCGCCCTCGTCGGTCGTGGCGGCGTACCGCAGGTGCGGTGAGGTGGAGCTGCCGTCGGCCACCTCGCAGATCAGCGTGCGGTCGTGGATCAGGCGTACGCGGACGGGGTCGGAGCCGTACCGGATGGCGTTCGTGATCAGCTCGCTCAGCACGAGTTCCATGCCGAAGCCCAGCTCGTCCAGGCCCCACTCGGCCAGCTTGGCGCAGACCGCTCCGCGCATCCCCGACACGGCGGCCGGATCGCGCGGAACGTCCCAGTCGGCGAACCGGTCGGCCGGCAGCGCCCGGGTGCGCGCGACGAGCAGGGCGACGTCGTCGCAGGGGCGTTCGGGCAGCAGCCGCTCCAGCACCGCCCGGCAGCTCTCCTCCGGCGACCGGCCGGGGTGCCCCGCCAGCGCCCGGCGCAGCAGTTCCAGACCCTCGTCCAGGTCCCGTCTGCGGTCCTCGATCAGCCCGTCGGTGTACAGCACGAGCTGGCTGCCCTCGGCCAGCTCCAGCTCGGCCGTCCGGAACGGCAGACCGCCCAGGCCCAGCAGGGGGCCGGCCGGCAGGTCGGCGAAGGCGACCTCGCCGTCGGGACGGACCAGCGCGGGCGCCGGATGCCCGGCCCGGGCCATGACACAGCGGCGCGACACCGGGTCGTAGATCGCGTACAGACAGGTGGCGCCCACGATCTCCCCGGCCCGCTCCGGACACTCCTCGTCCAGGTCGATGCGGCCGACCAGGTCGTCCAGGTGCTGGAGCAGCTCGTCGGGCGGCAGGTCCAGCGTGGAGAAGTTGTGCACGGCGGTCCGCAGCCGGCCCATCGTCGCGGCGGCGTGCAGTCCGTGTCCCACCACGTCCCCGACGACCAGCGCCACCCGGCCGCCCGGCAGCGGGATGACGTCGAACCAGTCCCCGCTCACCCCCGACTGCGCCGGCAGGTAGCGGTAGCCGACGTCGAGCGCGTTCTGCTCGGGCAGCGCCCGCGGCAGCAGACTGCGCTGGAGGGTGACCGCTAGGGCGTGCTCGCGGGTGTAGCGGCGGGCGTTGTCGATGCTGACGGCGGCACGGGCCACCAGCTCCTCCGCCAGGGACAGCTCCTCCTCGTCGAACGGTTCCTGCTTGGCCCGCCAGAAGTCGGCCAGGCCCAGTACGACACCGCGCGCCCGGATCGGCACGGTGATCAGCGAGTGGATGCCGTAGTCCAGGATGCGCCGGGCCCGCTCGGGGTCCTGTGAGTGGAAGTCCTCGTCCGCCGACAGGTCGGTCACCAGTTCCGAGCGCCCGGCGTCGAAAGCGCGCGCCTGCGGGGTGGAGGGCAGGAAGTCGATCAGCCGGCCCCGCTCGTACAGGGGGTGGTCGTCCTGGATGCCGCTCACGGCGACGCGCCGTATGTCCGTCGCCGTCGGAGCCGGTTCCTCCCCGTGCAGGACGGCGTCGGCCAGGTCGACGGTGACGAAGTCGGCGAAGCGGGGTACGGCGACCCGCGCCAGCTCGTCGGCGGTGCGGACCACGTCCAGGGTGGTGCCGATGCGCAGGCCCGCGTCGTACAGCAGCTCCAGCCGCTCGCCGGCGGCCTCGGCCCTGCCGGACAGCGCCTGGAGCTCGGTGCAGTCGCGGAGCGTCACGACGGTGCCGCCGGGGCCTCCCGCCCCGTCCGTGGGCCGCTGGTTGACCGCCAGCAGCCGGCCCTGGGCGAAGTGCACCTCGTCGCCGGCCTCGCGTCCGGAGGCGAGCAGCTCCATCACCCCGGGGTCGAGTCCCGGCAGCTGCCGCACCAGGCGGCCCTCCGCGTCGGCGGGCAGCGCGAGCAGACGCCTGGCCTCGTCGTTGGCGAGCAGGAGCCGGCCGTCGGAGGCGATGATGAGCACGCCCTCGCGCACCGAGTGCAGGACCGTGTCGTGGTGCTGGTACATGCGGGACATCTCGTCCGGCGCCAGGCTGTGCGTCTGCCGCCGCAGCCGTCGGCCCACCAGGGCCGTGCCGCCGGTCGAGAGCAGCAGCGCGCAGCCGCCCGCCGCGAAGATGATCGGCAGCTGCCGGGCCAGCGCGCCGGTGACGTTCTTGACCTTCATCCCGGCGGCGACCAGCCCGACGACCTTGCCGTGGGTGTCGTCGACGGGCACGGTCGCCTGCACCTCCCGGCCCAGCGGTCCGCGCACGCTTTCGGTGTGCACCCGGCCGGCCAGCGACGGCTCGATGGCGCCCACGAACCGCTCGCCGATCCGCGCGGCCACCGGATGCGTGTACCGGATGCCGTGGGTGTCCATGACCACGATGAAGTCGACGCCCGCGGCCTTGCGTCCCGCCTCGGTCAGCGGCTGGAGGACCCGGGACGGGTCGGGGAGCCGCAGCGCCTCGACCACGCCCGGGGCGTGGGCGAAGGTCTGCGCGACGGCTATCGACCGGCGCGTGGCCTCGGCGGTGGTGTCCCGCTTCGACTGGAGGACGAGCGCGACGACGGCGCAGAGGACGAGCAGCACCACCAGCGCCACCTGGAGCAGGAAGACCTGCCCGGCGACGCTCCGGGGGCTCTTGCCGATCACGGTCCGCCATGCGAGACGCAGGAATTGGGCGTATGCGTCCGACATGTCGCATTTGTAGCACCCGGGTTTTCCGGGTGGCCATGGTCCGTCCACGAGGTGGACGCGGGGCGCTCGCCGCTTGACCCCCTGCCCGCGTTCACGGGCCGCCGCCCGCCTCGCCGTCCTCGTCGGGGAACGCCTCGCCGTCGGGGCGCCTCGCCGCCGGGCCGACTGAGCGGCTCTGGGCGGACCCGGTGGCCTAGGGCACCGGGTCCGCGAGCCGGGCAGGTGAGGGGGTGGATGGCCTGCCCGGAGGGGGTGGTCTGCGGCCGGGGCCGGGGCCGGAGTCGTGATCGAGATGGATGGCCCGACGCGTCCGACATCGTTGTCATGTGGGTGTGTGGATGACTCTACTCCCTCATCGGACAACGATGTCAACCCACTTGACCAACCCTCCGGCGTGATGCCGGCGCGCGCCTGCCGGTGCGTACGCGGCCTCTCGTGGTATCGGTGGGGCGCCGTTTCCGGTGGTGGTGACTCCACTTCGTGGCCGGATGTTTAACAAACAGGCTGGTTTGGTTCGCGCGGTCGTGTACGGGGGCACTGCTGGCGGTATGGTCCCGCTCCTCGGGTGCCGTGAAGATCCACACGAGGTATTTCCGCGCCGAGGCTTCGCTAAAACAGGCAACCTTGTATGCTTTGGCCCCGGTGGCAGGAGAAGCAGGAAGCAGGTGCAGCCTGATGCAGACACGAGCCGAGCGGACCCGTCTGGCTCTCGTCCAGGCCACGGCCGAGCTGATCGCGGACGGCCGCCCGGCCGACGCGGGCCTGGTCAACATCTGCCGCCGGGCGGGGGTGAGCCGGGGCGCGCTCTACCACCACTTCTCGTCCATCGGGGCGCTCACCGCCGCCGTGCGCGAAGAGGCGCGACTGCGGCTCCTGGTGCTGCTGGCCGAGGCGTTCGCGACGGCGGACGGCAACGGGCTGGAGCGCTTCCTCCACCTCTTCGGCCGCGCGCTGCGCGAGGAGAAGATCGTCCGGGCCGGCATGCGGCTGGCGGCCGACGGACCGGCGGAGCCCACACGGCTGCGGGACGAGCTGCTGGTGCTGGTGCGCGAGCGGGTGGCCGGCGCGCCCGGCCCGGTGTGCGAGCGGCGGGACCTCGCCGACCTCGCGATGGTGGTGACCGCCGGTGTCGAGACGCTGGGGTACGCCGACCCGGGCTGGTGGGAGGCCGGGACGGTACGGCGGCTGTGGGAACTGCTGCGTCCGGTGTTCTCCCCGGTACCGGAGAGCGGCCCGGCGGCGGGGTACGGGGCCGGACCGGCCGCGGCGCCCACGGACGGCTGTGCGAGCGGATGGGCGCCGGGCGGGGTCGCGGGGTGACCGGCGGTGTGACCGGGCGGGCTCAGCCCGCCGCGGGCGCCGGGGGCGGGGTGATGCGCAGACGGCTGATCAGGCCCGGGATGACCAGGCCGGGCAGCAGGAAGCGCCAGAAGCCGGTGACCCGCTCGGGCAGGTCGTCCCGTCCGGTGTACGCCTGGGACATGATCTGGAGGCCGGTGAACGAGCCGACGATGGTCGAGGTGGCCTCCCGCACGTCGGTGCCCGGCAGGATCTCGCCCTGGGCGTCGGCTTGGCGCAGCAGTTCCAGGATGGTCCGGCTGGACTGCTCGTAGGCGGTGCGCGGCGGACAGTCGAAGGACGTCTGCTCGATGGTCAGGCGCAGGCTGGCGCGCAGCACCGGGTCGTGCTGGAGGCGCTTGGCGAAGGCCAGGGTCAGGTCGATGACCGACTGGACCTTCACCGGGTGTTCGGTGACCTCCAGCGCCTCGGCGTGCGCGTCCAGCAGCGCCAGCGCGATGGCCTCCTTGGAACGGAAGTGGTGGTACATCGAGCCGCGGGTCAGGCCGGTGCGCGCGAGGATCTCGTTGGTGCTCGCGGCGTCGTACCCCCGTTCGTCGAAGACGAGGGCTGCGGCTTCCAGGATCGAGCGCCTGGATTTCCTACCGCGTTCCTGCTGGGCCATTTCGCTGATCCCTCACACCTAACCAACAGACTTGTCTGTACACTACCGAGCCCAGACGCGTCAGTCGCCAGTCGTTCCGCCCGGGCCGCCCTGGTCGGGGGCGGGCCGGGCGGAACGGGTCGTGGTGAGGGCCGGCCGGCGGGAGGTCACGGGTGCCCGAGCCGGAAGCCGACTCCCCGGACGGTCGTGATCCACCGGCTGGAGCCGAGCTTGCCGCGCAGTGTGCTGACGTGCGTGTCGATGGTGCGGCCGTGCGGGGACCACGCGTCGTCCCAGACCTGGGCCATGATCTGGCGCCGGGGGATCACGGCGCCCGCCTGTGACGCCAGCAGGTAGAGCAGGTCGAACTCCTTGCGGGTCAGGTCCACCGGTTCGCCGTCCAGAGTGGCGACCCGCGCCTCGGCGTCGATGCGCAGCGGTCCGTGGGTGATGACCCGGGACCGGCTCTGCGACCTCAGCCGCACCCGGCGCATCACCGCCTCGATGCGGGCCAGCAGTTCACGGAAGCCGTAGGGCTTGACCAGGTAGTCGTCGGAGCCCGCCTGGAGGCCGAGCACCCGGTCGAGTTCGGAGTCGCGGCCGGTGACGACGATGATCGGGGTGTCGCTGACGGCCCGGATGCCGCGGCACACCTCCAGTCCGTCCAGGTCGGGCAGGTCGAGGTCGAGCAGGACCAGGTCCGCCTCGTGATGGGCCCGCAGCGCCTGTGCCCCGGTGGTCGATCCGTGGGTCGTGTAGCCCTGCCTGGCCAGTCCCCGCATCAGGGTGTCGGCGGCGCGCGAGTCGCTCTCGACCACCAGGACGTTCATGGTCCCCTCCGGCTCGCCGCCCGGTGCGGGGCTCGCCCGCTGGGGCGGGAACGCCGGGGAGGGGTGCCGGTGGTGACGCTGGGCCGTGGGTGTGTGGGCATCCACGCTGTGCCGATTCATCGACCCTCCTGAGACGCATCCCCCGTCAGCATCCTGTGCTGAACGCTCACGACTGCGAAGGTACCAAACAGACTTGTCTGATTGTCAACGAGACCTGCTTTGGCCGGAGCTTGCCCTTCCGTGACTTGAGAGGGGCTCGAAGTGCGCCTGAACCCGCGAACCTGCGCGGGTACGGGAGTGGCTGTGCGGTGCTTGTGTGGTTGAACAAAAGGCCGGAACGAATCATTCCGGGCGGGTAGGGCGCCAATTACCATGCAGTGCTGCATGGTTATTCACCGCAAACAGGTCGGATGGGGTGAATGGTGCGCACGGCTGTGCCGAAGGCCGGATCTGTGCCGTCGGTGAAGGGGTGCGCGAGCAGTCGCGCAAAGAAAGAGTAAACGGCTACTTGAAATTCCGAACTGACATGTCTGTATCTTATGAAGTGCAACGCGTCGGCCGCGGGGGAAGCAAGCCGGCGTACGGCTGGTCTCCCCTGCCCAGGAACTGACAGGAGTGCTGTCCATGCCGTATGTCGCCGGTCGCACCGCCCCTGACCTACGCACACCGCAGCTGACCACCACGGTTCCGCGTGAGTACGTGCACCGGGCCGCGGTGTCGGAGGTTTTCCTGACCGGGTGGAGAGCCGACCCCGTCGGCTCTCCGGACCCCTCCTTCACCGTCACCGCGCAGTGGCCCCGCAGCCACGCCCTCTTCGCCCGCGAGGGCGGCTACCAGGACCCGATGCTCCTCCTGGAGTCCGTCCGCCAGACCGGCTCCCTGCTCGCCCACGCCGAGTTCGGCGTGCCCTTCGGCCACCAGTTCGTGATGTCCGACCTCACGGCGCACGCCGAGCCCGCCCTGCTCGTCGCGGGCCCCACCCCCACCGAGACCGAACTGCGCACCGTCTGCCGGGACATCACCCGCCGCGACGGTCGGCTCACCGCCATGCGGTACGACGTCACCGTGCTGCGCGACGGCGTACCGCTCGGCACCGCGACGGCGGCGTTCCGGTGCATGAGCCCGGCCGTCTACCGCCGGGTGCGCGGCGAGCGGCCCACCCTCGCGCGCGGCGCGACGCCCCCGGCCGTCGCCCCGTTCGCGGTCGGCCACACCAGCGCGCGGCACGTCGTCCTCGCCGTACCCGAACCCGCGCCCCCCGCCCCGACCCTGCCCCACCTCCGCATCCAGCCCTGGGCCCAGCCCCGGGCCCGGCCCGTGCCCGGCGCCCGGGGCCGCTGGGAACTGCGGGTCGACACCGAGCACCCGACCTACTTCGACCATCCCGTCGACCATGTGCCGGGCATGGTGCTGCTGGAGGCCGCCCGGCAGGCCGCGCACGCCTCCACCGGACTCCCCGACGCGCTCGTGCTCGGGGTGCGCGGCGCCTTCGCCCGCTACGCCGAACTGGACGCCCCCTGCTGGATCGAGGCGCACCCGGAGCCGGCCGGCGCCGACGGCGACGTACGGGTGCGGGTGACCGGCACCCAGCAGCGGCAGACCGTGTTCACCGCCGATCTCATGGTGCGGCCCCGCACCCGCTGAGCCGACCGCCACCGGGAGACACCGCATGCCTCCGACCATCCTGATCACCGGCGCCGCGGGCTTCGTGGGCGGCCACGTCACCCGTGAGGCCCGCCGGCTCCGGGTCCGGCTCCGGCTCGTGCGACACCACCGCACCCCGCTCGCCCCCACCGCCGACGTCGTGCGCGCCGACCTGGTGGACCCCGGCAGCCTGCGCGGCATCTGCGACGGCGTCGACGTCCTCGTCCACTGCGCCGCGCGGATCGGCGGCGACACCGAGACCAACGAGGCGGTCAACGCCCGCGGCACGGCGGCGCTGGTCGCCGAGGCCCGGCGGGCCGGCGTCCGGCGCGTCGTCCAGCTCAGCACCGCCTCCGTCTACGGCAGGGGGACCTTCCGCGGCAGCCGCCCGGAGGACCTCGTACGCAACCCGGCGTCGGTGACCTCCCGGACCCGGGCCGCCGCGGAGGACGCCGTGCTGGGGGCCGGCGGGATCGTCCTGCGCCCGCACCTCGTCTACGGGGCCGGCGACGCCTGGGTGGGTCCGGGGCTGGCCCGGATCCTGCGCGCGCTGCCGGGCACCGTGGACGGGTGGCCGGCCCGCACCTCGATGATCGCGGTCACCGACCTGGCCCGGCTGCTGGTGGCCGCCGCGCTCGCGCCGGACGGCGGGCTGACCCGGTCCGTCTACCACGCCGCGCACCCCGAGCCGGTCGCCGTGTCCGCGCTGCTGCGGGCCGTCGCCGAGTGCGGGTCGATCGCCTGGCCGCGGACCCGGATCGGCGCGGAGCGGGCCCGGGCGGTCCTCGCGGAGCACGGGCAGCCGCCGTCGGCGCTGGACATGCTGACGACCGACCACGTCTTCGACAGCGGCCCGCTCTGGTCCGACCTCCGCCAGTCGCCCGGGGCCCCCTTCCCCGCGGGGTTCCGCCGGGAGGCCGACTGGTACCGGGAGGCGCTGCGGGCCGGGTGAGCGGGGCGCCGGGGGTGCGGGGCGCCGGGGGTGCGGGACGCGCCGTCAGCGGGGCGTCCCGCGCGCGTCCAGGGTGCGGGCCACGTCCTCGCCGTGGTAGTACGTCCGGCCGTGGCGCCGGCAGCGGCGCCACTCGGACCGGCACGCGTGGCGGTAGGCGCCGCCGGTCGAGATGCCCCACAGCCGGGCGATGTCGGCCGCGGTCAGCCACCGCACCGTCCTGGCCGGCGGGGCGCCCGCCGCATCCGGCGCGTCGTCCAGGCGGCGGCTCAGCCGGAGCCACTCATGGCCCTGCCAGTGGTGCGCGGGGTCCCGGTCGCAGCGGATCACGGCCGCCGCCGGGCTCTGCCGTGCCGCCAGCACCGCGGTCAGCGCGCCCGCGCAGCCCCGCTCCACGCACGCGCCGACCCGCACCCGCCGCCGCACCTCCGGATCGACCACCCGGCGGGCCCGGCGCACCAGCCGGTCCAGTTCGGCGGAGAACTCGCCCGCCGCGTCGTGCGCCGGCAGCCACCGCAGGTGCCCGGCGAGGAACGCGCACAGCGACGGCACCGCCCGCGGGGGAGCGGGCACCGCGCGTTCCGTCACCACCGCGCCGGCCCACGAGCCCAGCACCGCCAGGATCTCGGTGCGCACCTCGGCCGCGTGGGCGTTGAAGGGCAGGCCGCGCGGCGGACCGCCGGTCGTCCGCGGCCGGGTCCGGTCCCGGCCGCCGCCGTCGAGCAGCCGGCCGCAGGACTCGTACAGGTCCGGCAATCGGCGCAGCGCGTCCGCCAGCCGTGCCACGCAGTCCGGGCACAGGCGCCGGCCCGGCGCGGGCCGCCGTCCCCCGGCGCAGCCGGCACCGGCGCACACCCGGGCTGCCGGCCGGGTCCGGGTCGCCGTCGCGCTCGTCACGTCATCTCCCCCTGGCTGATGGTCACGGAACGGGTCAGGCCGCGGTGTGCGAGCGGACCACGCGGAAGGTGTTGTACTCCCAGTCCCGGGTCAGCTTCCGGGCCCGGTCGCGGGAGGCCCGTACGTCCTCGGGCCACCGCTCCTCCGGCACCTGGTGGAAGGCCCGGTACGCCTCCTCGCTCTCCCACTGCGCGTAGTTGACGACGAAGGTGCCGTCCAGGCCGCGCAGCACGCTGTGCGAGCGGTAGCCCGGCAGCAGGTGCACCCACTCCTCGCGCGGCCGGGTCAGCTCCGCGACCAGCGCGTCCTGGTCCGCCGGAGCCACCCACTGGATCGCGATGGAGGTCCAGTCGTCCCGCTCGGCGGTGACGTCGACCGGGCCGGTGACGGACGGGGCCCGCTGCACCGAGACCGGTTCGGCGGCGAGCACCCGGTGCCGGCCGGCCAGGCCGCCCAGCTGGAGCAGCTCGCGCTGGTGGGCGTCGCCGGCGTGGTGGGCGCGCAGGTCGGCGACGGTGCGCCACCGGGTGAGGGCGGCGACACCGGCCCGGGTGTGCGCCGCGTGCAGGGCGGCCGAGTGCCGGCCCGGGTGGGCGGTGGTGTCGTGGGAGTGGCCGAGCAGGCCGAGCAGTTTCTCCTGCCCGGTCCAGTCCTGCTCGGCGAGTGTCAGCCAGTCCAGGGCGACGGCCGAAGCGCCGTCCGGATCGAGGACGAGCATGGTGGCTCCTTAAGCGGGAGGGAGAGGGTGGGTGCGGGGCGCGGGTCAGGCCGCGCAGGCGGGCAGACCGCCGTGGTAGGCGACCATCTCGGCGAACAGCTCCTCGATGTCGAGCCAGTGGCCGGGTTCGGCGCCCGCCGCCTCGGCGTAGGCGCGGTGCAGGTTCGGCACCAGCCGTTCGCTGTCGAGGAGGTGGGCGTACGGTCCGGCTCCGGCCTCGCGTGCCGTCTGCAAGGGGGTCAGCCCGGCGGCGGTGCCCTCGGCGGCCAGCCGCTGCACGTACCGCAGATAGCCGGCGCTCTCGTCGAGGATCTCCGGTCCGCCGACCGGGCCATGGCCGGAGACGACGGTCTCGGGGTCCAGGGCCCGCAGCCGCTCGATCACCGCCAGGGACCCGGCGACCGATCCGGTGAGGCAGAACGGGGTGGCCCCGGACATCACCACGTCACCGGCGAACAGCACCCGCTGGCGCGGCAGCCACACCACGGTGTCGTTGCGGGTGTGCGCGGTGCCCAGGTGCATCAGCTCGGCCGGGGTGTCGCCGAGGTGCAGGGTGAGCCGGTCCCGGTAGGTCAGCGAGGGCAGTTCCACGCTGACGTCGCCCCAGCAGACCTCGGGCCACAGCCCGGTCAGGTGCAGCCCGGCCAGGTCCATCTCGGCGCGGGTCGCCTCGTGCGAGACGATCACCGCCTCGTCGGCGAAGAACCGGTTGCCGAAGGTGTGGTCGCCGTGCGGATGGGTGTTGACCACGAACCGGGGGGCGCGCGGACTCACCGCGGACACGGCCCGCCGCAGCGCCCCGGCCCGGGCCTCGGTGGCCGCGGTGTCGATCAGCGCGGGGCGGTCCCCCGAGGTGATCAGGCCCGCGTTGTTCAGGCACCAGCCGCCGTCGGGCTGGACGTAGGCGTGGACGTCTTCGGCCACCTCCCGCAGATGCGGTTCGGCCGTGCCATGGGTGTGAAGGCTCAACTCGATCTCCTGGTGCGGGCCGGCCCGGTCATGCGGGTGCCGCCAGGGCCGGGCTGCCGGCGGGCCGGGTGAAGAGGCGGTTGTGGTAGACGAGGGGGTCGGCGCCGCCCACCGAGACCTGCTGGACGCGGCCGACGAGGATGCTGTGGTCGCCGCCGTCCAGCACGTCGTGCAGGGCGCAGGCCAGCCGCGCCGTCGCGTCGGGCAGTCCGGGCAGGCCCAGCTCGCAGGGCTCCATGGAGCTGCCGGCGAACTTGTCGGCGCCGGACCGGGCGAAGCCGGCGGCGACACCGGCCTGGCCGGCCGCCAGCACGTTCACCAGGAACCGGTCGGCGGTGACGAACGCCTCGTGGCAGGAGGCCGACTTGGCGGGGCACACCAGCACGAGCGTCGGGTCGAGGGACAGCGAGGAGAAGGAGCTGGCGGTGAATCCCCAGCGGCGTCCGCTCGGGTCCACGGTGGTCACGATGGTGACCGGGGCGGGCACATGGGCCATGGCGCGGGTGAAGTCCGCGGGGTCGACGGTGGGCAACGGTCCTCCGGCTGTCGGAAGCTGACGGGGTCAGGGAGGTTCGTCCGGATCGGCGGTCCAGTGCTCCGATCCGGGGAGACCCCCTGGGGCCGGCCGGTGTCCGCCCGCCCGGCCGGGCGGGCGGACACCGGCGCGGGGGCCGGCTCAACCCGCGGCGCGCACCACCGCGGCCGAGTTGAAACCGCCCCGGCCCCGGGCGAGCACCAGGGCCGTACGCAGTCCGCCGGCCGGCCGGCGGACCTCGGTGACCAGGTCGACCGGGCAGTCCGCGGCCGGGGCGCCGACGTGCACGGTCGGCGGGATGACCTGGTCGCGCAGGGACAGCAGGGCGGCTGCCAGGTCGAGTGCGGCACCGCCCGCGGCCAGCCGGCCCGTCATGGTCTTCGGCGCCGTCACCGGCACACCGCCCGCCCCGAAGAGCCCGGCGAGGGCCTCGGCCTCCGCGCGGTCGGCGGTCCGGCGCCCGGCGGCGTCGGCGAACACCACGTCCACGTCGGCCGGGGACAGCCCGGCGTCCCGCAGGGCCAGTTCGGCGGCGTCCCGGAGCCGGGGCGCGCCGCCGGAGCCCGGGGCCGGATCGAAGGTGGCCGCGCAGCCGGCCACCGTGCCGTAGACCCGGGCACCGCGCGCGGCGGCGGCGTCGGCGTCCTCCAGCACCAGCAGCGCGCCGCCCTCGCCGGCCACATGACCGGAGGCGTCCGCGGAGAACGGCAGGAAGGCCCGGGCCGGATCGCCGGCCTCGGTCAGTTCGCCGCCCGCCAGCTGCGCGGCCCAGCCCCACGGGCACAGCGCGGAGTCCACGCCGCCGGTGACCAGCAGCCGGACGCCGCGGCGGATCTGGCGCCGGGCCTGTGCCACGGCGTCCAGGCCGCCGGCCTGTTCGGTGACCAGCACCCCGCTGGGGCCGCGCAGTCCGTGCCGGATGGAGATCTGCCCGGTGTTGACGGCGTAGAACCAGGCGAAGGACTGGTAGGCGCTGACGTACTGGCCGCCCTGGCTCCACAGCGCCTGGAGTTCGCGCTGGCCGAACTCGAAACCGCCCGCGGAGGCGGCGGTGACCACACCGGCCGCGTAGTCGGGGAGTTCCGCCGGTTCGACGCCGGCGTCGGCGAGCGCCTCGTCGGCGGCGGCCAGCGCCAGCCGGGTCATGTGGTCGGTCTGCGGCAGCAGCCGGCTGGGCACGTGTTCCTCGGGCACGAAGTCCCGGATCTCGCCGGCCAGCCGCGCCGGGTACCGCGCGGCGTCGAACCGGGTGACCGGGCCGATGCCGCTCTCGCCGCGCAGCGCGGCCGCCCACCAGGCCCGGGTGCCGAGCCCGTTCGGGGCGGTGACGCCGATGCCGGTGACCACGGGCGCGGCGTGGGGCGTGGCGCGGTCCGCCGTGCGGTCCGCCTCGGTGGCGTACGTGGTCATGCGGCGGCTCCCAGGCGCGGGCGGGTCAGGATCATCGCGCTCTGGAACCCGCCGAAGCCGCTGCCGACGCTCAGCACGGTGTCGGTGCGCTGCCGGCGGGCCACCAGCGGCGTGTAGTCCAGGTCGCAGGCGGGGTCGCTCTCGTGCAGGTTCGCGGTGGGCGGCACGGTGTCGTGCTCGATGGCCAGGGCGCTGGCGGCCACCTCCAGGGAACCGATGGCGCCGAGGGAGTGACCGATCATCGACTTGATGGAGCTGACCGGGACCCGGTAGGCGTGGTCGCCCAGGCTGCGCTTGAACGCGGCGGTCTCGTGCCGGTCGTTCTGCTTGGTGCCGGAGCCGTGGGCGTTGACGTAGTCGACGGCGGTGGGGTCCAGCCGGGCCTCGTCGAGGGCGATCCGGATCGCCTCGGCCATCTCCCGGCCGTCGGGGCGCAGACCGGTCATGTGGTAGGCGTTGCAGCGGCTGGCGAACCCGGCGATCTCCGCGTAGACGTGGGCGCCGCGCCGCCGGGCGCTCTCCAGTTCCTCCAGCACCAGGACGGCCGACCCCTCGCCGAGCACGAAGCCGTTACGGGTGGCGTCGAAGGGGCGGGAGGCGGTCTCCGGTTCGTCGTTGCGCGGGGAGGTGGCCTTGATGGCGTCGAAACAGGCCACGGTGATCGGGGAGATGGGCGCCTCGGTGGCACCGGCGATCATCACGTCGGCGCTGCCCTCGCGGATCAGCTCGACGGCGTGCCCGAGGGAGTCCAGGCCCGAGGTGCAGCCGGTCGACACCATCGACACCGGGCCCTGGGCGTGGGTGCGCCAGGCCACCTCGGCCGCCATCGAGCTGGGCACGAAGTAGTCGAACAGGTGCGGTACGGCGAGGGTGTGGTCCACCTCCCAGCTGCTGCCGCCGCGGCTGACCACGTTGTACTCGGTGTCCAGGCCCATGGTGCAGCCGACCGCGCTGCCCAGGGTGACGCCGGTGCGGGTGGGGTCGAGCCGGTCCGGTTCCAGGCCGCTGTCCCGGATCGCCTCGTCGGCGCTGACGACGGCGAACTGGGCGGCGCGGTCGAGGCGTTCGGCCTCCTCGGGGGTGAAGCCGTGCGCCAGCGGGTCGAAGTCGGCCTCCGCGGCGATGCGGGAGCGGAACGGGGAGGCGTCGAAGAGGGAGATGGACCGGGTCGCGGTCCGGCCCGAGGTGAGCAGGGACCAGAACTCCTTGGTCCCCACGCCCCCCGGTGCGACCACGCCGATCCCGGTGATGACGACGCGACGGCTCATGGGGTGTCCTTCACGAGTGAGTCCTCCTTGCGGGGCTCGGCCTGCGGGCCGGCCACGCTGCGTAGGGCCGGGGCCGATGCCCGAGCTTCGGCACCCGCGCTTGACTGGAGGTCGAGACCCGGTGGTGCCGTGGCGGAGCGGGCCGTGGGCGCACCGCACCGGGCCGTGCCCGGGCGGCCGGGGCCGGGTGCGGGGGTCGAGGACGGTTCGAGCCGGTGACGAACGCGCCGCCGGAGCATGCCGCCATGAAGATTCTCTTTGTGGCGGGTGGCACCTCCGGTGTCATCTTCTCGCTGGTGCCGCTGGCGCAGGCGGCCCGGAACGCCGGTCACGAGGTCGTGATGGCGGCGCCGGACGACTGCATGGACGTCGTCAACGGCGCGGGCGTGCCCGGCTACCCGGTCACCGGCAAGACGATGAAGGACTTCCTGTACGACCGGCGGGGCGTGCTCCAGACGATCCCCGAGGACCTGCACGAGCGGTACCTGTTCAACGGGCGCTGCTTCGGGCGGTACGCGGCGGCCTGCGTGGACGGGCTGACCTCGCTGATCGACCGCTGGCACCCGGACCTGGTGGTGGGCGGGGTGCTGGCGTTCGCCGGCCCGCTGGCCGCCGCGTACGCCTCGGTGCCGTACGTCAAGCACGCGGTCGACATGGGGGAGCCGCGGACCATCGACCTGGCGGCGGCGGCCGAGCTGGGTCCGGAGCTGGAGGCGCTGGGGCTGTACGAGATGCCCGGCGCCGACCTGTTCGTCGACACCTGTCCGCCGTCGCTGCGGCCGGCGGACGCGCCGCCCGCGCAGTCGATGCGCTACGTGCCCTACACGGCGCAGCGCCCGCTCAAGCCGTGGATGTTCACGCGCGGGGAGCGGCCCCGGGTGCTGGTGAGCGCGGGCAGCCGGGTGACGAAGGACTCGGACTTCGAGATCCTCACCGGGCTGGTCGCCAAGGTGGCCGCGCTGGACGTGGAGCTGCTGGTGGCGGCACCGGAGGCGGTCGCGGTGGAGCTGGGCCCGCTGCCGGACAACGTCCGGGCCGGGTGGATCCCGCTGGACGTGGTGGCCCGGACCTGCGACCTGACGGTCAGCCACGCCGGGGGCAACACGGTGCTCGGCAGCATGGCGGCCGGTGTGCCGCAGGTGCTCATCCCGTACCTGCCGTACGTGGTGGGCTACACCGAGCGGCTGAGCGCCTACGGCGCGGCGAGGATGGTCGACCCGGCGGAGGACTCGCCGGAGAACATCGCCGAGGCCTGCCGCGAGGTGCTGGAGGACGCGTCCTACCGGGACCGGGCCCGGACGGTGTCGGCCGAGATGGCCCGGCTGCCGCTGCCCGCGCAGGTGGTGGGGGCGCTGGAGGACCTGGTGGCCCGCACCGGCTGAACGGCCGGCCCCGGCCGGGCCGCGAGGGCCGGCCGGGGCCGGGGCACCGGCGTGGTCAGGGGGTGAGGCCGAGCCGGCCGGCCGCCTCGGCGAAGGTGTGGGCCGTGGCGGGCAGGGCGGTCACGGCGTCCCGGTACGCGGCCCGGGCGGCGGCCAGCCGGTCGCGTTCCGCGTCGTCGTACAGGACGCGTTCGAGGCCGTCGACGAGGGTGTGCTCGTCCAGCAGCTCCGCGCGCAGCACGGTGTCCGTGAACGGGTTGGCGTCCAGCAGCGGGCGCAGTACCTCGTTCCAGCGCAGCGGCCACATGTGGAAGTCGGGCAGCGGCTCCGGATGGTCCGCGAGCCACCGCCGTACCGGGGCGGTGAGGCCGCCGGGCAGGGCGCCGGCCAGCCGTTCGACGTCCTCGGGGCCGTCGACGCGGTGGTTGTTGACGGCGAGCAGTCCGGGTACGTCGGCGAACACCGCGCGGTCCAGCGCGTAGCTCGGCAGGTGGAAGGAGAAGACCCCGTCGCACGAGCCGAGCAGCCGGTGGTACCCGTCGGCGGTGTACTCCGGGCGGTGGTGCAGCCGCTCCGCGGGCAGCGCCTCGGCGAAACCGTCGAAGAGGGGGCCGGCCAGCAGGAAGTGCGTGTCCCGGGGCAGCCGGGCCAGCCGGCCGCCGAGCAGGCGGGGCAGCCGGTCGGCGAGCAGCCGGGTCGGCGGCGCGGCGTGCTCCTGCATCAGCCGCTGCCAGGGCAGGGTGGGCACCAGGAGCAGCCGGGCCCCGTCCGGCACCCCGAGCGCCCGCCGGGTGGCGCGGCGGGCCCGCGTGGTGAGCGGCGCGGTGGTGCGGGTGAGGCGGTACGGCAGCCCCCGGCCGGAGTCGGTCACCCGTGGGCGGTTCATCGGGACCGGCAGCAGCTGCACCGGCATCCGCAGCAGGTTGTCGTCGACCTCCATCGTGGTGCCGAGGATCTCCACCCGCCGGCTGGTGCTCTCCAGGTCGTACAGGTCCAGCGGGATGACGGGCAGCCCGAGGTCCTCCACGAACCAGGGGTCGGTGCGGTAGCCGACCTTGAAGGTCATCCAGTGCGCGAGGTAGTCGACCAGGACGACGGCGTCCGCCCGGAACTCCTTGACGATCCGGTGCACCACCTCGCGCACGCCCGCGCCTAGTTCCGGTTCCACCAGGGTGTGCGGGAGCCCCGCGGCGCGCAGTTGGCCGGCGTTGTAGGGGTTGACGACGAAGTGGCTCTCGACACCGGCGTCGGTGAGCTGTTCGGCGAGGTCGAGGCCGATGGTGACCTCGTGCAGGGTCTTGGCGAGGGCGGCGAGGAAGACGAGGCGCATCACGGCTCCTGACGGCGGGCCGCGACGGCCTTGCGCAGGGTCGCGGCGACGGTGCGGACGTCGTCGTCGGTGAGGCCCGGGTGCAGCGGCAGGCACAGGGTGCGGGCGGCGGCGTGGTCGGAGGCGGGCAGCGGCGCCTGGTCGGCGGAGCGGTAGGCGGGGACCTTGTGCAGGGGGGCGTAGCGGAAGGTGGTGTAGATGTCGGCGGCGAGCAGCTCGCTCGCGATGTCGTCGCGGATCCCGTCCGCGAACTGCACCCAGTAGAAGTAGTGCGTCGACTCGTGCCCGGCCGGTGGCGGCGGCGGGGTCAGCACGCCCTCGGCGCCCGCGAGTTCCCGGTCGTACAGCTCGACGATCGCGCGGCGGCGGGCGGTGAACTCGGGCAGCCGGCCCAGCTGGACGCGGCCGATCGCCGCCGTCAGGTCGTTGCCGATGACCCGCCGGCCGACCTCCGGCACCTCCAGTTCCCACCAGCGGTGCGAGACCCGGGCGTGGCCGAAGCCGCTGGACTGCGCCAGGCCGTGGTAGGCGAGCCGGCGGGCCCGCGCGGCCCGTTCGGGGTCGCGGACCCAGAGCATGCCGCCGTCGCCGGTGACCAGGACCTTCATGGCGTCGAAGCTCCACATGGCGAGGTCGCCGAAGGTGCCCACGGCCCGGCCGTCGACGCGGGAGTCCACCGAGCAGGCCGCGTCCTCCACCAGCGGCACGCCCCGGTCGCGGCAGAGGGCGGCGATCGCCTCGATGTCGCCCGGGTAGCCGCCGTAGTGCAGGACGATCACGGCCTTGGTGCGCGCGGTGAGCGCGGCCTCGATGTGCCGGGCGGTGGGGTTGAGGGTGCGCGGGTCGACGTCGCAGAAGACCGGGCGGGCGCCGGCGGCGACGATGGCGTTGGCGGCGGCGAGGAAGCTGAGCGAGGGCAGGACGACCTCGTCGCCCTCCGCCAGGTCCAGGCACTCCAGGGCCAGGAAGAGCCCGGCGGTGCCGGAGTTGAGGAAGATCGTGTGGGCGGGGTCCACGCCGAGGTGCGTGGCGAACTCGGTCTCGAACGCCTTGGTGCGCGGGCCGTGTCCGAGCCACCGGTCGGCGAACACCTCCGCGACGGCGGCGAGTTCGAGCTCGCCGGTCTGCGGCTGGAAGAGATGAATCACGGTGGTCCCCTCTGCTGCGGACGGATGCCCGCATGGTTGGCAGCCGGCCTCGACACGGGTTCGAGAGCCGATGGAGCGGCCCGCGGGGCGGCGGGCCCGGCTGGAGGAAGTCCCGAGCGGCCTTCGAGAGGAGCTGTCCAGCGTGGGGGTGACGGATTGTCGTTGGAATGAGGTGCCGGCAGATGACCACGTACGAATCCAAGACGGCCGACGAGGTGGGCGAGTACTTCGACGACCGCAGCTGGCTGTTCGGGCTGAACGGCTTCAATCTGCACATCGGGTACTTCGACGACGCGCACCCGGGCACCGACCCGAAGGAGCGGCACACCGAGGTGATGATCGAGGCGGCCGGACTGGGCGAGGGCTCCCGGCTGCTCGACGTCGGCTGCGGCTTCGGCCGGCCGGCCATCGCCGCCGCCAAGGCCACCGGGGCGCACGTCGTCGGCATCAACGTCAGCGCCGAACAGGTCCGCCAGGGCCGGGCGCTCGCGGCCGAGGCGGGGGTGGCGGACCTGGTCGCCTTCGAGCAGGCGGACGGGATGGCGCTGCCCTACCCGGACGCCTCGTTCGACGCGGTCTGGGCCTCCGAGGCAATCATGTACATGTCCGACCGGCCGAAGGCGCTGCGCGAGATCGAGCGCGTCCTCGTCCCCGGCGGCCGGTTCGTGCTCTCGGACTACGCCGAGCGCGGCGAGCTGTCGGCCGAGGAGCGCGTCGCCCTGAAGGAGGGCTTCACCGTCGAGGCGCTGCCCACCATCGAGGGCTACCGCGCGCTGCTCACGGACGCCGGTCTCGAGGTCACCCGGTTCGAGGACGCCACCGCCCACCTGCACCGGTCCGCCGCCCGCATCCCCGAGGTGCTGGACGAGAAGTACGCCTACATCGCCGAGCGCGGCGGCAAGGAGTTCGCCGACGAGTTCAAGGCGATGCTCTCCAAGGTCGGCATGCTGGAGGGCCGGGTCCTCGGCTACGTGATCGCGGTCGGCCGCAAGACCGGGGAGCGCCGGGGGTGAGCGCCGACCGCACCGCGAGACGGCCGGGCGCCGCCGCGGCGCACCCCCGGCTGCCGACCCTGACCGGGATGCGGTTCGTGGCCTCGCTGATGGTGTTCGTCTGCCACGCCTTCACCTACGGCATCTTCCGGGACAAGGGCCTGGAGGCGGACCTCGTCACCTACGTCGCCAAACTCGGCTTCGTCGGGGTCGGCTTCTTCTTCCTGCTCAGCGGATTCGTGCTGACCTGGTCCGCCCGGGAGGAGGACGGCCCGGGGAGCTTCTACCGGCGCCGGCTGGTGAAGATCTTCCCCAACCACCTGGTGACCTGGGCGCTGGGCCTGCTGTTCATGGTCTGGCTCGGCGGGGTCGCGGCCACCGTGCGCAACACCGTGCCCTCGCTCCTCCTGGTCCAGGCGTGGTTCCCGGTCGAGGACGTCTTCTTCGGCACCAACGGGCCCTCCTGGTCGCTCGCCGCCGAGCTGCTGTTCTACCTGTCCTTCCCGCTGCTGGTGCGCTGGGTGCGGGCGGTCCCCGGCCGCCTGCTGTGGCCGCTCGCCGGGCTGCTCACGGCGGGCACGGTGGCGGTGGCGCTCGCCTCCCGGCTGCTGCCCACTGACCCGGACATGCCGTACTACCCGATCTCCTGGTACCAGTACTGGTTCGTCTACTGCCTGCCGGTCACCCGGCTGCTGGAGTTCGCCCTCGGCATCGTGCTGGCCCGGATCGTGCTCAGCGGCCGCTGGATCCGGCTCGGCCTCGGCCCCGCCCTGCTCACGCTGGTCCCGGGGTACGCGCTCACCGTGTGGCTGCCCGACGCGTACGGCATCGTCGCCCCGACCGTCGTACCGCTGGCGCTGATCGTGGCCGCGGGCGCGGCGGCCGACGTCGAGGGGCGCCCCTCGCCCTTCCGCGGCCGGATCGCGGTCCGGCTGGGCGAACTGTCCTTCGCCTTCTACATGGTGCACATGCTGGTCATGTGGTACGGGCCGATGGGCCGGGTGCCCGGGCGCACCTGGGACACGCTGCCCGCGATCGGGGTGATCGCCGGGGACTTCGCGCTCACGCTGGTCGCGGCCTGGGTGCTCTACCGCCTGGTCGAGATGCCGGCCGTGCGCCGGTGGTCCGGTGCCCGCACCCGGGGCACGCCCGCACGTCCTGCCGCACCGGGGTCCGGCACCCCGGCCGGCGCCGCCGAGGTGAGGTGACGCGATGGATCTGGGACTTCAGGGACGCACCGTGCTGGTCACCGGTGCCTCCGGCGGCATGGGGCGGGAGATCGCCACCGTGTTCGGCGCGGAGGGCGCCGACGTGGTGGTCGGCTACCGCTCCCGGCCCGAGGACGCGGCGGAGACCGCCGCACGGGTCGGGAAGGCCGGGGGCCGCGCCCTGACCGCCGGCTACGGCCTGGGCGACCCGGGCACCGCCCGGTCGCTGGTGCGGGCCGCGCTGGACTGGACCGGCCGGATCGACGTGCTGGTCAACAACGCCTTCCGGCCGTTCGGATTCCGGCCGCCCGGCGACCGGTTCGAGGACGTCGGCGACGACTGGCAGGGCAAGCTGCGCGACAACGTCGAGGGGGTCGTCGAGCTGACCCGGCTGGTCGCCCCGGCGATGCGCGAGCGCGGCTGGGGCCGGATCGTGCACCTGTCGTCCAGCATGGTCACCGAAGGGGTGCTGGAGACCGACGCCGGGCCGATCGGCTCCGAGTACTACGCGGCGGCCAAGGCGGCGCTGCACGGCTTCTCCCGCAGCACGGCCTTCAGCCTGGGACGGGACGGCGACATCCTGACCAACGTGGTGGTCCCCGGTCTGACCCGGACGTTCCGCAACGAGGAGCGGATGGCGAACAGTTTCGGCGTCGCCGAGCGCTACGCCGCGCGGGCCCCGCTGGGCCGTCTGCCGGACGCGACCGAGGTGGCCAGGGTGGTGGTCTTCCTGGCCTCCGCCGCGAACACCGCCGTCACCGGGCAGAGCGTCACCGTCGGCGCCGGCGCGTAAGGCGGGCGCGCACACGGCCGAGGGCGGCCCTCCCCGCGCGGGGAGGGCCGCCCTCGGCGCGTTCCCGGACCCCCGGGCGCGCGCCCGTGTCACCAGGACAGGCCGCCGTTGACCTCCAGCACGTGCCCGTTGACGTACGACCCGCTGTCGGCGGCGAGGTAGACGGCGGCGTCCGCCACCTCCTCGCCGAGCCCCATCCGGCCCAGCGCGATCTTCGGCCCGTACTGGGCCCACACGGCCTCGTTCGCCTTCAGCAGCTTGCCCATGCCCTCGTCGACGAAGCCGGGGGAGAGGCAGTTGACGGTGATGCCCAGCGGCGCCAGCTCCAGCGCGGCGACCCGGGTGAACATCTCCACCGCCGCCTTGGTCGAGCAGTAGGAGGCCGCGCCTCGGGTGGGCCGGCTGCCGAGCGCGCTGGAGAGCGTGATGATCCGTCCCGCCCCGCTCTTCTCCAGGTACGGCACCGCCTCCTTCACGCAGTGGAAGAGCCCGTTGAGGTTGGTGTCCAGCACCTCGGACCAGTGCTCGAAGGACAGCCCGGTGACGGGGCCCGGCCGGCTCACGCCCGCGTTGGCCACGACGACGTCCACGCCGCCGAACCGGTCCGCCGCCGCGCCCAGCAGCGACCGTACGGATTCCGCGTCCCGCACGTCCGCCCGGACGAACGCGGCCCGGTCCCCGAGGTGCTCCAGTGCCCGCGCCGCGCCCTCCTCGCCGCGCGCCGCCACCACCACCCGGGCCCCCTCGGCGACGAACCCCTCGGTGATCTTCAGTCCCAGCCCCTTGGTGCCGCCGGTGACCACGGCGACCTTGTCCCTGAGTCTCACGTCAACCCGCTCCCTGTTCGCACGGCCAAGTGCCGCCACGCTCCCGCCGCGCCGTCGGGGGCCTCTCGAAGGCCGTTGGAGGCAACGATTCTCCAGCCGGTCTCCAGGAGCGGTCCCTAGCGTCCGTCGGGCTGCCGGTGTGGCAGCCCGACCCGAGGAGAGACCTCTATGAGCAGGACCATCACGCGCCGCGCCGTCGCCGTCGCGGCCCTGGGACTCGCCGGTGTCATGGCGGCGTCCAGCACCGCGGTCGCGGTGCCCGCCACCGTCCCGATGCTGTGCCGGGTGCCGGAGAACGGCCAGTGGAGCGAGTACGGCAGCAACCGGGTGTTCGACGTCACCGCGCCCGCCACCGTCGCGGCCAGGCAGCGCTTCACGGTGACCTACGCCCAGGGCCCGTACACCCTGAACGCCACCTACCAGAAGGAGGTCCGGGACATCGCCGTGAAGATCAACCAGCCCGCCGGCGCCCGGCTGGTCGGGCTGCGGCTCACCGGCGGCAGCAACCTCGGCGACTCCAGCCGGTCCGTCGTCGCCTCCGGCGACCAGCTGACGCTGCGGGTCGGCGGGCCGTTCTACGGCGGCACCACCTTCGAACTCCCCACCGTCGAGGCCACCTACGTCGCGCCCGCCTCCGGCACGCTGGTCACCTCGGCCGGCGGCACGAGCTTCGACGACCCGGGGCTGTCGATGAAGCGCCTGGACACCACGATCAACGACTTCACCCCCGTGCAGTGCTACCCGGACCCGGCCACGCCGGTGCGGCTGTCCAGCACCTCGGTGAGCTGACCAGCGCACACCGTCCCGCGACGCCGGGCGGGAGGCCACCTTGCCTCCCCGCCCGGCGTCGAGCCGTTTTCGATGGTTTCTCGGCCTCTCCTCGGCCGGATCCGGCCACGGTGGAGGTGTTTCCTTCGATCGCGTTGACCTCAATCGAAGTTGAGGTTTTACGTTCGTTTTGCCGTCCCCGCCAGGGGGCCGAGGACACCAATTCCGTTGCTGAGAAAGGGTTTTGACATGAAGGCTGCCGCGTTCCGCGCATTCGGGGGTCCCGAGGTCCTGGAACTGATGGAGCTGCCCACGCCCGAGCCGGGGCCGGGCGAGGTGCGGGTGAGGGTGAAGGCCGCCGGCGCCCAGCCGACCGACTGCGCGGTGCGCCAGGGCTGGAACCCGCCCGGTTTCACCATCACCTTCCCGCACATCACCGGCGGCGACTTCGCCGGTGTGGTGGACGCCCTCGGCGAGGGCGTGACCGGCTTCGCGGTCGGTGACGAGGTCCTGGGCTACCGCACGCAGCTCACCTACGCCGAGTACGTCGTCGCCCCCGTCGACCAGATCGTCCGCAAGCCCGCCGCCCTGCCCTGGGAGGTGGCCGGCTGCCTGTCCGCCTCCGGCCAGACCGCCCACACCGCGATCGAGATCCTCCGGGTCGCCGAGGGCGAGACCGTACTCATCAACGGCGCCGCCGGCGGTGTCGGCACCGTCGCCGTCCAGCTCGCGGTGGCCCGGGGCGCCAAGGTGATCGCCACCGCCCGCGAGGAGAACCACGCCTACCTGCGGGAGCTGGGCGCCGTCCCGGTCGCCTACGGCGAGGGCCTGATCGACCGGGTCCGCGAGGCGGCCCCCGAGGGCGTGGACGCGGCCCTGGACACGGCGAGCGCCGACGGTCTGCGGGTGGCGGCCGAACTCGTCAAGGACAAGGACCGGGTCGGCACCATCTTCGCCTTCGACGTCTACAAGGAACTGGGCGTGCGGTGGATCGGCAGCCAGCGCTCGGCGGAGCGGCTCGCGGAGCTGGCCGGACTGGTCGCCGACGGCAAGCTCACCATCCACATCCGCAAGACGCTTCCGCTGGCCCAGGCGGCCGAGGCGCACCGCGAGCTGGAGACCGGCCACGGCCGCGGAAAGATCGTCCTGCTGGTCGGCTGACCCACCGCGGACCCGGACCCGGACCCGGCCCAGGCCCAGGGCCGGACCCCTGGGACGAAGACCCGAGCCGTCCCCGGGGCCCCGCGGCCACCGTCCGGGCTGGGCCTCCGGACCTCGGGGCCTCCGGGCCTCCGGGCCTTCCGGGCCTCCGGGCCTCCGGGCCTTCCGGGCCTTCCGGGCCTCCGGGCCTTCCGGGCCTTCCCGGCCTCCGGGCCTTCCCGGCCTCCGGGCCTTCCCGGCCTCCGGGCCTTCCCGGCCTCCGGGCCTTCCCGGCCTCCCGGCCTCCCCGGCCTCCCCGGCCTCCCGGCCTCCGGGCCTCCGGGCCTTCCCGGCCTCCCAGCCTCCGGGCCTCCGGACCTCGGGGCCTCCGGGCCTTCCCGGCCTCCCAGCCTCCGGGCCTCCCGGCCTTCCGGGCCTCCCGGCCTTCCGGGCCTCCCGGCCTTCCGGGCCTCCCGGCCTTGCGGGCCCTGGGGGTCCCGACTGGCCCGGAAGGACGACCCGAAGGTGCCGGGAGGACCCGGAGGACCCCCAGCCCCGGGAGGGCCCGGAGGGCCGGGAGGCGCCGGCCCGGATGTCGCTCCCCCCTTTTTTCCGTCACGTACGTGAGGAGTTCCCCATGTCCACCACCCCGCTCAAGATCGGTGTCGTCATCGGCAGCGTGCGTACCGGCCGGTTCGCCGACAAGGTCGCCCAGTGGTTCCTCTCCGAGATCGGCCGGCGCGATGACATGGAGGTCCATGTCATCGACCTCTCCGAGCCGGCGCTCGTCGAGGAGCTGAAGCTCACCCTGGACGCCGCCGAGCCGCGGGAGGGCACCCTCACCCTGGCCCAGCGCATCGGCGGACTCGACGGGTACGTCGTCATCACGCCCGAGTACAACCACGGCTACCCGGCCTCGCTGAAGCTGGCCCTCGACTACGTCTACAGCGAGTGGCGGGCCAAGCCCGTCGGTTTCGTCTCCTACGGCGGCATGGCCGGCGGCCAGCGCGCCGTGGAGCAGCTGCGCCAGGTCTTCGCCGAGCTGCACGCCGTCACCCTGCGCGACACCGTCGGCTTCCACATGGCCTGGGAGAAGTTCGACGAGGAGGGCCGCCCGGCGGACGCCGACGCCGCCGGCAAGGCCGCCTCCGTACTGCTCGACCAGCTCGCCTGGTGGGGCCTGACGCTGCGGGAGGGCCGCGCCGCCCGCCCCTACGAGGGCTGAGCCGTGAGCACCGAGCCGGTGGCCGCGGAGACTCCGGGCACCCCGGAGTTCCGCGCCGTACGGGTGATCGTCATCGGCCTGATGCTGGGCCTGATGCTGTCCTCGCTCGACTTCGTCATCATCGCGGCGTCGATGCGCACGATCGCCGACCAGCTGCACGGCCAGACCCTCCAGGCGTGGGCGACCACCGCCTACATGGTCACCTCGACCATCGCGACACCGCTGTTCGGGAAGCTGTCCGACCTCTACGGCCGCAAGAAGCTCTACATGCTGGCGATCGGCATCTTCCTGGCCGGTTCGCTGCTGTGCGGTCTGGCCGGGTCGATGTACCAGCTCGCCGCCTTCCGCGCGGTGCAGGGCATCGGCGGCGGCGGGCTCACCGCGCTCGCCTTCGCCATCATGGGCGATGTGCTCACGCCGGAGCTGCGGGCCCGGTACCAGATCTGGTTCTCGGCCGTCTCCGCCGTCTCCGGTGTGCTCGGTCCGCCCATCGGCGGTCTGTTCGCCGGTGCCGACAGCCTGCTGGGCATCGACGGCTGGCGCTGGGCGTTCCTGATCAACCTGCCGATCGGCCTGATCGCCCTGCTCGTCGTCCAGGCCAGGTTCCGGATGCCCGGCAAACGGCGGGCCCACCGCATCGACTACGGCGGCGCGCTCTGGCTGGTGGTCTGCCTCGGTCCCTGGCTGGTCGTCTCCGAGCAGGGCCGGCACTGGGGCTGGGGCTCGCTGCCGACGCTGTCGCTGCTCGTGGTGGGGCTGGTCGGACTGGTGCTGTTCCTCGTCACGGAGCGGCGCATGGCGGACGCCGCGGTGATCCCGCTGCGGCTGTTCCGCAACCGGATGTTCGCGGTGATCAACGGCGCCAACGTCATCGTCGGCATCGGGGTGTTCGGCTCGCTGATCTTCCTGCCGCTCTACCTCCAGCTGGTGAAGGGGCAGGGGCCGGGCGAGGCCGGAGCGATGCTGATCCTCCAGACGGCCGGTGTGCTCACCACCAGCCGCGGTCTGAGCAAGGTCATCAACCGCTCCGGGCGGTACCGGGCGTTCCTGCTGCTGGGCATGGGCGTGGTCGCCGGCACGCTGTTCGTCTTCGCCACGCTCGACGAGCACTCCTCGCTGTGGCTCGCCGGCGCGCTGATCTACCTGCTCGGCGCGGGCGTCGGGATCTGCTTCCCGGTGACGCTGCTGGCCCTCCAGAACACCTCGGCCAAGGAGGACATGGGCGTCTCCAGTGCCGCGTTCTCCTTCTTCCGGGGGATCGGGGGCGCGGCCGGTACGGCGCTGTTCCTGTCGATGATGTTCTCGCTGGCCGGCAGCCGGATCGAGGCGGCGGTCGGCCGGGCCGGGCGGGACGCCGGGTTCCGGGCGGCGCTGGCCGACCCGGCGGTGGTCGCCGACCCGGCCAACCGGCCCATCCTGGACACGGTGCGGGGACAGGGCGGGATCAACCTGGACGACACCTCGTTCCTGCTCGGCGCCGACCCCCGGCTGGCCGCGCCGGTGGTGCGGGGCATCGGCGACGCGATGAGCACGGTGTTCCTGGCGGGCGGCTGCGTGATGCTGATCGGCTTCCTCCTCGCCCTGCTGCTGCCCGGGCGGGCGCGGCAGTCGGCCACGAAGGAGGCCGAGGTCCCGAAGGCCCAGCCGGCCGCGTCCTGACGACACGCGACACGCGCACGGAGGGGCGGAGCCGCACGGCTCCGCCCCTCCGCCCGTACCGGCCGGCCCCGGTCCGTGTCAGACCGCTCCGGTCCGCAATTGGCCGGTTCCGGTTCAGAGATGACCGACTACGGCTCCGTCGGTGTCAGGCCGTCGGGTCCGGGGCCGGTCTCGGGGTGACGCGGCGCAGTTCCAGGAAGGCGTCCTCCTCGACCAGGGCCGTGAAACCGTCCCAGAGGGCGCCGGCCCGCGCACCGGACGGCACCGAGGACAGGACCGGCCCGAAGACGCCGACCCGGCCGTCCACCGAGACCACCGGTACCCCGACGACCTCCAGCTCGCGCCCGTCGCGCGGGATCGACTCGTGCGCGGCCCGCAGCTTCTCGTCCCACTTGGGGGAGGCCATCGCCGCCTCCAGCCCGGCGGGCAGCCCGGCCTCCGCCAGCGCCTCGCCGACCACCGCGCGGGCCCGCTCCAGCAGTTCGGTCTGGACCGCGCGCTTCGCCGCGTGGTCCAGCCCCCGCACCCGCTCGTGCAGTCCCGCGTACAGCCCCCCGGCCGTGTGGAAGCGGCGCGCGATGGCCTCGTACAGGGGGCCCACCACCTCGTCCCCGTGTCCGGCCGCGGCGGCGGCCAGCACCCGCACGGGGCCCGGGGACAGCTCCCGGAACCGCTCGTGCGCGGCGTCGGGACCCGACTCCATCCGGAGGTAGCCCAGCCCGGTCGGACGGACCGTCAGCGACAGCGGGCGCACCTCGGCCACCTCCCGCAGCCACCGGTAGGTGATCCAGGTCCAGGCGCACACCGGGTCGACCCACAAGGTCACCTCCCGTGCGCCGGCGCCGCCCTCAGCGCGCTCCGTCATGCGTGCCCTCCCGTAGGTCGTGCGGCCGTCCGATCGGCCGTCCCGCCAGCTCAGCACCGTACGCCCGGGCCCCGCTCGAACCGGATTCGAGCGGGGCCCCACCCATCACAACGCGCCACCCGCGCGCTCAGACGACGGTCGGCGTCCGGGCCGGCCCGCCGTACCGCGGCCCCGCGAGGGACCCCGCCCGCTCACGCGGCCCGGCGTCCCGGAGGGAGTCGGCGATCTCCATGACGTACTGGCCGTACCCGGAGCTGCCCAGCCGCCGGCCGAGCCGGTGGCACTGCGCGGCGTCGATGAACCCCATGCGCAGCGCCACCTCCTCCAGACAGGCGATCCGCAGGCCCTGCCGGTGCTCCAGGGTCTGGATGTACTGCCCGGCGTCCAGCAGCGAGTCGTGCGTGCCGGTGTCCAGCCAGGTGAAGCCCCGCCCGAGGTCCACCAGCCGGGCCTTGCCACGGGCCAGGTACTCCTTGTTGACGTCGGTGATCTCCAGCTCCCCGCGGGCCGAGGGGCGCAGCCCGCGCGCGATGGACACCACGTCGTTGTCGTAGAAGTACAGCCCGGTGATGGCCCGGTTCGAGCGGGGCTCGGCGGGCTTCTCCTCGATCGACACCAGTCGGCCCGCCACGTCCGCCTCGCCGACCCCGAACCGGTGCGGGTCCCGGACGGGGTAGCCGAACAGCAGGGCGCCGTCGGTGTGCGGGGTGTGCTCCTGGAGGACCAGCGAGAACCCCGGCCCGTGGAAGATGTTGTCGCCCAGCACCAGGGCCACGCAGTCGTCGCCGACGTGGTCCGCGCCGATCAGGAACGCCTCCGCCAGACCGTTCGGCCGGGGCTGCTCGGCGTACGTCAGCCGGATGCCCAGCGCGTGCCCGTCGCCGAGGACCCTGCGGAACTGCGGCAGGTCACGGGGCGAGGAGATGATCAGGATGTCCCGGATGCCGGCCAGCATCAGCACGGACAGCGGGTAGTAGATCATCGGCTTGTCGTAGACGGGCAGCAGTTGCTTGGACACCCCGAGCGTCACGGGGTGCAGCCGGGTGCCGTTCCCCCCGGCCAGGATGATTCCCTTCACGTGCTCCTCACCTCATGTCGTCGTCGGTGCCCGAAGCGTGCGGTGCGCCGGTCGAACCCGGATCGAGGGCCGCCGCCGGCCGCACACGGTCGAGCCGCCCTCCATCGGGTCTGGATCGCCCCCGGCGACCGTGACGGCGTCGTCCGCCGCGGGCCCCGCGCCCCGGGATACGAGGAAGGGGTCCACGATGCCGAGCCGGCCGATCTCCGCAACGGATCTTCAGGCGGCGGCGCGGGAGGCCGCCGCGGTGGTCGCCCGCCACGCCGACCGCGCCGACCGCGAACGCGCGCTGCCCGCCGAGGCGGCCGAGGCCGTCGTAGGGGCCGGGTTCGCCCGGCACTTCGTCCCCGAGCGCTGGGGCGGCACGGCGGGCGGCGCCACCGCGCTGCTGCACGCCGTCGCCGCCGTCGCCGAGGGCTGCACCTCGGCCGCCTGGTGCGGCGCGGTGCTCGCGGGCGCCGCCCGGATGGGCGCCTACCTGCCCGAGGAGGGGCAGGGCGAGCTGTGGGCGAAGGGCGCCGACACCGTCGTGGTGGGCGCGCTCGTGCCCCGCGGCAGCGCCACCCCGGTGCCCGGCGGCTGGCGGGTGACCGGCAGCTGGCCCTACACCAGCGCCGTCGGCTTCTCCGACTGGGCGCTGGCCTGCGCGCTGGTGCCCGCGGGCGGGGAGCGCGTGCCGTGGTTCCTCGCCCTGCCGCGCGAGGACTACCGGGTGTCGGACACCTGGCACCCGGTCGGCATGCGCGGCACCGGCAGCAACACCCTCGTCGCCGACGACGTGTTCGTCCCCGCCCACCGCGGCTTCGCCCGGGACGACATGCTGGGCGGCCGCAGCGTCGGCTCCGCCGCCCGCTGCCACACCGCGCCGCTGCGCCTGCTCAGCGGCCTGCTCTTCGGCGCGCCCGCGCTCGGCGCCGCCCGCGCCGCGCTCCGCGCGTGGAGCGGCCACGCGGGCGGCGGCGACCCGGCGCGGGCCGCGGTGCTGGCCCGCGCCACCATCGCCACCGACGCCGCCGCGCTGCTGATGGAACGCGCCGCCCGGGTCGCCGACGCGCCCGCCGCCTCCCCGCTCGAACTGGTCCGCAACCCCGCGGACTGCGCCTACGCCGTCGAGCAGCTGGTGGAGGTCGTCGAGCGGCTGCTGCGCACCGCCGGCAGCGCCGCCCAGCAGGCCGGGCAGCCGCTCCAGCGGATCTGGCGCGACCTCCACGGGCTGGCCGGCCATGTGGCGCTCCGGTTCGACCCGGTCGGCACCGGCTACGGCACCCGGCTGCTGGCCGAGGCCGCGCCGCCGGACCACGCCTGACCCCCGGCCGCCCGCACCCCCTCCCGTCCGTATCCACCCCCGCCGGGTGACCGGCACCCCTCTCGAAAGGCAGTCCCATGAGCGACACGTCGCTGTCCCCGGCGACCGCGGAGCCCTTCGTCTCCGCCGAGCTGTACGCGCAGGTCCAGCAGTTCTACGCCCGGCAGATGGGCCTCATCGACGACGCCCGGCCCGTGGAGTGGGCCGGCACCTTCACCGAGGACGCCGTCTTCCAGGAGGCGAGCCGGCTGGACGCCCCCCTCCGCGGCCGGGCCGCGATCGGCGAGTCCGCCTCGGCCCGCCAGCTCCGGCTGGACGCCGACAAGATCGACTTCCGGCACTGGCTGGCGATGCTCGACGTCCGCCCGCAGCCGGACGGCACCCTGCGCACCCGCGCCTACGCCCTGGCCATGCGCACCCCCCGGGGCGGCGCGCTGGACATCTTCGCCAGCGTCGTCTGCCGCGACCACCTGGTGCCCGTCGAGGGCGGCGGCTGGCAGGTCCGGGAACGCCTGCTGAGCCACGACGGATCCGACCGCGACTGAGGAGACCTCCCATGAAGTTCGGCATCGTCTTCTTCCCGACCGTCGGCCCCGCCGACAAGTCCGGGACGCAGTACTTCGACGAGGCGCTGTGCCTGGTCGACCTGGCGGAGGAACTCGGCTTCGCCCACGTCAAGATCGTCGAGCACTACTTCTTCCCGTACGGCGGCTACAGCCCCGACCCGGTGACGTTCCTGGCCGCGGCGGCCGGACGCACCCGGCGGGTCCGGCTCGGCACCAGCGCGACCATCCCCGCCTTCCAGCACCCGGTCAAGCTCGCCGGCAAGCTGGCCATGCTCGACAACATCTCCGGCGGCCGGGTCGACGCGGCCTTCGGACGGGCCTTCCTGCCCGACGAGTTCGCCGCCTTCGGCATCCCCATCGACGAGTCCAAGGACCGGTTCGTCGAGTCCGTCACCGCGATCAAGCGGCTGTGGTCGGAGGAGGACGTGGTCTTCGAGGGCCGCTACCACCGCTTCGGCCCGGTCACCCTGCTGCCCCGCCCGGCGCAGCAGCCGCACCCGCCGGTCTTCGTCACCACCGCGCGCAGCGCCGAGTCCTGCGCGGAGGCCGGACGGGCCGGCCACAACCTCCAGACCGTGCCGAACGTGATGGCCACCGAGGAGCTCCAGGACCGGCTGCGCACCTACCGCGCCGAGTGGGCCGCGGCCGGCCACACCCCGGGCGCCGAGCAGATCCACCTCACCTACCCGTGCGTGGTCGCCGAGGACGGCGAGGAGGCCCGCCGCAAGGGCCGTTACGACGACGACCGCAACACCACCGCGATCCGGGCGGCCGTGGCGTCCTGGGCCACCACCCGCTCCACGGCCTACCCGGGCTACGAGAACCTGGTGAAGGCCACCCAGACCTCGCACTTCGAGTCCAAGCTCGACGGGAACAAGCTGCTCATCGGCTCCCCGGAGCAGGTGCGCGGGCAACTGGAGCAGATCTCCTCCTGGTTCGGCGACGACCTCACCCTCAGCCTGGGTGTGCACTCCGGCCACCTGTCCTTCGAGGACGCGGCCACCACCATGCGGCTGATGGCCGAACAGGTCATCCCCAAGCTCAAGGGGGGCCTCGCGTGACCGCCGCGCCCGGCACCGCTCCGCGCACCGTCACCGTGATCGGCGCCGGCACCATCGGCCTCGGCTGGATCGCCCTGTTCCTCGGCCATGGGCTGCGGGTGCGGGTCAACAGCCGCCGGGCCGACGCGCCGCGGATCGTCGCGGAGGCGCTCGACCTGTTCGCGCCCTTCCTGCCCGAGGGGAGTGCCGACCCGGCCGGCTTCGGCGTGCGGCTGGAGTTCGAACCGGACCTGGAGCGGGCGGTCGCCGACGCGGACGTCGTGGTCGAGAACGCGCCGGAGAACCTGGAGCTCAAGCAGGAGCTGTTCGAGCGGATCGGCAAGGCGGCGCCGGCGTCGGCGCTGCTGCTCTCCTCCACCTCGACGCTCGACCCCGACGACATGGGCGCGCGGATGGCCGACTCCTCCCGTCTGGTGGTCGGCCACCCCTTCAACCCGCCGCACGTGGTGCCGCTGGTGGAGGTGGTCGCGGGCGAGCGCACCGCGCCGGACGCGGTGCGCGAGGCCGTGGAGTTCCTGGAGTCGGTCGGCCGGGTGCCCGTGGTGCTGCGCAGGCCGGTCCTGGCGTTCGCCGCCAACCGGCTCCAGTCCGCGCTGCTGCGCGAGGCCGTGCACCTGGTGCGCGAGGGCGTGGTCACCGTGGAGGAGCTGGACCGGGTGGTGGTCCACTCCATCGGGCTGCGCTGGGCCACCGTCGGCCCGTTCCTCGCCTTCCACCTCGGCGGCGGCCAGGGCGGCCTGCGCAAGTGGCTGGGCACGCTGGGCTCCGGACTGGAACGCGGCTGGCAGGCGCTGGGCCGGCCACCGATGGACGCGGAGACCGTGCGCACCCTCGTCGAGCAGGCGGAGGCGGCCTACGGCGGGCGCACCTACGAGGAGTGGGTGCGCGAGCGGGACACCAGGCAGACGGCGATCCTGCGCACCCTGGCGGAAGTGGAACGGCCCGACGGCGCCTGAGCGGCCGCCCTCGACGGCCCGGCGAGAGAGCCCGGCGAGAGAGCCCGGCGGGAGACCCTCCCGCCGGGCTCTCTCGCCGGGCCGCGTCACGTACGGCGGGTCCGCCGCGCGCCGGCCGTCAGGCCGTCTTCGCGCCGACCACCCCGCGGTGGTGCGCCCGCGCCGTCGCCCACCCGGGGCCGCCGTCCCCCGGCTCCGGGTTCAGCAGCCGCAGCTGGAGCCGCTTCAGCTCCAGCGAGGGCTCCAGGCCCAGCTCGTCGGCGAGGAGCCGGCGCACGTGCTGGTAGGCCTGGAGGGCCTCGGCGCGGCGGCCGGTGGCACCGAGGGCGGACATCAGACGGCCGTGGAACCACTCGTTGAGCGGGTACTCGTTGATGAGCCGGCGCAGTTCGGGGATGGCCTCCCGGTGCCGGCCCAGCCGGTCCCCGGCGTCGATGCGGATCTCGTAGGCGCGGATCCGCAGCTCCTCCAGGTGGGTGATGTGCCCGATGAGCACGTCGCCCGCGGGGAAGTTGGCGAGCGCCGGTCCCCGCCACAGGGCGAGGGCCCGCTCGACGGTGCCGAGGGCGAGCGCCGGGTCGTCCTCCGCGAGATGCCGCTGGGCCTGGTCGACGAGGCGCTCGAAGATCCGCACGTCGACCTCGTCGTCGGTCACCCGCATGGCGTACCCGGGCGGCGAGGTGACGAGCAGGGCCCGGTCCGGGGCGGTCAGCCGCTCGTTCACGAACATCCGGCGCGCGTGGTAGACGTACGTCTGGAGGGTGGTGACGGCGCTGCGGGGCGGGCGCTCCCCCCACAGCTCACGGATCAGGGTCTCCGCCGTGACGATCTCGTTCGGCCGGGTCAGCAGCAGTGCCAGGGTCTGGCAGACCTTCGGGGTGCCGGGACGGTAGGTCCTGCCGTCGTCGGTCACTATCTCGAAGGGGCCGATGAGATTGAATTGCACGGAATTACTCCTCGTCAGAAAAGACAGAATCGTGCTTCGGCGTGAACTTCGACTTGAGCTTCGACTTGATTCGAGTCTCCGCCGAGCGGAATGCGCGTGCAAGCATTCCCGAGTCAGGTGAGCGTCAAGTCGTGTCAGGGATGTACGGCCGACCGTCCGCCTGCCGACCCGGCTTGAGCTGGGCGGACGACAGGAACCGGGACCGACTTCGCGGCCTGTTCCTTCAAGGTCCTGACGTTTTCCTGTAAAAGCGGGCCGGTGGCACACACAAAAAAGTCCGCCCCGCCCGGGAGATCTCCGGGCGGGGCGGATGTCAGGTGCCGTGCGGGCGAGAGGGCGGCGCCGCCTCCCGGGCCAGCAGGCATTCCTCGAGGAAGGCCAGGGCCCGCAGATGGTAGGTGCGGGCGGCCCAGCCGAGGCTGATGTTGTGCCCGGCGTCGGGCTGCCGGTCCACCACCGCGCGCGGCGCGGCGAGCGGCGCCAGCAGCGCCCGCACCGCCTCCTCGTCGGTGCGCCACCACTGTTCCTGCTCGGCGAAGGTGAACCGGACCGGCACCCGCACCCGGGCCGCCAGCGCCGGGTACGCCCCGGGCCACAGCAGGGTCTCGGCGGCCTCCACGGCGGGCACCGGGGCTACCAGCCGCTGCCCCAGCCGGAAGGCCACCGGCGGGTACAGCCGCAGCGCCCCCCAGTGCCGCCGCCAGGCCCCGGGCGCACCGGCGCCGGGCAACTGGTCCGGCTCGACGGCGAAGGCGCTGCCCAGGCCGGAGACGTCCAGCCCGAGCAGCGGGGCCGGCAGCGAGCCGGCCGCCGCGGCGGCGGACAGCGCGAGCCGGCCGCCGGCGGAGTGGGCGAGCAGGAAGAACCCCGCGCCCACCGGCCGCCGTCCGGCGAAGTCGGCCAGGGCCGCGCCCAGCGTCGCGGTCTGCCCGGCCAGGTCCTGCCCCAGCGGCAGCACGGCGGCCGAGTCGCCGTAGCCGGGGCGGTCGGGCGCGAGCACGGTGTAGCCGAGCCGGCTGCCCAGTTCGAGCAACGACAGCCCGGGCCGCGCCCGGTTGTCGAAGTAGCCGGCGCGCATGCCGCTGCCGTGCAGCGCGACGACGACGGCCCGGGGCGCCCGCCCGGCCCGGGGCTCGGCCAGCAGACCCGACAGCCGTACCCCGTCGCCGCCGTCGAGCGTCACCTCCCGCGCCTTGGACCGGCGCGGCGCGGGGGTGTCCGGTCCGGCCGGCGTGGGAGTCCTGGGGGCGGCGGGGGCGGCGGGGGCGTCCGGCCGGGTGAGTCCGGGAGGCGATACGGCGTGCACCGGGGGTACCTCCTTCGATGAGCGGCGCCGTACGGCGCGGTGGATGAGGCAGTTCTCCTGTGGAGCCGTCCTTCCAAGCTCCCCTCGGCACCCGCGCGGCGCAAACCCCCGTCAGGTGCGGTCGGCCGTACGGCGGACACGGTCCAGCAGCCGGGCCTGGTGGAGGACGGCCGGGTCGGGCGGCGCACCGGTGCGGCAGGCGGCGGCGAAGTCGGCCACCGTGCCCAGCACCTGGTCCGCCGGCGGCAGACCGAGGTCCTCGGCCGTGTCCCGGCGCTCCAGCCGCACCCGGGGCGGCAGACCGGCGGGCGGGGTGAACGCCCGGTCCACGGTGATCAGCCCCGCGCTGCCCCAGATCTCGTACGACGAGCGGTAGGCGTGGTCCAGCCCGAAGGCCAGCTGGGCCCCCACCCCCGCACCGTCGCGCAGCAGCACCGCGCCGGAGGTGTCCACGGCCCGGCCGGGACCGCCGTGCGCGAGGACGGCACCGGCGACCTCCAGCTCCGCGCCGAGGAAGTGCAGGGCGGCCCGCACCGGATACACCCCGGTGTCCCACAGGGCGCCGCCGCCCAGCCGGGGGTCGTAGCGGATGTCGTGGTCCGGCAGCCGGGGCACCGTGAACGCGGCCCGGAACGCCCGGACCTCGCCGATCGCGCCGTCCTCGACCAGCCGGCGGACCACGGCGTGCTGCGGATGGTGCACGAACATCACGTTCTCCCGCAGGGCCAGCCCCGCCCCGGCGGCCCGCGCGGCCAGCTCCGCCGTGCTCGCCGGGTCGGTGGTGAGCGGCTTCTCGCCCAGCACGTGTTTGCCCGCGTCCAGCGCCGCCCGCACCCAGCGCTCGTGCAGGGCCGTCGGCAGCGGCACGTAGACGGCGTCGATGTCGGTCCGGGCCAGCAGCGCGCCGTAGCCGGTCACCGCCTCGCAGCCGGCCGCGGCGGCCGTCTCCCGGGCCCGGCCGGCGTCCCGGGAGGCGACCGCGACGAGTTCCGTGTCCGCGCAGGCGCGGAAGGCGGGCAGCATCCGGCGGCGGGCGATGTCCGCGCAGCCGAGGACGCCGATGCGCACCGGTTCCATCAGAGCCGTACCGCCCCCGAGGTCAGGCAGGACAGCAGCGTGCGCGCCTGCACGTTGAGGTAGTGGTTGTGCCGCACCAGCCGGCTGAGCTGGTACGGGGTGACCCACACATAGCCCGGCGGCGCCTGGAGCGGCGCCTCGGCCTCCCCGGCCTCCACGAAGAGGTAGCGGCTCTCCGCGTTGAGGAACCGGCCGCCCTCCTCCGAGTGCACCGCCTCGTACCGGACGCGCGACCGGCCGGCCTCGAGCACGGTCCGCAGGAACGGCGGCGGCACCGGCAGGTGGGCGTGGTTCTCCGGGGTGTACTGCACGGTCGGGCCCAGCTCGACGGTGTCGGCGAAACCGCCCTCCACCCGGGCGTGCGCCAGCAGATGGGGGGTGCCGCCGATGCGCCGGGTCAGGAACGCGGTCACCCCGAGGCCGTGCGGTTCGAACAGCGGCTGGGACCAGCCGCTCACCTCCCGGCTGCCGGCCCGCACCGACACGGCGACCACGCTGAAGTAGCGGCCCGCCTCGTGGTCGATGGACCAGGGGCCGCGCCGCCAGCCCGCCACCCGGCCCAGCGGCACCCGCTCCGCGGTCAGGTCGTGCCGCGCCCGCTCGGCGGTGAACCAGGACAGCAGCTCCGTGGCGGAGTGCAGGGCGACACCGTCCGGGTCGGGGAAGGGGGCGCAGGACAGCACCGTCCGGGCGTCCATGTTGACCAGGTTGTCCCGGCGCAGCAGCGCGCCGATCTGCCCCAGCGTCAGCCAGCGGAAGTCCGGGTGCTCCGGGACCTCCCCGTGCGCCTCGACGATCATGTTGCGGTTGCTCTTGCGGAAGAACCACGAGCCGTGTTCCGACTGGAGGGCGTCCGCGAGCACCCGGCCCCGGGACCGGTCGGTGAAGTACTCCACGTACCGCACCCCGGAACCCCGGTGCGCCCGCGTGTAGTTGCTGCGGGTGGCCTGCACGGTGGGGGAGAGCTGGAGCAGATTGCGGTTGCCGGGCTCCATCTTCGCCTGCATCAGCAGGTGCAGGACCCCGTCGAACTCCTTGACGACGATCCCGAGGATGCCGACCTCGGGCTGGTTGATGATCGGCTGCTGCCACTCCCGGACGGGCCCGGCGGTGCTGGTCACCCGCAGCCCCTCGACGGTGAAGAACCGGCCGCTGTGGTGCGCGAGGTCACCGCCGTCCTCCCGGAACGACCAGCCGTCCAGCCGCTCGAAGGGGATGCGGTCGACCCGGAACGAGTGGGCCGCACGGCGTTCGGCCAGCCAGTCGGCCACCTCCTCGGTGCGCAGCCGGGCGCCCTCCCGGGCGGCGGCGGAACGGGCGAAGCGGTGCGGCAGCTCCTCGTCGACCAGCGAGCGCAGCCGGACCGGGCCGGCCGGACCGGTCACGGCGGCGGTGGCGCGGCTCACGAGTTGCCCGCCACGAACTCCTTGACCGAGGCGACCACGTAGTCGAGCATCTCCTCGGTCAGCGCCGGGTAGACCCCGACCCAGAACGTCTGGTCGGTGATGATGTCGCTGTTGGCCAGGTCCCCGACCACCCGGTGCGGGCTGCCGAGGTAGGCGGGGTGCCGGGTGAGGTTGCCGGCGAACAGCCGCCGGGTGCCGATCCGGCGCTCCTCCAGGAAGTCGACCAGCGCCGCCCGGCTGAACGGGGCGTCCGGGTCGACGGTGAGCGCGAAACCGAACCAGCTGGGGTCGCTGCGCCTCGTCGGCTCGGGCAGCAGCAGGTGCGGCACGCCGTCCAGGCCCTCGCGCAGCCGGGCCCAGTTGCGCCGCCGGGCCGCGCAGAACCGGTCCAGCTTCTCCAGCTGGGACAGGCCCAGCGCGGCCTGGAGGTCGGTGGCCTTCAGGTTGTAACCGACGTGGCTGAAGATGTACTTGTGGTCGTATCCCTCGGGCAGCGTGCCCATCTGGTACTTGAACCGCTTGAGGCACTTGTTGGTCTCGCCCGGCTCGCACCAGCAGTCCCGGCCCCAGTCGCGCAGCGACTCCACGATCCGGGCCAGTGCCAGGTTCGAGGTGAGCACGCAGCCGCCCTCGCCCATGGCCAGGTGGTGGGCGGGGTAGAAGCTGACCGTGGTGATGTCGCCGAAGGAGCCGGTGAGCCTGCCGTCGTAGCGGGAGCCGACCGCGTCGCAGTTGTCCTCGATCAGGAACAGGTCGTGGTCCGCGGCGAGCTGGGCGATCTCGGTGGCCTCGAAGGGGTTGCCGAGCGCGTGCGCGATCATGATGGCGCGGGTGCGCGGCCCGATGGCCTCCGCCACCCGGGCCGCGGTCGTGTTGTACGTGCCCAGCTCGACGTCGACGAAGACCGGGACCAGGCCGTTCTGGATGATCGGGTTGACCGTGGTCGGGAAGCCGGCCGCGACGGTGATCACCTCGTCGCCCGGCCGCAGCCGGCGGTCCTCCAGCAGGTGCGAGGTGAACGCCGACAGCGCCAGCAGGTTCGCGGAGGAACCCGAGTTGGTCAGGTGCGCCTTGCGCAGCCCGAGCGTGCGGGCGAACCGCGCCTCGAACTTCCGGGAGCTGGGGCCGGCGGCGATCCGCATCTCCAGCGCGGCCTCGACCAGCGCCGCGCGGTCCGCCTCGTCCAGCACGGCACCGGCCGGCCAGATCTCGGTGGTCCCCGGCACGAAGGGGGCGTCGTTCCTCAGCTCCTGGTGGTACTTGGCCGTCTCGTCGAGTATCAGGCCCTTGTGGGCGTTCATCAGGCGTTGCCTTCCTTGGGGAGTCGGGCGGACCGGGCGGCCTTCCACCAGCCGGGGTTGTCGCGGTACCAGGCGACGACGTCGGCGAGCCCCTGCTCGAACGGCACCCGCGGGGCGTACCCCAGCTCCTCGCGGATCCTGCCGTCGTCCAGGGCGTAGCGCAGGTCGTGCCCCTTGCGGTCCGGTACGTGCCGCACCCGCGACCAGTCGGCGCCGCACAGGTCGAGCAGCCGCTCGGTGACGGCCCGGTTGGTCCGCTCGTCGCCGCCGCCGACGTTGTAGACCCCGCCGGCCCGGCCCCGGTCGAGCACCAGGGCGACGGCCCGGCAGTGGTCGTCCACGTGCAGCCACTCGCGCACGTTGCGCCCGTCGCCGTAGAGCGGCACCGGCAGGCCCTCCAGCAGGTTCGTCACGAACAGCGGGATCAGCTTCTCCGGGTGCTGGTGGGGGCCGTAGTTGTTGGAGCAGCGGGTGATCGAGGCGTTCAGGCCGTGCGTGCGGTGGTAGGCGCGGACGATCAGGTCCGAGGACGCCTTGGAGGCGGCGTAGGGGGAGTTGGGCAGCAGCGGGCTGTCCTCCGTCCAGGTGCCCTCGGCGATGGAGCCGTAGACCTCGTCGGTGGAGACGTGGACGAACCGCTCCGTGCCGGCCGCGAGAGCGGCGTCCAGCAGCGTCTGGGTGCCGAGCACGTTGGTGCGCACGAACGCGGACGCCTGCGCGACCGAGCGGTCCACGTGCGACTCCGCGGCGAAGTGCACCACCGCGTCGTGCCCGGGCAGGACGCGGGCGAGCAGCTCCGCGTCGCAGATGTCGCCGCGCACGAACTCCAGCCGGGGGTGCGCCGCGGGCAGGTTGTCCCGGTTGCCGGCGTAGGTGAGTTTGTCGAGGACGGTCACCCGGGACGTCTCGTGGCCCGGGTAGCCGCCCTCGAGCAGCGTGCGTGTGAAGTGCGAGCCGATGAACCCGGCTCCGCCGGTGACCAGCAGTCTCATGCCGTCGCCTCCGGTCCGGTGCGGTCGGGGGTGCGTGGTGTCATGGGTGCTCCTGTGGCGAAGAGGGGGGTGCTCCCGCGGCGGGGGCGGTGGCGCGGTGCGCGGTGGGGCAGGGGTGGGGGTCGGGGCGCCGGCGACGGTGAGGGTGAACCGGAAGGTACAGGTGGCGCGGCGGGGGACGCCGGAGGTGCTAGCGGCCCGGCGCGGCCGGGGCCCCGGTGCGCCAGGTGCGCGGGCCGAGGAAGCCCCTTACGCGCTCCGGACGGTGCCAGCCGGCCGCCGCCCGGGCCGGCGCCGCGGAACCGGCCCGGTCCTCCCCGGCCGCCGCGCGGGCCAGCACGACGGCCGTCAGCGCGGCCAGCTCCGCCGCGCTGGGGTGCCCCCGCAGCACGCGGATCAGCGGCCCCGCGGGCACGGCGCCGAAGTCGGCGGACCGGGACGGGTGCTCGGAACCGGTCGTGCTCATCACTGCTCCCTGGGGTCGCGTACGGCGGGCCGGCGGGTCACTGGGGCGGGTTGCCGTGCTTGCGGGCGGGCAGGTCGGCGTGTTTGGCGCGCAGCATGTGCAGCGACCGGATCAGCACCGAACGGGTCTCGCGCGGGTCGACGACGTCGTCCACCAGCCCCCGTTCGGCCGCGTAGTACGGGTGCATCAGCTGCTCCCGGTACTCGGCGATGCGCCGGGCCCGCACCGCCTCGGGATCGTCGGCGGCGTTGATCTCCCGGCGGAAGACCACGTTCGCCGCGCCCTCCGCGCCCATCACCGCGATCTCGTTGGCCGGCCAGGCCAGCGCCAGGTCCGCGCCGATCGACCGGGAGTCCATCACGATGTACGCGCCGCCGTACGCCTTGCGCAGCACCAGCGAGATCCGCGGCACGGTCGCGTTGCAGTAGGCGTACAGCAGCTTGGCGCCGCGCCGGATGATGCCGTGGTGCTCCTGGTCCACGCCCGGCAGGAAGCCCGGGACGTCCACCAGCGTCACCAGCGGGATGTTGAACGCGTCGCAGAACTGCACGAAGCGGGCGCCCTTCTCGGACGCCTCGATGTCCAGCACGCCCGCGGAGACCGCCGGGTTGTTGGCGACGAAGCCGACGACGTGCCCGTCCAGCCGGGCCAGCGTGCACACGAGGTTCGGCGCCCAGCCGGGATGCACCTCGAAGTGGACGCCGTCGTCGGCGATCTCCTCGATCACGGCGTGCATGTCGTACACCCGCCCCGGCTCCAGCGGCACCAGGTCCAGCAGCCGGTCGTTCGGCCGCTCGGCCGGGTCCCCGGACACCTCGACCGGGGCGAGTTCGCGGTTGTTCGACGGCAGCAGCGACAGCAGGTGGCGGACGTCCTCCAGGCACTCCTCCTCGGAGTCGTACACGCCGTGCGCCACCCCCGAGACGGTCGCGTGGACGTCGGCGCCGCCGAGCCCGTTCTGGGTGATCTCCTCGCCGGTCACCGCCTTCACCACGTCCGGGCCGGTGATGAACATCTGCGAGGTGTCGCGCACCATGAAGACGAAGTCGGTGAGCGCGGGGCTGTACGCGGCGCCGCCCGCGCACGGGCCGAGCATCACGCTGATCTGCGGGACGACCCCGGACGCCCGGGTGTTGCGGCGGAAGATGCCGCCGTAGCCGGCGAGCGCGGTCACACCCTCCTGGATGCGGGCGCCGGCGCCGTCGTTGAGGGACACCAGCGGTGCGCCGGCCGCCTCCGCGAGGTCCATCAGCTTGTGGATCTTCGCCGCGTGCGCCTCGCCGAGCGCGCCGCCGAAGACCCGGAAGTCGTGCGCGTAGACGAACACGGTGCGGCCCTCCACCGTGCCCCAGCCGGTGACGACGCCGTCGCCGGACGGCCGGCGCGCCTCCATGCCGAAGCCGGTCGCGCGGTGCCGGCGCAGGCCCTCGACCTCGGTGAAGGAGCCCTTGTCCAGCAGCAGGGCGATGCGTTCACGGACGGTCAGCTTGCCTTTGTCGTGCTGGCGCCGGGTGGCCTCCAAGTCACCCTCGAGGGTCGTCCTCCTGATCTCGCGCAGGGTGTCGACGCGGTGCTGGAGGGTGTCCTCGGTCCCGGTCGTGGCCGGTGCTGCGGACATGCGTGGTGCCTCCCTGGTGGGGTGGGGTCGGTAGGGGTACCGGGGCGGGGGCCGCGAGCCAGGACTCCGGCCAGCGGCGGACCTCCGCGACGGCCGGCGGGGCGCCCCGCACGGCGGCGGCGGCGGCATGGCCGGGATCGCAGGGGATGCCGGTCACGGTCCAGCCGTCCGGGTGCCGGGCCGGGTCGGCGCCGAGGTAGTCCGCGCCGGGCGGGCGGTGCAACCCGGTGCCCAGGCCCTTGAGATAGGCCTCCTTGCGGGTCCAGACCCGGCCGAACAGCGCCCGGCGGGCCGCTCCGGGCGGCAGCGCGAGCAACTCCGCCCGCTCCTCGGGGTGCAGGGCCGGCAGGCACAGGGCCACGGCCGCGTCCCCGGGCAGCCGCTGCACGTCCACGCCGATGGGCCGGGCGGCCACCCCGACCAGGGCCAGGTCGCCGCTGTGCGACAGCGAGAAGTGCACGGGCGGGGCGGGCGGGGCGAGCACCGGCCGGCCGTGCGGCCGGCCGCACCGCGGGCACGGCTCCCGCGCCAGCCGCACCCGGCCGGGACGGGTCGCGGTGTACCCGCCGAGCAGCCGGCGCAGCGCCACGTGCGCGGCGGCGTACAGCAGCCGGTCGCCGGGCCGGACGAAGGCACCGGCCCGGGCCCGTTCCGCCGCGTCCAGCTCGTCCCAGGCCAGCTCCTCGGCCCGGAGCGCGACCGGCCGGGGCACCAGCCAGAGGTCGACGCGGTCCGGGGGAGGGGCCGCCGGGACGGCGGGGGCGGCGGTGGGGCGGCCGGGGCGGCG